>JAEKNQ010000010.1 GCA_016464825.1 Candidatus Dormiibacter inghamiae | reverse complement strand
CTCGCTCTGCGGCTTTCATCACCGACGGCTGCACGAAGGCGCCTACTCAATCAGGCACGAGCGGGATGGAAGCCTCAGCTTTGAGGCGAGAAACGGCAAGCTGATCAGGGCCCAGTCACAGTGGCTGGACTGCGCCAGTGCCGGGGCGCCGCACTTGCGAGAGCTGCATCATGGCCACGGTCTGACCATGTCTGCCGGGACAGCGGGCGCCCGCTCAGGTGGCGAACGCTGCGACGTCGATCACACCCTCTTCGTCATGTTCACGAACGCGGAGTACCGAGAGCGCGAGGCCGGCCGGTCGCCTTGACAGATCCTGCTCGCTGCCTCAGTTGCTCTTCGAACCACGCCGCAGGTGTCTGTAAATAGCGTTTAGGCGGCAGCTCGGGGCAGGCGCCCTGGCGGGGAGCCGCCGCCCCCGCGGCTCCGCGGACAATAGGACAGGTGAGGACCGGCCGAATTATCCAGAACCCAGCCAGCGGGGAGCGGATAGTGCTCCGCCGGACGGCGGCCGAGACCGGCGGCCAACTCTTCGAGTTCGAGCTTCATCTCGCACCTGGCGGCCGCGTTCCAGCCGGGCACCTTCACCCTGAACAGGAGGAGCGCTTCACAGTGCTGGACGGTCGGGTGCGCTTCCACCTCCGACGGCAGTCCGTCATCGCGGCGGTGGGCGAAACCGTCACTGTGTTGCCCGGCGTCGCGCACTCCTTTGTCAACGCCGGACCCGCCCCGGCACGGCTCCTGGTGGAGGCGCGGCCCGCCCTGCACATGGAGGAGCTGCTCGAAACCGCCGCCCAGCTGGGTAGCACGCCCGGACCGGTCGAGCTGGCGCTCTTCCTGAGGGAATTCGATCGAGAGGTGCGCGCTCCCATCCTGCCCCGACTTGTCGCCGCGGCTGTGCGCCCAGTGGCTTGGATCGGCAGGCGCGGCGGGCTGGATGCCCCCTACCGGCGCCTTCGTGACGGAACGCGAAGTCCTTGAAAAAGCGATGGCGGTCTCTGACCTCGATCCCACTGGTAGCTGATGGCCGGTGAGCCCGGCAGCGTAACCGGCGAGGCCTCGGCCCTGCTGGCCGTCGCTCAGCGCGACCTGACCAAGCTGCTGCGCGACCGCGTCCGGCTCGGAGTGAGTCTGGCCTTCCCGATACTTCTGATCGCCGGCCTCGGCACTGCGCTCCAGCCGACAGTGGGCCGTGCCACCGGACTCGATTCGGTGACATTGATGTTCACAGGGGTGCTCGCCGCGACGCTCTTTCAATCCACCGCAGCTGGCATGATGTCGCTGATCGAGGATCGCGAGACCGACTTCTCGCAGGAGCTGTTCGTGGCTCCCATCTCGCGCGTCACCATCGTGTCCGGCAAGATCCTCGGGGAAACCCTCGTGGCGCTGGTCCAGGGCTTCGGCGTGGTGGTCTTCGCGCTGCTGTTCAGAGTCCATCTGGTTCCTGGCCAGGTGGGGGCCCTGGTCCTGCCCTGTGTGGCCTGTTGCCTGCTCGGCGGCGCCTTCGGTCTGGCCACGCTGGCGGCCCTGCCCAATCAGCGCGCCGCCCTCCAGGTGTTCCCGTTTCTGATCCTGCCCCAGTACTTCTTCGCGGGAGTGATGGCGCCGCTCAGGGGACTGCCCCAGTGGCTCGACGCCGTCTCGTGGGCGATGCCGCTCCGCTATCCGGTCAATCTCCTGCGTGCGGCGTTCTACGCTGGCACCCCCGGCTATGGGACCGCGGTAGCCGAGAGCCCGCTGCTGGACGTAGCTGTGATGACCGCGCTCTTCCTGGTTCTCCTCATTGCCGGTGCTGCGCTACTCAATCACCGAGAACGATCCCGATGAGGACGCGCTCAGCAATCGCCGCCTCGGTGATGGGCGCCCTGACGGTGGCAGTCGCCTCGGAGGTTCGGATCAGACGGCCCGACCAATCGCTGACAGACCGCTGGCGGGCCCTGCCCATCGAGCCGCGCGGCTTGACGCAACTGGGCATAAGCTTCCGACCGCGGCAGGCTGAAGCGATGGGCCTGGATCCAGCAGTGTCGTTGCGAACGCTGCTGGCCTATCCCTTCCAGCTGGTCAGGCTGGGCGCGTACTGGGACCGGTTGGAACCCGATGCAGGCTCGTTCGATCCCACCGACCTTGACTGGCAGGTCGACGCGGCTGAGACGGCCGGCAAACAGATGATCGTCTGCGTCGGCGCTCCGAAGAACTTCGGCTACCCGGAGTTTTACGCGCCCCTCCACCACCTTCCACAACCGCTGCGCGAGGGCTCCCTCATCGGGCCCGCGTCCCACGCCGAGCTCCTCGCAGCGGCAACCTCCTTCGTGACTCGCGTGGTGCAGCGATACCGCGGCCAAGAGTCGATAGTCGCCTGGCAGGTCGAGCACGAGGCGGTCGACCCGCTTGGCATGGAGCACTCCTGGCGCCTGGCCGTGGACTTCGTGGAGCGGGAGGTCAGCGCAGTCCGACGCGCCGACCCGACCCGTCCGGTCCTGCTCAACGGCTTCCTCCCCACCTCTCTTCCGGTGCGCATACAGCAATGGTGGCGGACCCGAGACCAGGGAGACTCTCTGGCGCTGGCGGCTCGCTCGGCCGACATCGTTGGCATCGACTACTACCCGCGCCATGCGCTGGTCGGGCTCGGCCACCTGACCGCTTACCTCGATGGCGACAGCAGTCCCTGGCGAAGGCGCTTTGCCGCTTCGAGCGAAGATCGGGGCCGCCGCCTCATGATCACCGAGGGTCAGGCGGAACCCTGGGAGGCGGTGACAGCACCACCGAATCCGGTCGCCCGCGCGATGTACAGCTGCCCGCCAGAGCGCCTGATCGAGAACTACAACCGGTGCCTCCGGCGCGCAAGCTGGCATGGACTTCGGCTGGAGGGGTACCTCTTCTGGGGCGCCGAGTACTGGCTGCTCCGCAGCCTAAGCGGCGATTCGAGCTATCTCGATGCCTTTGCCCGGATCGTGGGCGCGCCGGTTTCCACTGAGTAAATGGGGCTCAAAGGGACGCTGCGCGGACGGCATTGTCAGGCAGAACTAGCGCCTGATGTCCTGCAGGTCCACTACTGAGCGTCGACGGTGAGCAAATCGGCGATCAAGAGCTTGGTCACCCACTCCCGATATCGTTCTAGCGGCCAACCGCATTCGATGGTCAGTAGGTGATGTAGCTCGGGGCTGAGCAGCGCCGAGTACCTGTCAGCTGCGTCGTCGAGCGTGACTCCTGACCGCAGGACCCCCAGGAGAATCTGACGCGCCCGGTGCCGCTGCAAGGACAGACGCTCTTCCAGCAGCCGGGCCCGCAGTTGGGCCACGAACGGCTCAGTGCCGGCCGCCACCCGGATTATCTCGTGCACCGGACTGGTGTCGGCGAGGTGGTTACAGGTGTGGGCTACCCAGGCGCGCATTCGATCGCCTCCGGACGGCAGGCGCTCGATGGCTGTCGACCAATGGGGGTCAGTAGCCGCATCTTGGTACATCGCTGAATGGATGACAGCCTCAATCACGCCTCGTTTCCCGCCGTACGCCAGGTAGATGGTGTCTGACGAGACGCCGGCGGCCGTGGCGATCATGCCCATCGAGGTCGCCGCGTAGCCTTCGTACCGCCAGGGACCCTTCACTGCTTTCGCAACTCAAGCGATCGACTCGCCAGGCACCTCGTCGTCGGGGGGCCGGCCGAGGTCATGGACTTGATCGCCGAGCTCGGTGCCGCCGACCCTGACGAGTTCGAGGCCATTCATGAACGCCATCGCTCCCACTTCGCCCACGGGTCGCACAACCACCCCGGATAGCCGGGGGAAAAGGTGGTCGGGGGCCCGGGATTCGAACCCGGGGCCTCACGGTCCCGAACCGTGCGCGCTGCCGGACTGCGCTAGCCCCCGCCTACAGAAAAGCGAACCGCCATTCTAACCGCTCGGCCGTCAGTGGCCGCCAGCGCTGCACGTAGCCGACCCCTAAACGACAGCCGCCTCCTTCGTCATGAGCACAGCCGTCGCCTCGGCGATCCGGACCCGGTCGGCCAGGCGCTCAATGTAGCTGCTGGCGTAGCTCAGGCTGCGCCGGGCTCGGTCGATCCTCCCCACCACGCGGATGCGCTCGCCGCACTTCAACGCCTGTCGATAGCGCACCTCCAGCTTCCCCGTAACGCCCGGCCGGTCAGCGTGCCAGGCCGCCCAGCCCACTGCCTCATCCAGCATCAGAGCTATGACGCCGCCGTGGATCATGCCCTCCCAGCTCTGGTAGCGCTGAGGCACCACGTACTCGCAGACCGACTCTCCAGCGAGCGGCTTGAAGTGCATCTGAAGCCCTTCCGGATTGTCCGCACCGCAGCCGAAGCACTGATGGTCGTACGTGAGTGGCACGTTGTATAAAGTAGCCGTGGCCGCTGTCTTGGAGCACGTGCTGGTGGAGGACCGGCTGCCGGCCGTCTTGCTCACCCTGAATGAGCCGGAACGGCGCAATGCGCTCTCCACTGCCCTCATGCGCGAGCTCACCAGTCTCCTCGAGGAGCAAAGCCGGCGGCCGGAAGTTCGGGTGATCGTGCTCCGGGCCAACGGCCCAGCGTTTTCCGCGGGTCATGACCTGCGCGAGATGGTCGACCGCAGCCTGGCCGACGAGCAGGCGATCTTCGACACCTGCACAGGGCTCATGCAGACCATCCAGCGAGTTCGCCAGCCGGTCATCGCCGCAGTCCACGCCACCGCCACCGCCGCCGGCTGCCAGCTGGTGGCCGCTTGCGATCTTGCGATCGCCGCCGAGACGGCCACCTTCGCCACCCCTGGTGTCAAGATCGGGCTCTTCTGCTCGACCCCCATGGTGGCAGTGAGCCGTGTCATCGGCCGCAAGCGGGCGCTGGAGATGCTGCTGACCGGCCGCCCGATCGATGCCGACACAGCGGCGGACTGGGGCCTGATCAACCGGGTCGTCCCGCCCGACAAGCTCGAGGACGAAGTGATGGAGCTGGCTCGGCAGATCGCGTCCTCGAGCCCACTCACGCTCCAGATCGGCAAGGAGGCGTTCTACCGACAGATCGACGAGCGGCAGGGCGATGCCTACGAGCTCATGGGCCGCGTGATGGCTGACAACGCGATGACATGCGACGCCCAGGAGGGCATGAGCGCCTTCCTCGAAAAGCGCAAGCCGGAGTGGACCGGCCGCTAGTGCTCTAGGTCCGGCAGGACCAGCGGCCGGTCACCTTCACCTTGGTCTGGTTGTTGCTGAGATTGGTCAGAGAAGCGCTCATCTGACCTGATTCCTGGCTTGGATCCAGGCTGAAGCTGACTTCATCGTTCCCGCCCGAGCTCCAGGCGAGACTGTTGTCAGGCCGGAAGAGCTGGACCTGCGCCTTGGCCCCGTTATAGGCCGCCGGCCCCCGATAGGGCTGGACGCCCACCTGGAAACCGTAGACCTTGCGGCCGATCGGGCCGTAGAGCGTGAGGATCCAGCTGTCAGCGCCGGTCCCGCGGCCCCCAGTGCAGACGCTGCGCAGATTGCCCCCGCCGGGACTGATCTGGTTCAGCTTGCCCTTGACGTCGCCACTGAAGCTCAGATCCTGGAGCCAGCTCTGGGCTGCCACCGTGGAGGGTGTCGACGGGGGAGTCGCGGCGACTGGGGGCTCGGCCTCCAGGCCTGAACAGGCGCACACGAGCAGGATCAGCATGCCCAGAAGAAGTGGGGCGAGACGGGGCATTCGCGCCTTCATCCTACCGACTGAGCGGATGACCGCCTGAGCCGTAGCTGAGCGCGTGCCAAGCCGCCGGCGGTGCCGACTTACACTCTTGGAGTCGTGGCAGCCACTCAGGCCGCGGGGACGCGTGCAAAGCGCTTCCGCGGCGGCATCCAGAATCCCTACAGCAGGCTTCCCGACTGGCTTTACCCAACCTCCACCGTCGTCGTGTTCTCGCTCTTCATCATTTACTCGGGCCTCGTGGTTCTCTTCGAGACGACAGGCCGCTTCGGGCCCTATCTGAGCCCTTTCTTCTCGCCCGAGGTGAACGTCCGCCTGGGCAGCTTTCTCATCCCACCGGCCCTCTGGGTCGCCTGGGCGCCGCTCACCTTCCGGGTGACCTGCTACTACTACCGCAAGGCGTATTTCCGCAGCTTCCTGCTCCACCCCCGCTCCTGCGCCGCGACAGATCCCGAAAAGCGCGACTACCGCGGCGAGACGCGGCTCTGGGTCTTCAACAACCTCCATCGCTTCGCCTTCTACGCGACAGCCCTGCAGACGTTGATCCTGATCTACGACGCAGTGATCGCCTTCAGCTATCACGGTGCCTTCCACTTCGGCCTGGGCAACGTGATAATGCTGTTCAACGTCGCCTGCCTGCTCGGCTACACCTACGGCTGCCACGCCTGGCGGCATCTCGTCGGCGGCAGCACCGACTGCTTCAGTTGCCACAGGGCCCGCTTCCGGCTCTGGCAGGGAGTGACAGTCCTCAACGCGAACCACGCGATGTGGGCCTGGGTGAGCATGTTCACAGTCTGGTTCACCGACATCTACATTCGGCTCGGCGTGCACGGCCTGCTGGGCCAAGCCGCCTGGCTCTGAGGCGATGAGATAGATGGCCGAACCCACTGTGAACTACGACGAGGTCAGCACCGATGTGCTCGTGATCGGCGCCGGGGGCGCCGGCATGCGAGGGGCCATCGCCGCCGCCCAGGCCGGCTGCCGGGTGCAGGTGATCTGCAAGTCTCTCCTCGGCAAGGCTCACACAGTCATGGCGGAGGGCGGCATGGCCGCCGCTTTGGCGAACGTGGCCAAGCCCGACAGCTGGAAGACCCACTTCTCCGACACCATGAAGGGCGGCAAGCTGCTGAACAATTGGCGCATGGCCGAGATCCACGCCAAGGAAGCGCCTGAGCGGGTTCTGGAGCTCGAGCGCTGGGGCGCCATCTTCGACCGCAACGCGAAGGGCCTGATCCATCAGCGGTCCTTTGGCGGTCACACCTACCCCCGCCTCGCGCACATCGGTGATCGCACGGGCCTCGAGCTCATCCGATCGCTGCAGGACAAACTGGTCCACTCCCCGGGTGTCGACGTCCACATGGAGGTCACAGTCACCCGCCTGCTGGTCCGCGACGGCCGCGTCTGCGGCGCGCTCGCCTACCGCCGGCAGGACGGCGGTCTGGTCGTCTACCGAGCCGGGGCAGTGCTGCTGGCCAGCGGCGGCCTGGGCAAGATCTACAGGGTCACCTCCAACAGCTGGGAGTCGACAGGTGACGGCACGGCCCTCGCCTATCACGCCGGCGCCATCCTGCAGGACTGCGAGATGGTCCAGTTCCATCCCACCGGCATGATCTGGCCCCCGGGCGTACGCGGTCTCCTCGTCACCGAGGGAGTGCGCGGCGAAGGTGGCCTGCTGCGGAACAGCCAGGGCGAGCGCTTCATGGAGAAGTACGACGCCGAGCGGATGGAGCTTTCCACGCGCGACGTGGTCGCCCGCTCGATCAACCAGGAGGTCCTGGAGGGGCGGGGCACGCCCCACGGCGGCGCCTTCCTGGACATCAGCCACAAGCCGGCCGACTTCATCAAGTCCAAGCTTCCCTCCATGTGGGAGCAGTTCCATGAGCTGGCCGATGTGGACATCACGAAGGAGCCGATGGAGGTCGCCCCCACCATCCACTACGCCATGTCAGGCGTGCGGGTCGAGCCTGCGACTGGTGCTTCCAACCTGGCCGGCCTCTTCGCCGCTGGCGAGGTTGCCTGCGGACTGCACGGCGCCAACCGGCTGGGCGGTAACTCGCTCTCCGATCTGCTGGTCTTTGGCAAGCGGGCGGGCGACGCGGCGGCTGCCTTCGCCCAGGCCGGGCACAAGGCGGTCGGCTGGGAGAGCGGCCAGCTCAGCGAGGCCATCGCTTACACGCTTCGTCCACTGACCGGGGAGGATGGCGAGAACCCGTACAAGTTGCATGCGGAGCTGCAGGACGCGCTCACGCGCCATGCGCCCATCATCCGCGAGGAGAAGGGCCTGAGGGTCGGGTTGGGCAAGGTGAAGGAGATGCAGGAGCGCGCGGCCCGGGTCGCCGTCGCCGCTCGGGGCGGCCGCCACTTCAACCCCGGCTGGCATGCCTCGCTCGACGTCCAGAGCATGGTGGACAACGCCGAAGCGCTGTTCGTCAGTGCAATCGAGCGCCGGGAGAGCCGCGGCGCCCACACCCGCAGTGACTACCCGGCGCCCGATGAGGAGCTAGGCAAGGTCAACTTCGTGGTCGAGAAGGACGGGGAGGAGCTCAAGCTTGACGCGATTGCCAAGGAAGCAATCCCCGACGAATTGATGGAAGTCATCAACGCGAAGTGGAACACCGACTACACCCGGGAGGATTAGTGGCTGTCAGATCCGAGGTCACTGAACAGGTCGACGACGTCCCCCTGCACCTGCGGGAGGCAGAGGCCACCGGCCGCTCGGTCACGCTCAAGGTCTGGCGGGGCGATCCTGCCGGCGGTGAACTCGTCAGCTATGAGGTGCCGGCCCAGGAAGGCATGGTCATCCTGGACGCCGTGCTCTGGATCCAGGCCCACGTGGACGCCGACCTGGCGGTGCGCTGGAACTGCAAGGCTGCCAAGTGCGGGTCCTGCTCGGCGGAGATCAACGGCTTTCCGCGTCTCATGTGCAAGAGCCGCCTGGACAGCTTCCAGGGCGACATCACTGTCACTCCCATGCACACCTTCCCCGTGATCCGGGACCTGGTCACCGACGTCTCTTGGAACTACGAGGTGAACAAACAGATCCCGCCCTTCACACCCAGCGAGGAGGATCTCAACGACGCCGAGCCCTGGCGCATGCAGCAGGAAGACGTGCAGCGCCTGACCGAGTTCCGCAAGTGCATCGAGTGCTTCCTCTGCCAGGACGTCTGCCACGTGCTGCGCAACCACGAGCAGAAGGATCAGTACTACGGCCCGCGCTTCATGATCCGCACGGCCACTCTCGAGATGCACCCGAAGGACTCGCTGGACCGGCGGCCGATGCTGAAGCACAAGGCGGGGCTCGGCATGTGCAACATCACCAAGTGCTGCTACGAGGTCTGCCCCGAGCACATCAACATCACCGACAACGCGATCATCCCGCTCAAGGAGCGGGTGGCCGATGAGTACTTCGACCCGGTCCGCTGGGCGGCGCGCAAGTTGACAGGCGGCGACAAGCGGCGCCGCCGGCCGGTCCGCGGCATGGAGGACGCCCCCGACCGGCGCTAGCGGCCCGAGCGGTCGAGCGGCGGTTCAGCGCGCTGCATGTCCGCACGCCTGGCGCGCCCGTGCAGTCTTCAGCGGGTCGTTGCAACCGCCAGCCGCCTCTGCTCCTCCAACAGCGGTCGTACGTCGGGGGCCACGTAGGCCGGGCCCTTCGCCGGCTTGCCGTCGGGCCTTCGTTCGTGCCGATCCTTGGTCATGTTGGCGCGGTGGATCTCGGCGAAGATCGGCTCCAGGTCGATGCCGCAGGCGACAGCCGTGCCGTAGACGACGTGGAGCAGGTCCGCCAGGGCGTCGGCCACCTCGGCCAGATAGTGGTTCTGGGCTGAATTGCGCAGTTCCGCCAGCTCTTCTTCGAGCATGAGGATTCGCTGCCGGAGGACTTGATCGCCAGGCCACGCGGGCACCTCTTGCCGCGGCAAGCCGTAGCGCTCGTGGAACGAGTGGACTAACCGCTGCTCTTGGTTCATGACCCCTCCTTCTCCTTATCTTGATCTTGCTGGGCGGGCCTCCGACGGTGCCGGGGGCAGGCTGCGGCCCAGAAACTCGAGCCAGTTCGCTCCCATGATCCCCTCCACCTCGTGCGCCGAGAAATGCCGCTGCAGGAGCTGGCCTAAGCGGCTCAACTGGCCCTCGCGCCGGATTGCCGCCTCGGAGGCCTTGAAGCCGCCATCCAGATCGCTGCCCAAACCGACATGCTCAGGTCCACCGGCAACCCTCGCCAGATGCCGGAGATGGCGCACCACATCCTCCAAACGAGCTGGGCGGTTGTCAGCTCGCAGATGTCGGCGATAGAGACTCACGCCCAGCATGCCGCCCCTCCGCCCCAGCTCGGCTGCCACGCTGTCCGCCACCTGCCGATCACCGGGGACGATGGCGCGGGCGTTGCTGTGCGAGGCGATCAGAGGCCCCTGCCAGAGCTGGAGGGCATCCCGCAGAGCCTCATCGGCCAGGTGGCTCAGGTCCAGGATGAGGCGTTCACGGGCCATCGCGAGGAGCAGCTTCACGCCGCGGCTGGTCAGGCCGCCCGGCTCGCCCGTGCCGCCGGCGTAGCGGGTGCCGGACCACGCCGGGCCGATGATACGGACGCCCCGCTTCTGCCACCAGGCCACCTCCGCCGGTTTCCGGATCGGATCGGCTCCTTCCATCAGCAGCACCGCCGCCAGTTTGCCGGGCCGCCAGCCCCTCCGGTGGCGGTCCAGCTCGGTTCGGTCCCGGATAAGCGGCGGCCCGGCGCTGCCGTACCAGCCGAGCTGGGCTCGAGCCATGAGATTGGCTTCGCGGGGGGTCCTGTAGGTGAATCGTCCTGCCAGCTTGCCCGCCCGGGCGGGAGCGCAGAAAAGTGTGGCGAAGATCAGTCCCACCCCGGCTTCGGCCAACGCCGGCCGGCTCACGACGAAGTCCGGCGTGGGGCGATCGAAGGGCAGGCCCTGAGCGACAGCGTTCCAGGCGATGTCGAGGTGAGCGTCGACTATCATCTCGGGGCGCCGGACGCGTGTCATGCGGCTCCCCCGGGGAGAGTTCGCTCAGGCCGGCGCGCCCCGCCGGAAGCTCCCACCCTCCCCAACAAGACCGCCCGGCCCGCTGCCTCCAGCGGGGTGGCGCCTTCCAGGTACGCCACGCAGAAAGCGGCGGTGAGCGCCGCGCCACCGTTGTTCAAGCGGTGCAGCGCCGGCACGTGGCGATCGAAAACACGCAGCCCGCCCGACTCGATGCTCAGCACCGGCACCTCGCAGAGCTCAGAGAGTGGCGCCGTCAGGAGCGCGGCCCCAGACTCGGAGGCAAAGAGCAGTTCTGGCCGGATCGCAGCGAGCTCCTGAGTCAGCCGCCGGCGGCCATGCTGAATGATCTGGTCCGGTCCAGCCAGACCCACCGACAGTGTGGCGCTGGCACTTCGGGCGGTGGCCACCGCCCGTGCCAGCAGCGCCATGGTCGCCTCGCTGAGAGGCGGGAAGGCTGCCAGGTGCAGGTGGCGAACGCCTGCCAGCGCGGCTTTGAGAGAGCCGGGCCCCGTCAGCTCCAGCACCTCGTAGTCCTCTGTCTTGGGCATGTCCCCGGCCCCTGGGGAGCCCGCAGACAAGGTGAGCAGACGGGTCCGCTCACCCAAGCCCACGGCAGCGGCGCAGAACGCGGCTGCGCCCGCCTCCCTCCAGGTGGCCGGCTCGGCCGCGCCGATGCTAGCGATCACCAGCCGCTAGCGTACCCAGCCGACCCCCACAAACGGAGATCTCGTGAATACAGTAATATTGAAGCACTACACTATGAATCCAGATAATGAAACCCCTATCGTCGGCCCTCCTCTGGAAACTGGCTCGCAGCTGAGCGAAGCGCTCGCGGCTGACGAAGCCGGACTTCTCTACAACGTCCAGGTCCGGCGTGATCTGGAGGCCACCAAGGCGTCGCCTGCCACCCTCCTCACCGCCGAAGCGCTCCTGGCGCTGACCAAGGTCGCTCGCCACCTGCACAACAAGCGCGAGCGCCTCTGTGAGGGCGTGAACCTCAGCGAAGGCCGCTTCCAGATGCTCCAAGCGCTCTCCCGGAGCGACTCCGGCGTGGTCCTCGGCAAGCTGGCCGGTTCCATGGGCGTCACACCTCGGAACGTGACAGGACTGCTTGACAATCTGGAGCGCGACGGTCTGGCCCGCCGCGTCTCCGACCCCGAGGATCGCCGTTCCTGGCTGGCGGAGCTCACACCTGCCGGACGCGAGAAGGTTCACCAAATGCGCCAGCGCATGCTGTACGCGCAGGACCTGCTTTCCGACCGGCTCTCGGAAGCCGACTGGAAGCAGCTCCGCCATCTCTGCTGGCGCCTGCTGCAGATCACCACCACCACCGACCCGGCCGGCCACCTTCAGCCGGCGCCGCCTGACCCAGCCATCACCAAGGAGGAAAAAAGCCGTGCCCGCTAACAACCTGACCAGAGGCCAGAAGGTCTTCGCCACTGCAGGCGTGATGCTTGCGCTCCTCCTGGCGTCGTTGGACCAGACGGTTGTGGGGACGGCGATGCCGCGCATCATCTCGGAGCTGAACGGCCTTGAGTACTACGCCTGGGTCACCACCGCCTACCTGGTCAGCTCCACGATTGTGGTGCCGATCGCCGGCAAGCTGGGCGACATGTTCGGCCGCAAGCCCTTCCTACTGACAGGCATGGTCGGGTTCGTGCTGGCCTCGGCTCTCTGCGGGCTCTCGCAGAACATGTTTCAGCTGACCGCCTTCCGGGCCATCCAGGGCCTCTTCGGCGGCATGCTGTTCGCCACTGTCTTCACAGTGCTGGCTGACATCTTCCCCCCTGAGCAGCGGGTCAAGCTGCAGGGCGTCTTCGGCGGTGTCTTCGGCCTCTCCTCGGTCATCGGCCCCACACTGGGCGGTTGGCTGACCGACGGGCTCGGCTGGCGCTGGGTGTTCTACGTCAACCTCCCGGTGGGCATCCTGGCAGTCACGGTTGTGGCGCTGGGCCTTCCCTACGTCCGCTCGCACGCCAACTGGCGGCAGATCGACTTCTTGGGCGGAGCTGTGCTCGCAGCCGGCCTGGTCCCACTGCTGATCGCGCTGTCCATCACCAACACCCACGCCTGGACCTCACCCGAGGTGCTTGGTCTCCTGATTCTGGCCGGGGTGCTGCTGATCAGCTTCTTCTTCGTTGAGCGCCGGGCGAGCGAGCCGATAGTGCCCTTCCAGCTCTTCAAGCTGAATGCGTTCACCATCACTGTGATCATCGCCTTCTTCACAGCCTTTGGCATGTTCGGATCGATAATCTTCGTGCCGCTGATCTACCAGGGCGTGCTGGGTGTCAGCGCCACCAACTCCGGCCAGCTGCTGACGCCGATGGTGCTCGGACTGATTGTGTTCAGCATCGTCTCGGGCCAGTTGATGATTCGCATCCGCCGCTATCGAGTGCTGGCCATCGCCGGCGCCAGCGCCATCGTCGGCGGTCTTCTGCTCCTGTCGCAGGTGACCGTCGGCACCAGCCAGTGGGAAGTGGTGCGCGACCTGGTCATCATCGGCGCCGGGCTGGGGACCACGTTTCCGCTCACCATCAACGTGGTGCAGAGCGCGCTGGCGGGCAAGATGGTGGGCGTCGCCACCAGTCAGGTGCAGTTCTGGCGGAACCTGGGCGGCACTGTCGGCACGGCTGTGCTCGGCTCGGTGCTCGCGAACCGCCTGTTTGACTCAGTCCAGAAGCAGGTCGCCGCGTTGCACCTCCCGCCGCAGATCAAGCTGCCTACCAGCCAAGGCGGCAGCAGTCCCCAGGCGCTGTTCGATCCCAACAACCTGGCCCATCTGCGGGCCACCCTGCCGCCGCAGGCCGCGCCGCTCTTCGACCAGTTCATCCACGCGACCCGACTCGGCCTGGCCGACACGCTGCACAGCCTGTTCCTCATCGCCGCCGCAGTGGTCGCCATCGCCATCGTGGCGAGCTTCTTCCTGCGCGAGGTGCCGCTCAAGGCGGCCGCCGGCCGGAACTCCGGCTTCAGCGAGGCGCCCGTCGCCGAAGAAGCTGAGGAGGAGTTCGAGCGGAAGGAAGCGCTGCCGGCCTGACAGGGTGAAGGAGCGGACCCAGGTAGGTATCATCGGCGCCGGCCCTGCCGGGTTGCTGCTCTCGCACTTGCTGGCCAATGCCGGCATCGAGTCGGTGGTGCTCGAAGTGCGCAGCCGCCACTACGCGGAAGGTCGGGTCAGGGCAGGCGTGCTGGAACATGGGGCTGCCGAGCTGCTCCGAGCCAGCGGCGTGGGCGAGCGCATGGACCGAGAGGGTCTCGTCCATCGCGGTATCAACCTCCAGTTCGCTGGCGAGCGCCATCACATCGACTTCATGGATCTCACCGGGCGCACGATTCTCGTGTACGGCCAGCAGGAAATCGTGAAGGATCTGATCACCGCGCGCCTCCAGGCCGGGGGCCAGATCCTCTTCGAGGCTGAAGCCAAAGGCCTCGGCGGGATAGTCGGCGACCGGCCGCTCATCACCTACCGTGTAGAGGAGGATGAATCGGAGCTCGGATGTGACTTCATCGCCGCCTGCGACGGGGCCCATGGCATTGGCCGCGAAGCCGTCCCAGCGACGGTTTACGAACGGGTGTATCCGCACGGCTGGCTCGGCATCCTGGCCCGCACGCCGCCCGCGGAACGAGAGCTCATCTACGCCTGCCATGAGAACGGCTTCGCGCTGCACAGCATGCGTTCTCCGGATATCAGCCGTCTCTATCTGCAGGTCGCGGCGGACGAGGATCTTGCCAACTGGCCGGAGGCCCGCATCTGGGAGGAACTTCGATTACGGTTGGCCGAGCCTGAACTGCGTGCCGGGGAAATCCTGGACCTCGGCATCACGGCTCTGCACAGCCTCGTGCTGGAACCCATGCAGCACGGCCGGCTCTACCTTGCCGGAGACTCGGCTCACATAGTCCCGCCGACTGGCGCCAAGGGGATGAACCTGGCCTTGGCGGATGTCCAGACCCTTGCGCGCGCCCTGGCCGCCTGGTATCGGTCGAAATCGACCACCCTCCTGGACGCGTACACCAGGAGCTGTCTAAACAGGGTCTGGCGGGCCCAGCAGTTTTCAGCTTTCATGACAGGCCTGCTCCATCGCACGCCGGCAGGCGATCTGTTCGAACATCGCCTGCAGCTGGCCCAGCTGTCATACCTGACTCGTTCGCGCGCCGCCTCAACCTCGCTGGCGGAGAACTACACAAGTGCAGCGACAGCTATGGACGGAGGAACCTGATGAGCGAGGCCGGATTCGAGCCACCGTACCTGCACCCCGACTACAAATCGACGATTCTGCGAGCTCCCCAGGCGGAGCTGCTGAGGCTGCCACAGGAATGGTTTCATTGGACGCCGGGGCCCGCCTTCGGCCGCGTTCCCGTCGCCAGCGGGGATGCGGACCTGACGCGCCAACACCGGGGCGAGCCTCTGGGCGAGCGGATAGTGGTGACCGGCCGCGTGCTGGACAGCGACGCTCGTCCTCTGCCGCACGCCCTGGTCGAGGTTTGGCAGGCCAACGCCGCCGGTCGCTACGTCGATCCCGGCGACGACCATCCAGCCCCGCTCGACGCCAACTTCACTGGCGCCGGGCGCTGCCTGACAGACTCAGACGGCCGCTACAGCTTCGTGTCGATCAAGCCAGGAGCCTATCCCTGGGGCAATCACACCAATGCCTGGCGCCCCGCGCACATACATTTCTCGCTCTTCGGCCCTGAGCTTGGCAGCAGGCTCGTCACTCAGATGTACTTCCCGGGCGACCCGCTGCTGTCCTTCGATCCCATCCTGCAATCGATTCCTGATCAGCGCGGCCGAAACCTGTTGGTGGCGGCGTTCGACTGGGAGACCACCAAGCCCAACTGGGCGCTGGGCTACCGCTGGGACATGGTGCTCAGGGGTCGGAACGCGACACCGCGGGAGGCGTGAGATGGCGCGGACCGCTCCTACGCCTTCGCAGACTGTCGGCCCCTTCTTCGGTTTTGCCCTGCCCTTCGCCGGGGGCTCGGACGCAATTCCGTCGGGGCAGAGGGAGCTGCGGATCGAGGGCCAGGTCTTGGACGGCGCTGGGGCGCCGATCCCCGACGCGCTGCTCGAGCTGTGGCAGGGCGAGCAGTTCGCGCGCTGCGCGACCGACGTCGAAGGCGCTTTTCACTTCACCGCCTCAAAACCGGCGCCAATGCCAGGTCCTGACGGCACGGTCCAGGCGCCCCACTTCAGCCTCACCGTCTTCGCGCGCGGGCTACTGCGACAGCTGCAGACCCGGATCTATTTCCCCGACGAGACTGCTGCCAACAGCGCTGACTGGGTCCTGGCTCGGGTCGAGCCAGAGCGCCGGCCGACCCTAGTAGCTAGGGCCGAACCAGGCGCCCTTCGGTTCGACGTACGCCTGCAGGGCGAGGGCGAGACGGTTTTCTTTGCTCTCTGAACGCCAACAGCCGAAAGGGCTCTACAGCCGCTGACCGCGGCCGGCGTCAGGCTGGGGCTCTTCGCCGGGCGGTTGATCAGCCATTTCCCCGAGCACCTCCTGCGCCACTCGGAACGCGCTCCGCGCGGCCGGAAAGCCGCAGTACACGGCAGTTTGGAGCAGGACCTCGCGCAGCTCCGCCGCGCTGACCCCGTTGCGCAGAGTTCCGCGCAGGTGAAGCGCCAGCTCTTCGGGATGATTGAGGGCCACCAGCATGGCAACCGTTATGCAGCTGCGGGTGCGACGGTCGAGACCCTTTCGGCCCCAGATCTCGCCCCACGCGTAGCGGGTGAGCAGGTCCTGAAAGTCGGCGTTGAGCGGCGTACGGGTCGCTTGCGAGTGGTCGACGTACTCCGAGCCGAGGACCGCCCGCCGGACCTCCCTCCCCAGCTCCAGGTAGTCGCTGGGGTCGCTCACTTTCCTTCCCCCATTTCTCTCTGGTAAGCAGTGACTGCCCTTTCGACGAGAGCTTCAGCCGAGCCGAGGTAGCTGCTTGGTTCGAGGGCGGCATCGATGTCGGCCGGGCTGAGGTGCTCAGAGATCTCAGAGTCGGCCTTGAGCTCAGCGCCGAACCCTCGGCCTGAGTTCGCTGCCGCCGCAGCCGCCCTTCCCACCAGGCGGTGGGCCCGCTGGCGGCCGATGCGCGCGGCGAGTGTCATCATCACGCACTCGGACATTACCTGGCCGCCTCCCTGAAGTAGGTTGGCGGCCATCCGCTCGCGATTGACCTGGAGGCCTTCCAGCATCCCTGCCGTGCGCGCCACGGCGCCGGCGCTGAATCTGAACAGCTCACCGAGCGCCGGCCATTCCGCCTGCCAGCCGCCGGCCGCCCGCTCATGCTCCTGCAGGGCGGCGGCCAAGAGCAGAGCGACCTGGGCGTTCACGCCCCGGACACAGGCCAGTACCTCCACAGCGGCCACCGGGTTTTGCTTCTGAGGCAGGGTGGATGAGCCCCCACCAACGCCTTCGGAAACCTCAGCGACCTCGTTTTGCGCCATCAACAACACGTCCAGCGCGATCTTGCCGACGGCTGCGGTGAGGATGCCCAGCGCTGTAGCCAAAGCGAGGACGCGGCCCCGGGCAGTGTGCCAGGGCAGGACAGGCTCGACCAGGCCGAGCTCACGCGCGAGTTCGCGAGACACATCCAGGCCCCGTTCGCCCAGAGCTGCCAGCGTGCCGGCCGCGCCGCCGAACTGAAGCGCGAGGCCCCCGTGCTGTATCTCGCGAACCCGGGCTCTAGCTTCCCTGACTGCAGTCAGCCAACCGGCGGCCTTCAGCCCAAAGGTCGTCGGCGCAGCCTGCTGCAAGAGGGTGCGCCCAACCATGACGCTGGACCTGTGGCGTACTGCCAAGTCAGCGGCCGCGGCCGCCACAGCATCGATGTCCCGCGTGATGAGGGTCAGCGCCCTGCGCGCGACCAGCATCATCCCGGTGTCCAGGATGTCCTGACTTGTGGCTCCCCAGTGGACATATCCCACCGCCTCGCCGGGCACCACCCTGCTCAGCATCCTGACCATCGGGAGGACCGGGTTGCCGGCACTGACCGCCTCCCGGCCGATTTGCTCAGGATCGAGCTCGGCCGCCAATAGTGAAGAGGTGATCGACGCTGCAGCCTCTGGCGGGATCAGCCCGAGGCGGCCCTCAACCTTGGCCAGGGCGGCCTCGACCTGGAGCATCGACTCCAGCCAGGCAGCGTCAGATACCGCCTCCAACATCTCTGCTGTGCTGGACGCCTGTGCGAACAGACGATCAGAGGTCAAGCTGACGGCCGCTCAGAGCTGAAAGCGGCCAGCTTCCATGACCTTGCGCCCATCCACCCAAACGTCGGCCTGGCTGGCCAGGACATCGACGTGGCTGGGACAGCTCCAGTCAGCGCCTGTGGCGGAGCCGTAGGGATCGCCGAAGGCCACGTGAACGCCCGGGAACTTCTCGTCCTGCAGGAAGTTGCCGACTATTTTGCGCAGGCCCGTATTGGTGCCGATGGCGAACTCGCCAACGCGGTTGGAGTTGGGGTGCTGGCCGAAGTACGCCTCCACCTCCCGCACGAGCTCCGGTCGGCTGCTCAGTTCGACGGACACGACCCGGCTGTCCCTGACGCGGATGCTGATCGGCTCGGGCAGGAGGCCGTACTTGGGAGCGAAATGATCCCCCAGCTCCTCGCCCACCAGGACGCCATCCACGCTCAGTGGGGCTGTGAACGTCTCGCCCTCGGGAAGGTTGCCCCACTGCCCCTGCTCCCAGTAGCGACCGTCACACGGCACCCAGCGGCGGCTGGGCGAGAAGGTGGCGGTCAGCTCAGTGCCGAGACGCGTAGCCACCTCGATCTTGCTCGCCTGGCGGGCCACTTCCCAGACCCTGCGCGTGACCGAGTAGATCTCCTCGTAATCGCCCGCCATCCCCTCAAGCATCAACTGGTGGTCGATGCCTATCATGTGGCCGTGACGGCAGCGAAGCCTGCCCCGGAGCAGCTCGAGCATCGGCTGGCGGAAGGCCAGCTCCCCCTCCAGGCCTTCGCCGATGAAGTAGGAGACTGACGGCTCAAAGGCCAGGATCTCCTCAGCCAGACGCCGGGGGAACTCGCGAGCCGGCCTTGGGATCAGGTCTTCCATCTGCCAGCTGCGGACCTCCGCCCCGGCGGCGCGAGCCTCCTCCTCGATGGCTTCCGCGATCGCCAGCCGACCCTTGTCCTTGATGACGGCTACACGGTCGTTGGCACCCACGTTGAGACAGGCGCGGACGGCATTGCGCGCTCCGTGCGCGTATTCGCTTCTCATCTCGCCAAGGTTAGCTTCCCATCGAGGCGCGATCGGTAATAACATCCTCTGATGGGCAGCGCCACAGGGAGATGGTGGCCTTGCCGCCGCCGGCTTGGGTTTGAGGAGAGGTTTCGTTGATATTCGCGGACAAATTGCTGACCTGTCGTGATTGCAGCAGCCAGTTCGTCTTCACGGCGGGCGAGCAGGAGTTCTACCAAGCCCGGGGCCTCACCAATGAGCCTCGCCGCTGCCCGAGCTGCCGGGCGCTGAAGAAGGCAGGCGAAGGGCAGGGCCAGGCCCGTTCGGGACGGGAGATGTTCGACGTCGTTTGCTCCAGCTGCGGGCGCGAGACCCAGGTCCCGTTCCGCCCGACTGGAGCCAGGCCCGTCTACTGCCAGGAGTGCTTTCAGGGCGCCCGCGCCGGCTCCCAGTACTGAGCCCAGCGGTCTGACTCGCCCGCGACTTCGGGGGACTGGGCGTGCCACTCTCAGTGCGGAATGTGACATTCACCAGCCTGGATCCTGGTCGCCTTGCCGACTTTTGGGCAAGTGCGCTCGGCTATACGGAGCGCCGCGACTCTGAAAAGGAAGTCCTTCTGGGTCCATCGGGGTGGGGTTTCCCTCGATTCAGTTTCCAGAGAGGTCAACAAGGGCCGACCGAAGAGCAGGACGCAATACACCTGGATCTGACCGCTACCGACATGGAGGCGGCGGTGAGCCGCTTGCTGGCCCTAGGAGCGACCAGGCTGTGGACGATTCCGATCTCGCAGTCGGGAACGACGACTTGGACCACTATGCGAGACCCAGATGGCAATAAGTTCTGTGTTGTCCAGCAGCTGACTGGCGAGTGAATACGACCGCGACCAGCTGAGTCCGGTCATTGGTTATGCCGCCTGCCCGCCGATGCCTCCTGCCTATTCCCGATAGCGGTAGACGATGCGGCCGCGCGTCAGGTCGTACGGTGACAGCTCGACCCGTATGCGGTCGCCCGGGGTGATCCGGATGAAGTAGCGTCGCATCCGTCCGGCGGCATAAGCGATGAGCTTGTGCTCATTCTCCAACTCGACTTCGAACATCGCGTTGGGTAGGGCCTGGGACACCACAGCATCCATGACCACTGCCTCTTCCTTCTGCTGGTCGGGAGTCGCTTCCTTCTGCGCCTTGGGTCTGCGGGGACCGCGCCGCGGTGTCGATGAACGTGCCAAACTTGGACCCGAGTCTACCGGACTGTCCGCTCAGCGAGGCAAAGCCGGACCCGTTCAGCCGCGGCTGGGCTAGCTCCGCCCGCGTGCGGTCGCCCCCGAACGTAGCTCGGCCGCCCGCCAGCGTTCGATCCAGCTGCCGACCACCTCCGGCCCAGAGCTGCCCGCAGCCAGCTCGCGGACAGAACTCTCCACGCGACCGGCAAAGGCACGTGCGCTCTCCTTCTCCTTGGCCTGCAGCGGCCGGCCGATCCTGACCTGAGCCGGCGCGGGAAGCGGATAGGCACGGCCCTTCGGCATGATGCGCTGGCCGCCTCGGACGTGGATCGGCACCACCGGCGCACCTGTCTCCCGGGCGAGAAAGCCTACGCCCGGCTTGAACTCCTGGAGTCGGCCGTCGGGCGAGCGGGAGCCTTCCGGGAAGATGAGCAGGTGCCAGCCTGACTTCAGCAGCTGGCTCGAGTGATGCAGGACCGCCTGCGGGCCGCCCGTGCGCGAAAATGGAAACGTGTTCAGCCAGAGGCTGACCAGCCGGCCCAGCCAGGGCCGCTGATACCAGTAATCGGCAGCTGCCGCGACTACTGTTCGCTCCCGGGCTCGATCGGGCAGCGCGTAGAGCAGGAGCTGAAGGTCGGCGTGGCTGGAATGGTTGGCCGCGATGATGGCAGGCCGCTCCAGGCTCTCCATCCACTCAGCGCCGCGCACATCAGGGTTGGCCATGACGCGCGTGAAGGGCAGCGAGACACCTTTCTGGAGCAGCCAGCGGGCGCTCCTCACCGGCTCGGACCGTGCCCAGCCCAGGTTGCTCGAGCGGTCAGGCACTGCGGGCGCCCGCTCCGGCCAGCTCCGCGGTTTCACTTCCCCCCAGTGCCAGCCCCGGCGCACCTGGCGGACATCGTCGAGCAGGCTCACCGCGGCCAGGCTCTAACCGACTACCTGACGTCCGCCAGCAGCAGCGGCGGTGTCCTGAGGTGACTGACGCTGGGATACCGCCCGACAGTCTGCTCAGCCATCTCGAACGCGTCGGCCAGCGTCGTCGCGGCTTTGAAGCCCAGGCGGTGAACCACCTCTCGTTCCCCGCCCACCACTATCACGTCGCCGGCATGGGCAAGCGCGTGCGCCGCCCAGTACCAGGCATAGAACGGATGCACTCCGTGGTAGGCGTGTGACTTGCGGAACAGCTGCCGGTACCAATCGTCCTCGGCAAACCGGCGCTCGTACTTGCGCTCGATTTGGGCCGGATCCGTGGTGTCCGCCAGCACCTCATCGTAGAAGTCGATGTAGCTGGGATGATGGACCGAGTCGAACTCGTAGCGGCAGGGGTGCGTCATGATCACCACGCCGCCCTCTCTCACCACCGGAGTGCCCCGGTAGAGGTTGAAGAGGTAGCCGAGTCCCAGACAGACGACCAGCACGGGGTTGAGGATCGAGTTGACGTTGTACGGGCCCAGATACGGCAGGCCCATGGTGACGATGTCGGTCTGTCCGTCGACCTCCACAGTCATCTGCTTGCGGACAGCCTCCAGCGTTCGGTCGTGGACTTGATCCACCTGCCCGGCATTGACACCTGTGAGGCCGTAAGGCGCCTTCATGGAGTGGAAGACAGTCCGCTTCAGGTCCCTTGGCGCCAGATCGCTCAGCCGCTTCAGCGCCAAATACGTCGCCTGGTCGGCCGGCGTCCAATCCGTCTCCCGCTTCTGCATAAAGTTGGCCACTGTCGGGAACGCGTGATTGTTGACCGACGTCTCGATGTGAAAGACACGCACGTGGTCTTCGATCAACCGCCCCTGCTGGATGCAGGAATGATGAAGCTGCGAATCGGGTGGATGCATATAGGATCGCGAACCGAGCAGGGTGTCGACGTTGTGGTGAGCGCGGATGCCGCGATAGGTGGCGAGGCCTGTGGCCATCGATTTGTGGCCGCCGTCCATCGGCACCAGAGTCAGGTTTACATACACCACCAGGTCGGATTCCGCCGCCCGGCGGTTGAGCGTGACCTCGTGCCCATCGGGCGTTGTTCCGATGCGAACGTTTTCGTCATCGTCTTCGGCGTCGTGGTTGTAGAGGCAATCAGGCCAGAAAGTGGTGAAGATGCGGTCGCCGACGATATGCCGGATCTCATCCTCGGTCATGCGCCTGTGCAAGCCGGTGGCGACTATTAGGTGGATGTCCTCCACCCCGGCTTCCGCGGCCAGCTCGACCACTTCCTCCATGACCAGCTGACGGACATCGGGCTGGGCCATCGGCGGCAGCGGGAGCGAGAGATCGTCGAAGGCGATGGTCAGCTTCATGCCCGGGCGCAGCAGTTCCTTCAGCGGGTCGTCGTCGAGTGGATGCGCCAGCGCCCGCCGGATGGCACGCTCCGGATGAGCTATCGGCTCCAGCGGATCCGGCGGGTAGAGGATGCGGCTCCCCAGCGGCAGGCGTTCCAGGCGCACCCCTTCGCCGAAGTGAAAGAGCGTCGGCGGCGAGTTGCGATCGACTTCCAGAACGGCGCCCGGACGAGACATCAGCTAGCTGATCCTAGTGGTTAGAGGCGGAGGCCGCGCAGATCGAAGGCTACTTTGGCGGTCGAGCGGCGGCCGGCCTGGACGGCGTAGGCGATGGCGTCGCGGTACTCGCTGAGCTGGAACAGGGGCCCTGTCAGCTGCTCCAGGCCAAGCTCTGGCGCGGCTGCCAACGCCACGTCGAACGTGCGCCGGCCGGTCGCCTCAGTGCCGTACGCATATGCCCCCATCACCGTCAGCTCGCGCTGCCAGATCGGCCCCCAATCGACCCTCTCCCGGCCCGGCATCCCCACCGCTACCACCCTGCCCCCCGCCCGCGTGTAGCGGAAGGCGTCGTCCAGACCGGCGGCCGAGCCAGTGCACTCGAAAGTCAGATCGGCGCCGCCCAGGAGCAACGAGAGGTTGGGACCGTCCAGCCGGCGGGCCTCCGTAGCGAAGCGGATCCGCTGGAACACCTCGTCCGGGCGAATCACCTGGTCGGCACCGAGGCGCAGAGCCTGCTGGCGCTGGAACGGGTGCTTGGCCACTGCGATCAGCCTGCGCGGCGAGGTGAAGAGCTTGATTGCCGCGAGGGTGAGCAGGCCGATGGTGCCGGCGCCCTGGACCACCACCACGTCCTCAGCGCCCGCGCCGCCGCGCAAGGCCGCGTGCACTGAACAGGCGAGCGGCTCGATCAGGACTGCGGCTTCATCGCTTAGCGCCGGCGGCACCTCATGCAGCTGGCTCTCGTGCGCGATGAGCACCTCGCCCCAGCCCCCGCCGGTGGAGCAGCAGTAGCCGGTCTGCAGGCCCACCGCCAGATCCCCCTCGTCGACGCGCTGGCAGAGACCCGGGCGGCCCTCAACACAGCGAGCGCAGCGCGGGCTCAAGCCGCGGACCTCGCAGCCAAGCGCGGGCTCCACCACCACACGCGCGCCGTCGCCCGCCAAGACCCCTACCACCTCATGCCCTGGCACGAAGGGATAGCTGGTCAAGGGATCGAGATAGAGCGAGGCATGGCCTGTGATGGCCGCGGTATCGGAGCCGCAGATGCCAGCCAGCGACGGCAGCACGCGACGCCAGCTACCGTTCGGTGGCTCAGGCTCCGGCACGTCGCCCAGGTGCAGCAGCGAGAAGTCGCCGGTCGCCACGTCGGCCCGGCCGCCGGTGGCCCTGACGAGCGCGTAACGCGGCAGTGAGCGCAGGTACTGCAGGGCAAGCACCGGCGGCTAACCCTCTAAGCTCATCGCCGGGCCGCTTCCCTGTGTGTCGCTGAGCGGGGATCAGGCATGGGCAGCCGCCAGTTGCCAGGCGCCATCTTCCAGCGCTCGACTCGCCAGCCGCGCTGGTCCGCATGCTGGGAAAGCCGGGCATCCGGATTGATGACAACCGGCGTGCCGACCAGCTCCAGCATCGGCAGGTCGGAGATGGCATCGGCGTAGGCGAAGCTGTGGGCCAGGTTGACGGCGTGGCGACCTGCGTACTCCTGGAGGAGGCTGGCCCTGGCCTCGCCCACTGAGGGCGGAGACTGAAGATCGCCTGTGAAAAGGCCGTCCTTCTGCAGCAAATGGGCGCAGTCGAGGTCGACACCCAGCAGCTCTGCCAGCGGCTCCACGACTACATCGACCGCGCCGGTCAGCAGAAGGACGCGATGTCCCGCCTCCTTGTGACGCCGGATGCGGCGCATACCCTCCGGATAGATGCGGCGCAGAGTGACTGCCTGCAGCGCCTCCCGGCCGAGTAGCCGCATCTCTTCCGCCTCCAGCCCCTCGTACTCGCGATAAAATGAGCGCTGAAACTCTGCCCGCGAGCGCCGCTCGAGGTAGAGCCAGCGCGGGCTCTGAGCCGCCATCTGAGCCAGGAAACGGGGCCACTCGGAGAGCGCCTGGTCCCGGAGGCGCATCCAGAAGAAGTACTCGACCACGTTTGTTTCGATGAGGGTTCCGTCCACGTCGAAGACCGCCATCACGTCGGTCCGGCCGGCGCGGCGCTGCAATGTGTTGAGGGCGCTGCTCGTCTCCGGCTTGGGCGCCGTGCTGCCGCTCGGGCCTGGTCCCTGCCGCGGTCCTGTGTCGGCGCGGGCCATGCGGATCACAGTCGGCAGGTGCACCTCCTGGAAGTAGTGATGCCAGCTGAAGGTAGCCGGATCGAATGGGAACGTGGCCCGCTCTGAGGGGGGCAGGAGCTCCCAGAGCGAGATCAGGTTGTGCGTGTCGTAGATGCAGTCCACCTCTGTATAGACGCCATAGAGGTCGGCCAGATTGAGTGAGCGCTCCAGCTTCGCCTGCTGTTCGGTGAGGTCGTCCGACCATCGGGTCGACGTGGCACCCAAGGGTAGGCGCTCAACCAGCTGCTGCGCCGCCCCAACCGCCCGCAGGGCGAGCTTGCCCTTGGCCGTCAGCTCGCCGCGCGAGGGAAAGGTCCAGGTAGGCGTGCCGATCGCCTGCCCCCACCGATCGCGCAGCGGATGTTCGCCGAAGTACTCACGCGATTGGTCATACATGTCCCGGAGCCGGAGCGGATTGCGGCTGCCGGAGGCAGCGTGGTAGACGCGGTACTCGCCTGCGGGCGGCGGCGAGGCGGCCACCGCGAGCACGGCGTTCACCACATAGTCGGCGGGAATGATGTCGAGCAGCGAGTCCGGCAGCCCTGAGAAGTCTCGGAGCACAGCACGGCCGAAGCCGAAGATGATGGGCTCGGCCATACGGAAGCCCTCCAGCCAGCCCGGCTGCGGCTCAGCCAAAGCGCTCTCGATGATGCTGGGCCGGAGGATGCTGAGGGGGATCTCGCCTCGAAGCTCGGTCACTGCCCGCTCGGCCATAGCTTTGGTGAAGGCGTAGATGTCGGTGAAGCCGAGAGACCGCGCGTGCACGCGCCCTCGCTCCACCAAGCGATCTTTGACCCATTTCTCGCGCAGTCGCTCGACCTGCCGCGCCTGGGCCGGGGTACCCGCGGGACCGAGGCGGCTGCGGGCCTGCTTGCGCAACCTCTCAAGCACCTCGGGTCGCCGGCTCTCCTCCTCCACCGCCGGCCGGAGCGTGGTCAGCACCGCCGCCTCATGGCGCCAGTTCAGACCGGGATCATGCGGCAGCTCCTCTTTCACCAATCCGCGGAGCATCCCCCCCACATAGGCTGTCGAGACGTGGACGAGGTGCGGTTGGTTGCCAGTCTTGATCAGCGTTTCGAGCAGGCGTGTAGCGCCCAGGAGGTTGGTCTGCGCGGACAGATCAGCTGGGTTGTCGAATTCAACGGCGGCAGCTGAATGGATCACTATCTGGCACTCCCGCAGCCGGGCCAGCGACCCCTCGGAAAGGCCGAGGCCGTCCCGGCTCAGGTCGATCTCGAGCACTGCCAGCTTCGCTGCCGTCAGCCGCTCGAATTCGGCCTCCCCCAGCTCGCCCTTGAGGCGCCCAAACGCGGGGCTGGCGAGAACTTCCCGCTGGAGCCGTTGGGCAGCCGGGCGGCGGGTTGAGGAACGGATGGCGAGATAGATCCGGCCGACGTCGGGTACCGAGCGCAGCAGCTTTTCCACAATGGACTTGCCCAAGAACCCTGTGGACCCGGTCACCAGCAGCGTCTTGCCGGCCAGGGCCTCTGTGATCACGAGGTCGGTGAAGGCTGCCAGAGCCGGTTCAGCGGCGCCGCTTCAGGCGATCGCGATTTTGAAACACGCCGACGATGGCAGCGAAGCTCAAAGCCACGTAGAGAAAGCCGATGACGAACAGGCCGGTCTCAATCATCTGGCAAGAATCGTAGCGAAGCTGGTGGACTGTGACAGTCGGACGGGCAGCGGGCTGCGGGCTCGTAGACCCGCGGTTACCGTCGACTAACATGGCGGCGTGCAGTTCCGGAGCGAGGGTCGTGCCGCCGTGTATCGAGAGCCTTCAGGGCCCGGCGGGGTACGGATCGAAGAGCGTCCCCGGACAGGTGTAGAGCCGGGCTCGGTGGCAATCGAACTCAAAGCCGCTTCGCTGAACCATCTGGATCTCTGGCTCGCCAGCGGCGCCCAGCGGATGGATCCACCGCGCGTCATCTGCGCGGACGGCGTCGGTGTGGTGGCTGACTCCGCCGATCCTCGCTGGAAGTCCGGCGACGAGGTGGTCGTCTACCCGGTGGCCTGCTGCTGGGACTGCGAGTACTGCCGCTCCGGCGAGCAGGTCAAGTGCGAACACTTCGGAATTCTCGGCGAACATGTCGACGGTACTGCCTGTGAGCTGCTGCACGTCCCCGGCCAGAATGTCTACGCGAAGCCGGCCCGGCTTGCCTGGCACGAGGCAGCCGCCTTTCCGCTCACCTTCCTGACCGCTTGGCGGATGCTCGTGACTCGAGCCCGCCTGCGCCGCGGTGAGACCATGCTGGTCGTCGGCGCGGGAGCCGGCGTCGCCACAGCTGCTATGGTCATCGGCAGGCAACTGGGAGCTCGGGTGTTGGCGACCAGCCGCAGCCCAGCGAAGCGGGCAAAGGCGGAGGCGCTCGGCGCGGAGGCGACCTTCGAGTCCGCGGGCTTCGCCAAATCCGTGCGCCAGTTCTGCGGCGGCGTTGACGTCGTCTTCGAGCACGTGGGCCCAGCCACGATTGACGAGTCGATGAAATCTCTCCGCAAGGGCGGCCGGCTGGTCTTCTGCGGTGCCACGTCGGGGCCGAAAGCCGAGCTGAATCTGCCCCGCATCTTCTTCAACCACCTGGACCTGCTGGGTTCGACCATGGGCAACGCGGCCGAGTTCGAGCAGGTCCTGAGCGCTCTGGATCAGGGAATGCGACCGCTGGTCGATTCCAGCTTCCCGCTGGCTCAGGTGAGCGATGCGCTGCGCTATCTCGACGGCGGCGAGCAGTTCGGCAAAGTCGTCCTCGACCTGGACTCCTGAAGCCAGCGGTCCTGGCACCCGGCCGCTGACGCGGGCTGGCCGACGGTGGCGGCCGGCGTGCGGCCTGAAGCTGCCCGAACCCACTGAGCTCGACGCGATCCCAGGCGATAGCCCTTCAGGCGCTGGCTGAGGAGCGGCCCTCCAACTGTGCGACGTGCTCTTCCAGGTGCCCAACCAGGGCTTGCTCAAGTTGGTCGCCCAGTGTTGACTCCCGCTCCCCCTCCCTGCTCCGCCGCAGGGCGACACGGCTCAGGTCACTTTCGCTCACGTCGTCGAGCAGGGCGGCGAGGCCGGCTGTACCGCTCCTGGCCGCGTGCAGCAGCTCGGCCTCGTCGGCCTCCGCCGCGGAAACGATCGCCGCTTCGCGCCGGACATAGCCGTCCTCGTCGCGGCCGAACTCGCTCGCCCCCTCGAGGAGCCTGCGCATCTCCCCCGTCCAGAAGGGCAGCATCTCGCCCACATGACCGAGGACGTTGAACCTGTTCCAGCGTTCGCCGGTCGCTGGATCTGGCGGCCCTGGCTCGCCCGGGCCCAGGGGCTGGAGCTGATCGAGGCGGCGCGCACACTCGGCGACGCGGCGGCGGAGGTCTTGAAGGTTACTCATGGCGTACCGAACAGCCTATCGCCGAAGTCGCCGAGGCCTGGCAGTATGAACGCCTTGTCGTTGAGACCCTCATCGAGCGCAGCAGTGTAGATGTCGACCTCCGGATGCTGCCGCAGGAGCGCCTGGACGCCCTCCGGCGCGGCCACTACGCAGATCATGCGGGTGCCCTCGCCGCCTGCTGCCTTGATCAGCTCGACGGCCTGAACGGCTGAGCCGCCGGTGGCAAGCATGGGGTCGAGCAGCAATGGCGTCTTACCGCCGAGCGAAGGCAGCTTGTTGTAATAGATGCGCGCGAGCGCTGTCTTCTCATCCCGCTCCAGGCCTATGTATCCCACGCTGACCCGCGAGAACAGCTCCAGGACAGGCGAGAGGATGCCGAGCCCCGCCCGCAGCACAGGGATGGCAACCAGCTCGTGATCGATGCGGGCGGCAGCGGTCTCCGCCAGCGGCGTGCGGACGGTGATCGGGCTGGTGGTCAGGTCGGCAGTGGCCTCGTAAGCCAGGAGCGTGATGACCTTTCGAGCCAGGCCGCGAAACTCATCCGACCGCGTTTCCACCGCCCGCAGCCCAGCCAAGCAGTCCATGACCAGCGGATGCCGGCTGACGTGCAGGCTCAATTCAAAGTTGCTTTTGAGGACCGCTTGGCAGTCCGTCTAGCCCTTGGGCGGGCCGGAGCCGGCGGTTGTCAAGCTAATCGCCTGAAACACCGCTGGGGCGGCCGACGCCGCTGAAGCGTTCCTCCAGGAACCTGCCATTGGCGAGGAGACGATCGACATCGTTCCGCTGGGCCGCGTGAGCCAGCTCGTCCAGCTTGCGGTCGAGCAGATCGAGCTGCTCCCAAAGCACGTGGAGGCCCGTCTTGCCGTCAGCCCGAACCGGCCAGTTGGCATAGCCCGGCGGCAGTGCGAAGTACGCCTTGAGCGTGCTGGGAAGGTAATCAGTGGCAGTGGCCCCTATCAGGTGGTATTCCTGCGAGCCAGGCGGAAAGCGGTCGGCATAGCGGCTCAACATCCACTGCACCTTGCGCCGGATGGTGTCCACCTTCAGCTGATAAGGCACCGGCAGCCGGCCGGAGGCGAGATCCGACGAGTGGGCCACCGCCTGGCCGGCGGCCGCCCACTCCTGGCGCTGCTTCTCCTCATACGGATCCGGCTGTCGCTGACGCTTTCGCCGGGGGGCCAACACGCCTGCGGCACCCGCCACGATCAGGGCGAAGAGCAGGATCTCCAGCCCCATCTGCGGCTAGCCGGCCTTGTGGGCGGGGAGGATCAGCTCCCCGGCCCCGGCGGCGATCTGCTGCCCGGAATCAGCCTGATGCGCCTTGTCGATGTAGACCTGGGCCCTGGCCACCTCGCCCGAGAGGGCATCGATGGTCTTCTTCATGTTGTCCAGCGCGGCCACCTTGTAAGTGTCGATCATGTCGATGGTGGCGTAGACGTTGTTGAACGCCGCCTGTAGCTTCTCCACGCTCACAGTCGCGCTCGCTGCCTGGCTCTGGATCTCACCTGTCTGCTCGCGCAACATCACCGAGGTCGACTCGATGAGGTTGCCAGTAGTCTCGTTCAGCGCAGTGATCTGGTTCAACACCAGACGCTGATTGTTCAGCGCCAGGGCCGTCATCACAGCAGTGCGCAGGGCGGAGACTGTGGTGGTGGTCGCGCGATCGACGCCCTTGATCAACTCCTGGTTGTTCTTGCGGACCAGGTCCAGGGCGAGATAGCCCTGAACAGTCACTGCCAGCTGCGTGAGCAGGTCCTGACGCTTCTGCCGCACGTAGAACAACACGTTCTCCTGCAAAGATCGCGCCCGCTCGGGATCGCTGGCCTGGACCTGGCCGACCTTCGCCGTCAGCTGCTCATCGAGCTGCGCCGCCATGTAGGAGTATTGCTCCAGCCGCCCCTTCATGGCCCAAAGATTCGCCTTCTCCTGCTCGATCGCAGCGTTGTCGCGCATCAGCTCGTCCTGGCCGCGGTAGAGCGCCTGGATGATGGCTTCGATGCTTCCCTGAGCCGACTGGTACTTGTGGAAGTAGTCGCGGAAGCGATTGCCGAACGGAACCATGCCGAACATGCGGCGGGGGTTCTTCAGCCCCCGCGACGGATCCAGATCCTCGACCTGGCGGCGGAGCGCCAGCAGGGCATTGGAGACCTGCGAGGTCTCCCCGATCGGACCCTGGTTGAGGGCGTTGGTGGGTCGCTCCAGAAAACGATTGGAGCTCTCGGCAGAGCGCCGGATCTCCTGGTTGCCCATCTGGCTCACCGACTGCACCTTCCGGGTGAAGTCTGGCGAGTTAGTCTCCAGTTGGGCAAGGGAGTCGACGAAGCTGCTCACCGCCCCGCTGATCTGCTGCGCCGTCTGAGGGTCGACGCGGACTGTACCGGCGGCTTGGCTGGTGCTGATGGGGCTGACTGCCTGCGGCGGCTCCAGGACCAACTCCCCAGCATTGGCCGAGCCGGCGGGCGGGTTCATGGAGTCGGTCTTGGGTTCCGTCACGGAGCGCTCACCAATTGATTGTTACCCCTTCCAGCTGGTTTCCTCACCTGATCAACTCCCGAAGGCGGCCGGCGGGTCGCCGAGGCCTCCGGGCGCGTCCAGAGTTTGGCAGCTGTCTCATGGCTGAGCACCACCTCCCGGTCAGCGAGCTTCAGCCGCAGCGTCAGGCCGACCGAATCCGCCTCCATGACGCTGAGCGCTGCCCCCGGCACCAGACGCCGGTCCCAGAGATAGCGAAGGAGTGTGGGAGCCTCTCGTTCGGCTACTTCGGAGATCCGAGTGACGACCGCGGAGCTGCCCTGAGGCAGGCTGGCCAGCCGCACCTCGTCGGGGTTCAGCTCGGCGTGGCCCGGGATCGGATTGCCGTGAGGACATGTGAGCGGACGGCCCAGATGATCCCAGAGCCGCTGCTCGACCGCCTCCGAGACGGCATGCTCCAAGCGGGCTGCCTCCTCGTCGGCCTGCAGCCAGTCCAGGCCCAGGGAATCGGTCAGCCAGCGTTCCATGATTCGGTGGCGACGCACGACTGAAGCGGCGGCCTGGCGCCCTTTATCTGTCAGCACCACCTGCTTGCGACCATCCAGGCGGACCATGCCATCCCTGACCATCCGCCTCACCGCGACAGTCACAGTGGGCCGGCTGACTCCCAGCCAGTCGGCCAAGCGGGCTGAGCGGACGCTCTCGCCCTCGGCGTCGATGTAGTACATCGCCTCCAGATAGCGGGAGATGACCTCGCTCGGCGCGGCTCCGGCGGTCCCCGCCGCGCTTTCCAGGCGGCCCTTCGCGGCGTCCTCGCGCTCGCTAACCGACGAGCCGGTCGAAGTCTTCCTCTTCGCCACTGAAGCGCTGCGGGTCGCGCCAGCGGAACAGACTCTCCTGAACCTCGAAGACGGAGTCCAGAATCTCCTGCACCTGGTCCGAATCCCTATAGACGTTCTTGCAACCGGCGGGGAGCTCGGCCATCTGCTGCTTGATAGCGCTCCGGAGTTTTCGAGGCACAGTCTTCACGCCGTCCCGGTTCATCTCTTCCAGGCCCCAGAGAACCTTGTCGGTCACGTTCAGCATGCGGTAGAACGCATAGCGGCGATCATTGCTGCGCCGGATGGAATCTTCCAACTCGCCGATAGCCAGATTCGTCTCATCAATCATGCGCCTCACCAACCTTTTCAGTACTGTGCCGTTCACTCTGACGAAGCCTTTGCAGCCTCTCGTCAGATGACAGTTCCGTCTTCTCCCGAATTGATCTCGCGGCTCGCCGCCGCCCTCCTTCCAATCGATCGCTGGGGTACCTTTCGACGCGGGGCTCGACCAGCAGCCGTTGTCGCGCTCTTGTTCCGGCGCGAGGGTCGCTGGCACGTTCCCTTCGTCGTCAGGCAAGGCGGCCTCCGCAACCATCCTGGCCAGATCGGGCTCCCCGGAGGAGGCCTCAATCCTGACGAGAATGCGTGGACCGCCGCGGCTCGGGAGGCAAATGAGGAAATCGGTGTCAAGACCGACGACCTCGTGCCACTCGGTGCCGCCCCACCAGTCTACGCGGCGGTGAGCAATTATTCAGTGGTGCCGTTCGTGGCCTGGCTGCGAACTTTCGAGCCGACCTTCGTCCCTGATAGCGACGAGGTCGCCGCCGTGCTGGAAGTGCCGCTCAGCACGCTGATCGACGAGAACGCCTGGATCGAAACGGCCGACTCCTGGCCGGGCCTGCACCTACCGCTGGTGGACACCGCGATCTGGGGCCTCACCGCCCGCCTGCTCGCCGATTTGCTGCCGGCACTGCGCGCCGGGCGGCGAGAGGCAGAGCCCTCTGGCGAGGGCTCCGGGAATCAGTTGGCCGACGAGCCTCGCTAGGCAGGGCGCTCGCTCTAGGGACGCTGGAGCCGGCGCAGTGAAAGCGCCAGATAGACGCCGAGAATGCCCAGGCCGAGCGCGTAACCAAGGCCCAGGTAGTACATCAGCGGGCCAGCTCCAGGCTGGCGTTCGTGGCGCGGCTCTCCTGCTCTTCGGCCTGTTGCTCGATGCTGTAGCGGACGCTGACCAGGGCCGCCGTCAGGATGAGCATCGCGACGGCGGTGACGCCAAAGGTCAGCAGCATGGCGGCAGGCAGCGCCGGCTGCCCGTTGCCGGCGCGAAGTGAGGGGTGAAGCGTGCGCCACCACTGCACGCTGAAGTAGACGATCGGGACGTCGATAAAGCCGAAGATGCCGACGACAGCCGCCAACCGGCTGGCTTGCCGACCCGGCGCGGCGAACTTCCGCACCAGCAGGTAGCCGGCGTAGATCAGCCAGAGCACAACAGTCGTGGTGAAGCGGGCATCCCAGGTCTGGGAAGGATCCCAGCCCCAAATTGGCTTGGCCCAGACGATGCCCATCGAGATGTTCACTGTCAGCATGACCAGGCCCACCTGCGCTGCCGCGCGAGCCAGGCGGTCACTCGCGGCTCCGGTCCGCACGAGGTGCAGCACGCTCGCGACCACCACCACTCCAAAGCAGGCAAAGCCGGCGATGGCGGCTGAGACGTGGACGTAGAAGATCCGCTGCACAGGTCCCTGGACCGCGTCCTGGGGCGCAAAGAAGAAGACCAAGGCCAGCGCGCCGAGCAGCGTGACCACGCCGGTAGCTGTCAGGGCGTAGGGCAGGCGGTGTTTAGTCATCGAGCACAAAGCGTGCCGCCAGGACGGCCGCTATCCAGAAGAGTACCCCCAGATCCAGGAGCAGAAGTGATGGTCCGGGCCTCATCGCCTGGCCGGCGAACGCTTCCTGCAGAGCCCTGCCGCCAAGCACGACGAACGGCAGCCACAGCGGCAGGACGAGCACCGGGAGGAGCAGTTCCTTGGCGCGCGTCTGGGCGACCAGGGCAGCGAAGAGGGAACCCAGGGCGGCGATGCCCAGGCTGGCCGCGAAGGTGATGGCGATGACTGCGGCTGAGAGGGGGGCGCCCAAGAACAGGGCCATGCCCACCAGCAGCACAGCCTCAGTGGCGAGCAGCACAAGGCCAGCCGCGCCGGCCTTGCCGGCAAACAGCGCGCCGGCAGGCGCAGGGGTTAACAGCATCGCCTCCAGCGAGCCCCGCTCCTTCTCTCCTGCGAAGCTGCGGCCGAAGGCGACGAGTCCAACAAAGACCAGGACCAGCCAGAGAATGCCCGGTGCCAGGCGGGGAACGCTGGCGCCGTTCAGATCGAAGGCAAAGTTGGCGATGACTAGAGCGAGGAGGACAAAGGTGGCTAGAGCCGGCAGCAGTTCGCGACCGCGCCACTCGCTGCGCAGGTCCTTCCGCGCCACTGCCAGGGCTATCTGAAGGGATCGCATGGCTACTGACCGCTCACCACTTGGAGCGCCCAGGGATCGCCCGCCGGCCGTCCGGCTTTGAGCAGCAGGCCGCGGGAGCAGAGTTCGCGAGCCAGGCTTCGGTCGTGGGTCGCCATCAGGACTGTGCGGTCCCCGAAGAGGCGGCCGAGCAGCGCCCGCCCGCTCGAGTCCAAGCTCGCGTCAGGCTCATCAAGGATGAGCAGGTCGGGCTGATGCAGGACCGAGCGGGCCAGCGCCAGGCGCTGCTGCAGCCCCCGGGAGAGCGTCCCCGCCCGGGCCGCCTGTATAGTCGCCAACCCGCACTCGTCCAGTGCCTCAGTCACTCGCTGGCCGGCGACGCCTTGGAGGACTGCGAAAAACTCGAGGTTCTCCCTGACACTTAGCTCCTCATAGACGCCCGGTTGATGGCCGAGATAGCCCAGCCTTCCTCGCAGCCGCTCCCGCTGTGCTCCGGCGTCGAGTCCGAACAGCACCAGCCGGCCGGAAGTTGGCCGAGCGGCGGTGGCGATGAGCCGCAGCAGAGTCGTCTTACCGGCTCCGTTGTCACCCAGCACCGCCAGACGCTCACCGGCGGCGACTTGCAGATCCAACGGTCCCAGAGCGAGCCGCGAGCCAAACCGCTGAGTCAGCGCGTCCGCCAGGATGACACTCACTTACGGAGGGCCCATAGCAGCGGCCAGAGGGCGTAGGCCGCCCCGGCCAGGAAGAGAGCGGTGGCCAACAGCCAGATCACGTCGTTCGAGCTGGGACCGGCCGCAGAGCCGGGGAGTTCTGGCGGGCGCCCAGGGGCAGGCTCAGGTGGCCCAGGACCATGCCTGTGACAAGAAGCGAAGCCCCCACCCAAACCCAGCTGACCAGGGGGTTTACGAAGACACGCAGCGACACCCCGTCGCCGGCCGAAGTCCCGGTCAGCACCACGTAGACGTCGTCGAGTACGCCTGAGTCGATGGCAACCCGGCTGACCACCTGATCGCCCAGACCCGGATAGGTTAGCCGGGAGGGCTCATAGATAGCTGTGCCGGCGCTGAGCCGCGCGATCAGGGCGGTGTGATCTCCCTGCTGTTCCTCTCGTGTTCCCAAGTAGGTCAGATGATGGCCGGCCAGCGTCATGGATTGGCCTGGTTTCAGCTGCACGTCCTGCTGCTGCTGCCAGGCGTGTGAGCCCGCGATTCCGATCACCAAGACGAGGAAGCCGACATGCGCCAGATAGGCGCCGTAGCGCCTGCGGTTGCGCGCGGCCAGCCTGACGAACGCGACAGGCCAGCGACCCGCCAGGCGCCGGGCCTGAAGAGTGCCACGCGCGTATTCCAGCCCGCAGGTGGCCAGGCCCGCGGCGGCCAGGGGAAGGGTGAGCAGGGCGGTGCCCTGGCGCACTCCAGCCGCGAGCAGCAGAGTGAGCGTCAACATGATTGCTGCCAGTGGCCAGCGCAGGGTGCGCAGCCAGGTCTGACCGGCGCGCTGCCAGGGAAGTAGAGGACCGAAGCCGAGCAGTGCCAGCAAGAGCAGAAAGAGGGGCGCCGAAACCCGCTCGTAATAGTCCTGTCCAACCACCAGTTGGCGTCCTGTGAGGCCGCTCAGTAGCGGCAGCAGCACTCCCCAGAGAACCGCCGCGGCCAGCGCCAGCAAGATGCCGTTCTGGGCGAGGAAGGTGCCTTCCCGGGAGACCGCCGCCGGCGAGGCCGGCTGAGGAGCAGGCGCCGACCGCCCGGCCCTTGCCAGCGTGACCAATGAAGCTGCGAGGCAGATCAGGAAGAAGCCGAAGAACCAGGGCCCGAGCGGGCTCACTGCGAAGGTATGCACCGATGGCACGACGCCGCTGCGGACTATGAAGGTGCCGAAGACCGAGAGCAGGAACGCCGCGATCACCAGTCCGAAGCCCCAGGCGCGCAGCTGGCCGGGCGCTCGTTCCTGAACGAGCGCGGTGTGCAGGTAGGCGGTCGTCACCAGCCAGGGCAGCAGGGCGACGTTCTCGACAGGGTCCCAGCCCCAATAACCGCCCCAGCCGAGGACGTGGTAGGCCCACCACATGCCCAGCACCAATCCGGTGCTCTGCAGCGCCCAGGCCAGCAGTGCGAATCGTCGGGTGTGGCGGATCCACTCGCCCCCGGCCGCCTCCTCGCCGGCCCAGAGCGCCGCCATGGCAAAGCTGAACGGAACCGCGAAGGAGCTGTAGCCGGCGAGCAGGAAGGGGGGATGCACGAGCATGCCGCCGTCCCGCAGTACAGGGGTCAGACCCAGTCCGTCGCCAGGCACGATTGGCAGCACGTCGAACGGGCTGGAGACGAACACCAGCACCAGCAGGAAAAACCCCGCCAGGCCGGCCAGGATGGCGTTGGCGTAGGCGGGCAGCCTCGTCCCCAGCCTGGGAGCTGCGGCTAGAGAAGCGGCGCCCAGCAGGCTGAGCAGGAGCGCCCAGTAGAGCAGCGAGCCCTCCTGCCCGCCATAGAAGGCGGCCGCCACCAGCGGGGTCGCCAGCGACCGATCGCTGTGCTCAACCACATACGCGAGCGAGAAATCGTGGCTCAGCAGGGCGTAGAGAAGGACTGCCGAGGCGCCCACCACGCCCGTCGCGCCGGCATAAAAAGCTCGACGGGCGACCCGCGCCAGCAAAGGGTCCCTGCGCACCCCGGCGGTCAGGGCCAGTACTCCGCTGGACAGGTCCAGCACCAGCGCCGTGAGCAGGAACGCCGCGCCGAGGATGGCGGCCGACATGCTAGTTGCCTAGCCGGACGGCGAAGCCGTCGAGAACCGGGAGGGGCACTTCGTCTGCAGCGTGCGCGCGTGGAAGACCCCGTCGGAGCCCACCTTGCCAGCCACTACCACCTGAATGCCCGGCCGGAAGATGTCCGGCACCGTGCCCGTGTAATCGACGGGTATCGTGCTGGAGCCCTCGGCGGCAGTGAACCTGATATGCAGGCCGCCGTCGGAACGCACCACGTCGTCCTGGACCACCCCCAGCACCCTCGCCTCTCGGTCAGAGGGATGCGCCTTCATCTCGTTGATGGTCTCGTAGTACTCCGCCGAGGTGCCTGTCGCTGAATAGATCAGGTAGCCCAGCAGGCCGACCACCGTCAGGCCCAGCAGCAGCCAGCGCCAACGTCCCAGCAGCGCGGTCGCGCGCACGCTGACGCTCAACCGCGGTGCTCGGTGGCGATGGCGTTCATGACTTGATTCCTACCAGCTCCAGATAGCGGCTCAACAGCGCTGCATTGAGTGGCCCTCGGTGCTGGGCCACCACAAAGCCGGCGGAGTTGAGGAGGTAAGTGGTCGGAAGCCCATCCGTCTGGTAACCGGACGGGATACCACCTCTTGCCTGACCCACCGGATAAGGTACAGGCTGGGCCAAGAGAAAGGCGCGAGCCGCCTCCGCCGTGTCCCGGGTGTCCACGCCGAGAAAGTGCACGGTAGCCTGCCGGCTGACCGCCTCGTGGCCGAGCAGCGGCATCTCCTCCCGGCAGGGCTGGCACCACGAGGCCCAGAAGTTGAGCACGACCGGTTGCCCGCGCAGCTCCTGCAGGCTCGTCTGGCCGCCGCCGTCCAGGCGCTCGACCGAGAATTCGGGTGCAGCCTGGCCCAGTAGCCCAGGATCTGAGCGAGCATGGAGCAGGCCCCAGCCGAGCGCCGCCACAACCACCAGCAGCAGCGCGCCCACGCCTGTCCAGAGAACCAGCCGGGTGCTCATCCGGCCGGGGCCAGCGCTGTGAGGGCTGCGAGGACGCCGGCCGGGTCGTCACCCGGCACCCGAAGATCGACCGCCACCTCAGAGACACCCAACGCTGCGAGCTCGTCCAGTCGGCGGCGGCACTCAGGGATGGGACCGATGATGGTGACCAGGTCGACCATCTCGTCGGTCACGGCCGCGGTCGCCTCCTCTCTCCGGCCGCTCAGATAGTGGTCCTGGATCTCTCCCGCCTCGGCTCCGAAACCGTAGAGGCCGAAGAGCCGGTTGTAGTAGTTGCGCTGCTTGGAGCCCATCCCGCCGATGTACAGGGCCAGCTGCGCCCGAACGCTGTCCCGACCTCGCGCCACCTCCTCGGTGACTATGACTGGCTGGAAGACGCAGATCGAGAGCTCGGCCGGCGAGCGCCCGGCCCGCTGGGCTCCCCGCGCCAGCTCGGGCTCGAACACCTTCGAGAAGTGATGCGGCGAGAAGAAGATGGGGAGCCAGCCGTCGGCGATCTCCCCCGCGAGGGCGATTCCGGCCGGGGTCAGGGTGGCCAGGTAGATGGGGATGCTAGAGCGAACAGGATGCGTGATCAGCTTCAGCCCCTGTGGAAGGTGAAAGATCTCCCCCTCGTAGGTGACCCGATCCCGGCGCAGCACTGAACGGACTATCTCGGTCGTCTCGCGCAGCCGCCGCACGCCCCGCCTAAACGGCACCCCATGCCAGCCCTCAACCACCTGCTGGCCTGAGGTGCCCAGGCCGAGGACGAAGCGGCCGCCCGAGATGCCGTCGAGCGATCCGGCTGTCTGGGCGATCAGGGCGGGGCTGCGACTGAAAACGTTGACGATGCCGGCGGCCAGCTTGATGCGCTCGGTGTGGTTGGCCAGGTCAGTCAGCACAGTGAAGGCGTCCCAGCCGTAAGCCTCGGCGATCCAGACTGTGTCATAGCCGAGGCGATCGCCGGCCTGCACGAAGGCAAGCGTCATCTCGCGGGGAATTCGGTCGGTGTAAGGAAGGGTCAGCCCCAGCCTCATCGGCAGCTAGTGTCCTCTGGCGCGGGACACTAATCATCCGGCAGGGCGTTCGCCCTGGCGATGCGCGCGTAGAGTTCAGCGGAGGGCTTGACAGTCCGCACCTGGGTCTCGGGGTCCACGCCGATCAGGCCGAAGCGCATCGAATAGCCCCGCGCCCACTCGAAGTTGTCCAACGAAGTCCAGTGAAAGTAGCCACGCAGATCGACACCGGCCTGAATCGCCTCCCAGGCCTTGGCCAGAGACGCGGGCAGGAAGGACTGCCGCGGCTCATCATTGACGCTCGCGATGCCGTTCTCGGTTATGTAGACGGGCTTGCCCAGCGGCTTCAGTTCCAGCAACGCCTCCCGCAGCCAGTCAGGTTCGACCGCCCAGCCGAAATCGGAAAGCGGCAGGCCGGGAGGCACGCTGCGGTCGACGAAGCCCTGGCCCGTGCGGCGCAGTGTGAAGCGCACCAATTCGCGGCTGTAGTGGTTCACGCCCAGAAAATCGCTAGGCGCTTCCACCACGCGCTGAAGGCGACCCCGGCCGACCGGCCAGCTAGTCATCAGCCGGTCGCCCACGCGGGCTGCCAGCCGGTCGAGCCTGCGCTTCGGGTTGTGCGGCAGGAGTGGCCAGCGATGGTTGGCGATGCCCACCGGCACCTGGGGCGTGATTCTGTGCAGAGCCCGGTAAGCCTCCTCGTGGGCCCGGCGCAGGTTGGCCAGGACCCGAAAGGTTCCCCGCCAGTCGCCGCGGCGGCCGGGCGGAAACTCGCCGTCCAGCCAGCCCATGTAGGCGTAGATGAGGGGCTCGTTGAGAGTGCACCAGAACGAGACCAGGTGGCCCAGCTCCTCCGCCACCCGCCGCACGAAGGGCAGCCAGGCGGCCGGTGAACCGGCTGCCGCCCAGCCTCCGCGGCACGTGAACCAGAGGGGCGAGGTGAAGTGGTGAAGGGTGACCATGGGGCTCAGGCCCTGCTCTCTCAGCTCGCTCAGCACATCGCGGTAGTGGCGCAGCTGGCTCAGGTCGAACTCACCTGGCGCCGGCTCCACTCGCGACCACTCGATCGAGAGGCGGTGGGCGTTCTGACCCAGTTGGCGGAGCTGCCGGAAGTCGCCGGCGAAGCGGTGGTAGTGATCGCAGGCGGGATCGGAGGAGTCACCGGTTCGAATGCCGCCGCGCTGCTCAAACTCCCACCAGTCGTTGTTGTGGTTGCCGCCCTCGACCTGGTGGGCGGCAGTGGCGCAGCCCCAGAGAAAACCTTCCGGAAACCCTCTCTCCACTAGAGGTCCGGCCGGGAACCCGGCCGAGATCCGGACGGGCTTTTCGGCCGCACCTCTCCAGTCCCGGCTATGCCGCCGGCGCCACGGCCGTCGCGCTCGGTGGCGGCACGTAGTTGACTGCCAGCACCTCGCCCGCCACGACATCCACCTCCAGCACACCGGCTCGGTCGACCATCTTGCGATGCATCTCGCGCTCGTTCTGAGGGCGACCTTCCAGCAGGATCCAGGCGGCCTGGAGGGGATCGGCATGGCTGATCAGCGCCGAGACCTCAGCAGGATGCTCAGCGGCGACGCGCTGCATGACCTGGAGCACCCGGCCGCCCATCACCCGATAGCTCTCATCGCCCGGCAGCAGCCCGCGCCGGGCCTTATGGACGAACCAGAGCGGCCGCCGCACGGGGATCTGCCAGTAGGGCACCCCCTGCAGGTAGCGACTGAACTCCGCCTCGCGCAGCTCTGGGTCGGCAATCACCTCAGGTGGCGCGGGGAGCTGCGAGGCTATCAGGTCAGCAGTCTCCTGGGCGCGCTCCAGCGGACTGTGGACGATGCGCCTCAAGCCGCTCTGGCTGAGTCGCCGCCCGAGCGCCGCTGCTTCCTCGCGGCCCCTGGGACTGAGCCGGAAGTTGTCGAGGTGTCCGTACAGCAGGTTGCGGGGGTTCTCCACAGTGGCGTGGCGGATCAGGTAGATGCGAGTCAAGGCACCCTAAGCCTAGTTGCAACTCATTGCCTCAGAGCGGGCGACTATCGTTCTCGCCATGAGAGAGCAGGGGGAGCTGTTCAGCGACCCGGCCCCGCCAGGCGGCGAAGGGCCCGCAGCCGAGCCTGGCCGCCAGGCGGACGCGCCGCTGGCCAGCCGGCTGCGGCCGCGGAGATTCTCGGAACTCCAGGGTCAGGAGGAGGTGGTCAGGACGCTGAGCGAGCTGGCGGGCTCCGGCCGGTTGCCGAGCCTGGTCCTCTGGGGACCGCCCGGGTCGGGCAAGACAACGCTGGCCAGGATCCTGGCCGAGGCGACCGGCGCCCACCTCCTCAGCGTCAGCGCCGTCACGTCAGGAGTGGCCGACCTGCGCAAGGCGCTCGCCCAGGCGGCAGAAGTTCGCCGCCTGGGCCGTCGGAGCCTGCTCTTCATCGATGAGCTGCACAGGTTCAACAAGGCCCAGCAGGACGCCATCCTGCCCGCGGTGGAGGACGGCACCGTGACCCTGATCGGCGCCACCACCGAGAACCCTTCCTTCGAAGTCAACTCACCTCTCCTCTCCCGCAGCCGCGTCTTTCGGCTAGAACCGCTTGACCGGGCGGACCTGGCGGCGATCGTGAAGCGCGGCGTGGTGGAGCTGAGGGCTGAGTTGGCGAACGATGCCGAGAACGCGCTCCTGGAGCTCAGCCGGGGGGACGCGCGCGTGGCGCTGAACGCGCTCGAGGCGGCTCATGCGCTGGCTCGGGGCCGCCGGGTCGAGGTGTCTCAAGTCGAGCAGGCGCTGCAGGAACCGCATCTTCTCTATGACCGGGCGGGCGACATGCACTACGACATAGCGTCGGCGCTGATCAAGAGCATCCGCGGCAGCGACGCCGACGCAGCCGTCTACTGGCTGGCCCGGATGCTGGAGGCCGGCGAGGAGGTGAACTTCGTAGCCCGCCGGCTGGTCCTCTCGGCCGCCGAGGATGTGGGCCTGGCCGACCCCCCGGCGCTGCCGCTGGCGGTCGCGGCTCAGCAGGCCGCGCACCTGGTGGGGATGCCTGAAGCGGTGCTGCCGCTGTCCGAGGCAGCCATATATCTGGCCCTCGCCCCCAAGTCCAATTCCGCCTATCGCGCCTATGGCGCCGCCCGCCAGTCAGTGCAGGAGCACGGAAACCTGCCGGTCCCGCTGCACCTGCGCAACGCCACCACCTCGCTCATGCGAGAGCTTGGCTACGGGGCGGGGTATCTCTATGCGCACGATTTCGAGGGCGGGAAAGCCAAACAGCAGCATCTGCCTGACACACTCAGAGGCCAGCAGTTCTACGAACCGACTCCCCGGGACCTGCCAAGACCTGGCTGAGATCGAGTGGCTGGCTGGCGCTGGCGCGGCGGTATCGGATTGCCTTCGTGCCTCAGGCGGGCTCGAGGTCGAAGGTGACCTGGACGATCGCGGTGATGTCCGCGTCGCCGGGGTCGAGGTTCAGCTCCGGGGCGGAGTCGGACACCGCCGCCGTCCGCATCATCGCCCGAGGCTGCGGCGGCGGAGCGGGGCGCAGGGCAGCCTCGCTCACCTCGGCCACGGCTCCCACTCGCAGGCCCAGAGCCCCGGCGTAGGCGACCGCCCGCCGGTGAGCGTCGCGGGCCGCCTCGGCGCAGGCTTGCGCCCGTGCTGGATGGCTGGAGGACAGTGTCCAGCTTGGTCCGACGACCTCTGCCCCAGCCTGCTGGACTGCCTCCCTCACCAGACGTGAGGCGAGTTTGGGGTCGTGGTGGGCGACCATGACCTGCACTATGGCCCGGTGACCGCGGTGGCGATGCTCCTGGCGTTGAGCGTCCCACTCGCTCTCCGGCCGCACGGAGACGCCCGAACTCGACCAGTCCGCCGCCGTAAGGCCCGCAGCCGTGAACGCCTCCTCCAGAGCTGCGCTTCGCCTTGCCACCTGGTCCAGGGCGGCGTCGGGCGGCCCCTCGAGGCGGGTCACGGCGAGTAGCGGTCAGGCCGCCCCCGGGCCATCCCCTCTCCTCGCACAGTGACAGTCGACGCCATCAGCCCTGCCTCCCCCTCCGCCGCCGCCGGCAGGTCGGATCTTCCCCGCTGAGCCGGTCGGCTCGTACGCGGGCGAGCTCTCCCATGGCAATCATTCTCTAGCATGGTCAGCCGTGTCTGAAGCGCTTGTCATCTTCAAACCGGACTCCGCGCATCGTCTGGCAGCGCGCGCAGCTCTCTGGGAGTGGCTCGCCAGCGAGCGGGACTGGAAGCTCCAAGGGCTGACCTGGTTTCAACCGCCGAGGGAGTTGGTCGAGAGCCACTACGACTTCCTGGCCGACCGCCCATTCTTCTCCTGGCTGATCCAGTTCATGACAGCGCTGCCGGTCCTCGTCGGCCGCCTCGAAGCGGAGCCGGAGGCTCTGGTCCAAATGCGTCACGACCTGGGCGAAACGCAGGTGCCCAAAGCCCGGCCGGGCTCGCTACGAGAGCGCTACGGCATCGGCGGCGGCGTCAACGTCATGCACCTTTCCGACGCAGCCGAGACGGGCGCCAAGGAGGTGGAGAATTGGAGCCGCTTCGTGCGCCTTGACTCAGTCGAGCCGCCCGATGCAAACGACGGCCGGCCCGACCACACCTTTCACCTTCGCTCATTGGCCGGGCAATACGGCGCCGGTGTGCACAGGGAACTGGCGGCTGCGGAAATCCGGCGTTTGCTCGCTGAGGAGAGTGACCTCCGCCCTGAGCAGCTGTCGAGCCTCGGCCGGATAGTGCTGGCTGCGTTCGAATAGCAGCGAGTGTCCCTGCGTCAGAGATTCGTTGAGTAGATTGTGGCAGCCGCCCGGAGGCCGGTCCGGGCATCAAGGCCAGGAAATGGGTGGCACCAGGAGGAGCGCACTTCCGGCCGGGGGCCCCGCGGCGGGGCGTGCGACGACGGGCCGGCCCCATGACGCCGGCATCGATGTCCGGAGCCGCAATATGCCAACGAATTTCTGGCACGGGACACTAGCCGGCTGGGACGTCAGGCTCCGGTTCGGCCTTCGGGCTGGCCCAATCGGGAGGCGCCTGCCGCACGGTCAGCGTGTTGCTGAAGAGCGAGATGTTGGGAATCACTATGAGCGCGCCGTCCTCGCCTCGCAGGTAGGTGGTGCGCATGCGCACCTCCTCCACCCGGCCGGTCGCCCCACCGGTCTCCAGCAGCTCGCCGACCCTGACGTTCCGCTCCAGCAGTACGTAGAAGCCGGCGACATAGCTCTTGAAGATGTCCTGCAGGCCCAAGCTGGTCACGAAGGCCGCGACCAACAGCCCGGTCAGGCCCGCGGCAGCATTGCCCAGGGAGAGGGAGATGAACTCGAACACACCCAGCCCGATCAGCCCCGCGTAGACGACGCGCTCGGTGAGCAGCGCCATGTCCGGCCTGATGTGACGGCGGGCCAGGGCGCGGCGCAGGACGCGCCGGATGAGCAGCGCCAGCAGGTACACGAGGGCTAGGACCAGCAGACCTGAGATGACCTGCCGGACCGGCGCCAGCGCCTGCGAGTTCAGGTACCAGTCAGGGGTGAGGACCGCCGGTGCCGGACCGATCGGCCTGAAGCCCGAGAGGACTATTCGGCCCCTTCCGCAGAGTGCTCTTCGGCCGCCTCCTCCTCGCCAGCCTCGGCCGGCTCTTCGGCCTGGCCTTCCGCGGCTTCTTCGGCGGCCAGCTCGGCGACCATGTCGCGGCGCGCCGTCAGCTTGACCACCATCTCCTCGGGATCGTCGACGACGCTTACTCCCGGCGGGAGCCGCAGGTCGCCCACTCGGATGCCCTCGTCGATCTCCTTCAAGCCCGAGATATCCACGTCGACGACGTCCGGGATGTCAGTGGGCAGGCACTCGACCTTGAGGTTGTGAAGCACGTGAAGGACGTCGGCGTCGCCGGCATCGACCGGAGCCGGGAGACCGCTGACTGTAACCGGCACCTCCACCTGCAGCTTCTCCCGCAGGCTCACCTGGTGAAAATCCACGTGGACAACGTGGTGCCAGCGAGGCGAATGCTGGATCTCCTTGACCAGGACCTTGTGCGGTCGCCCGTCGTCGATCACCAGGTCGATCAACGAAGTTCGGCCCACCCTGGCGAAGACCCTGCCGAACTCCCGCGCGTCGAGCTGCAGGTTGAACGCCTTGGTGTGGTGGCCGTAAAGGACGGCGGGCAGCAGGCCCTGATGGCGGAGCTTGCGGCTGGCTTTGCCCAGGCTGTCCCGCTTGTTGGCATTCAGTTGCATACGATCTCCAAAAGTAAGCCGCCTTGCAGCTGACGCTAGTATCATCTGCACTGCGTGAAACAAAACGCTGTTTCCGCGCGTTCAAGTTTAGCAACTCAATGCGAAAAACCACCAGAATCTACGTTCTCGTCGCACTCAACCTGGTAGCACTCATCGCCCTCGGCGGTTCCCTCTTGATTACTGCGGACCGCGAGAGCAATCGTGCCCAAGCCCAGTATGAGCAGAACCGCGCGCGTCTGAGCGCGGCGCTCCAGCAGGCGCAGGCTCAGGGCTTCACGGCCGCCGATCTCCGGCCCTTCGATGGGGCACTCTCAGGTATGGACCACGCCCAGGCACCCTCCTGGCCACCGGCTCGGGTTCACTACTTTCGCTCGAATGCCACGACAGCGGATCAGCTGAACAGCCAGCTGACTGTGCGTGAGCGCCAGCTGCTCGACTCGGCTCAGAGCGACGCTGCCAACCAGATCAAGACCGACCAGGCTGCCCTGGCCAACAGCCAGGCGATCGGCGTCGACCCGACTGATGTGACTCCCCTGCAGCAGCGGCTGGACGGTGCGGTGAAGCAGCAGGGTGCCGCCCACACCATCACCGACTACCGCAAGGTGTCGGCCGACGCCCAGGCGCTCAACAACGACATCGCCGCCCTGGTCGCCAACCAGGCCAAGGAGAACGACGCCATCCAAACGGCGGCCGCCGATCTGAAGGGCAAGACCGCAGGCAATCTGGACGCCATCCACAAGGCCGGCCAGGACGCTCTGACCGAGGGTCGCAACAACGCGACGGCAGCCGCCTACCTGAACAAGCCCAGCCCCTTCAAGGGCTGGAACGCTGTCAACTCGGCTTACTCGAAGCTCGAGAAATACGCCGCCAAGCTTGGCTCAGGCAACGTGGATGAGGCAGCCGTGGCAGCCGCCGCCCTCCAGCGCTACAACAGCCAGATCCACGACGGGCTCTTCAGCAATCTGCCCCCGAAGGCGATCATGATCCAGCACGACGCCCAGCAACTGTGGGCTTATGAGAACGGCCAGGAGGTCCGCTCCACTCAGGTCACCACCGGTCGGCCGGCTCTGCCCACCGACATCGGCCCGATGAAGGTGCTCAGCAAGTCACATCCGTGGAAGATGCACTCGCCCTGGCCGAAGGGGTCTCCCTACTGGTACCCGGACACGATGGTTCAGTACGTGCTCTGGTTCACCAATACGGGCGAGGGCCTGCACGACGCCTCCTGGCAGGGCTGCTGCTGGGGCCCCGGCTCCGAGAACAACGAGGGCCTCGCCAGCCATGGCTGCATTCACGTGCCCTTCGACACCGAGGTCTGGATGTTCAACTGGGCGCCCGAGGGCACGCCCGTGATCTTCTACCCCGGCGATGGCAGCCCTGTCCAGAACCAGCTCGCTCAGATCACGACCGACGACAAGGGCAATCCGCTGAGCGGTCCTGGGGGCGCCCGGGGTATCTAAAGGGACGCTAGCCGCCCGATTCGCCGGTCTCCGCCGGCGCTGATCCTAGCGGGCGGGAAAGCGGTTGCGCAGCCAGTCGATGATCGACTGCAACGGGGCGCCGGGGGTGAAGATCTCGGCCACGCCCTGCTTCTTTAACTCGACTATGTCGTCCTCGGGCACTATGCCCCCACCGAAGACCACTATGTCCTCAGCCCTTCGCCTCCTCAGCTCTTCGACCACTGCCGGAAAGAGCGTCATATGCGCCCCCGAGTGGAGCGAGAGACCTATTACCTGAGCGTCCTCCTGCAGGGCGGCCTCGACAACCATTTGCGGGGTTTGCCGCAGACCCGTGTAGATGATCTCGAAGCCGGCGTCACGCAGGGCGCGGGCAACCACCTTTACGCCGCGGTCATGTCCGTCCAGGCCCACCTTGGCCAGCACTATCCTCACCGGTCGAGCGGGCTCCTCGACCTGCGCGCCGGCCGCCGCCAGCTCGCTCAAATCACAGCCTTCTCGGTGTAGAGGCCGAAGACGTCAACCATGGCGCCCATGATCTCACCCTCCGTGCAGTAGGCGCGTACGGCGTCGAGGATGTAGGGCATCAGGTTCTCCCTCGGCGAGGCGGCTGCCTTCCGCAGCTGCGTTACCGCCCTGGCGGCCTGCGCCTGGTCTCGTCGGCGGCGGACTTCGCGGACACGCTCCACCTGTTCCTGTTCCAGCCGGCGGGGGATGCGGAGGATCTCGATCTCGTCCTCCTCGTTGCCGGCCGTGAACTCATTCACGCCCACTATGAGGCGCTGGCGCGTTTCCAGCTCCTGCTGATGGCGGAAAGCGGCGTCGGCGATCTCCTTCTGCATGAAGCCGGCCTCAATGGCCGGGATGACGCCGCCGTAGGCGTCGATCCGCTCGAAGTACGCCTCCGCCTCCGCCTCCATCCGGTCGGTGAGCGCCTCGACGAAGTAGGAGCCGCCAAGCGGGTCGACAGTGTTGGCGACGCCGCTCTCGAAAGCGAGCATCTGCTGCGTGCGAAGCGCTATCCGTGCGGACTTGTCGGTGGGCAGACCCAGAACCTCATCCATGGCGTTCGTGTGCAGCGACTGGGTGCCCCCGAGCACCGCCGCGAGCGCTTCGGTGGCCGTCCGGGCGATGTTCAGCTCAGGTTGCTGGGCAGTGAGTGAAACGCCTGCCGTCTGGGTGTGAAAGCGCAGCTTCAAGGAGCGTTCGTCCTGGGCGCCGTAGCGGTCACGCAAGTGACGTGCCCAGATGCGACGGGCGGCGCGGAACTTCGCTATCTCCTCGAAGAAGTCAATGTGCGCGTCAAAGAAGTACGCCAGCCGCGGCGCGAAGTCATCGATCTTGAGGCCTCGTTCGAGGCAGGCGTCGACGTAGGCGAAGCCGTCAGCCAGCGTGAACGCGAGCTCCTGAGCGGCTGTCGAGCCCGCTTCCCGGATGTGGTAACCGGATATGGAGACTGTGTTCCAGCGCGGCACCTCCTTGGCGCAGTACTCGATCGAATCGACCACCAGTCGCATCGAGGGCTGCGGCGGGAAGATGAACTCCTTCTGAGCGATGAACTCCTTCAGGATGTCGTTTTGGAGCGTGCCGTTCAGCTGCTTCATCGACGCGCCCTGCTTCTCGGCCACTGCCAGGTACATACAGAGCAGAACAGCGGCAGGTGAATTGATGGTCATCGAGGTGGAGACCTGGGCCAGCGGTATCCCCCGGAACAGCGTCTCCATGTCGTCCAGGGAGTCGATCGCGACCCCGCAGTGACCAAGCTCGCCCCGGCTGGTGGGAGCGTCAGAGTCCTGGCCCATCAGGGTTGGCATGTCAAACGCCACCGAGAGCCCTGTCTGCCCGTTCTCCAGCAGGTACTTGTACCGCCGGTTGGTTTCAGCGGCGGTAGCGAAGCCCGCGAACTGGCGCATCGTCCAGAGCCTGCCGCGATAGCCGGCGGCGTGAATGCCCCGCGTATAGGGAAACTCTCCGGGCAGCTCTTCCGGCCCCTCACTCAGCGAAGCTGAGGTGTAGAGAGGCTCGATATCCGCTCCCGAGACTGTGGTGCTGCTCACGCCATCACTACGCTTGGGCGCGGTCTCGAACTGCCGCTGCCACTGAGCGAAAGTCTCCTCGGCGTAGCGAACTTTCACGCTTCGGACTGTACCAATCGGCCTAGGCGCGCTTCGCCAGAAGCTTGGGCTCAGCCCTGATTCAGGTTCTGGCTGCCTCGGGCACGAGGCGACCGCCTGCCCGGGTCAGGATCTCCTCGGCGGCGGCGTAGGGGATGCGGTCGCGACGCAGGCGGCCGGCGACCGCCTCATCGTGGTCCAAGAGGCGCCGGGCCTGAGCCCGAGCCCATTCCGCGACCAGATCGGCGGCTTCGTCCTTCAACCTCGCTTCAGCCCGCTTGGCGGCCTCGCCGGTCGCCTCCAAGTGGGCGCGATGGCGCTCCACGGCCGCCAACACCTCGACCACTCCCTCGCCTTTGATGGCGCTGGCACCGACGATCGGCGCGCGCCAGCTGAGCTTGGGCCCCATGTTGAGCATCGAACGAATTTCTTGCATCGTCTTCTGGGCGCCCGGCAGGTCTGCCTTGTTGACCACAAAGACGTCGGCTATCTCCATGATGCCTGCCTTGAGCATCTGCACGCCGTCGCCCAAGCCCGGAGTCAATACGACCAGCGTGGTGTCAGCGATGGCGGCCACCTCCAACTCCGACTGGCCGACGCCCACGGTTTCCAGGATGACCTCGTCAAAGCCGAAGGCGCCCAGCAGGCGGACAGCCTCGCGGGAGGCCACCGAGAGACCGCCCAAGTGCCCGCGGGCGCCCATGGAGCGGATGTAGACGCCTGGGTCGAGCGCGTGCCTCTGCATGCGGATGCGATCGCCGAGGATGGCGCCCCCCGAATACGGCGAGTTGGGGTCTACTGCCAGAACTGCTACCCGCAGCTTGCTCTCGCGGAGATTGCCGACCAGCGCATCGACGAGCGTGGACTTCCCAGTTCCGGGGGCGCCGGTGAAACCGAGCACGCGGGGCCGCCGCGCACCGTTCGCCAGCGCTTCCAGCAGGTGCCTGACCGAAGGGTCCCGCTGCTCGACCAGCGAGATGGCGCGGGCCAGGCCGCGGATGTTGCCGGCCTTGAACTCGGCCAGCAGGTTACGTTCCGGCATGCCGTTCCATCATGGAGCAAGACATCCGGCTCCTATGCAGGAGGCAGCCGCAAAAAAGGATGATCTGGCGGAGAAGACGCCTTCCGGCGTCTCGGCGCTCGCTGCTAGAGGTGCGGCCGGGAACCCGGACGAGAGATTGGGTGGCCAAGTGGGTCAAATCCAAGGAGCCGACGAGCACCGCAGTGAGCGTATTGCGAATACGCCCAGCGAGGAGCGCAGGAGGCGGCGCCGGAGATGGCCCGCATGGGCGCCGAAGTTCCAGACGGGCTTTTCGGCCGCACCTCTAGGCGTTTGCTTGGCCAAGCCAGCGCAGGGCATAGTCGTGGCCGAGGACAACCACCAAGCCTCCTGCCGGCGGCTGAGGGGTCGGCGAGGGCTGGCCGGCGACCGGCTGCACCACGGTGGCGCTGAAGTACTGCTGGAGCCAGCGGGTGGTCTCCGGATAGCGGCCACCGGAATAGTCGTAGACGGCGGTTGCTGTAGCGCTGCGGACACGCTGCGGCGGCTGCACCTGCAGGCCGAGGGGTTTCAGGCTGAGGCTCACCCTATCTCCCAACTCGGCCAGCGAGCGGCTGCCGTTGGCGATCTGCACAGGTGCCTTCTCGGTCACCACGCTGGGAGCCACAAAGAGGTTGGCGAAGTACTGGTGCATCATTCTCCAGCTGGGGTCCAAGGGACAGACCAGGTAGGCCGCCGGGCTGCTGCATTGATCGCTGACCAGGTCGTCGACTGTGATGGCGGCGTGGCCGATGGCGTTGTCCCGCAGTTTGCTCGTCCACGCCTGGAGGGCACGGAGGTTGTTCAGGTCCAAGTCGGTGGAGAAGTCCTTCTGGAGGGCATCCATGAGCTGCGGCACCTTGGTCAACGCGTTCACTGACATGGCCTGTTTACGGATGGCGCTGAGAAGAAGCTGCTGGCGGCGGGAGCGTCCGAAGTCGCTGGCCTCGGCCGGCTGCTTAGCGTGGCGCGAGCGCGCCAGCTGGAGGGCCTGCTCGCCGTTGATGTGCTGACAGCCCTTCTGGAAGTGGATGCCGCCCTTCACATAGCCGTTGTGATAATCGGGGTACTGGTAGTCGTCAAGAGGTCCGTCCAGACAGACCTCGATGCCGCCCATGGCGTCGACCACGTCGCGGAAGGCCTTGAAGTCGGCGGCCAGATAGCCATCGAACTTGAGTCCTGTCACGGCGGTTACGGTTTGTTCGGCGAGGCGGCCGCCGCGATCTTTACCTGTCCGGAACTGACTCTTCTGACCGCTCCAACCCTGTGTGTCCATGGCCACCGAGTAGGCCGCGTTGACTTTCTCAGTCACCGGAGGGGCATTTGCGAAGGCGTCTATCTTGACCTGGAGGTCTCGCGGGATCGAGACTTGCATGACCCTACCGCTGGCCGGGTCAAGGCTCACCACCACCATCGAGTCGGTCAGCCAAGGAGCATCGTTCTCCGCCCCTCCGTAGCCGAGCAGCAGCAGGTTCACCTGCTCCTTGTGATTGAGCTTCCAAGCGATGGAGCCAGGCGCCGGCCGAAAGGCTTCCTGAGCTTCCTGAAAAGGATTGCTGAACCCCGTCACGCTGTGCAGGAAGCCCTGGGCGCGGTAGGCGGCAAAGCCACCCGCGAGGATGACCAGTGCCAGCGCCGCGGCTAGAACTACTCGTTTGCGAGGCCGAGAAGACTGCTCGGTTGCGATCGCTTCTGACAAGGGCGGTAAAGGCGTTGACATGGAAGCCGGCTACCTCTTCTGATTGGAACGTGGAGTGGAAAGGAAAGGAAGCGCAAGGGCCGCCCGCGGCAGGCGGACGGCCCCTAGGCTACGTGATCTAGCCGCCGCCGCGGGAGTTGATAACCACAGCGACGATGGCGTAGATGATGCCGCCGAGCAGCAGGACTGTGCCGATGATGCCCAGGATGAGTCCCGCAGTCGCCATACCTCCGCCACCAATGGTCCCACCGCTGGCGGCAACGCGACGGCGGGCGCTGAGGCTCAAGAAGACCGCGACAGGACCGCAGAGCGAGCAGCAGACGATGCTGATGATGCCCAGGATCATCGACCAGAGCGCACCGTTGTCGCGGGGCGCTGCGGCCAGCGCGCCACCCCCTGTCGAATAAGACGGCGGTGGGCCGTAGGAAGCTCCGCCGGAGTACTGCGAGCCGCTTGAATACGGCTGGTTCTGGGGACTGTAGGAGGGAGGCGGCGGGGGCGGTGGTACGCCCGGGCCCGACTGTGGCTGCCAACCGCCTGGAGGGCTCTGGCCCGGCTGCGAAGGGGGCTGCCAACCACCTGGAGGGCTCTGAGTAGGCTGCGAGGGGGGCTGCCAACCGCCCGAGCTGCTGGACGCCTGGCCCGGCTGGGAAGGTGGCTGCCAACTGCCCGCACTGCTCGGCGGCGGTGGGGGCGGCGGCGGTCCGCCCTGACCGTGCTCGGAGGGTGGTTGCCAGCCGCCCGAGCTGCCGGAGCCGCCGGGAGCCGGGCCCTGGCCTGACTCAGAGGGCGGCTGCGAGCCACCGGGGCCGCCGGAGCTGCCCGAAGACGAGCCCTGGCCGGACTGTGAGGGTGGCTGCCAGCCAGCCGACCCGCCGGAAGAACCGGGCGGGTTGGGAGGCGGCGGCGGATTTTCGCTCAAGGTAAGACTCCTTATCAGTTATCAGTAGGTCGGTTGGGACGGATAGTAACCGGGATTGCTGGGAGGTGGCTGAGGAATTCTGGCCTGGCGCCGCTGCTCCAGATAGACCATTGCACCCGCATCCACCAGATAGGCATAAGGGATGGTGAAGGCCACGCCCACAATGCAGGCGATGACGCCCACCTGGCCGAGGAGTTGGCCGACGAAGCGGCCAAGCGCTGCCATGAACGAGTCCAGCGGGGCCGTCCGGAAGTCGTGTATGACGGCTGGCAGGTTGAGGCCGGCCCCAATGCCGCCGTAGTAGGTCCGCAGCAGGATCACTGGCGTCAACAGCGCCAGCCCGAGTGCCAGCACAAGCGCCCCCAGGTAGCCGGCCAGGATCACAACGACGCCGAGAACACCAAGAGCCCCCGTCGTGCCGGAATCACCGCTGAGGTTGGCGCCGATGGCTGTAAGCCCGAATCCAACCAGGTACACGATGCCCAACAAGACGGCGACGACCAGGCCGTAGAGCAGCAGCACCACACCTGGGTTGACTCCTCGACCGATGTAGCCGAACCCAGCCGGAGGAATCTCCTGACGCCCGCTGCGGAGGTTGTCAAAGGCTGTGTAGACCCACCCGTACAGGTTGAGCACAATCACTATGTTGAGCAGCGGCACTAACAACAGGAGGCAGATGAGTCCCATGAGGAGGATTTTCGAGACCCAGCTCTGATCTCTCATCGGCCAGGCGAGCATGTCGCCAAAGTCGTACATACAGCCGGAAACTATATAGCGCGCCGATTAAGCGGGAGGCGAACCGGCTCTAGCGACCTGCTCAGCGGAGCAGTGCGCGAGCGATCACTACGCGTTGGATCTGGTTGGTGCCCTCGTAGATCTGAGTGATCTTGGCGTCGCGCATCATCCGCTCGACGGGGTAGTCCTGGATATAGCCATATCCGCCCAGCACCTGCACGGCATCGGTAGTCACCGTCATCGCCATGTCGCTCGCGAACAGCTTGGCCATGGCAGCCGTCTTCGTCAAATCCTCCGCGCGCGAATCGACCTTGGTAGCGGCCAGGTAGACGAGGTGGCGCGCGGCTTCAATCTGGGTGGCCATGTCGGCCAGCATGAACTGCAGCCCCTGGAATTCGGCGATCGGCCGACCGAACTGGCGGCGCTCTTTGGCGTAGTTGAGGGCGTACTCAAACGCCCCCTCGGCGATGCCGAGCGCCTGAGCTCCGATCCCCGGTCGCGAGCGATCCAGCACGCCGAGCGCGATCTTGAAGCCCTGGCCCTCCTCGCCCAGCCGGTTGTGAGCCGGGACCCGCACCTCGTCGAAGGCGAGCATGGCCGTCGGCGAGCCCCTGATGCCCAGCTTGTGCTCCAGCTTGGTGACTGTCCAGGGGCTCTCCTCCCGCTCCAGCACGAAAGCAGAGGTGCCGCGGGAACCGCCATCAGGATCGGTTCGGGCGAAGACGACGAGTGTGTCGGCCACGCTGCCGTGGGTGATGAAGATCTTGCTGCCGGAGAGGACGTACTCGTCTCCGTAGCGCTTCGCGCTCGTCCGCATGGCCGCCGCGTCCGAGCCGGAATCCGGCTCCGACAGCGCGTAGGCCGCGACCCTGCCCTCCGCCAGGGGCGGGCAGAGCCGCTTCTTCTGCTCCTCCGAGCCGGCCAGCAGGATTGGGTAGGAGCCGAGCGCCTGCACCGCCAGGATCAACGAGGAACTTGTGCAGACCTTGGCGATCTCCTCCACAGCCATGCAGATGGTGACGCTGGAACCTGAGATGCCGCCGTACTCCTCCGGAAAGGGGATGGCAAGGATGCCGTTCTCGGCGAACAGCTTCTCCAGGTCAGCCGGGTACTCGGACTTCTCATCTATCTCCGCCGCGCGTGGTGCCACCCGATCTTGGACGAGCTTCCGGACGGTGTCCCGGATGGCCAGCTGCTCGGCCGAGAAATTGAGGTCCATACGGTGAGTTTATGGCCGCCCTCTGAGCAGGGAGCGAGCTATGACCAGGCGCTGAATCTGGTTTGTACCTTCATAGATCTGCAGCGCCTTGGCATCACGGAAGTGTCTCTCGAAGGGCTGATCACTCAGGTAGCCGTGGCAGCCGGCCAGGTCGAGGCCCTGGCTGGCAACCTCCATGGCAAGATCGGTGCAGAAGAGCTTCGCCATGGCGGCTTCGCGCGTGAACGGGCGGCCGGCCGAGCAGAGTGACGCCGCGTTGTGAGCCAGCTGCCGGCCGGCGGTGAGGAGGGTCGCGAGGTCAGCGAGAACAAATGACACCCCCTGGTCCAGAGCCACTTGCCGGCCGGACAGGTGGCGCCGGCGCGTGTAGTCAAGCGCCCCCTCGAGGACTGCCCGGGCGATCCCCAGCGCCTGCCCGGAGATGCCGATCCGGCCCGAATCCAGAGCCCGCATAGCGATCGCAAAGCCTCCTCCCTCTGGGCCGAGCAGGTTTGCCGCCGGCACCTTCGCCTCTTCCAGCACGAGCTCGCCGGTGACCGAGCCGTTCAGGCCCATCTTGCGAAAGACCTGACCGACCTTGAGCCCGGCTGACTCGGCGGGCACGAGAAAGGCGCTGATCCCGGCGGCCCCCTCTTCGGCCGTGCGGGCGAAAACCAGGTAGAGCCCGGCCTCCCCCACATTGGTGATGAAGACCTTGGTTCCGTTGAGGACCCAATCCTGACCCACCCGCCGAGCAGAAGTGTTCAGGGCTGCGGCGTCTGAGCCGGAGCCCGGCTCGGTTAGAGCGAATCCGCCCAGCGTGCTCCCGCCGGCCAGCGCCGGCAGCCAGCGCTGCTTCTGCGGCTCGCTGCCGAAGAGAACTATCGGCTCACTCGCGACAGAGTTGTGCACGTCCATGATCACGGCCGTGCTGGCACAGGCGCGGGCCAGCTCCTCCACCGCCAGGGTGAAGGAGAGGTGATCGAGTCCCGCACCGCCGTACTGACGCGGGACCAGCATGCCCATCAAACCCAGTTCGGCTGCGCGCCGGAGGATGTCGCGCGGAAAGGCGTGTTCACTGTCGATCGCAGCTGCTTTGGGCCTGACTTCTGCCTCAGCAAAGTCCCTGACCGCGTCCCGGACGACGAGCTGCTCGGCGGACGGTTCCAGCTGCATGGCGGACCTACAATAGCCATCGCCCATGGATGCTGGACCGCGCTATCTGGAAGGCACCACGATCGGCAGCGGTCGCGACATCATAGGGGTGCGGCGGGATCGGATCAACGCGATCATCGAACAGGGCAAGGAGATAGTGACCCGAGCCAAGCAGGAGAAGATCCTGCCCAACACGATCACAGGTCCAACGGCCGCAGTGCTGGTCACCGTCGCCGGCTTCGGTGAGCCCCTGAGCGAAGGGCAGTGGCGCGAGCTCTCGGGAGTGGTCGGGGGCATCATGCGGGACCCTGATTTCGGTGATCTTTCCCGACTGCGGACGGTCGTCACGCCTGAGCAGTTCGCGATGGTGTCCCGAAATCCGGGCTATGCCCGCTTCTTCCATCGCAAGGACGACGGCCGCTGGGTCTGCGACCTGACACCCACGCTTGACGACGTCCCTGACGAGTAAGGCGCAATCCGGTCAGCAGCCCAATTCGCGGGCGATCAGTATCCGCTGAATTTCGCTGGTGCCTTCGCCGATCTCGTTGATTTTCACGTCCCGCCAGTACCGCGCTACCGGATAGTCCTCGATGAACCCATAGCCGCCGTGGATCTGGACAGCCTGGTCGGCTGCCCGCTTGGAAGTCTCTGAGCTGAAGAGCTTGGCCATCGCCGCCAGCCGCCGGACCTCGCCCGTAAGCTTCCCGGCCGAGTTCTGGTAGGCGGTGGCGGCGCGATAGGTGATGAGGCGTGAGAGCTCCACCTCCATCGCCATGTCGGCCAGCTTGAACTGTACGGCCTGGTGTTTGGCGATCGGCCGGCCGAAGGCAACCCGTTCCTTGGCGTAGCTGAGCGCGGCGTCCAGGCAAGCCTGGGCCAGCCCGACTGACAGCGCCGCGATGGCCACCCTGCCGCCTGTCAGCGTGTGCAGGAACTGGGAGTAGCCGCCGCCCCGCCGGCCGAGCAGGCCTTGTTCAGGCACCCGGCAGCCGTCAAAGGCCAAAGGGTGCGTGTCAGAGGAATGCCAGCCGAGCTTGCGATAGGCCGGCTGCACTACGTAACCGGGAGTGCCACCCGGCACCAGCAGCGCGCTGATTTCCGGCCTTCCGGCAGCCGTTCGACCGGTCAGCGCTGTGATCGTCACCCCGGCAGAGATGTCCGTGCCGGAGTTGGTGATGAACTGTTTACTGCCTGCGATGACCCATTCGCCGTCCTGCAGCTCGGCCCGCGTGGCTGTGGCGCCCGCGTCCGAGCCGGCGCCCGGCTCAGTCAGCCCGAATGCCCACAGCCGTTTGCCGGCCAAGAGGTCGGGCAGAAGATCGGCTTTTTGCTGCGAGGTGCCGAAGTCATGGATGGGCGCGGCTCCCAGCGAGACGGCCGCCTCCAGGGTGATGCCAACTCCGGCGTCGCCGCGGGACAGCTCCTCGATGGCCAGGCAGTAGCTGAGGAAATCCGCGCCGGCGCCACCGTGCTCCTCGGCGAAGGGAAGCCCGAAGAGGCCCAGCTCGCCCATCTGGCGAACGATCTCGTAGGGGAAGCGATGTTCGCGATCCAGCTCCTCCGCAGCAGGAGCGACAACCTGGCCGGCGAAGTCGCGGCAGAGATCGCGGATCGCCCTCTGCTCGTCGCTGAGCTCAAAATCCACCGGCGCCATCGTAAGAGCAAGGGGAGGCAGGCCTCCCTGCGGCTCAGTTCGGCAGTACCGTCAGCTTCAAGGCCCAGTTGACCAGCAGCGGCAGGGCGGCCAGAAAGGGGAGCGCCCGCAGCAATGCCGGGTGCGCCAGCAGCCGGACGTCCCGGTCTCTGACCAAAGCGACTATCAGCAAGGCAATGCCGACCACTGTCGCCGCGAAGAACACAGGCCCCAGGGGATAGAGCTGCAGAGCGTGGCCGAAGTCACCGTTCCAGGTGTAGGCGAAGGAGCGGGTGCCGCCGCAGAGCGGACAGGGATGACCGGTGACTGCCAGGAAGGGGCAGCGCGGCAGGGTCGCGTTGACGCTGTGCAAGGGCCAGAAGAAGCGCGTGTACAGCAGCCAAGCGGAGAAAAACGCGAGAAGGCAAACGTTGCGCACGCGCGCGTAGTGATCGGCCGGAACTACAGCCACGGCAACCGGCATCACGCCGGCGAGTCTAGCAGTCAGGCGTTCTAGTGTCCTGCGACACTAGCGGGGCGGGTTCATAAGGATTGTCCGGGTTCCGTCTGGTGCTTGCCTGCCGGCCGGCGCGCTGCTCAGGCCCCGACCAGCACCTCCACCAGCTCGTCAGTCGTCTCGGCCACCCGCACGCCGGCGGCCCGGAACGCCTCCTCCTTGCTTTTGGCGGTGCCTCGGTTGCCGGAGACGATGGCGCCTGCGTGGCCCATGCGCTTGCCCTCGGGCGCCGTGCGACCGGAGATGAAGGCGACGGTCTTGAGGCGCGAGCCGCGCCCCAGCAGCTCGGCCGCTCTCTCTTCATCAGAGCCGCCGATCTCTCCGATGAGCGCCAGGTGCGTGGTTTCCGGATCGTTCTGGAAGAGCTCGACCACGTCCCAGAACGAGAGGCCCAGCACTGGATCGCCGCCTATGCCCACGATCGTGGACTGGCCTGCCCCGGCCGAGGTCAGGGCGGCCATTGCCTCGTAGGTGAGTGTGCCGCTGCGGGACACCACGCCAACATGCCCGGGCAGCGAGAACTGCTGCGGGATGATGCCGATCTTGGCCACGCCGGGCGTGATCAGACCAGGGCAGTTGGGGCCGATCAACCGACAGCCGGGATGGAGGCGAAGGAAGTCCCTGACCCGGATCATGTCCTGGATCGGGATGCCCTCGGTGATGCAGACCACCAGCGTCAGGCCGGCGGCCGCCGCCTCCATGATCGCGTCAGCTGCAAACGGGGGCGGAACGAAAATGCCTCCCGCATTGGCACCTGTCTCGCGCACGGCGTCGGTCACCGTGTTGAAGATCGGCACGCCGAGATGAGTGGTGCCGCCCTTACCTGGGCTGGTTCCGGCAACCACGTTGGTGCCCATCGACTGCATCTGCTCGGTGTGGAAGGTGCCTTCCCGGCCGGTGATCCCCTGCACCACTACCCGGCTCTCACGGTTCAAGAGGATGCTCATCTCGTCATCTCCACGATCTTCTGAGCTGCCTCCCAGCCGCTGGCGCCTGGCTCGATGCCGTTGGCGCGCAGGAGCTCCCGCCCCTCGGTCTCGTTGGTGCCGGAGAGCCTCACCACCAGCGGCAGCCGCAAGTTCAGACTGTCGCGGGCCTGAACCAGGCCGCGGGCCACCTCGTCGCCGCGCGTGATGCCGCCGAAGACGTTGATCAGCACTCCCCGCACGTTGGGATTCATGAGGATGACCGAGAGAGCGTTCTCCACCACCTCGGCCTTCGCCCCGCCGCCGATGTCGCAGAAGTTGGCAGCCCGCCCGCCGGCGCGCTGGACCAAATCCAGGGTGCCCATGCAGAGTCCGGCGCCGTTTCCGATGATGCCAACCTCGCCTTCCAGCGAGACGTACGTGAGGTTGCGCTTCTTGGCCTCGCGCTCGTAGGGGTCACCCTCCACCACATCGCTGTAGCGTTCTTCCAGCTCCCGGTGCCGGAAGGCGGCGTTCTCGTCGGTCTCCAGCTTGGCGTCGCCGGCGATCACCTTGCCCTGCTTGCTGATGACGAGAGGGTTGATCTCAGCAGTGACGGCGTCGTAATCGGTGATGGCGCGAAAGAGCTGCCGGATCACAGGCACCAGCGCCCGGCTGTGCGAGCCGAGATCAGCCTCCCAGACCAGCTGGTTCAGCTCGAAGTTGAGCGGGCCGCGCCAGGGGTTCGGGTAGAGGCGGGCGATGGCGTCGGGCGACTCCTCCGCCAGCTGTTCGATATCCATGCCGCCCTGCGCCGAGAGCATGAGGACGTTGGCGCGTGCGTCGCGGTCGACAGTGAAGCCCAGATAGACCTCCTGCGCGATGTCCAGAGCGGTCTCGCAGTAAACCAAAGGCACCCGAAAGCCTTTGATGTCCATGCCGATGATCTGCTCTGCCGCCGCCCGAGCCTCGTCGGCGGTCTGAACCAGCTTGATGCCGCCCGCCTTGCCCCGGCCGCCGACAGGCACCTGCGCCTTGACGGCGACAGCACCGAGCTCGGCGCAGGCCCGCGCTGCCTCCTCCGGGTTGTGCGCGACCCGGCCCGGCGGGATGGGAATCCCCAGCTGACTCAGAACTTCCTTCGCCTGGTATTCGAGCAGCTTCATCGGTCCGGAAGACTAGCCGAATACGATGCTCCGGCTGTGTCGAGCCCCTTTTGGAAGCCACTTCGACACGCCGTGCCGGCGGCGGTCGGCCGTTCCAAAAGGCGATTCCGCGGCCGTCAGCGCCGGGTCCCAACCGCCTCCAGGTATTGGATCGGGGCGACCAGGGTGCCATCCGTCGCAGTGTTGAACCGGTCGCTCAGCTGGGTCAGGTCCCGTCAGGGCTTCCGCTACTACCTGACACCAGCCGGGCAGGAGCTGGCTGAGCTGGTGATGCAAAGTGTTTCGGAAAGCAAGGGCGCCTGGGCCCTTGTCTCACTAGGTGCCTGTACCAGCAACTAGAGGGGGATGTTGCCGTGGCGGCGGGGTGAGCGGGGGCGCTCCTTCCGCAGCGCCAGGCGGAGCGCCCGGATCAGCTCGGGGCGCGTCTGGCGGGGCTCGATGACCGCGTCGACGTAGCCGCGCTCGGCAGCCACGTACGGGTTGGCGAACTGCTCCGAGTAATCGCTGACCAGCTGCGCCCGGCGCGCCGCCGGATCGGCGGCTGACTCCAGCTGGCGGCGGAAGATGACGTTCACCGCTCCCTCCGGTCCCATCACTGCCACCTCAGCGGTGGGCCAGGCGACGTTGTAGTCGGCCCTGATGTGCTTGGAGCACATGACGCAGTAGGCGCCCCCATACGCCTTGCGCGTGATCACCGTGAGCTTGGGGACTGTCGCCTCGCTGAAGGCGTAGAGCAGCTTGGCGCCGTGGCGGATGATGCCGCCATGCTCCTGACGCACTCCGGGCAGAAAGCCCGGCACGTCTTCGAAGACCACCAGGGGCAGATTGAAGGCGTCACAGAAGCGGACGAAGCGGGCCGCCTTGACGGAGCCGTCGATGTCCAGCGCCCCGGCCATCACCTTCGACTGGTTGGCCACGACGCCGACCGGATAGCCGTCCAGGCGGCCGAAGCCGACAACAATGTTCATGGCGTGGAATGGCTGCACTTCGAGAAACTCGCCGTGGTCCACGACGCGGGTGATCACCTCCTTGCAGTCGTAGGCCTCCTTCGGGTTGTCAGGGATGAGGGTTTGCAGCGCGGGATCAGCACGGTCCCAGGGATCGTCGGCCGCTGCACGGGGCGGCGCCTCGTCGCAGTTCTGGGGCAGGAAGGAGAGCAGCCGGCGCACTTGGCTCAGGCACTCGTCCTCGCTCTGGGCCAGGAAGTGCGCAACGCCTGAGATGGCGTTGTGGACCTCGGCGCCGCCCAGCTCGTCGAAGTCGACCACCTCGCCGGTGGTGACCCTGATCACCTCTGGCCCCGTGATGAACATGTAGCCGACGCCGTGGACCATGAAGTTGAAGTCGGTCATGGCGGGTGAGTACACGGCGCCGCCGGTGCAAGGCCCGAGGATCAGGCTCAGCTGCGGGATGACGCCGCTCGACTCCACGTTGCGCCAGAAGATCTCGGCGTAGCCGGCGAGCGAAACGACGCCCTCCTGGATGCGCGCGCCGCCCGAGTCGTTGATGCCGATGATCGGCACCCGGTTCCGGTAGGCCAGGTCCATCACCTTGCAAACCTTCTCGGCGAACACCTCCCCCAGCGAACCGCCGAACACAGCGGCATCGTGGCTGAAGAGCAGCACCTGGCGGCCGCCGATGCTGGCCAGCCCAGTGACGACACCGTCGCCGGGCGGTCGCCGCTCACCCAGACCCAGGCTTCGCGAGCGGTGACGGGCGAAGAGGTCCAGCTCCTCGAACGAGTTCCGATCGACCAGGCGCTGAATGCGCTCGCGGGCTGTCAGCTTGCCCTTGGCGTGCTGCCGGCGAAAGGCGTCGGCGTCGCCGTGCCCTGCCTCGTACTTTCGTTGCCGGAGGAGGTTGATGCGATCAACCCGCGGTTTGGACTCCCGGGCCATCAGCTGAGGTCCGGCGGCTGGTACTCGCCTACGACCTGGCGGAGGCGGTCGCAGCACTCGCCGATGGTGGCGTAACCGGCCAGCGCCTCCTTCAGCGGATAGAGAAGATTCTCGCCGCTCCTGGCGGCCGCCTCCACGTGTCCCAGACAGCGCTCCACCCGCGCCGAATCGCGTTCCGCGCGAACGCGGCGGAGCGATTCGATCTGGTCCACCTGGTGCTGAGGACCTATCTTCATGATCTCCGTCGCGTCCAGCTCGTCGCCGCTCTTGGCAAACCGATTCACCCCCACCACCACGCGTTCACCGCTCTCGATGCGCTGTTGGAAGCGGTAGGCGGACTCGGCGATCCGGCGCTGCATCCAGCCGCTCTCGATCGCCGCCACCGAGCCTCCCCGCTCCTCGATGTCGGCCAGCAGCCGATGCGCCTCGGCCTCGATCTGGTCGGTCAGTGACTCCACGTAGTAGGAGCCGCCCAGGGGATCCACCACCTTCGCCACGCCTGTCTCGTGAGCGATCACCTGCTGGGTGCGCAGCGCCAGCTCGGCGGCCGGCTGAGAGGGCAGTCCCAGCGCCTCGTCGTAGCTGTTGGTGTGCAGCGACTGGGTTCCCCCCAAAACAGCGCTCAGCGCCTCTAGCGAGGTCCTCACGACATTGTTCAGAGGCTGCTGGGCGGTCAGCGTGACACCGCCGGTCTGGGTGTGAAAGCGCAGCGCCCATGAGCGGGGATCCCGGGCCCCAAAGCGCTCTTTCATGATCCGGGCCCACATGCGGCGGGCCGCCCTGAACTTCGCTGCCTCCTCGAAGAAGTCCATGTGGCAGGCGAAGAAGAATGACAGCCGAGGCGCGAAGCTGTCCACGTCAAGTCCTGCCGCGACGGCTGCCTCCGCATAGGCGATGCCATCCGCCAGCGTGAACGCCACTTCCTCGGCGGCTGTCGCTCCCGCTTCCCGCATGTGATAGCCCGAGATCGAGATGGTGTTCCAGTTGGGCAGCTCCCGCCGGCAGTAGGCGAAGAGGTCGGTGGTCAGCCGCATCGATGCCTGCGGTGGATAGATGTAGGTACCGCGGGCGGCGTACTCCTTCAGGATGTCGTTTTGCACTGTGCCGGTGATCCGCTCCGGCGGGCAGCCCTGTTTCTCCGCCACCAGCTGGTAGAGCAGCAGCAGCAGGGCGGCGGTGGCGTTGATGGTCATGGAAGTGGAGATCCGCTCCAGCGGCAGCCCCTGCAGCAGCACCTCCATGTCGCGCAGGCTGTCGATGGCGACCCCCACCTTCCCCACCTCGCCGTGCGCCATGACGTGGTCGGAGTCGTAGCCGATCTGAGTGGGTAGATCAAAGGCAACTGAAAGGCCTGTCTGGCCCTGCTCGAGCAGGAAGCGATAGCGCCGGTTCGATTCAGCTGCCGAGCCGAAGCCGGCGTATTGGCGCATCGTCCAATGGCGACTGCGATACATTTCCCGCCGGATGCCGCGAGTGAACGGATAGTCGCCGGGCGCCGGCAGCTGCGCTGTCCAGTCGCCGGCGTCGTACACGGGCTGGAGCGGCAGCCCGCTGTCGTTCACCACCTGGGGTTGGTCTGAGTCAGCCGGCATCTTGCTCGAGCTCGGTCAGCACGCCATGCGTGCTGCGGGGATGGAGAAAGCCGATCTTGGTCTTGCCGTCGCCACCTCGGCGAGGCACCTGGTCGATGGTCTCAAGGCCGTTGGCCCGGGCCTCGCTCAGCGCCTTCTGTACATCGGCGACCTTGTAGGCGATGTGATGGATGCCCTCACCACGCTTGTCGATGAACCTGCCCACCGGGGAATCTTCCCCCAGCGGCTGCATCAGCTCGATCTCCACCTCGCCGATCTTGAAGGCGGCCGCCTCCATCCTGTCCTGCTCCGCCACCCAGCGGTGACTCACCTTGACTCCGAAGACCTGCTCGTACAGCTGGATAGCTTCGTCCAGGTCCCTGACCGCCAGCCCGAGATGTGAGATCGCCTTGATCATTGCTTTACCTCGATTGGGTAGGAGTACCAACCTTGCTGAGTCTTGCGGCCCAGCTCGCCCGCCGCGACCTTGGCGGCAAGCTGCTTCGAGGGCTTGTAGCGGGGATCGCCGGTTGTCTCGTACATGTGCTGGCGCGCGTTATAGGTGATGTCAAGGCCTGTCAGATCGCCCAGCCGGAAGGGTCCGAGCGGCCAGTTCAAGCCCTTCTCGACGGCTGTGTCGATGTCCTCGACGCTGGCGACGCCCGAGTCCAGCAGGCGGTAGGCCTCCTGGGTCGCCATGTGCAGGATGCGGTTCACTATGAAGCCTGGAATCTCCTTTTTGACCAGCACCGGCGTGCGGCCGATGTCTCGCACGAACCGAATGGCCCGCTGAATGGTTTCGTCAGAGGTTTGCGGCCCCTTGACCACCTCGACCAGGTCCATGACCAACGGCGGATAGAAGAAGTGCAGGTTGCAGCAGCGCTCAGGCCGGCAGTCAGCCGAGATCAGCTGGGAAACGCCCATGGTAGAGGAATTGCTGGCCAGAATGGCATCGGGTTTGCTGAAGGCGGCCAGCCGGCCGAAGATCTCCCGCTTGGCTTCCAGCCTCTCGGTCACAGCCTCCAGCACGATGTCAGCCCCTGACGCAGCCTGAACCAGGTCAGTGGTGAGGCTGACCCGCCCCAAGGCCGCCTCCAGGTAGGCGGCGTCCAGGCGGCCCTTGGCCACCCGCCGCTCGAGGAGCTGACGGTTGGAGCGCCGGGCGCGCTCGAGCTGATCTTCTGAGATGTCCTGCAGGGCGACCGACAGCCCAGAGAGTGCCGCCTGCTGCGCGATCTGCGCGCCCATCGAGCCCGCCCCGACGACAGCGAGCCGCGCCCCCCCTCGCTGGCTCATCGCGGGCGGCTCAATTGCCGTCCGGCCACACGACGTCAACCCGGGTGGTGGCCTCGGTCAGCTGCTGCGAAGCCTTGGTGTAGCGGACGATGGTGGCCAGATCCCCCTTGAGCTTGATCTTGCCCGAGAGCATGCCGCGCGTGGCGTCGAGCTTTTTCTGGGCGACCTCCTTCCAACGCGAGTAACTGGAGGTGAGGACGAAGTCGCAGGCTCGAGCGTCGTCAGCAGTACCGACACGCACGTCGCGGGCCTCTCCGTCGTGGAGGTCCATGACTATGCCCCGAGCCTCGGGAAAGTTCTTCTGCGGCTCCGCTTCCACCACTAGGCCGACTGTCCACTTCCAACCCTTGGCCGCCTTTCGGTAGCCCTCACTGCCGTTGACTTCGGACCTGAATTGAGCCGCCCATTCGGGCGAGAACGCCTCCACCGCCATCAAACATCGCCTCCTTGTTCGATTCTAAGAATCCGACCTTAGCCGCTGGGCCGGACCGGCGGCCGCCTCCGTCAGGCGGGGAGAACCTTTCAGGTGCTCCTGGAACCAGCCGGTGATGCGGCGCAGCCGCTCAACCCTGCGGTCCGGCCGACCGGAACGGGAGAGGTCATGCGACTCGCCGGGGAAGCGGACCAGCTCCACCCGCTTGCCGAGCAAACGCAGGGCGCCGAACATCTCGTCGGCCTGGGAGATCGGGCAGCGCAGGTCCATCTCGCCGTGCAGAAGGAGCAGCGGCGTTTGAATGTCGTTCACACGCCGAATCGGCGAGCGCCGCCAGAGCGCTTCCGGATCGGGCCAGGGCGGGGCTCCCACCTCCTGTTGGTGCCACGCGACTATCTCGCTCTGAGCATAGTCGCTGACCAGATTGCAGATCGACCGCATGGCGACCGCCGCCCGGAATCGAGGCGTCTGGCCGATCAGCCAGTTGGTCATATAGCCGCCGTACGAGCCGCCGGCCACGCCCAGCCGATGCCCATCCAAGCTCGGCTCGGCTGCCAGCGCCTGGTCCAGGGCCACGATGAGATCGAGGGCGTCGCGGCCGGCCCAGTCGCCGACCACCGCTCGCTTGAAAGCCTCGCCGTAGCCGTCCGAGCCGCGCGGGTTGAGGTAGAGAACCGCCAGTCCGGCTCCCGCCAGGACTTGGAACTCATGGAAGAACGACCAGCCGTACTGGGCGTGCGGTCCGCCGTGGATCTGCAGAACGAGCGGGCAGGGCTGAGGAGTGCCTTCCCGAGGCTGAAGCAGCCAGCCCTCGAAGTCCCAGCCGTCTTGGGCCTCGAAGGCAAGCCGCTTTGGCTCGGCGAGCCAGCGTTCCCCGAGCCACGGGTTGCAATCGGTCAAGCGCCGCTCGGCACCGCCTCTGCAGAGGCTCAACTCGCCAGGTGAGCGAGGGTCCATGGCGCACAGCGCAAGCAGATCGTCGCCGCTGCTGTCGAACTCGTAAACCGCTCGCCCGGAGGCCGCGGCCTCCCGCTGGGTCTGGCCGTACAGATCGACCGACCAGATCTCAGCGCAGCCGGGGCCGCTGGCAAGGAAGCGCAGGCGGTTCGCCGCCCAGGACCAGATCAGTCGCGCTTCGTGGCCGGCGCGTATGTCGCTCAGCACGCCGCCATCGCAGGCTCTGTCGAACTCAGCGGTGAGACAGCGCGGCTCGCCCCCCTCTGCCGACACCACCCAGACCCTCTCATGGCGGCCGGCGCCCTCGCCGAGCGGGGCGAGAAAAGCGATCAGGGCACCGTCAGGCGACCAGGCGCAGGTGGAGGCCTTCATGCCTCCCACCAGCTGCCGCCGGCTGCCGTCGAGACCCACCCGATAGAGATGCGCCTCCCGGCCGAGATCGGCGTTCGGCTCAGCGTTGCCTGTGCAGGCAAGAGCCCGTCCGTCCGGCGACCAGTCGAAGCTCTCCACCGACCAGTGACCGCTGGTCAGCTGCTCCGGCGCGGCCTCCGGCTTCGCCCCCATGACGAAGAGGTGGACGTAGCGGCCGTCGTTGAACCCGTGGCCGTCGTGCTTGTCGTCCAGCCGCCTAATCACCCTGGCCACCGGCGGCCTCGGCTCCTCCGGCGCCGGCCGCGAGTCGGGCACTACAGCGTCGAGATCCTCCAGGACAGGCGCCAGAAACGCCAGCCGGCTGCCATCGGGCGACCAGCGTACCTGCCGCACACCGAAGGGCAGATCGGTCAGCCGCTGCGAGGAGCCGGCGGTCAGGTCCGCGAGATAAAGCTGGTCAAGCCTGTCGCTCCGGCCCGAGAAGGTCAGCTGGCAGCCGTCAGGACTCCACTCGGGAAAGCGGTCGCGATCGCCGGAGCCGGCGAGGGTCAGCTCCGAGCCGCTGCCAAGGTCTCGAACGATCACAGCGCCCTGATAGTCCTGCAGGTCCGCGTCCGCCCAGCTGAGCTGATAGGCGACCCGGCTGCCCAGCGCGTCCAGGCGCGGATGATCAATCCAGCGAAAGTGATGGAGGTCTTCAGGCCGGAGAGGTTCTGCAGGCATGTAGCCCATAGCGTGCGGCAAAACCGGGCACTGGCTCTCTTCCGTCAACGGCGCCAGCAGCCAGCCGGACTGCGGCTGGGCGGTTGCGGCTCTGGTCGCCTAGATTCTTGCTCATGAGGTCGGGCCGGACGACTCCCTTCTGGCGGGGCGCCGCTGCCGGCGCGCTGGCAGGTCTGGCGGCAGTGGCCCTCATGGAGCTGCTCGCCTTGGGCGTGGGCCTGAAGACGGTGCCAGACCTACTCCAGGGGCCGCTGCTGGGTCTGCTGCCGGGCGCTGTATTCGGTTTTCTGATCGACACACTGCAGCATCTGGGCAAGGTGCTGGAAGAGGCCGGCTTGCTACTGGCGATGGTGCTGGCGCTGGGCGCACTGGGGGCGGTGGCTGCCTCTGTCGAGGCGCGCCTACAGCAGTGGCGGCCGGGTCTGGTGGCGGCGGCGGCAGGCTGGCTGGCGCTCACCGCGCTCAGTTTGGCCGACGCGGCCGGCGGAGGTTTGACTGTCTTGACGGCGATCAACTCGGCCGCCTGGGCGCTGGTCATGGCAGCTTGGTACTGGCTCTGGCACAGGCTGCTGCAGCCGCGCGAAACCCTCGACGAAGTCGACCTGGGCCGCCGCAGGGTGGCTCTGCTGTTCCCCGCCGGATTGGCAGTGCTCAGTCTCGCCGTGATCGGCGGCCTGCGAGTGCCCGAGTGGCTGCACGCGCTGGCCGGGGGTGACGCTCCGCCCGGGCCGGTTCCCGCCCTCACTCCGGTCTCTGACTTCTACAGGGTCTCCAAGAATCTGCGAGACCCGGTTGTCGTCGAGTCAGGCTGGTCTCTGCGCCTGTTCGGCCAGGTCGGCCGGGAGCTGAAGCTGGACCTGGCTCACCTGAGAGCCGTACCGCAGAGCAAAGAAGTGGTGACCATGGAGTGCGTCAGCAACCTGGTGGGCGGCAATCTGATGAGCACTGGCCGCTTCACAGGCATCCCGCTGCGCGACCTGCTGACCATGGCCGAACCCAATGCGGGCGCCCGCTCTGTCACCTACCGAGCTGAGGACGGCTTCAGCGAGAGCCTGCCGCTCAACCTGGTGCTGGCCGACCCGAGGATTCTGATCGCCCTGCAGCTCAACGACCAGCCGCTGCCTGTCGAGCACGGCTTTCCGGCCCGAGTGCTGATCCCAGGCCGCTACGGGATGAAGGGGCCCAAATGGCTCAAGGAGATCGAGCTCACCACCACGCCACAAGGCGGCTACTGGGAGGAGCAGGGCTGGGACCGCGAGGCCATCGTCAAGACCACTGCCCGCTTCGACGTGCCTCTGCTCGGCTCCTCCCTGCTCAGCCCTGTGCAGCTGGCTGGAGTCGCCTTCGCCGGGGTGCGGGGCGTGCACGCAGTGGAGTGGAGTGCGGACGGAGGCCGCAGCTGGCATCCGGCCGAGCTGGAAGCGCCGCTCTCCGAGTTGACGTGGACGCGCTGGCGGGCCACCTGGCGACCGGCCCAAGAAGGCGCCTACACGCTGGTCGTGCGAGCGCGGGACGGTTCGGGTCAAGTCCAGACCGGCCAGGAGGCGCCCAGCTTCCCCAACGGCGCCTCCGGCTACCACCGCCTCCAAGTCCGCGCCCGCCCGGTCGGCTGATGCTGGTGCTGCAGCAGGCGCGGAAGACCGTTGAGATAGGGGTCGGATTGCGACTGTCGGGTTTGCTGGAGCTCGATTCCCTCTAGCGGCGGAAAGGCCGGTAGAGCGAAAGGCCCGCCTTCACGCTGTCGCGGATCAGGCGCAAGCCGCCCTCTTTGCGGACCATCTTGCTGATGCGGCGCTGCTTCTCCCACTTGGAGACGCCGTCGACCCGGAAGAACTCGTCCAGGGCACTGTCCATGATGCCTGGGTACTTGCCGAGCAGTCGCTGGTTGTGCTCCAGCAGAGGCACCGCCTTGTCGTACTTGCGCATGTCGGCCATGATCCAGCTCTGGTCGAGCTTGCCCTTGTACTCGCGCAGCGAAGACGCGCTGAAGTCGCTCTTCTCCCTGGCATGAATGATTGTCTCACCGGCCAGCCGGCCTGACTCCATGGCCAGGTTCGAGCCCTCCCGGTGCACTGGATTGGAGAGCATGGCGGCGTCACCGCAGACGACGTAGCCGTCGCCAAAGAGCTTGGGGATGGCGCGATGGCCGCCCTCCGGGATCATCTTGGCCAGGAACTCGACAGTCTCGCCCCCGGCCAGGAGAGGTCGGATCGCCGGGTGCGACTTGAAGTGCTCCAGGATCGCGTTCGGCGCTCGCTCGGCCAGTTCGGCCCGGCTCAGCCGGGTGTCGCTCATCTCGCTCAACAGGGCTCCCCCACCGACGCTTAGCGTGTCCCGGTTGGTGTAGATGAACATGAAGCCGGAGAGGCCCCGGGTGGCGTCGCCGTAGCACTCGATCGAGGCTCCCTCGCCGGGCTCGCAGTTGAAGCGCGATTCGATCAACCCCTCATCGAGGCTGATCACCTCCTTCACGGCCATGGCCACCTGATTCGCCCTGAGTGGCGTCTTCAGGCCGGCGCGCTCCAGCAGCTTGCTGCCCAGCCCGACGCCCTCGCAAACCACTGTCACGTCCGCCCGCAGCTCCTCGGTCGGGGTCTTCACCCCGACCACGCGGCCGTTCTCGACCACGAGCTGCTCAACCACCGTCTCGGGCAGCAGGAAAGCCCCGGCCGCCTCCGCCTGGGCAGCGAACCAGGCGTCGAAGCGGGCCCTGAGGACGGAGAAGGAGTGCGGGTGCACGCGGTTGCGAAGGTTCTTGTAGCCGACCAGTCGGATGGCGGCCTCCTCGGTCATCAGCCAGCGCTGCTCTTCGATGATGGGCCGCTCCAGCGGTGCTTGCTGCCAGCTCTCGCCGACGACTGCCTCCAGGAAATGCGTGTAGAGAATGCCGCCCATGACGTTCTTGGAACCCGGTTTGGCGCCCTTCTCGATCAGAGCCACCTGGAGTCCGGCTTTGGCCATCGTGAGCGCCGCCGCGGTGCCGGCGGGGCCGGCGCCCACCACTATGGCGTCAAGCTTCTCCTCCTCACTCATCGAGCCACATCGTAGAGGACTGAAAAGCCACTGCCAGCTGTCCTCGCTGGGCGCTTGGCGTCCTGGCAGGGGACAGTACAGTCGCGGGCATGAAAGTGGTTGGGTTGACCGGCGGAATCGGCACCGGCAAGAGCGCAGCTGCCGAGCTGCTGGTTCGTCGGGGTCTACCCGTCATCGACGCCGACAAGGCCGCCCGCGCCGTCCAGGCAGCGGGCAGCCAGGGGTTGGCGGAGCTCGCCAGTGAGTTCGGGAGCGGGATCTTGACAGGGACTGGAGACTTGGACCGGCAGGCGCTGGCAGCCCAGGCGTTTGGCGATCCCGAGCGGCTGGCGCGGCTCAATGCGATAGTCCACCCCCGGGTCAGGGCCTGGATGGCTGAGCGGCAGCGCGAGCTGGAGGAACGTGGCGAGCGCGTGGTTGTGCTCTCCATCCCCTTGCTGTACGAGGCGCGAGGAGCCGAGGGGTTCAGCGCAGTCATGGTGATCTACGCGCCGCGTGCCACCCAACTTCGGCGCCTGGTCGAGCAGCGTGGCATGACTCCGGCCGACGCTGAGGCGCGCATCGCTGCCCAGCTGCCGATCGAGGAGAAGCGACTGTTGACGCCCTACGTCATCGACAACTCGGGCCCTCTGGACCGGCTGGCTGCCGAGGTGGACAGGGTCTGGTCGCAGGTGGCTGCCAGCCTAGCCTAGCCCAGGGCCTCCGACACCGCCTGTCGCGCCGCTGCCGAGCCCTACCTCTGCCAGCACCTCGGCGGTGTGCTCCCCCAGTCGCGGCGCCGGCCGCCGAGGCGGTTGCGCAGGCCAGTGATTCGCTGCCACGACTTGAGAAAGCTCCAGCACCGGCTCACAGCAGACGTCCTCACCGGCCAGCTGTTGGGCCCACTCATCGCGTCCTCTGGCGGCGAAGATGGCCTGCAGCTCCTGCCGCAGTGCTGCCTGGTCGGGATGGAACTGACGGCCTCTCAAATCGGGGCGGCCGAGCGCCCGGCAGAGGTTGGCCCAGAACTTTGCCTCCAGCGCCGCCAGGGAGAGGAAACCACCATCGCGACAGGCGTAGACGTCATAACAGGCATAGCGGCCGCTCAGCTGAGGCGCCAGCTCGCTGGGCGCCGCGGCCTGCTCGGCCAGCGTCAGCTCCAGCCAGTGGTGCGCGGTCCGGGCCAGGCCCACGTCCAAGTGCCTACCGGAACGGCCACGGGCAACGTCGTAGAGGGCGCCCGCGATCTGGAAGGCGGCCATCTGCGCGCCGCCCAGATCCGCCACCTGCACGCTGAGCGGGTGGGGTGCTCCACCCCGCGGCCGGTTCAGGGCCAGCACCCCGGCCAGGGCCACGTAGTTGAGGTCGTGCCCGGCCCGGCCCGCCAACTTGCCGGTTTGCCCGTAACCCGTGAGAGAGCACAGAATCAGCCGAGGATTGGCTGCGCTCAGCACCGGCCAGCCCAACCCCAAGCGCTCAAGGGTTCCTGGGCGGTTACCCTCCAGCACCACGTCGCTGTGGGCGGCCAGACGCAGCAGTGCCTCGCGCCCGGCTTCGGCCTTCAGGTCCAGCACTGCGCTGCGCTTGCCGGCAGAGATGGCGTCGAAGAGCACGCTCTGGCCGTTGATGAGCGGCGGGTAGTGGCGGAGAGGGTCGCCGTCCGGCGCTTCCAGCTTCGTCACGTCGGCGCCCTGCTCAGCCAAGAGCAGGCTGCAGAAGCCGCCGGGCAGAAGGCGGGTCAGATCCAACACGCGCACCCCGGCCAGGCTCACAGCGACATTGTCAACCCCCTGTGTACTTGGCAGGTTGACGCCATTCATGCATTAATCAGCCATGGCCACCCACTTTCCGTTGCCTTCGCTGACGCTGCGGGTGCCGGCGCCGTTCTCGGGCGTCGCGGAGTTGGGCTTTTCTGCCCGCTATCCCGAGCAGGGGCTGTTCTCTCCCCTACGAGATGTCCCGCTCTGGATCGAAGGGCCTGCCCGGCCCATGGCGAGGTTGATGCACAGACTGCACATGCTGGCGGCGACATCGGCGGCGGATCATGGCTGGCGGGACCCGGTGTCCCTCAGCGACGAGGTGGTGATCATCGCCTTCCACGGCGGCGCCAAGGCCGCCGAGGACGGGCCGCTGGTCAGGCCTGAGCCAAACTACCTGCTCAATCTGGTGCGGCCTGTGGTCTTCCCGTTCCTCAGGGACTGCGCGGAGGTGGCCCACCTGCGCCTCAGCGAGTCTATCGAGGTGGGAGTCCTCCGCTCTGACGCCACGCTCGCGGAGCTCAGACTCCGGCTGGCCGACATCACCAGCAGCAACGGCGAGGACCTCCTGGTCGCCTGAACGACGCTGCGGTGGATCCCCTCCTCGATGTTCTCATCGCGAACAACGAATACGTCAAGGGCTCCCATGTCTCGGGGCTTGCGCCGGAGCCGACGCGGCAGCTCATCGTACTCACGTGCATGGACGCTCGCCTCGACCTTTTCGCTGCGCTGGGTCTCCACCTAGGCGAGGCCCACATCATCCGCAACGCGGGCGGCATCATGACGGATGACGTAGTCCGCAGCATGCTTCTCTCAAGCTGGGCTCTCGGCACGAGAGACCTGCTCGTCTTGCAGCACACTCAATGCGGTCTGCATGGCCTGAACGAGAGCGCCCTGAAGGACCGGATCGAGGCCGGCTCGGGAGTCCGCCCAGCTGTGCAGCTCGGCAGTTTCGACGACATTGAGCGGCGGGTGCGGGAGTCGGTCTGGCGGGCACGAGCTGAACCCGGTCTGCGCCTGCGACGGGTGCTGGGCGGCGTGTTCGACGTGGCCACCGGCGCCATCCGGCAGGTCTGATGCGAGCTGCTAGTCGGGACGCGCCGGGCCGTTCAGTAGGCTGACAGCGGCCTGCCACCACCTCTCATCGCCGTCCAACTTTCGCAGCAGCCAGTGTTCGGCGCCCCAGAGCACCACTGTCTCAAATCGCAGCTGCGCCAGGCGGCGGGCCAAGACAGGCAGGCGACCCGGGTCGTGGCCTGCCTCACCCCAGGGTTCGGCCTGGGCCTCGATGACCCAGGCCCGGCAGCCTGCCGTCTCGGCGCGCCGCCGAAGCCAGGCTGCCTCCCAGGCCCAGGTAGGCCGGGCCCGGCTGCCCGGCAGGTCTGTGTAGACATCCAGGCCCAGCACGTCCCCGGGCAGCAGCAGCGGCAGCAGCTGCGCTTGGGCGCTCCGCCAGCGCGAAGGTCGGGACGCCCACTCGCTGCGCAAGGTGAAGTGGTGGAAGCAGTTCAGCACGACCGGCCGGGAGTCCAGCTCGCGCACAATCGCCAGCTCAGCTCTGAGCAGCCCAACGTCGACCAGGGCGTTCTCCGGCCCTGAGCGGTTGCGCGGCTCGTTCTCGACCTGCCACGCGGCCACCGCCGGATGAGCGCGATGACGGCGCACCGACTGCGCCACGAATTCGAGCACCGCCTCCTGCTCGCGCCCGTCTGGGACATAGAACTCCGGCCAACGCATGCCCTTCATGCCAACCGTGAGCAGAACCCGGGCCCCGACGGCGGCTGCCGCCTCCAGGTACACCTCCAGCTCCGAACGGCCGCCTGCCACCTCATCCCAGAAGCAGCTCAGTCGGAGGCCACGAAAGCCTGCGGTCAGCAGCGTTTGGAAGGCGGCCGGCCCGTCAAGGCCCAGGTGGGCGGCGTGACGCGGACTGAAGTTGACGCCCCACTGCGGCAACAGACCGGCGTCGGGCGGCCGGCCGCTCAGCGGTGCGAATCCTGGCTGCTGGGTGGCTCGTCGCCGGCGTCAGCTGCGGGAGCGTTCAGGCCCCGGTGGCGCGCCAGCTCGGCCGCCGCTTCGAACTCGGCAGAACTCAGTTGAAGCTCGCGCAGGAACGGGTCCTCGGCGCCGATCCGGCCTCCGGGCGAGCGCCCGGCGACTAGCCTCTCCAGACCGTCAGCATGCGTCTGCACTGCCGCCAGCTCCGCTCGAGCTCTCACCAGTTCCATCTGCACGGCTCCCTCATCCCCGGCCAGCGCTGCACCTGCCTGTCCGGCCCGAGCCCGCGCCTGGGCCGAGCCGAGCCGGGCGCGGAGGAGGTGCAGATCGGTCCGGAACCGATCGATCTCAGCATCGAGGCGCAGCCCGGCCTGGCGGAGGCGCTCTTCGTCGTCCGCCAGCTGTCCAGCCTCGGCGCGCACGCGAGCAGCCTGCTGGGCGATGGTCACCCCCCGCGAGGCGGCCTCTCCCAAGTGGCCGGTATCCGGGTCGGCAACTAGGTGGGAGCGGTGCCGCGTCCCCTCCCGGGTCACCTCGGCGTCCAGGTGGCGGGCGTGCATCTCGAGTCGAGTCCGGGCAGCGACCACCTCGGCCACCGCCTGGCGGAGCTGCTGGCGCAGCTCCAGCTGCGCCTCGCAGATACTGTCGAGCGCTGCCAGCGGATCGGGCGCGTTGCCTTCAGGCTCGCCGGCGAAGAGGGAGCGGAGGAAACCGCCGGCCATCTACCTCAACCAGAGGTGCGGCAGGGAACCCGGCCGAGAGATTGGGTGGCCAGGTGGGTCAGATCCAAGGAGCCGACGAGCACCGCAGTGAGGGTATTCGGAATACGCGCAGCGAGGAGCGCAAGAGCCGTCGCCGGAGACGAGCCGCATGGGCGCCCAAGCTCCGGACGGGCTTTTCGGCAGCACTTCTATGTCGCGGCGCCTAGCGGGGCTCGTCGGGTGGAGACTGGGCGCCCTGGCCGTTGCTCGGCGACGCTTCGCCGGCCGCTCCAGACCTGCCACCGCTGAGCAGGCTGCGCGCCAGCTTGAGGCCGGTGGCACCCTGGCTCAACGCCTGCGCTAGCGTGTCCGAGATGCCCTGCGCGCCGTTCAGCACGATCAGCTGGTCGATGTCCCCGAACGGCTTGGCTGCCGCTTCCACGATGGCAGGCCATTTCTCGGCCAGCTGCTGGCCGATGACCGCATCCTGGTTGCTGGCTAGCGCGTCCGCCCGGGCCTTGATGGCGTCGGCCTCAGCCATGCCTCGGGCCTTGATGGCGTCGCCTTCGGCCAGACCCTTGGCCCGCGTCGCATCTGCCTCGGCGATGCCCAGCATCCGGGTCTGCTCCGAGTTGGCGCCCGCCTGCAGCTTCACCCGCTCAGCCTCCGCGCCTGCTTGGAGCTTGACCTTGCTGGCATCGGCCGCCGCCTGCAGCTCGACTTCGCGGGCTCGGCCCTGAGCCTGGGCGATGTGCGACTCTCGTTCGGCTCCGGCCAGCGTCACCTGTTCGTAGGCCCTGGCGTCGGCTGGCTTGCGGACCTGCACCTGGAGCTGCTGCTCGACGCGCTGGGCCTCCAGCTCGGCGACCTTCGTTTCCTCGACCACCACCTTCTGCCGGGCCGTCGCTTCGGAGAGCGGGCCCGCCTGCCGGGCTTGGGCGGAAACCTGGTCCACCTCGGCCTGGTAACCTGCCTGCTTCATCTGAGCGTCGCGCCGAGCCTGGGCTTTGATGGCCTCAGCCTCCTGCTCCTTTTCGGTCGCGTCTCGGTCGGCCTGGGCTTTGGCGATGCGAGCTTCTCGCGCCACCGCCCACGCGTGCGGCTGGGCCAGGTTCTCGATGTATCCGGTGGGGTCGATGATCTCCTGTACCTGCGTCGAATCGACTATCAGGCCCAGTTTTTCCATCTCCGTCCCGACATGCTCGCGGGCGAGGCCCGTCAGCTTCTCCCGATCCCGGATCATGTCTTCGACGGTCATGTTGCCCACGATCGCGCGCAGATGGCCGGCGAACAGGTTGTGGACCTTCTGATCCATCTGGTTCTGCTGGTCCAAGAAGCGCCGCGCCGCGTTGGCGATTGAAACCATGTCGTCCCCGACCTTGTAGATGACCACACCGCGAATCTTGAGCGGGATGCCCTGGTGCGTCACACAGTCGATCTGCAGCTCGGTCTCATGCAGATCGAGCGAGAGCCGGCGCACTGCCTGCACGCCTGGCACTACCAGCGTGCCCTTGCCTGTGACTATCTTGAAACCAAGGTTCTCCTCGGATCCGCCGCCGTGGCGGAGGCCTGAGATGATCAGTGCCTCATTCGGCTCGGCCACCCGCCACATGAGCCGGAACAGGATGAAGAGCAGGATCAGCGCCACCACCACAGCGCCGACGACCAGGCCTAAGATCGAACCGATGAAAAACTGCACTAGCTTCCTCCTTAGCGCCGCTAGACCGGGCTGACGATCACAGTGCGCGGGGGCAGATGCTCAACTATGACCACGCGGCTGCCACGGGCGATGATCTGCTCGGGCTCAGCCGGGTACGCATTGAAGGCCTCGCTGCCACCCCGAACTTCGATCATGACCTCACCCAGGCGACCGGGCCCGACAGTGCCGGTTACCCGACCGACCTTGCCGATCACCCGCTGATCCGCCATCCTCGCCATCATCATCCTGTAAAGACAACGCCGGAGGACGAGGTCCTGGTCTAGGGGACTGTGACCGCCTCTAGTGAGTCGGCGAGGCGGTGGGTCGAACCGAGGCTGCAGGCGAGACAGCCGCCGATGGCGAGGCTGAGGTCGAAACCGTGACGCTTGGCGTCGGCGCTGGAGCCGAGCCGGCGCCTGATTGATTGCCGAAGTAGAGCGCCACCGGCACCACTATGAGACCGATCAGAACTGTCACCACAAAAGTGACAGCGCCCCATTCGCGGATGAGGAAAGATCGGTTCAAAGCACGCCGATTCTTGGGTCCTGCGCCAGGAGGGTCTGCGTCCGGCTAATCGTCGTCGCGCGCTTCCTCTTCGTCTCGGCCCTTGCGCTGGTTCAGCAAGCGCAGGAAGTCCTGAGCTCGGGCCAGCGCCTTCCAGCGTTCCGGAAAGAAGTCCTGGGCCAGGACATTCCGGTCAGGCAGCTGATAGACAGAGACGCACCACTTGTTGAGCGTGCGCTCGACCTCCACTTCGAAATCCTTCTCAGCCGTCTCGAAGCGCACGGTCCGGTCGTCGTCGGGTCGTCTTCGTCCAGAAACTGCCATCTCATCGATCCAGTGAGCGTGCCCCACAGAGCCGGGCGTAAGCCGGAGTATACGAGCGGCCCTGACCGGCACCCGGCGGCGGCTGGAGGTGCGGCCGGGAACCCAGCCGAGAGATTGGGTGGCCAGGTGGGTCAGAGCCAAGGAGGGACGCCGGAGATGGCCCGTATAGGCGCCCAAGATCCGGACGGGCTGTTCGGCTCCACTCTAGGCTCGGACTTCCGCGCTGCTGACGAGCTCCCGGATGACCGCCAGCATCTCCTCGCGAAGGTCGTCGCGCTGGAGCGCCAGCGCCAGGTTGGACTTCAGATATCCGGCGATGGTCCCGGTGTCGTAGTACTCACCTTCGAACTCCACGGCGACGACGCGGCCACCAGCGATGGTGCTCTTGATCGCGTCGGTGAGCTGAATCTCCCTGCCGGCGCCCGGATCGGTCGAGTCGAGCGCGGTCAGCACTTCAGGTGTAAGCACATAGCGGCCGAAAATCGCGAGGTCGCTCGGCGCCTCTTTGAGTGGCGGCTTCTCGACAGTGTCGAGCACCTCGTGGAGCCGGCCGTTCCTGACGCCGGTGGCGACAATGCCATAGCGGCTGACTTCGTCCGGAGCCACCCGGCGGACCGCCAAAACCGTGGCGCCGGTCTCGACGTGCGCGTCGATGAGCTGCTTCAGCACTGGCACCGTGCCCAAGATGACGTCATCCGCGAGAAGGACGGCGCACGCCTCGCCCTCGACGAGGCGGCGAGCAGTCCACACAGCATGACCAAGTCCCAACGGTTGCCGCTGCTGGACGTAGTTGAGGTCGACCCGGTCGCTGAGCGCGTCGACCTCCGCCAGGATCTGGAGCAAATCCGCCCTGTCACGCTCTCGCAGGTAGAACTCGAGGTCCAGCGAGCGATCGAAGTGATCCACTATCGCCCGCTTGCCGCCCCCGGTGACCATGATCACCTGCTCGATGCCTGCCGCAATCGCCTCCTCCACGCCGTACTGGATGGTCGGTTTGTCCACCAGCGGCAGCATCTCCTTGGGCTGGGCTTTGGTGATGGGGAGGAACCGGGTACCCAGGCCGGCAGCCGGGAAGATGGCGCGGCGAACACGTCTTTGCGGCATTCCTGACAAGACTGTACGTGCCGGCCAGGCTGCCGGCTCAGCCGCTCTTTGCTGGGCCGCGCCGCCTGCGCTGAGCCAGTCGCAGTGCCTGGGCCTTGAGTCCGGGATTGTCGACCACAACCCGGGGACCGCGCAGCTTGCGCTCCCTGTTCGCAACCCGCGAGCTCTCTCGCTCGACGGCAGCCAGGCTGCGCTCGTGATCGTTCATGATTCCGATGCTAGTCGGCTCGGTCAGAGCCCGTGTCGCAGGCGGAAGTCCAAGCGGCTACCTGCTGTTGGAGCGCACGAATTCCAGCGCTTCGCGCGTCAGGGCGTCCCAGTCCTGTGTAGAGGAGTCCCGGAGCGACAACCACTCCTTCAGCGGCCGGCCGCCTCGAGGATCGAAGCGGTCGCCGTCCCCCGACGCGATCAGCTCCTTCACCCGCCGGCCTGGCAGCTTGACCACGAACTGGCCGCTCGAGGAGAGCATCGCAAAGATCCTGCCACCCACCGTGAGTGAGGACGCACCGAAGCCTCTGCCGGCCTGGCTCACTCCAGGTTGAATTAGGTAGGCCTTGACCAGCTCCGCGTATCTCTCATCTGATGTCATGGCTGGCAGCCCCGATGTTAGCCGCCCGTCCCTCCCGCCTACCTAAGATTGGGGCGACATGGAAGTGGGGACGGAGGCTGGAATCCGGCCCGAGTTGGTCGAAGAAGCCGCCCGCTCCCTTAACCCGTACCTTCCGCCCACTCCCCTGCAGCAGTCCCGCGCGCTCACAGTAAAAGCCGGTTGCCAGGTCTTCCTCAAAATCGAGTCGATCCAACCGACCCGCTCCTTCAAGGTGAGAGGGGCGCTCAACAAGCTCATCCTGATGAGCGCGGCCGACCGGCAGGCCGGCGTCATCACGGCTTCCGCGGGCAACCACGGCCAGGGCGTCGCCTACGCCGCCGCGGCGTTCGGTATCGCTGCGACCGTCTTCGTACCCGAGAACGCAAATTTGCTCAAGGTTGAATCGATGAAGAGGCTCGGCGCTCGGGTAGTCCCGGCCGGCCGCAGCTACCAGGAGGCGTACCAGGAAGCGACAAGAGTTCAGGCGGTAACCGGAGCCACCCTGGTGCACGCCTTCGACGACCCTCAAGTCATTGCCGGTCAGGGGACTGTCGGGGTGGAGATTGGGGAGCAGCTGCCAGAGACAGACACAGTGCTGGTGCCGGTGGGTGGTGGCGGCCTACTGGCAGGCATGGCCCTCTACCTGAAGGCCAGGCGGCCCGCGGTCCGCCTGATAGGGGTGGAACCTCAGGGGGCCGACGGGCTCACCCGCTCTCTGGCCGCGGGCCAGCAGGTGGTCCTGGACCGGGTGCAGACGATGGCTGACGGCCTGGCCGCCAGCGGGCCCGGCCGGCTCAACTTCGAGCTCTTGAAGAACCGGGTGGACGAGATGATCCGGGTTGGGGAGGACGAGATGCTCCGCGCCATCCGGCTCCTGTTCGAGTGGGAGCACCTCCTGGCGGAGCCTTCCGGCGCGGCGCCTTTGGCGGCGCTGCTCCATCGCTACAGAGCTGAGCCCGACGAGCGAGTGGTCCTCGTGCTCTCTGGCGGTAACGTCACCGAAGAAGTGATGATGCGGGCGCTGCGCAGCCGCTGATACGCCGCAGGCTCTACGCTTGGTGGAACTGTCCGAATGGAGGAGGTTCTTTTTGAAGGCGTACGTGCTGATCAACGCTTCGCCCGGTCGGGCGATTGACGTCGCTGAGCGGATCAAGGGCCAGGACGGCGTGGTCGGCGCGGATGCGATCACCGGTGAATATGACGTCATCGCCGTCTGCGAGGCGCCTGACGTGAATCAGGTGGGCCGCGTCATAGTGGAGAAGATCCAGAAGGTCGACGGCGTATTCAAGACGATCACCTGTCTCGTCGTCAAGTAAGCCCGAAACAGGCGAAGGGTGGCCAGCGTGGGGCTTGGATTCCCGCTGTGGATCGTCGCCACCCATTATCTGAACATCCTCTTCCTGGTCTTCCTGGCGCGAAGCGGAATCCAGATTCTGACAGCCTTCCCATTCTTCTACAAGAACGACCACTGTGAACCCGGCAAGGAGATGTTCAAGTTCACCAGGCGCAAGGTGCCGAGAGATCGCCTCACTCAGTCACTGGACTGGGAGCTCGATGCGCCGCCCTGGCTGGCGCTGCCCGGACACAAAGGGATAGGCATCGGTCGCCACTGGCACTTCTTGGCCATGATGGGCTGGGTCCTGACGGGCCTCGTCTACATAGTCCTGTTACTGGTCACCGATCAGTGGCGACGGCTGGTTCCCACAACCTGGGAAGTTTTCCCGCAGGCGCTCCAGGCGGCGACCACCTACCTTCACTTCCAGATCCCACCGCCAGCTCCTGGGCTGCCTTTCAACGCCCTCCAGCAGCTGGCCTACTTCACGGTCGTCTTCCTCCTGGCGCCGCTTCAGATCGCGACCGGAGCCGCCATGTCCCCGGCCATCATGGCCCGAGCCCCTTGGTATCCCAGCCTCTTCGGCGGCAAACAGGTCGCGAGAACCCTCCACTTCTTTGGCCTTCTGGCCTTCACGGCTTTCGTCCTGGTCCACACACTGATGGTGGTGGTCCACGGCATTCCCGAGGAGTGGACGAGAATCGTCCTGGGCCCAGCCACTGGCGTCAATCCGGCGGCCGTCGCCGTTGGCTTGGCTGGACTGCTGGTGATCCTGATTGCCAATCTCGCCGCCCACGCCTTGGCTAAGCGCTCTCCTCGCCTGGCGCAGCAGTTGCTGGCCCCGCCCAGCGACGTACTGCAGCGAGAGCTGTCGTATCACCTGCACAGCCGCCAGCACTACCCACGGTCCGACATCTCCCCTTACCACTGGATCAACGGCTACCCACCGCCTGATCAGGACTACGAGGAGCTGGCGAAACGACAGTTCGAGGGCTACAGGCTTCTTATCACCGGTCGGGTGGAGACGCCGCTGTCCTTGAGCTTGGCGGACCTACGCCGAATCGGCTACGAGAGCCAGATCGTCAAGCACAACTGCATCCAGGGCTGGTCGGGCATCGCCGAGTGGTCGGGGGTGCCGCTGGCAAAGTTCATTGAACACTGCCACCCGACGCCGGAGGCGCGGTACGTGGTGTTCCACGGTTTCGACGACAAGGCCAAGACCCAGCCCGAGACGGGTGGGGTGGGCCGCTTCTACGAAACCCTCGACCTGAGGCTGGCGGTGTCACCCCAGACGATGCTGGCTTGGGAGATGAACGGCGAGCCGCTGCCGATTCCGCACGGGGCGCCGCTGCGACTTCGGGTGGAGACCCAACTGGGCTTCAAGATGGTGAAGTGGATCCAGTCGATCGAGTTCGTTGACGACTTCCGCAGCATCGGCCTGGGTCACGGCGGCTGGCGAGAGGACTACGCCATGCACAGCCGGGTGGTCGGCATCTAGGGCTCATTCGCCGGCCGGAGGTGTCCGCCCTCGGCGACCGAGCCGGCGCCACCAGGGACGGCGAGGCTGTCGGTCGCGCCCGCGGCCGAAGCGTCCCAGGATGCCGCCCCTGACCCGATCCAGCACATCGCTCACCCGGCGGTTCAGACTCCCCCAGCGGGGCGGATCCGGCCAGATGGGCGGCCCGATCGAGACTGTCACGCGCCGAAAGGGCCTCAGGCTCTCCAGCCCGCTTACCGCTACCGGGCAGATCGGAACGCCGGCCTGGAGAGAGAAGTGGGCGACGCCCGCCTTGAGTGGCCTGAGATTCGACCCCCGGGAGTAGCCCCCCTCTGGGAACATGAGTACCGCGCCGCGCCGATCCAGGATCTGATAGACGGTCTCCAGGCCCCGCTGGTCGAGTTCGCCGTTCTGCGGCTGAATCGGAAAGACGCCGATCCGGGTCACTAGCCAGCGCTTCCAGCCGCGGTTGAAGACGGTGTCGCGCCGGGCCATTGTGTAGACCATCGGCACCGGTCTCAGGCTGGCGATGATGAAGGCCGAGTCGTACCAAGCCTGGTGGTTGGCCGCGATCAGGAAAGGCGGCGGCGGCAGGCTCTCCAACCCCTCCACTCGAAGCCGGAAGAAGAGGCGGACCACGAGCCTGACCAGCCAGAACAACACCCGATAGAACCGGGCGGGGCGCAGCGGGTCCGGATGCACTGAAGGGTCGAGCGAGAGCAGCGCCGCCGCCCGCGCCTGCGGTCCCCGATAGATCTCGGGGAGCCGGGCATCAGCCACGCAAGAGTTCGATCAGCGCCTGGTTGAACTCCGCCGGCCGCTCTGCCTGTGGGGTGTGGCCGGCACCCACGATCACCCGCAAAGACGAGCCTGGCAGCAGGCTGTGCGCCCGCCTCGCCAGCTGGACCGGGAAGAGCGGGTCGAGCTCACCCCAGAGCAGACCGACTGAGATCGCCGACCGCGCCAGCCGCTGCGTCTGATCGGTCCCCAGGAAGGCTCGAGGCCGGGCCAGAGACCGGACGGTCGTCAAATACGCGCGGTGGTACCCCTGGGCGGCGTGGAGCTCCCGGAGGTGAGCGAAGTAATCCTCCTCGAACCGTTCTCCCTCCGCCGCCAGGGAGCGACCCGCGTAGCGGCGGGTGAAGCTGCGGAGCGTGCGCGGAGGCAGCCGGTGCAGGCCCAGGCGGATGGCGCCCAGCACCGCCTCACCCAGCCGCGGCACAGCCACCAGCGGGTAGTACGGCTTGGGCGCCGCCCGGCCCACACCGAGTGCGTTGACGAGCACCAGGCGGCGGATTCGTTCAGGCTGCCGCAGCGCCAGCTCGATGGCGACGCGACCCCCCAAGGACGCGCCCACCAGATCCACCCGGCTCAGCTGCAGGGCGTCCAGGTAGGCCTCGAGCGCGTCGGCAAAGAGGGGCACTCCATAGACGATGTCCGGTTTGGCAGAGCGGCCGAAGCCAGGCAGGTCGGGCGCCAGGACGCGCCGCCGCCGAGCCAGCTCCGGCAGATTGTGACGCCACTCGATGTAACCGGCCGAGCCGAGGCCGTGAACAAGGACCAGGGGTGCGCCCGAACCAGCGCTGGTGTGGTGGAGCCGGTATTCTCCCGCCTCCACGAAGCCAGAGCGCAGGGGAGGCTGTGGTGGGCGCGTGCGCGCCTCGTCGGCGCCCGGGTTGGGCAATTCGTCTTGCGAGCGGCGGGTGCGCGGCATCGGTGTTGAGATTAGGCGGTCAGCATCGCGGCGAGGGCCTGCTCGGGATCTGGCGGCGGCAGCTCGACGATCTCCTGACCGGCTGTGTAGCGCCGGCCGCGGAAGCTGACCTCGCCGGCGCCGAGCGCACGCCAGAGACCGGCGTGATGAACGGCGGCAGTCCGGCTGTCGAGCCGCAGCAGCTCCAGCTCTGAGGCGCCACCCAGCACCTGCCAGCGGTGGCCGAGCTGATCGTGATGCGGAATGACGGCCAGCCCCCGCAGGAGACCGAGTGCCGGGATGGGTCTGCGCTCCAGGTGACGCGGCCAGCGAGCCATCACCAGCGTGCTGGCGCCAAAGGCCATCGCGCCGGCTGAGGAGCCGGCCAGCCCCGCTCCCCGCCGCCAGGCAGTCAAGATCGCCGCCCAGACGGGCGAGCCGGCCAGCACCTTGACGGCGTAGCCCGGGTCGCCACCCAGCAGGTAGATGGCGCCGGCGCCGGACGCCAGTGCGGTCAGCTCGGCCGATCTTGCGTCGGCCGGCCGCCGTACGGGCAGCTCCCTGGCCTCCGCGCCCAGACCGGCAAACCAGTTTCGGCCCAGCCTCAGCAGGGCCGGCAGGTCCTGGCGCACGGCCGCAGTCGGGACCAGCAGGAGAGGCCGGCCGGCGGCCTCGGCGACGAGGAGGCGGTCCTGAGCTTCGTTGCCTGGCTGCAGCTCATCGCCGCCGTTGACGAGAAGCGGCCCGCACATCAGCACTTACTATGGACTGGTGTCTGCGCCGCCCGTGCGGGTGCGGATCGCGCCCAGCCCCACCGGCTACGTCCACCTGGGTACCGCGCACACCGCTCTCTTCAACCTCCTCTTCGCACGTCAGCGCGGCGGTTCCTTCGTGCTGCGGCTGGATGACACCGACCTGGAGCGCAACCGGCCGGAGTACGAGGCGGCGGTCTATGAAGGTCTGCACTGGTTGAACCTCAGCTGGGACGAGGGACCGGACCTGGGCGGCGCCCACGGGCCCTACCGGCAGAGTGAAAGGCTCGAGATCTACAAGCAGGCTGCCGCTCAGCTGCTGGCGGCGAAGAGCGCCTACCGCTGCTACTGCACCCGGGAGGAGCTGCAGGCCGAGCGGAAGGAGGCGGAGCGGCAGAAGGTGCCCTATCGCTACTCCCGCCGCTGCCTCCAGGACCCGCCCGCCGACTACCGCAGCCGGGATTTCACGGTCCGGCTCCAGGTGCCGGAGACCGGCTTCACCAGCTTCAGCGACCTGATCCGAGGCGAGGTGCAGTTCGAGAACGCTCTTCTGGGTGACCCGGTGATAGTCAAGTCGAACGGCTACCCGACCTACAACTTCGCCAGCCCTGTGGATGACGCGCTGATGGAGGTCACACACATCCTTCGCGGTGACGAGCATCTCTCCAACACGCCCATCCAGCTACTGGTTGCTGACGCCCTGGGCAGGCCCCGCCCGCAGGCGTTCGCGCACCTGCCTGTCATCACCGGCAAGGATCGCAAGAAGCTGAGCAAGCGCCTGCACCCGGAAACGCGGCTCAGCTATTTTCAGCAGCTCGGCTACCTGCCCGAGGCGATGCTGAACTACCTGGCGCTGCTGGGCTGGAATTCCGGCACCGAACAGGAGGTGTTCTCGCTGGCCGAGCTGACGGAGGTGTTCGACCTGAGCCGCGTCCAGCACGCGGCCGCCATGTTCGACTGGGAGAAGCTGGACTGGCTGAACGGCCACTACATCCGCTCGCTCAGCGATGCCGAGCTCGCCCGGCGGCTGCGCCCCTATCTGCCCAGCCTTTCCGAGACAGTGATCCGGCAGGCGGCGCCAGCGCTGAAGGGGAGGCTGGCCCGGCTCAGCCAGGCGGAGGAGCTCCTCGGCTATCTGACTCAGCCGCCCGCCCGGCCGGATCTGACAGCTGACCAGGAGCGCATGGTCGCGAAGGCGGCATCGGCGCTGACCGAGCTCAACGATTGGACGCCAGCGAGCATTGAGCTGGCCCTCGAGGCAGTGCGGCAAGCGCATGAGTGGAGCCGCGGCAGGTTCTTTTCACCCCTCCGCTGGTGCGTCGCGGGCAAGGTTTCGCCGCCGCTTCACCACACGCTGGCCCTGCTGGGCAAGGACGAGGCGCTGCGCCGCCTGCGGGGAGTGCCGGCATGACGCCGAGCGCCTACTTTGCCACGATGGTGATCGATCTCAACCCCAACGTGGCCCGCCTCGGGCCGCTGCTCATCACCTGGCACGGCGTCTTCAGCGTGATAGGCATCATCGCGGCGGCGCGCGTCGGCCAGTACCTGCTTGCCGGCGAAGGCATAAGCGGTGAGCGGGTCTACGACATGGCTGTCTGGATGGTCGTGGCGGGCATCGTGGGCGCCCGCCTTCTCTATGTCTGGGAGAACTACCACTTGTTCGTCGGCGCCTGGCAGAAGGTGGTCTTCCTGAACGAGGGCGGAATCAGCCAGTGGGGCGGCATCTTTGGCGGGCTGCTGGGCGGCCTCGCCTGGTCGCTCCGGAACGGCATCGACTACCGAAAGATCCTGGACGCAGTAGGTCCCGCCAACGCGCTCGGCTTTGCCATCGGACGCATCGGCGACGTGATCAACGGCGAGCACCACGCCATCCCATCGAACCTGCCCTTCGCAGTCGAGTACGTCAACCCCGAGACACTCGGCCAGCCCGGCCGCTCGGTCCACCTGGAGGTCGGCTACGAGCTGGTCTGGAACCTGCTCGTATTCGGAGTCGCTGTCCTGACTTACCAGCGGCTCAAGCTGCGCTTGCCGACCGGGGTGGTCGGGCTGCTCTGGCTCGCGGTCTACGCGTTCGGCCGCTTCTGGCTGAGCTTTCTGCGCGAGGACTCCCTGCTCTACGGCCTGCGCCAGGCGCAGTGGGCGTCGCTGGCGATGATCCTGGCGGCCGGGGTCCTGAGCGCGGTCTGGCTGGCCTGGGAGAGGCGGGGTCGCTCGGACACCGAGCTACCCGCCCCGCCGACCGCCGCTCAGGGCTAGTGCACCACTAGCGCCTCCCGCCGGCGGCAGCCCGAGCCCGAGCCTGGCGGAGCACTGGCGGCGGCTTCAGGAAGCGACCGGCGAACCAGGCCCCGCCGCCCACCAGGGGTCGAACGGCCGCGGCAGCCAGCCGAGGCCGGCGCATGCCGTAGAGCTGCAGGGCGCCCTCCGGCAGGATCGAGATGGCCGCTTGGCCGGCGACCGCCCAGACGGGACGCAGAAAGACGGGCAGCGGCGGATGCAGCACCGTGTCCACGGCCTCGCGCGCCGGCCGGGTGACCTGCAGAAGGTGCGCGGAGGAGTCGAGGAAGGCCAGGTTGGCTGCTTCACTGGCAGGCACCGCACCGGCTTTCAGGCCCACCAGTTCCGCCTGTCTGACCATCTCAGCCACGTAGGCATCAGCCTCGCTGGCTGACAGGTGGCGGACGAACCGCCGGTAGGCGGCCAGAAAGCTTGCCACCAGCGTTCCGTGAATCCAGAGCAGCAGGGTCGGATCGTCGGCCGCGTACGGCAAACCGGTCACCCTGTCCACACCGTGGATGGGCACGTGCACCGCCCTCACCCGGGCGCCCAACGCGTGGGCCTGTTTGGTGGTGCCAAAGATGGTGGTCATGACGTAGTTGCTGGTTCGGTCGTAGCGGCCCCAGACGTCCTTCCGGTAGTCACTGTGATCGGCCACCGCGGCTATCGCCAGCGGGTGCAGGGCCTGCCACATGAGCGCCGAAAGCCCGCCGACCAGCAGAGCCGGCTCGGAGTGCAGCCGCCAGGCGGCCGAGCCGGGGCCGAACAGGCCCAGGTCGGGACCTGGCCCGGTGCGAGACCGCGGCGGGTTGCTCATCTACTCCAGCATGAACCGGGCCCGCTCAGGACCCTCAGGATCATGTTTGAAGTAAACGTGAACGACGCTGCCGCCGGCGGCCAGAGCGCGCAGCTCGCGCCGCCAGCGCTCCAGAGCCGGGCGCTCGTAGGAGCGCCGGAGACGGACATAGGCGAACTCCCCGGTCTCGGTCACAGGCGCCAGCGGCCACTCCTCAGCGTCGGTTCGGCAGAGGGCAGCGCCATGCCGTCGAAGGCAGTCGTAGACGGGCGCGCAGAACCATGACTCGTGCCGGAACTCGACTGCCGCAGGCCGGGAGAAGGCGGCAAGTAGTCGCTCGAGCAACTGCTCGTCACGCAGGCGCCCCGGCGGCCATTGGACGAGCGTGGGGCCGAGCTTGTCGCCGAGAGCGCCCAGCCGCTCGCCCAGAGTCGCTGCCAGTCCCTCCTTGTCGAAAGCGGCCGCCGAGTAGGTCAGGCCGCGGCTTGCTTTGCAGCAGAAGCGGAAGTCCTTGTCCACCTGCGCCGCCCAGCTGGCCAGGGTGGTCACCGGCGGCAGCTGGTAGAAGGTGCCGTTCAGCTCCACCCCGTTCAGCCGCTCGGCGTAGTAGGGGAGCATGCGCCGAGCGGCGAACTTGGTCGGATAAAATCCGCCCTTCCAGTTGGGATACGCAAAGCCAGAGGTGCCGGCGTAGAGCGAGGTCAGCCTTCCTTCGGCAACTAGCCCAGCTCACGCTCGACCCGGGCTCTGAGCTGGCCGCAGGCGGCGTCTCCCTCCCGCCCCCGCGTGTCGCGCAGCGTCACGTTCAGGCCCTGGGCGCGGATCTGAGCTGCGAACCGGCGCAGCGCCGGCGCCTCCGGCTCCCGGTAGGGCGTGTCATCGACGGGGTTGAAGGGGATGAGGTTGACATGCGCCAGCCGGCCCCGAAGCAAACTGCCGAGCTCCCGCGCGTCGCGCTCCGAGTCGTTCACACCGGCCAGCACCACCCACTCGTAGCTCACGCGCCGCCCTGTTTGTTGACCGAAGCGGTCAGCCGCAGCCACGACAGCCGCCAGCGGGTACTTGCGGTTGATGGGTACTAGGTCGTCGCGCAACTCGTCGCGGGCGGCGTGCAGTGAGATCGCCAGCGTCACGGGCAGGCCCTCGGCCGCCAAACGCTCGATGCGCGGCACCAGCCCAGCGGTTGAGACTGTGATGCGACGAGGGCTGATGCCGAGGCCACCCGGCTCGGCCAGGCAGCGCACCGCCGCCAGCACCGCTTCATAGTTGGCCATCGGCTCCCCCATGCCCATGAAAACTAGGTGGGAGAGACGCCTACCCTCTTGCCGCAGAAGCCTGGCGGCGTCCACCCCCTGGTCGACTATCTCGTGGCTGCGGAGGTTGCGGCCGAAAGATCCCTGCCCGGTGGCGCAGAACGGACAGCCGATGGGGCAGCCGACCTGCGAGGAGATGCAGAGTGTGGTCCGGCGCTCGTAGCGCATCACCACCGCCTCCACTGTGTAGCCGCCCTCCAATCGATAAAGCAGCTTGGTGGTAGAGGCTTGGTCGGCCTCGGTCCGGCGGATCTCCTCCAGAGAGTGGCTGCGGAAGTCCTCAGTCAGTTCCTGGCGAAGCTCGCTCGGCAGCTCACTCATGGCCTCGATCAGAGCTCCGCGCCAAAGGTCCTGCCGGATCTGCCGAGCGCGGTAGGGCGGCTGACCCCGAGCAGTCAGCCACTCGCTGAGATCATCGTCGGTCAGGCCACTGAGAGCCGGCTTCGCCGCCAGTGAGATCACGCCGCTACGATACTGGCCGGTGCGCCGCCTCTTTCTGATCCTTGCGCCCCTGCTCGTGCTGGCCGCAGCCACGCCCGGCCAACGTCCCGCGGAGCGGCAGCCGCTGCCGGCGCCCAGCCCTGCCGCTGACGTAGACCACGGTGATGACATTCCAGAGTGGCTGCCCTATCTGGCAGCGCCGGCAAGCGGCCCTCGCCCCACCTTCAACTGGCCTCTGCGCGGATCCGTCTCGCAACCCTTTGGCTGCACTGGATTGGCTGCCGAGCGGGGCACGGCTGATTGCCCCGCCGGCTTTCACCAGGGCATTGATTTGGCGCAGCCTCCGGGCACGCCCATCGGGGCCGCAGCCGACGGTATCGCCTACGCCTTCCCCAACCGCGGCCGCTACGGCATCCACATCATCGTCCAGCATTCGAACGGCTATGCCACCGCCTACGGCCACCTATCGCAGGCGACAGTCGGCTGGGGGGCGTTGGTCCGGGCGGGCCAGCAGATCGGGCTGGTCGGCACCACCGGCAACTCAACAGGTCCCCACCTCCACTTCGAGATCCGCTTCGCGGGCAGAGCGTTGGATCCGGCGCCCTACCTCGCCGCGCCCAAGTCCGACCCGGCGGTCCTACCCGCCGGCTGGCCAGGCGCCCCGGCGGACGACGGGCGCGGAATCCGCTGACCGCGCCGTTCCGCCGCTCCGGTCAGGCCTGGACGTCGCTTTCAGCGGGTTTCGGCGGCTGATACCTGCGCGCCTGTTCCGGCCGGCCGCGCCAGCGCCATTCCTCGGGCAGCATTGCCTCGAGCAGGTCGTCGTAGCTGACCACTCCCAGGATGCCGCCCCGCTCATCGACAACCGGCAGCGAAGACAGGTTGTAGTCGGCCATCTGGACAGCCACCGAAGGCAGGTCGGCGTCGGCATAGACGGCAATGGGGTCGGAGGGAGAGAGATCGAGAAGAGTCGCTGACACTTCAGCGCAGAGCAGCTCCGCAAGACCGATAGCTCCTGACAATCGGCCGTCGACCAGGGTGTAGAGCGTGGTCAAGGTGGCGGGCACCTCCTCCAACCCACGAAGCCGCCGGATCGTTTGCTCCACTGTCAGAGCTGAGGGTAGAGCTATGAATTCGTTGCTCATGAGACCGCCAGCGGTCTCCGGGTTGTAGCCGAGCAGCTTGCGAACCTTGGCCTGCTGCTCAGGAGGCAGCAGCTCGAGCACGGGTCGGCGCTGCTCCTGGTCCAGCTCCATCAGCATGTCGGTCGCGGCGTCGGGATCCATGTTGGCGAGGATGGTTGCCACCTCCTCCCGGCTCCGGCCCTTGATGAACTCCAGCTGATGCTCTTCGTCCAGCTCCTCGAAAACGTCAGCTTCGAGTTCGTGGTCGTGCTGGACCGCGTCAAGAATCTCCTCGCCCTCATCATGCGAGGCCTCTTCCACGATGTCAGCGATATCGGCCGGCCTGAGTTTGGCCAAGCGGGAGGAGGGGCCCACCTGAGCCGACGGCACGTGACTCACCAGCGGCTCCACGCGCCTCCAGTCGATCTCACTCTGCTGGACCCTGCCCAGGCCGAACGCGGCCAGGAGTCGGGAGGGAGGTGAGGGCACTATGCCGACCACCCGCCAGGAGCCCTGCTCACCTTCCAGCACGAGGTCCCTGACCCTCACCAGGCGGGCCGCATCGACATCGATGACTGAGTGACCCTGGACATCGCCCTCCAGCAGGACTTCCCCCGGGCGCCGTTCGAAAGGACGGCTGTCGACGCTCTCGGTGCGCAGCCTGCCGCCGTTGGCCGAGAGCTCGCTCAGATCGCGGGCGGAAACGAAGACGTCCTTGCCGTCCCGGTGGACGAGCACGCCTGTAACAGTGGGCAGGCCGCCATCGACCAGCTTCACCACACCGTCGACAATCTTGCCTACCTCGTTGCCGGACGCGGTCAGCAATGGCTGATCGTTCAGCTTCGAGAAGTGCAGCCTGGCCAAAGTGATGTACCTCCTAGCTTAACTATGAGCGCCAGCCGCCAACTGGATGCTTTTCACCACCAACAACAGTGCAGCGATAACCAGATACGCACGTAGAGCGGACATGCCGAACCGCCGCATGGGCGACCAGGTCGGCCGGTCCAGCAGCGCCAGGGGCGGCATAGTCCAGCCCTGCTGCCTTTGGCGCCGAGCTGCCGTCCGGTCAGTCCTGTGTCCTCTGCCCCTCACCGCCAGGACGGCGCCAAGGCTGAGCAATGCAGCCAGTACCAGTGCCGCCGTCACCGCGGCCAGGCTCTTCACGTCAACCCCGGGGAAAAGGGTGGTCACAGTCAGGATCCCAGACAGCGTCAGCAGCACTGTGATGATGACGGCTGCGATCGCGTTAAGCCAGGCCGGGTTCACCCAGGGCCCGAGCACCGCCCGGTCGTTGCAGAGGAGGAGTAGAAAAACGCTGGCGCTCGGCAGCAGCAGCCCTGCCAAGGCCTGCACGGCTGTGGTGATCAATCCGAGCGGCGCGTGGGGGATCAGGACGATGGCGGCGGCCCCTACGACAAGAGCCGCGAAGCTGGCGTAAAAGCCGCGCGCCTCCCGGAAATTCCAATGCAGCGAGTGGCGAACACCGAAGGTGTCCCCGGCAGCGTAGGAGGTGGCCAGGGCCACAGCCGACGCACCGATCAGTGAGGCATTGAGGAGCACTATGGCAAACATTGCGCCGGCGGGTTTGCCCAAGGCCCGGCTGAGACTGTGCCCTGTCTGACCGGCATCACTGAAGTGGCCGAAGTCGGCTGAGCCCCCGAACGCTGCGGCGCAGGTCACGACGAGCGCTGCCGCACCGATGACCGTGATGACTGAGCCCAAAACGGTGTCAGCCCGCTCGTAGGAGATCCAGCGCGGTGTGATGCGCTTGTCGACAATGTTTGACTGCTGGAAGAAAAGCTGCCAGGGAGCCACTGTCGTGCCCACTATCGCGATTACCAGCAGGATCGAGTCTCCGGTCAGTCCGCCCTGAATCCCCGGCACCACGAAGTCATGCACGACCGGCCCGATCTGCGGGTGGCTGATCACGACCAACGGGATCACCAGGAAATTGGCAGCGACGAAGACGAAGAGCACACGCTCCCATCTGCGGAAGCTACCCGACGCAGTCACGACGATGAGCGCCAAGCCGGCGAGTGGAACCGATATGTATGGGCTCAGGCCGAAGTACTCCAGCGCCAGGCTGACGCCTATGAACTCGGTTACCAGCGTCAGAAAGTTGAGCAGAAAGAGGTCTCCGACTGCGAAAATCCCCCACCACTTGCCGAAGCGCTCAAAAATCATCTTGCCGTGGCCCATCCCAGTCACGGCGCCCAGGCGCACCACCATCTCCTGGTTCACAATCAGGACCGGGATCAGCAGCAGCAGCTCCCACAAAAGGCTGGTGCCGTAGTTTTGGCCGGCCTGAGCGTAGGTGGCGACGCCGCCGGCGTCGTTGTCACCGACCATGACTATGATGCCGGGACCGATGACCGCCAGGAGGACGAGCAATCGCTGGCGCAGCGAGCGCGGCGGCCCCGAACCGAGCCTGATCGTTCCCAGCGCACCCGTGATGTCGCCGACGTGCGCCGGATCCAGGACGGCCCGCGAGGTACTGACTGGATCAATGCCCTCTCGGGGCTCGACCGAAGATCCGCGCTGGTTGCTCATCTAACACCTCCTTTTGGTTGAGTGCGTTTCCTCTGTCCCGCACTCCGACAGGAGCTGAGCTAGCTGGTGCGAGCGATTCCCAGACGGGGCGCAGGGACGTCTTTCAAGTTCCGTTGGTCGGGACTCATACGCCTCCTTTCAACGCCCCTCATCGCTGGACCTCCGAGCGGGATGGCGCCTTGGGCAGGCTCAGGGCGGCGAGGCCGTCGTGTGCACCCCACTCGTTTAGCTTTGGCGCCGCACGGCTTAGACTTTCGTCAGCCCGCTGACCCCTTAGCCGGGGGCACCTGTCCTGATCCGGCGCGCCTCCCGACGTTTTGGATCAGTGGCCTCTTTCCCGTGTGGTTGCCTCGCCTAACGAGGCGCAGCAAACTGCTGAACCAGGATATCACCTTCCGCCCGGGATCCCGGCGGAAGGCCGGTCGCCTCATCCACTGGACCTGTAAAAGCCGCCCACCTCCCTCGCCCGGCCTTCCTGGATCAGCTTCCGCAGGTGTGCCTGCAGCGTCATCTCGGCTGCCTGCCGCAGTGCTGAGCCGGCCTCTAGCTCGGCATAGACGCGGTTGGCCAGCCCGCCCAGATCGGTGGGACCGGCGGCCAGAGCGCTCAGCACCTGGAGCTCGCGTTGCAGGCGATGCTGCCGGTATTCGGCGATCTTGGCGGCCGGATCCTGGATCGGATCCCAATGACCAGGAAAGATGAGGCGCGGTTTCAGCTCGGCGACAAGGTCCAGCGAGCGAAGATATTGAGCGACGTCGCCTTCTGGATAGGTGACCATCGAGCTGCCGCGACCGAGGATGAGATCGCCACTGAAGAGCACCCTGTCCTCGGCCAGCCAGAAGGCGAGGTGGTCGGCGGCGTGGCCAGGCGTATGCAGCGCGATCACGCTCAGCCGACCGATGCGCACCACCTCTCCGTGCTGCAGCTGAGGGAAGCGCAAGACGCGGGCGTGGTGGGCCGCGGCGAGCCGCTCGGCACCCTCCAGGTGATCCGCGTGTGAGTGCGTCACAAGTACGGCTCCCAGCGCCTGCTGGCCAAGCGCCGCAACTATGCGCCCGCGGTGCACAGACGAGTCGGGGCCGGGATCTATCACCAGCTTGACGGGCTCGTCGCCCACTACCCAGGTGTTGGTGCCGGGACCCGTGTAGGGGCTGGCGTTGGCAGCCAGGACCCTGCGCACTGTGGTCATCAAGCGTGCCCGCCCAGTAAGACCTCTACGGCTGCGGTCGGCTGCGGGAGATGGCGACGACTATGAGGATCGCCAGCACGATGGCGAGGCCGACCGGCAGGAGCGGCACGCCGATGGGCACCTTCTTACCCCCTCCTCTCCGCGCTGACATCCAGGCGCAGCAGCGAGTAGATGACCATGTCATGCCAGCCGCCCGCTCGGAACTGGGCACCGCGGAGAACGCCCTCCCGGCTGAAGCCGGCTTTCTCCAGCGCTCGCTGCTCGGCCAGGTTTTCCACGTCGGTCGACGCTTCGAGCCGATTCACGTTCGTGCTGGCGAAGAGCCGCCTGGCCAGCAGCTGCTGCGCCTCCACCCCGTAACCGTGGCCGCGCGCCTCCGGGATCAGGGCGATGCCGATGTTCCAAGCCCGAGATTCAGGATTAGGTCCATGGCTCACAGCGTGCCACGTCAGCGTGCCCAACGGGGTCGCGTCGGCACTTCGCTCGACGATGAGCAGGCCGCGCTCGTCGCTGATCAACCCTTGTCTCGTCAGCACCCGGGAGAGAGAGGCAGACGGCGCCGGACCGAAGTCGTTGAAGGAGCCGCGATAGAGCGGCGAGCTGTTCCAGCGATCGAGCAGAGGGCCGTCTCTCGAGGTCGCCTCGCGGAGCCGGACGCGGGTCGCGATCTCCCCGCTCACCTCAGGCGGCCGGCAGGTAGATGCTCGCCAGGCCGCCCTCCTCGGGATCGAACCAGCCGCCCAGCCGCGTCTCCACGAGGAGGCGGATCAAAGGCTCACCCAGCTCGGGGACAGGTAAAGGCGCCCGCTCGCCGGCCGGTTCCAGGCGCAGTCGCCACCAGTCTCCTGAGGCCGTAGCGCTGAAGCAGGAGCCGGCGCCGCCAAGCCAGTCATACGTGCGGCTCAGCGCCTGCAGCAGCGATGGCTCGGAGGCAGTGACACGCGCCTGGGTGGGCACGCTGCGCTGCGCCCCCGGCGCCGCCAAGTTGAGGACGGCGCCCAGAACCACCGCGCGCTGCTCATCGCTCGGTTCGACCGCCAGCAGCTCCAGACCCTCAGCCCGCCGGCCGACCTCGAGGGCCAGGTCATGAATGTCCTCGACGGAAACCGGGCGGCCGTAGGCCGACTGCCGGGTCAGCTCGCGCAGCGCAAGTAGCGAGGAACGCAGCTTGTGGCCGAGACGTTCGATGAGCCAGGTGCGGCCTTCGTCCGCCAGCTGTTGCGCCAGGAGCTCCGCCTGGCGGGCGGCTGCGCGGCCGTGCTGCGGGTCACGGGCCCAGCCGCAGAGACGGCCGCCGATGCGCAACTCGGTCCAAGGCCCGCCGGGCGGCGGTTGGTTAGCGGGTCCGTGCCGGCGGCCGCCAGGTACTTCCTGTAGCACTCCGCCGATGCGAACCCACATCGGCGTGGAGTCGTCCCCCGGGCCGGTCAATCTGGCAGCCTCCGTCATCAGTGAGGAACATAACCGCTTTCAACCCTTCCGCCAGCGCTGGACGCTGCATCGGAACTCGCGCTCTTATACGATCCTCACAGAGTGCCGATACCCCGGAATCGACCCCGGCCCCCCCTGCCCCAAGGTCTGGACGTCTTCCGACCCGACGAGGTGATCGCCTCGACAGTGCTCGTCGTGGAGGACGAGCCTCCCATGCTGGCTCAGCTGGAGCTTGACCTCAAGCTGCTCGGTTACCAGCCCCGGACCGCCGCCGATGCCGAGACCGCGCGCCGCGTTCTGAGCGAGGAACGGATCGCCGGCATTCTCTTGGACCTCATCCTCGATGAGCGAGAGGAAACCGGGTTCGAGCTGCTCCGCTGGATCCGCCAGCACCATCCCGGACTGCCGGTGGTGGTACTGTCGGCGGCCAACGCGAGTTCCGCCTCCATCCGTCGAGCGTTCGAGCTCGGCGCAAGCAGCTATTTCGTCAAGGGAGCCGCCGGGCTGGGCCACATCTACTCCGACCTGGGCGCCCGCTTGGCCGAGGGCGGCGGCAGCCGCGGCGGCAGCTATATGTTTGGCCGGCTCGAATTCGACCCGGTCCGCCGCACGGTTAGCCTCGGCAGCGAGCAAATCCGGCTCACCTCACAGCAGACCTCGCTGCTCGTCCACCTCTCCCACGGGTCGAAGGCGGCCACGGCGGGCGACCTCATTGAGGCCGGGCTCTTCCGCCCTGACGCTGCGCGCTCAACCGTGCACTCGGCACTGCTGACGCTGCGCCGAAAGCTGGACGAGCTGGAGCCGGGACTGGGCGGCCGGTTTCTCTCCTCGACGGCCCGCGGCTATTCCCTCAGCAGCACTATCTAACGTTCGTACGCTGCGGGGCGGATATCGGTGCGCTGCCGCGATCCAGAAGGCTTCGAGTGGGCTAGCAACCCCACCAGGACGGCCACTGAACGTGCCGTAATGAACACAGCGTCCGCCCGTATAGTCGGCATGGTTTTGCTGCGTGCCCGCCGCCTGCTGCTGCTCTTGCTCCTACCGGTCCTCATCGCTGCGCTGCCAGCCGCGGCAGTTGCTCGCCCGGCAGCCAATGAGCTACCCCGGCAGCTGCTCAACGCGCAGGATCGAGCCCACGCCGCCCGCGTCCAAGCTGATCACCTGCGGGCCCAGCCTTCCGGCAGCACGCCCCTGGACCAGATGCGGCATGACGCGCAGGTGGAGCGCAGCGAATACGACTATCGGCAGGCGATCCGCACCGAGCAGGAGGTCATGTACCGCATTGCGGGGGCGCCCCAGGCTGAGGCCACCAATCTCACGTTAGTGCCGGCCGAGCGCCGGCCTGCGCTCAGCGCCGCCGCCAAAGCGCTGCGGGGCGTGTGGCGTCTGGCCGGCTACCAGGACTTGAGCCAGGTCCAGCCTCGCCACAACCGTCACTTCCCCGATTCGGAGCCGGTTGCAACTTTGCTGGGCTACTACCAGGAGGCCCAGTCTCGCTACGGGGTGAATTGGAGTTACCTGGCCGCCATCAACTACGTGGAGTCGGACTTCGGTCGCACCAACGGCCCCTCCAGCGCTGGGGCGCTGGGGCCGATGCAGTTCCTGCCTTCCACCTGGCAGGAGGTCGGCCAGGGCGGGGACATCATGAGCTCACGCGACAGCATCGTGGCGGCCGCGCGCTATCTGCTGAGGGCCGGCGCACCGGCCAACATGGATCGCGCGATTCTCGCCTACAACCACGACAACGACTATCTGGCAGCCATCAGCGGCTATGCCGAGGCCCTTCGCAGCGACCCCGGGTGGTTGGAGAAGCTGTACTACTGGAACACTTACGGATGATGCGTCAGCCCCGCCCGCTTGCAACCCTCCTCGCCGGGGGGACGCTGGCGGTCTTCCTCGCCTGCGCCTGCGCGCCACCAGTGCCTCACTTGAGCAACCGCAGCAATGCCCGGGTGACCTCTCCCAGCCCGTCCGGCGCCCGAAGCACTCCGCTCCCGTCTCTGGCACCTCCTTCAGGCAGCTCGCAGGGCTCAGGTTTCGACGCCACTCACGCAGCAGCTGTGCTGGCCCCGGCAGTGGGTCTCGTCATAGTCAATCTGGCCGGCGGCCACGTCGCCGAGGGCAGCGGTTTCGTGATCGAGGTGAACGGCGGTCAGAGCTATCTAGCCACCAACAATCACGTGATCGACAAGGCGCAGAAGGTGCAGGTGCTGATGCCCGACGGCCGCCACTTTGTAGCGGCTCTGCAGGGCACCGATCCCCTAGAGGACGTGGCGGTGCTAAAGGTTCCCGACACACTTCCCAGGTCGGAGTTTGCAGACTCAACGCAGTTGAAGCCCGGCCAACCAGTGGTGGCGATCGGCAGCGCGCTGGGTGGTCAGGGCTTCGGCTCGGTCACCGTCGGGGTGATCTCCGCCCTGCACCGGACGCTCACCAATGTCGGCACGTCGGGCCAGGCGAGCGAGAGCCTGCCTGATGTACTGCAAACCGATGCGCCCATCAACCCGGGCAACTCGGGCGGTCCACTGGCCGATGGGGCCGGCCGGGTGGTGGGCATGAACACCGCCGGCGATCAGAACGCCAACAGCGTCGGCTTCGCTATTCCCAGCCGGGTGGTGCAACGGATCGCCGGCAACCTGATAGCAGGCCGGACCCCGGGGCACCCCTATGCAGGGGTCAGCTATCTGCCCGTCGAGGATGCTCTCGTCAACCAGGACGTGAAGGGCTACGGCGTGGTCGTGAGCTGTGTGGTGCCAGGCAGCCCGGCCGAGCAAGGCGGCGTCAGGGCGCACGACGTGATCGAGAACTTGGACGGCCGACCGCTCAACAACGGGATCACCTTTGCCGGTGTGCTGCAGCTGCACAACCCGGGCGACAGCGTGGCCATGAGCCTTGTGCGGGGCGGCCAGAATGTCGACCTTCACGTCACTCTGGGCGAGCGTCCTGCCACACCCGCCAACTGCAGCGGCTGACCGAACCGGCAGCTGATTCCCGGCCGGCCGGACGGAGACGACCATTAGAGTATTCACTCGTGGAGTATCGGATCGAACAGTTGGGGCAGGTCGCCGGCGTGGCTGTCGACACGATCCGCTTCTATCAAGGCAAGGGACTGCTCGAACCTCCCCGCCGCGAGGGCAGGGTCACCTGGTACGGACCGGAGCATGTGGAACGCCTGGGGCGGATCAAGGGCCTGCAGCAGCGGGGCTTCACGCTGGGCGTCATTCGGCGTTTTCTGGCGGGCGAGCTCGAATCGTCAGACGAAGCGCTCGTTCAGGCGGTGACCGCGGAGGCGGCGCCGGAGACACTGACGCTGGACGAGATGGCCAATCGCAGCGGCGTTCCGGCGCCCCTCTTGCGGAACCTCGAGCAAGCCGGCCTGCTGGTCGCTGTCGGGGAGGGCGATGAGGCGCGCTACCCGGCGCGAGACCTGGAGGCGGTCGGCGCCGGACTGAAGCTGGTCGAGGCAGGCGTGCCGCTGAGCCAGCTGCTGGAGCTGGCGGCGGAGCACTCGGTCTCGATCGAGCGGACGGCGGCGCGCGCAGTCGATCTCTTCGACCACCACGTGCGCGAGCGGATCCAGGCGGAGGGATTGCCCGGGGAGGAAGCTGAGCGGCGCCTGCTGCAGGTCTTCCAAGAGCTGCTCGACGCGAGCGGCGCGCTTGTCCACCGTCACTTCGAACGCGCTCTCCTCCGCGCCGCGCGAGAGCGCATCGAGCGCCCCCTCTGAGCAAGTTGCAGGTCGGGCCGCCTCAGGTCCGCGAGCTGGAGAGCAGCCCAGATCTGATCAGCCTCATGAGCGCCGCCCGAGACGCTGGCTTGGAGACTATGCTGCTCGAGCGGCCGCTGCCGGACGCCGTTTCAATTTTGAGCTTGGGCCGCAGCTACGACCTCGTCGCCACTGTCGAGGGCGTGGCGCTCACGACGGCTGCTGGCACCCGGCTGGATGAGGAGCCGGGCCGCCCCAGGCTGGCGGCCGCCGGACGGCTTTGGGGGCGCTTCACTTCGGCTCAGGCGCTCGCTGAGCAAGCCCTGCCGGGCACAGGCCTGGTGGCACTGGGTGGCTTTGCCTTCGATCCCGATCGGGAGCCGGAGGCGCCCTGGCTGGGTTTCCCCTCCCTGCTCTTCCGGGTGCCTCAGCTCGCAGTGACCAGAGTGCGCGGCAGGACCTTCCTGAGCGGCGACGAGTCACTGCTGGACTGCCGGCCCTCCGCCCAGGCGCCGGCAGCCCGCCGGCTCAGCGTCGAAAGCGAGCGCAGCCCCGAGAGCTGGTCGGCTTCCGTGGCCGAAGCCAGCCGGCGACTGCGCGCGGGAGCGGCGGCGAAAGTGGTCCTGGCTCGCCAGGTCTTCGCCCATGCCGACGGAGTGCTGGCGGCGGGGGCTGTGCTTCGCTCCCTTCGGGCGTCCTATCCGGCCTGCTATATCTACCTGGTCAGCGGCGCGGACGGCACAGCGCTGGCCGGCGCCTCACCTGAGCTGCTGCTCCGCCGGGCCGGCACTCGCGCAGTCTCCCAGCCAATGGCCGGCAGCATCGCGCGCGGCCGCAACGAAGCCGAGGACGAGCAGCTCGCCGAGCAACTGCGCGCTAGCGCGAAGGACTCGGAGGAGCACAGGATCACCGCGCGCCACGTGCGTCACGCATTGGCACGCTTCAGCGACGAGGTCGAGCAGCGCCCGCCAGAGGTAGTGCGGCTGACCAACATCCAGCACCTCGCAACCGAGGTGCGAACGCGGCTGACGACGCCGGTTCCCAACCTGCTGGAGGTGGCAGCCGGGCTCCATCCCACCCCGGCGGTCAACGGGTATCCGGCCGCCGCTGCGGGGGACATGCTGGCGGAGCTGGAAGAGATGGAGCGCGGCTGGTATGCGGGCGCGGTGGGCTGGCTGGACTCCCGGGGAGACGGTGAGCTGGCTCAAGCCATCCGCTGCGGCCTGCTGGACGGCGACGGCGCGCGCCTCTACGCCGGCGTGGGAATCATGCCGGACTCCGACCCCGCCGCCGAGCTGGCGGAGACTGAGCTGAAGCTGAAAGCTCTCCTCGGCGCTATCTCGGCCTAGGCGCGCACGTCAACCAGGTCAGCGAAGCGCCTCCGTCACCGCCGCCCAGCAGGCCTGGTGGCCGGCCAGGCTCTGCTCTCGTGAAAAGCGAGCGCAGACGAGGGTGGAGCGGTCGGCGAGCAGCGCTCGCTCCAGCGCATACGGCAGGTCCCCCGGGTCGGTTACCGCACAGAAGTAGAGGTCGTAGAGCAGCGCCACGTCCTCCAGGCGCAGACCCAGCGGCGTCGTGAACAGTTCCTCGAATACGTCAGCGTGCTGCGCCGCCGGCAGGTAGTCGAAGATGCCGCCGCCGTTGTTGTCGAGCACGACTATCACTGCGCGGACGCCGTGCCGCTTGGCCGCCCAGAGTCCATTCATGTCGTGGTAGAGGCTCAAATCCCCGAGTAGGAGAACCGTGGGGTTGCCGGCGTCGGCTGCGGCGGCGCCCAGCCCTGTGGACACCAGTCCATCGATGCCGCTGGCACCGCGGTTGGCCAGGAAGCGAACTCCCGGCGCCGCCCCGGGCCAGAACATATCGACGTCGCGGATCGCCAACGAAGAGCCGGCAAAGACAGTGGCCGGCTCGGGCAGCTCGGAGGCGAGGGCCCGGACCACGTGGCCTTCGTGCAAGGGCGACTGATAGAGCTTGCGGTCGAGCGCCGCCTGGGCAGTCGCTGAGGCGTCCCGCCAGACGTGCTGCCAGATGCCGTCGCCCTCGCGCAGCTTCCCCTCCAGCCGCTCCAAGAGGGGCAGAGGATCGCAGCGCACTATCTCGGCCGCCAGCAGGTCGGGATCGCGCCAGCCGCCCGCCTCATCGATGAGGATGGTGCGCGGGTGATAGCGAAGAAGGAACTGGTTCAGCGCCTTGGAGGTCGGCGGTGCTCCCAGCCGGAGCACCAGATCGGGAACATGGGCTCTGGCCCAACTGGCGTCGCGCAAGAGAGCGTCGTAGGACTCCACCACTCCCAGGCCGGCCCTCCGCCGCAGCTGCGAGGTGGGCTCCGCCAGAAGCGGGGCGTCCAGCCGGGTCAGGAGCGCGTCGAGGGCGTGGCGCAGGCGAGCGCCATCCCGCATCTCCCCGGCCACCAGAAGCGGCCGATCCGCCCGGGCCAGGGCAGTTGCGATCCTGTCCACCAGCTCCTCCGACGGCTGAGTCGGGGCCCGCCAAAACCAGAGCGGATCGGCGTCGACTGGCACGGCTCTCGGGACGCGGCCCGGTTTGGGACTGAGCGGCTCCCGGAAGGGCAGGTTCAGGTGAACCGGGCCTGGCACCTCGCCGCGAGTCTCGACCAGCGCTCGTGCAGCCAGCCGCCGCCAGCGCCTGGGCGCGGCGGGCTCGTCGTCGGGCAGGCCGGCATCGAAGAACCAACGAGGGGCGCTGCCGTAGAGGCGGCTTTGGTCAACCGCCTGGTTCGCGCCGACATCGCGAAGCTCGGGCGGGCGGTCGGCGGTGAGCACGAGGAGGGGAGTTCGCGAGTAGGAAGCCTCCAGCACGGCGGGGTGGAACTCCGCGGCCGCCGTACCTGAGGTGCAGAGGAGTGCCACCGGCCACTCCTGCGCCTTGGCCAGGCCCAGGGCAAAGAAAGCTGCGCTGCGCTCGTCTATGTGGACCCAGACCTTGACGCTTGGGTGCCGGGCGAAGGCCATGGCCAGCGGCGCTGAGCGGGAGCCGGGTGCCACGCAGACGTGGCGCAGCCCGCTCCGGGCCAGCTCATCGACGAAGGTCGCAGCGAAGGCCTGAGTAACCTCGCCCTCAGACATGGTGATCGCCCTGCCCGGGTTCAGCCAGGGGCCCGAGAGCTGGGCCGAGCTGGCTCGCCTGACCGGCAGCTCCCGGCCCTGGTCGTGCCCTGAGCTGCCCGCGACAACGCTGCCGGCAGCCGCGGCCGAGCTGGAAGCGCTCTGCCACGAAGGCCCGCCCCTGGACTTGATCGGTTACAGCCAGGGCGGCCGGTTGGCCCTCTACGCGGCGGCCAGGGGTGTGTTGAAGGTGCGCACACTGACCGTGATCAGCGCTCAGGCCGGGTTTGAGGGCCGGGCCCGCAGCCAGCGACTGCGCGCCGACGAGGAACTGGCCAGCAAGATCGAACTCGAGGGCAGCGAGTGGTTCGCCGAGCACTGGGCGCAGCGGCAGCCGTTTGCCGGCCTCCGTGAGCGTCGCCCCGAGCTCGCCGGTCAGCTGGAGGCGGCGCGGCGCCGGCACGACCCGGCGCATCTGGCCGCGCTGCTTCGCGGTATGGGCGCAGCCGCTGAGCCACCTTTCTGGTCGCGGCTCGACGCCATTGAGGCGCCCACACTGGTCATCGCTGGCGCCGAGGACGAGCGCTATGTGGCTTACGCCCGGCGGCTGGCTCAGATACTGTCTCACTGTTCTCTTGAGATCGTGCCCGATGCGAGCCATGTCGTGCATCTGGAGCAGCCTCACAGAGTGGCGCGTCTTGTCGCCCGGCACCTTCACAGCCGGTAGCGCTCGAGCGCAGCTCGGTCGAGCTCGACCCCGAGCCCGGGGCGGCGTGGCAGCCGGAGATGGGGGCCTTTCCACTCGAGGCCTGCCGCCAGCTCCGACCCTCCCAGCCGTTCGGTGGCCAAGCCGCAGGCCAGCGGCTCGCGCTCCAATGCGCAGGCGACATGGAGCGCCGCCGCCAGGCCGATCGACGACTCGAAACTCGAACCGAGCGTGGCGCCGCCCTGTGAGCCGGCGGCCAGAGCCAAGGCCCGTTGGGGGCCGCCCACTGTGGCCAGCTTCACCGCCGGCAGCACTCCCAGCGAGAGCAGGGCTGCCGCCGCTTCTGGATCGGCCAGCGACTCGTCGGCCGCCAGCGGCAGGTGAGACTGTGAGCGGAGGTGGGCCCAGTCGCTCAGCGAGGCGGCCGCCGCGAGCGGCTGCTCGATCAACTCCAACTGGAAGCCGGCCAGCGCCCGAAGCCGCTCAGACGCCTCCACCCGGCCCAGCGAACCGTTGAAGTCCAGGCGCAGCCGGGCGGTGGGGCCGGCCGCGTAGCGAGCCGCACCCAGTCTCTCCAGTTCCGACTCCAGCGCCCGACCGTTGGACTTCAGCTTGAACGCTGTGAAGCCGAGGGCGGCCCAGCTCTCCAGCTCCGGCACCACTCTTTCCGGAGCTTCGGCGCTGATGAGTGCTGTGCACTCGACAGAATCTCGGCGAGGACCGCCCAATAGGGCAGTGACCGACACTCCTCGACGCCGCGCCGCCAGGTCGAATTCCGCAGTCTGGAGGCCGCAGCGGGCCGATGGCCCAGGGGCTGTCCGGCCCTCCAGCTCAGCCAACAGCTCCACCAGGGACCCACTTCGCCCGGAGGTCACTGGCGCCTCCCCCAGCCCGTGGAGCTGGCCCTCAGAGCGGATCACCAGCACCGACTCCCGGAAGCCTGCGCCCGCCGGCCTTCGGATCGGGATCAGCTCCAGGCCCCTCACAGGAGTAGGCCGGCAGCCCAGAGCAGCGCCCACCAGACCTCGACGATGCCAGTGCGCTTCATGGCGCTGATGAGGACGGCGGGCTCCCGCGAACCGGAATCTCGGATGATGCCGCCCACCATGGTGACTGTCAGCATCGGCAATGCCGCCAGCCGCGGCACCCAACCAACGACTGCCGCGAGGAAGGGGATCGCCACCGAACCTGCCAGCAGAAGGGCTATCAGGGCGCGGGTGCCGCCCCTGCCAATACGCACGGCCAGAGTTCGCTTCCCAACAGCAGAGTCGGTCGCCAGATCCCGCAGGTTGTTGAGCGCCAGGATGGCGCAGGCGAGAGAGCCCGTCGCGCAGCCTGCCGCCCAGGCGGCTGCGGGGATGCGGTGCTCGTGCACGTAGACAGTGCCGGCGGTGGCGAAGAGGCCGAAGAAGATGAACACGAACAGCTCTCCCAGCCCGAGATAGCCATACGGTCGGGGACCGCCTGTGTAGAGCCAGCCGGCCACTACCGCCAGCGCGCCCACGGCTATGAGCCGCCAGTCGCTGGTCAGCGCCACCGCCAGCCCGATCCCGGCCGCCATGGCAAAGGCGGCCAGGGCGGCGTACTTCACCTGGCTCGGTGGAATCACTCCCGAAGCGGCCGCCCGGATCGGACCCACCCTGAGCGGGGTGTCAGTGCCCCGGGCGAAATCTGAGTAGTCGTTGGCGTAGTTGACGCCGATCTGCATGGCGATGGCCACAAGCAGGGCACCGAAGCCGGGGAGTGGACGGATCGAGTGGTCATGAGCGGCGATGGCCGTCCCCGCCAGCACGGGAGACACGCTTGCTGCCAGAGTTGCGGGCCGGGCGGCAAGCCACCAGATCAGCGGCTTACTCAGCGGGCGGCGGACTTCCGGTCTCAGGACACTACGGACGCTTTGGGAAGCGGCCGAAATCAGCCTTGCGCTTCTGGACGTAGGCGTCCCGGCCCTCCTGCGCCTCTTCGTTCATGTAGTAGAGCAGCGTCGCATCGCCGGCCAGCTGCTGGATGCCCGCCAGGCCGTCGTCGGCGGCGTTTAGGGAAGCCTTGAGCAGGCGCAGGGCAAGCGGGCTGTGCTCGAGCATTCTCCGGCAGACCTTCAAAGTCTCCGCTTCCAGATCGGCGAGTGGCACCACCCGGTTCACCAGGCCCATCTCCAGCGCCTGCTGGGCGTCGTACTGCTCGCAGAGGAACCAGATCTCGCGGGCCTTCTTCTGACCTACTATGCGGGCCAGAAGGCCAGAGCCATAGCCGCCGTCGAAGCTGCCGACCCGGGGCCCTGTCTGACCGAAGCGGGCATTGTCAGCGGCGATCGTGAGGTCGCAGACGACATGTAGGACGTGACCGCCGCCCACTGCATAGCCGGCGACCATGGCCACCACCGGCTTGGGCGTCCGTCGGATCTGGATCTGGAGATCGAGGACGTTTAGGCGACCGATGCCCTGGGCGTCGCGGTAGCCGTCGTCACCGCGGATCCGCTGGTCGCCGCCGGAACAGAACGCCTCGGTTCCGGCGCCGGTCAGGATGATGACGCCGATGGCCGGATCGTCGCGAGCCACGTTGAACCCGTCGCTCAGCTCAAATAGAGTGGCCGGCCGGAAAGCGTTGTGCACCTCCGGCCGGTTGATAGTGATCTTGGCGATCCCGCCCTGCGTGTCGTAGTGAATGTCCTGGTAGGCTCCGGATCGCTGCCAATCGTTCAAGTCAGCACTCATGGAGCAGACGCTCGCATGGTGTAATGGTAATGAACTTCAACATCCGGTCGCTCGCCTCGGGCGCCGTTCGCCAGGATTGAGCCGATGGACCCCTTGAGACAGCTCGCCGCCCGGCACGGTCCCCGCCGGGCCCTGAGTGACAGGGGCGCGGGTTTTTGGGTGACGTGGTTCGATCTGGATCAGCTCGCTCATGCCTGGGCCGGCAGGTTTGAAGCGGGAGGGCTGAGCCCTGGCGAGCGGGTGGCTGTGCAAGAGCCTGCCGGCGTCCGCTTCTCGGCTCTGCTGCACGCCTGCCTGCGCTTTGGCGCAGCACTGGTCCCCATCTCACCCCGGACGCCTGCCGCCGAGTCGGAGCGGATTCTGGCGGATTCGCGGCCCCGCTTCCTGGTCCGCGAGGGGCAGCTGGAGCCGACCGGTTTAGAACCTGCCACAGGCGCGGCGGAGGACGTCTGCGTGCTCTACACCTCAGGTACCACCGGCCAGCCCAAGGGAGTGCGACTGACCTTGGCGAACCACGCCGCCTCAGCTCAGGGCTGCGCTTCCGCACTGGCCGCGGGCCCTGAGGATCGCTGGCTCCAGGTGCTGCCCCCCCATCACGCGGGCGGCATGGCCATCCTTTTCCGCTCAGTCTTTTTCAACCAGCCTGTGGTGGCGCTGCCCGAGTTCGAGCCGACGCTTGTGCTTGACGCAATCGAATCTGAACGTCCGACGCTGGCCGCTCTCGTGCCGACGATGCTGACCAGGCTGCTCGAGGCAGGTGGCCTGGAGGAGCTGCGAAGATTGCGCGCCATCCTGATCGGCGGCGCACCCGCCCCGGCGGACCAGGTGAGGGTATGGGCGGATCTGGGGCTGAAGGTCTGTCCGAGCTACGGTCTGACGGAGAGCGCCTCCCAGGTCGCGGTGGTGCCACCGGGCAGAGCCAGGGAGCTGGCCGGGACCGCCGGGCTTGTCGGTCCCCACGCGCAGGTCGACCTGGAGGAGGGACAGATCATCCTCAGCGGCGCCTGCCTCTCGCCCGGTTACGTCAACTCCGAGCTGAAGCCCTCGCCTTCGGGCGGCCGTTTCGCCACTGGTGATCTGGGACTCCTGCGCGATGGGGTGCTGACGGTCCTGGGCCGCAGCGACGACACCATCATCACAGGTGGAGAGAACGTCAGGCCGGAGGAGGTGGAAGCAGTTCTGCGAGCGTATCCGGGCGTGCGGGACGCCGCTGTCGCCGGCCGCTCCGATCCGCTCTGGGGCCAAGTGGTGAGCGCCTGGCTGATCGGCGAAGCCTCGGTGGAGGACCTGGAGGGTTGGTGCCGGGCGCGACTGCCTTCCTTCAAGGTGCCTCGGCGCTGGCACCGAGTCAGTGAGCTGCCGCGCAACTCGGGCGGCAAGGTGGTCCGCCGCTCTCTGCCGGACTAGGCTCAAGCAGATTCAGTTGATGCGGCGCTGGCCGGGACCCCATTCCCGCTCGCGGAGTATGAACTTCTGGATCTTGCCTGTCGACGTCTTGGGCAACTCTCCGAATTCGACGGCCTTGGGCACCTTGAACCCGGCCAACCGGCCGCGGCAGTGCGCGATGATCTCCTCGGCAGTGGCCGCGCTGCCCGGTTTCAGGGTGACAAAGGCCTTGGGCACTTCACCCCACTTCTCGTCCTGGATGGCGATGACGGCGACCTCCATGACCGCGGGGTGGCTGACCACCGCCTGCTCCACCTCGATGGTCGAGATGTTCTCACCGCCCGAGATGATGATGTCCTTCTTCCGGTCGCGCAGCTCGATTCCCCCATCGGGATGCATCACGCCGATGTCGCCGGAGTGAAACCAGCCGCCGGCGAAGGCAGCCTCGGTGGCCTCCTCATTGGCGAAGTAGCCCTTCATCACGACGTTCCCGCGCATCACCACCTCGCCCAGGGTGTCGCCGTCGCGGGGGACGTCATTCAGCTCGGCATCGACGACCCGCACCTCACCGGCCAGCAGATTCGGGTGGCCCTGCCTGGCGCGGCGGGTCGCCTGCTCTACCGGCGGCAGCTGCTCACTGCCGGGCGGTGGCACGTTGATCGTGTAAGGCCCGTAGGTTTCGGTCAGACCGTACACGTGCTGGAGGTCGAAGTTGAGCTGCTGCATCTCGGAGATGATCGTTGGTGACGGCGGGGCTCCGGCGGTGAGGACCCGCACAGGCTCTGCCAAGCGCTCCGCCGCCTGGTCGTTGACGAGCATGATGAGCACAGTCGGAGCGCCGCAGAAAGCTGTCGCCTGGCGCGACTTGAGCAGCCGCCAGACAAGAGGCGGGTCGACCTTCGGGATGCAGACGCTGGTGGCACCCGCGGCGACTGTGGCCCAGGTGAAGCACCAGCCGTTGCAGTGGAACATGGGCAGCGTCCAGAGGTAGCGCGAATCGCAGTCGAGTCGCAGGTCCATCGCCATCGCGACTGCGTTCAGGTACGCCCCGCGGTGGTGGTACATCACTCCCTTCGGCCGTCCAGTGGTGCCTGACGTGTAGTCAATGGCGATCACCTCGTACTCGTCCTCCAGGACCGCCTCGACGGGCTCTTCCGAGCCGCCGGCGACCAACTCCTCGAAGTCGGTGCCGAGCGAGATCCTGCGCACTCCCGGGGGCGCTTGGGCCAGCTGCTCGGAGAGTTCGGGTGAGTAGAAGACGAGCTTCGAACCCGAATGCCCCAGGATGTAGCCGATCTCGTCTGGGCTGAGCCTGGTGTTGATGGCGACGACTATCGCACCGACCATGGGCACCGCAAAATGGGCCAGCTGAAGCGGCTCCGAGTTGAAGGCCAGGAATGCCACCCGGTCGCCCTTCCCCACGCCGCCGGCGGCGAGTGCGCCGGCGAAGAGGCGGGCGCGCACCAGCCACTCGGAGTAGGTGAAGCGCGCTTCGCCGTCGATCACTGCCGTGCGGCTGGCGTGGACGGCGGCCGATCGCTCGAGGAAGCTGAGCGGTGTCAGCTCCTGCCGGTAGACCGGCCGCGTGGCTGACTCCGAGGTCGTCTGCTCAGATACGGTCATTGGCGCCTCTCCTGACCATCGCTTCGCGGCACTTTACGCTGTCTATCATGCCGCTGATCGGCGCCCATGTCGATTCGACCGGAGGACTTCATCACGCCTACGAGCGCGCCGCGGCGATGGGCGCCGCCGCGATCCAGGTTCATCCCACACCGCCCGGATTCTGGGGGTCGCCCAAGCTGGATCCCGAGCGGATCGAGAAGTTCCGCGCCGCCGCCGACGCGGCCGGGCGGCCTCCGTTCTACTTTCACGCCGTCTACCTGATCAACCTAGCAGGGCCTGATCCGAAGCTTCGGCAGCGCTCCGAGAGCACGCTGGCGGGCTACCTCCGGGCGGCTGACGAGCTGGGCATCGACGGCGTGATATTCCACACGGGCAGCCACAAGGGCGCCGGCTTTGAAGCCGTGCTGCCCATCATCACCGAGCACCTGAAGAGCGTCATGGAGCGGGCCGATCCCCAGCAAGCTCGCCTGCTGATCGAGAACAACGCGGGCGCGGGAGGCTGCGTCGGAGCCCGCTTCGAGGAGCTGCGGGCGATGCTCGACGCTGTCGACGACAGCCGTGTCAACACTTGCTTCGACACGTGTCACGCGTTCGCCTCCGGCTACGAGATGCGGACACCCGAGGCAGTGGAGAAGACGCTGGCCGAATGGCAGCGGGTCGTTGGCCTGGAGCGGCTGGAAGTGGTTCACTGCAACGACTCCCAGTTCGGGCTCGGCTCCAGCCGGGACCGCCACGCCAATATCGGCCTCGGCCTGATCGGCGAGGATTGCTTCCACGCCCTGCTTCACCAAACCTGCCTGGAAAAGATCCCGTTCATCTTGGAGGTGCCCGGTTTCGAACAGAAGGGGCCCGACGCCGCCAACGTGGAGGTCCTGCTCCGGCTGGCCGGCTAGTTGTACTGCTCAAATAGGTTATTGACAAGAGGAGAGCCATCCTGTGGGGTTGAGGTGTCGACGCCCACCCACGCAGGAGGCTCTCTATGCCACATCGTAGAGCGATGCTCACCCCCTTTGGCCGGCTGCTCTTGG
>JAEKNQ010000046.1 GCA_016464825.1 Candidatus Dormiibacter inghamiae | reverse complement strand
TCTTCAACCATCCTCACTGCCCGCTCCCGGAGCTCAGGCGGGTGCCGGTGTCCCGATCCCTGCTTCGACGTCTGCTGGTTCGATGCTGGCATGGGCTACATCCTCCCAAAGAATGAAGCCTCCATCGAACCCAGCGTGGTTAAGGGACTTGCACCCTGAACCTTGGGATTAAGAGTCGGGCCAAGGGGCGTCTCTTGCCTCCTCTTTAGTCCCATTCCGTATTGGGAAGTCCACTCCTTCGCCCATCCCGTACCGCCTACTACAGCCATGTCCTGCCAGTTTGGCTGTAGTAATGGCTGTAGTAAGAGGCTATAGGGCGGACAATTTCTGGTGAGCGCAGACGGCCCAGTGTCGCGCTTCCGGCGGATGACGGGTATCCGGAGAAGGCCCTGCGCCCGACCAAAGATGCTGATGACCTCCGCACGCCCACCACGTCTATGGATCATCACAGACTAATTGCAGGACAGGGAGGCACCCATTTCACGGCCCTGCGGACCTGCTACCATCCATAACAGATACGGTAGGAGCCGGCTGCCGTGCCCGGGCGACCACGGCCGACCGAACAGCTGCCTCCCTGTGCAGCTTGGAGCCACCCCGAACTAAGGAGAGCGCATGATGGCTGTTAAAGAGGGCTGGCGGGGGCGCTTCTTCGAGGACTTCCAGGTAGGAGACATCTATCCTCACCCGTTGGGACGAACGGTCACGACTACTGACAACATCTGGTTTACCTTGCTGACGCAGAATACGGCTCCCATCCATTTCGATCACCACTACGCCGCTCAGACGGAGTTTCGCAAGCCCTTAGTCGACTCCACCTTCACCTTGGCCTTGGCCACGGGGCAGAGCGTTACGGACATATCCCAGAACGTGATGGCGAACCTGGGATGGGACGAGGTGAAGCTGCCCAACCCAGTCTTCGAGGGAGACACCGTCTATTCCCAGTCGGAGGTGTTGGACAAACGGGACTCAAAGACGCGTGACAACGTTGGCATCGTCACAGTCAGGACCACCGGCTTCAACCAGGACCGGACGATCGTGATTACCTTCAAGCGCGCGCTAATGGTCTACAAGCAAGGTCGTGCGCCGACGATCCCACGTCTAGCACCTCAGTGAGAAAGAAACATGAGAACGAGCCGGGCCGCGCGCGACCTTTTCCGCAGTTTTCCCGAGGATTACTGGGCGCCGCTGGAGAAAGAACGAGCTTACCTCGAAACCCATTGGAGGCGGCCCTCACAGTAATACCGATCCAAATGAGGATCAACAACTGGACCCATGAGCTGCGGTTCCTAGAACTCAAAATCCCGGCGAGCGGTCTCGTTGGCGAGGAAGGCAAGCGCTTCGGTAAGTCCTGGACAGCATGAACGCGGAGCGCATTCTGATCGCCTCCGAGTGCATGCGGGATGGACCTGCTTCGTGTAGCCGGCCGTGGGTCGGCCACAGGAGCGCGAGGTCTTTGGGCGACCAATTGGGTAGAACTAGGGCATCAAGTTCCCCACCATCGGACGCACGTTGGCGTGGAGCGGCGCGGCTGATGCGGACGGCGGCGGCCGATCTGTTCGACCGCCGGCAACCCTGCGCGCACAGGCCAACATAGCGTTGCTGCTCGCGGTTGAGCGCCAATCTGGCCATGCAGACACACGGCGAATATAGTTTCGAGTCCGCCTATCAGATGGAGCGCAAGGTCCGGGAGACGAGGCTCTTCTCGGTGGCGCTGCTATCGAGGAACCCCATCGCGGCCGGCATCGGAGAGCACGTCACGCGCCTGCCCCGTTCATACTGATGTTCCCCCTCGACGGCCTCACCGTTGTGTCCCTGGAGCAGGCCATCGCGGCCCCGTTCGCCACCCGGCAACTGGCGGACCTGGGAGCGCGTGTGATCAAGGTCGAGCGGCCGCGATCCGGGGACTTCGCCCGCGGCTACGACACCACCGTCATGGGCCTGGCCAGCCACTTCGTCTGGACGAATCGCTCCAAGGAGTCGATCACCCTCGACCTGAAGCACCAGGCCTCGCTTGCGATCCTGAAACAGCTGATCGCCCGGGCCGATGTGTTTGTCCAGAACCTCGCCCCGGGCGCCGCTGAGCGTTTGGGGCTCGGGGCCGAGCAACTTCTGGCGAAGCACCCGAGGCTCGTCGCATGCGCGATATCTGGTTACGGCGATGAAGGCCCATACCGAAACAGAAAGGCCTACGACCTTCTCGTACAGTGCGAAACCGGCCTGGTCTCAATTACTGGCACCTCCGAGGTACCGTCCAAAGTCGGCATCTCAATTGCCGACATCGCCGCTGGCATGTACGCCTACACCGGCATCCTGACAGCTCTGTATCAGCGGGAGCGGACGGGCCGGGGCGCAAGCCTGAAGGTTTCCATGTTCGACGCCCTGGCCGAATGGATGGGCTATCCCGCCTACTTCACCGCCTACAGCGGTAGGCAACCGCCTCGGACGGGTGCCAACCACGCCACAATTGCCCCCTACGGCCCCTTCCCGACGGCTGACGAGAAGACCGTTTTCATAGGCATTCAGAACGAAAGGGAGTGGAGGCACTTCTGCGAGTCTGTCTTGGACCGGAGCGAGCTGGCAAACGATGCGCGCTTCGCATCCAACCATGCGCGAGTGGCCAACCGAGACGACCTCGACGCCGCAATCGTCGCTTCCTTCCGTCAGATGACCGCGAGCGCAATCATGGACCGGCTAGAGACGGCTCAGATCGCCACTGCAAGGCTAAACGACGTGCGGGAGTTCCTTCAGCACCCTCAGCTGGAGTCGCGGGGGCGCTGGCGTGAGGTCGGATCACCCGTCGGCACACTACGGAGCCTACTGCCGCCGGTGATCATGGAAGGCGCGGACGTGGCTATGAAGCCTGTGCCGGGGCTTGGCGACCAGACCAGGGCGATACTCACCGAGCTGGGACTGGGCCGCGACGCGATTGCGGAGCTGGAGCGAGATGCGGCGGTCTGAGCACCCGCACTCCGAGTTGCTCTGCCAGCCCCGCAGCTGAACGCCCTTAGCCTCAATCCAGAAAAACGTCACTTTCGGAACGGATATGTCAAAAGTTCGGACCGACAGCTCGCGTATGGCATGGCTGCGGCCGTGCTCGATTGCCAGGGTCGGCTTCGCCAGCTTTACGGGGGGCGCCGTTCAGCGCCTGAAGGCGATTGAGCTTGCCGGGCATGTAGACTCTCGCGCATGCGAGTGACTGATGGATGTGAACACGACCGGCCAGCTTCGCGCAAGACGGACACCTTCACCGGCGCGGCATGGCAGCAGATGATGCTCGAGAGTGAGGGGGGCGCCGCTCGCATTATTTCAGTGTTCTTCGAGCCTGGCGGCAGAACGCACTGGCATAGCCACGCGAATGGCCAATTATTGATGGTGACAGCGGGTGAGGGTAGGGTGGCCAACGACGACGGCGCGCATGCCACCCTGCGCCCTGGTGACGTTGTCTGGGCCTCCCCTGGTGAACGGCACTGGCACGGGGCGGCGCCAGATTCAACGTTCCAACACGTCGCCGCCTCGCTCGGCGGCACGGAATGGGACGGATCAGTTGATGCCGAGGAGTATTCCCGGGGTTTCTGAACGACATGTTGGCTGTCGTCACCGGGGGCTTTGGCTTCGTAGGCCTGGCGATCTGTCGCCGACTCGCATACGAGGGATTCGACGTCGTTGCAGTTGACCGGTCAGAACCGACTAGGCTGGCTCGGCGGTTTCTCGACCTGGCGGTGGAACGCGTCCTTCCGCTGATGGGCGACATTTGCGACTCGGGCTGGCATGCTGGCGCTGGTCGGCCCGACCTGCTTATTCACGCGGCGGCGTTGACGCCACTTGGAACCGACGAGGAGGTCGAGCGGGCAACGGAGGCGGTGGCAGTAAACGTTGGCGGCACCGTGGAGGTCATGCGCTGGGCGGCCCACGTCCGCCCTCGACGCATCGTCCACGTGAGCTCCGGCAGCGTCTACGGGGCGGGCTGTGGGGTTGCCCGCTTGAACGAGGATGATCCGCATGCGCCAGTCTCCCTGTACGGCATCACAAAATCGGCCAGCGAGCGGGTCGCAGTGCGCCTTGCTGAGCGAACCGGGTTAGATTTGATAGTGGCCAGACCGACCTATGTGTACGGGCCAATGGAGCGGCCGAGCGGGGCCCGGATCGCCATGTCGCATGTCCACGATTGGTGCCTGGCGGCGCATGAGGGTAGAGTCATCGAGGCCTCTGACCTCCGCCGCACCCGCGATTACACACATGCGAATGACATCGCAGAGGCGGTGGCCCGTCTCGCACTGTTACGCCGGCCCCGCGCCCGCACATTCAATGTGTCCACGGGGGTGTCTGTACGCCTGTCAACGATCCTTCGACTGGTTCTCAATCAGTTCCCGGGGGCAGTCGTTAGGCAAGCACCCGACCGGATCGGGCGGCGAGACTCGAGGCCACGCATGGATGTCGGGCGACTCGATCGCGCAGCCGGCTGGTGGCCGCGGACTACGATCCGCGATGGTATCCGCCTTCAGGCCGCCTGGCTTCGGTCGCTCTCGTCGGGTCTTGGACCGGCCAGTTGCCCCGGTTGATACTTGTCATTCGGCAGCCGCCATCCCGCTCGCTTGCGTAAGGAGTAACGATGAGCATCAGCATCACGGTCTTGGAGTGCGGCCACACCACACTCGATTATGAACTGGCCGTTACGGGTAGCCCGGACGAGATGCTTACAGCCGTGCGAACCCAGAACCATCGAAGATTGCTCACCCACCCGATATACGCATACGTGATTGAGCACCCCGAAGGTCGAATGATCGTGGACACGGGCGTCTCCTCCGGGTTTCAGAAACAGTGGAAGAAGGGATTTTACGCCGGTGCAATGGCCTACGATTCCGGATCCGACGGCAGCTTCGTGCAGCGACTGGAGCAGAAGGGCTGGAGTCCCGAGAACTTTGACTGGGTCGTTCTGAGCCACCTTCACACGGACCACGCCGGCAACGCGCCGATCTTCAAGGACGCGGGCTCGAAGATTCTCGTCCATGAGGACGAGCTGCGAGGCGCAGTTACCGTGAAGGGCTCGCTTGTCCGTGATGATGACGTCACCTTGTGGGGCGTCACCAGCCAGCAGGGCTTCGTGCGGGCTAACTGGGGGTTTCTGGTCCCCGATCGGGCGACGACCGTCTACGGCGACGTTGAGGTGATGAAGGGAGTTTGGGTGGTCAGCATCCCTGGGCACACGTGGGGTACGGTGGGAGTGGCGGTGAGGCTCGAGCGCCAAGGCTGGGTGCTGATGGCATCGGATGCGATCTATCTAGCCGATACGTATCGCAAGCCGTTTGTTGGTAGCATTCTCAATCAGAATCAGGAGTTGTGGGCGAGGTCCGCGCAGAAAATACGGCGGATGGCCGAACAATATGATATGCAGATTCTGCCTGGGCACGATGACAAGTGCATCCAGGGGCTGCAGGACGGGCTACCTACGGTGAATCAGATCGCCGATCGCTACGAGTAGCTAATAAAATGTTCGAGACACGGCTGACGGCAGAACGAATCCGTAAGCACGAAGCCAGCGGTGCATGGACGGGTCGAACACTTTTCGAGAGTGTGGCCGGGCACGCCACCCGTACTCCTGCTGCGCGCGCCGTCTACGATGCCTCCGGATCTTACTCATATGAGGATATTGTGCGGCTCAGCACGCGGGTCGCGCATGGGCTACGGGAGCTCGGCGTTCGTAGCCAGGATGTCGTCGCCGTCCAGCTACCGAACTGGCGAGAGTTTGTCCCAACATTCCTTGGGATCGAGCGAATCGGCGCCGTCGTGAATCCGCTCGCGACCATCCTTCGTGAACGGGAGCTACGGCAGATGCTCCAGGTCGGGCGAGCACGTGTCCTCGTCGTTCCGGCAAACTTCCGCGGCTGGCCGCACGCTGAACGCGCTGTGCAGCTCTTGCGGGACCTACCGGACCTCAAGCACATCGTGGTTGTGGGTGGCACAAGGATGTCGGGTACGGTCTGGTGGGACGAGCTGCTCGAGCTTGGGTCGAGGTGGGAGCGCGACAAGATCAGCCCGCGAGGTGGCACCGAGATTTGCGAACTCGCCTTCACGTCTGGCACTACGGGGCAGCCCAAAGGGGTCCTTCACAGCCACAACAGCGCTGTCTGCGCAGTCCGTTCGACGGTTCGTCGCCAGGGCTTCGACTCCCATGACGTTTTCCACGTCGCGAGCCCTGTCGGACACAATGCCGGCTACTTCTACGGTGTCAGGTTGGCGCTTGAGGCAGGTGGACGGTTGGTGATGCAGGACTTCTGGGACGCCGACCTCATGGTCGAGCTGGTCCGGTCGCATCGTGTCACGTATAGCCTCGGGTCGCCGACCCACCTTTTCGACATGCTAGGGTCGCAGAGCGCCACCCGGGAGGCGCTGTCGTCACTCCGTGTATACATCTGCTCGGGCGCGGACCTTCCACGGCACCTCGCGAGGTCCGCACTTGATGTAATTCCACAGGCGCTCTGCAGGGTCTTCGGCATGACTGAAATCGGTCACGCGACGTCCACCGACAACGAGTCGCCACGAGACAAGCTCATCGAAACCGATGGGAATCCGCAACCGGAGATGTCGATCCGTATCGTCGCCGAAGATGACCGGGTGCTACCAGCAGGGATAGAGGGCCACGTTCACGTGCGTGGGGCCTTCATGTTCGCCGGCTATCTGCAAGGTCCCGAGTTAACGGACGAGTACTTCACCGGTGACTGGTTCCATACTGGCGATCTGGGTCGGGTCGACGCCGACGGCTATCTCTGTTTGACCGGCCGCATTAAGGACGTCATCATCCGTGGCGCCGAGAAGCTGCCGGTCCGCGAGATCGAAGAAGTGCTTGGTGAGCATCCCCGGATAGTGGAGGTGGCGCTGATCCCAGTGACGGATTCTCGGCTTGGCGAACGTGCCGTCGCGTGTGTTCGCCTACGGGATGGTGGTGCTCTCGGGCTCGGCGACGTTACCTCCTTCCTGGCAGACCGCCGCGTGACCACTCAATTCTGGCCTGAGCGCGTGGTGGTGATGGATTCGTTCCCGAAGACCCCGGCCGGAAAGATTCAGAAGCCGCTCCTCAGGCAGCTGGTGGAAGGAGATGACAATCGTGGCGAATGATGCATTGGTTACAGGTTCCGCGCACGTCGGGATCGCAGTCGCAGATGTGGCGTCGATGTTCGCCGTGCTTCATGCGTTCGGCTTTGACCTTCGCACAAGAGAACAGCTGCCTGCCCAAAGCGCGTGGTCGAACATCGTCGCCGCTGGCGACCAGCGGCTCGAGCTGCTTGAGGCGCAAGGCAGTTCCGGCGCCATCTCTCGGTACCTGGAAAGGCGCGGGCCAGGCCTTCACCACCTTTGCCTCACGGTCAGGGACTTAAGGGCCGCGATTGACGTAGCCGATCGCAACAACCTGCGCCTAGTCAATCGTCGTCCGTCGCAGGACAGCGACGGCTTCCGGGTGTTCCTCCACCCCGCTTCAATGCAGGGGGTACTGGTGGGTCTGGTCCAGCCGAACTGACTCAAGGCGTGCGGCAATGTCCGACGCTTGAGCTGGCAGTAGGTCGCCACTGCGGCAGTCCTCCTGACGCTCTCGACATGTTGTCGAGCAGCGGATGCCGATCTTGTCTTGGCACCGATCCATCCATAACACGGGCCGAGACCCTGATCGATTTCAGGGAGCGTAATATCACAGATATTCTGCGCTGTGACGGAGTATACTACCCCTTAGTGAACGCGGGCGACCCTGACCGCAAGTTCTGTGAGTGGGCGGTCGACTTTCGGTGGAGCGACGTCGACCCTGCCCTACAGCAGCATGCGCTCCGACTCGTCGCCGACCATCTTGGCTGCGTGTTGGGTGGTGTCGATCACAGTACGGCCGCGGCTTGCCGCCGGCTGTCGCCATGGGTCGAGGGCGGGGCCACTATAATCGGGACGCCGCTCCGATCCACAGCCTCGGAGGCCGCCCGGCAGAATTCCATTGCGAGCCACGTGATCGAGATGGACGATCTTGTGCCGACCGCTTCCCTCCACCCCGGATCTGTAGTGATCCCCGCAGCACTGGCGGCGGCCGAGCATTCCGGTGCCGATGGCAAACAAACCTTGGCCGCGATCGTCGCCGGTTATGAGTTGATAATTCGGCTCGGCGAAGCAGTCGATCCGGCGCGTCATTACGCGGACGGGTTCCACCCCACCGCGACCTGCGGCATCTTCGCAGCCGCTTGCGCGGCGGCCCTTCTTAGGGGCGCTGATGCGCCCACGCTTCGGCGGGCGTTGGGTTTCGCCGCGACAGGCGCCAGCGGCACTCTGAGTTACCTGAACGACGGTGCACCGACGAAACCGGTTCAGGTAGGAAACGCAGCAGCATACGGCGTGATGGCCGCGATTCTCAATGACACCGGTGTCCCCGGCCCGTCAACAGTCTTCAGCGGGCGCCACGGCTTCTATCAAGCTTATGCACCTCAGGCCGATCCCGAACGGCTGGTGGATGGGCTCGGTTGTGAACCTTTGCGAATTGGGCAGACTGGATTCAAGCCCCTCGCGTGCTGCGGTTACATTCAGCCGGCAGCGGGCTTGGTGCTGGAGCTGGTTCGGGGCGGCCTTCGCCGCGAGCAAGTCGATCGCATCCGAGTCGGGGTTGTCTCCACCGGTATGCCTATTATCGGCGAGCCGCGAGCAGCGAAGTTGCACCCCGCCAGCGTCACCGACGCTCAGTTCAGCCTACCCTTTTGCGTGGCGGTAGTCCTCTCGCGCGGCCGACTGACCCCGGTCGATCTGGTCGCCGACCTGCGCGACCCTGAAGTCGCAAAGCTTGCCGAACGGGTCGATCTGGTTCCAGACGTTCATCTCGATGCCGATTATCCCCAACATTGGGGCGGCTGGGTCGAGCTTGAGCTACATGGTGGGCACCGCCTGCGCAGAGAGGCCGGCGACGCCAAGGGTTATCCAGGCAACCCGCTGAGCCGGGCTGAGCTGGAGCAAAAGGTCGCAACGATGGCCGGGCAAGAGCGCGGTGAAGCAATCATGGAGGCGGCTGAGATATTGCCTGACGGCGGGGTTAGGGCACTGCTCGCCCATCTGGAACCAACGAAGGTGCGCAGCAGATGAGTCGGCGGCCGTGGCGCGAGGGCATGATCAACCTCGATCCGCCTCGACTGCTCGGTTCACAGTGTCAGAGTTGCGGCAACACGACTTTTCCACCGCAGCGCTTCTGTCCGGCATGTGGCAGAGGCGACGGCCTGGACGAGGTGGAGTTGAGCACCCGAGGCACGGTGTACAGCTTCACTGTCGTTCGCCAAGCTCCTCCCGGTGTCGCGGTTCCATACGTCCTCGCCTACGTCGACCTTCGCGAGCAGGTCAGGGTGATGTGTCAATTGACGGGAGCTCAGCCCGACGACTATGAGATCGGCATGGAGTGTGATCTCGAGCTAACGCCATTCGGGCATGGTCCGGAGGGTGCGGAAACGGTTGGCTTCCGCTTTCGGGTGCAACCGCGTGTAGCTTCAAGGAGGAGCTGAGCTGATGCGAGCAAGCTACGTAGCGGGTGCCGGGATGGTGCGTTTCGGAAAGTACAAGGACTTGTTGCTTGAAGACCTTGCCGAGGACGCTGCACGCCGGGCGCTGGCCGATTCAGGAGTTCGCCCGGACCAGATCGAGGCTGTCTACTTCGGACACGTTTTCGGTGGCCCGGTTGCCGGGCAGCGCGTGGCTGTACGTCTGGGCGTCGGGGGCATCCCGGTGAGCAATCACGAGAACTACTGCGCGAGCGGGGCGACCGCGCTCCGTGAGGCGTGGACGGCCATCGGAGCGGGAATGTTCGAAATTGCGCTGGTGGTCGGGATGGAGAAGATGTCGGACCGGGTCAAGGGTGGTCTGACGCCCGATCCCAACGACCTGGATGCAGCCGTGGGGTACGTGATGACCGCAGGTCACGCGATGAGCGCCCGGCGCTACATCCTCGACCACGACGCGACTCGTGAGCAAATCGCAATGGTTTCCGTGAAGAATCATCGCCACGCGAAGTACAATCCCTACGCTCAGTACCAGGAGCCGGTCTCTCTTGAGCAGGTTCTCGGGGCTCGTCCGATCTGCGAGCCGCTGGGCTTGCTCGATTGCAGCCCCATCGGGGACGGCGCGGCGGCGGTGGTCGTCGCCAGCCGGTCCGGGCTGCGAAAACTGGGCATTATGGGTCGGCGCCCTCGCGTCAGCGGCTGCGCCCTGGTCAGTGGCCGACTGCGAGTTGGTGCGGGTGACATCAACGCGGAGGACATCTCGCGCCGAGCCGGAGAGCAGGCGTATGGGATGGCCGCGATCGACCCTTCCGACGTCGACGTGGTCGAGATGCATGACTGCTTTACGATCGCCGAGATCGTCCGGCTCGAGGGCCTCGGACTCATACCGGCAGGCCAGGGCGGGCGCTGGGTCGAAGAGGGGCGGACTTGGATTGGGGGCGAACTGCCGGTCAATCCGAGCGGTGGGCTCCTGTCACGCGGTCACCCCGTAGGCGCGACGGGAGTAGCTCAGGTCTGCGAATTGACGTGGCAACTCACATCGCAGGCTGGCCAGCGTCAGGTCGACGGCGCCCAGGTTGGGCTGGCCTACTGCAAGGGCGGCACGGTTCCTGGGACTGATGGCGCCTCGGTTAGTGTCGTCGTAATGAAGAATTGAGTGACACAGCGCCGCTCTCCGGCGTCCGTGTTCTCGGTGTAGAGCACTTCATCTCCGGTCCTTGGTGCACGCAGATACTTGCCGATGCCGGTGCCGAGGTTATCAAGGTCGAGCGTCCCGGCGTCGGCGACCCCCGCCGCAGCTATGACCCCATGATCCACCGCGAAGGCGAAGGAGTATCCGGCGGCTTCGTCTCATACAACCGGAACAAGAAGAGCGTAGCCATCGACTTCACGCAGCCGGACGGGCATGACCTGTTTCTCGATCTCGTGGACACCGCCGACATCGTCGTGGAGAACATGCGGCCGGGGACGATGGAGCGATGTGGGCTCGGCTATCAGGTACTCGCGGCGAGGAACCCACGGCTTATCTATTGCGCGATCAGCGGTTTCGGCAGACGATCGGATAAGCGGGGCCCGTATTCCAATTGGCCCGCTTTCGACCCGGTGATCCAGGCAATGTCCGGCCTGGCATCGTTAATTGGTGAACGCGACGGACCGCCGATGCTTGCGCCCGCCGGAACGACCGATCTCATGACCGGCACCTATGCTGCGCTCGGCGTCCTGCTTGCGCTCCATCAGCGCGAGCGAACGAAACGCGGCCAGCTGCTCGACGCCGCAATGTATGACGTAACGGTCGCCTTCCTCGAACGCCCATTGATGATCCAGGAATGGACGGGCCGAACACAGGTCCGGGGTCTTGATGCGTTCACCCCTGTCGGCATGTTCCGTTGCGGGGATGGCGAGTACGTTTCGCTGATCATTCCCACCGACGAGATGTGGCGACGTTGCTGCGCCGCGATCGCACGACCGGATCTTGGTCAGCGTGAGGATCTTGGGAGCGTCCTTGCACGCTCTGAGCGCATGCACGAGGTGATCGTCCCTGCACTCGAGGAGTGGGCATCGGACAAGACGCGGCGGGAGGCGTGTGAGGCCCTCATCTCGGCAGGGCAGCCGGCGGGCATGGTGCAGACGATCGCCGAGGTTCACGACTGTCCTCAGGTCGCGGCCAGGGGCGTACTTGTGCCGATTGACGATCCAGTGACCGGGCCCAAGCGGCACCCTAGGCTGCCGGTCCTGATGGGTGATTACGAACCGCCGGCACGCCGCGTGCCGCGCCTTGGTGAACACACGGGAGAGTTGCTGGCTGAATTGGCGATAGATGGCGAGCGCCAGGACTCGTTGCGTTCGCAGGGGGTGATCGCATAGCCATGTGGTTCTACTTAGGCGGCCGGTTCGTCGAGGACGCGGACGCGGTCGTACCCCTCACCGACCACAGCTTCCTATACGGAGACGGCTGCTTCGAGGGAGTCGGGGTCGTGGAGGGCCGCGTCGTCCATCTTCAAGATCACGTGGATCGTCTGTTCCGGAGCGCGCGGATGCTGCGTATCCAAATGCCGGTGACTCCTGGGGAACTCTTTGATTTGATCGTTGAAACTGCCGCGCGCAACGGCATGCGCGAGGTTGAGTCCGCATACCTGCGGCCTCTGGTCAGCCGCGGCCAGGGTCCGCTTGGCCTGAAGTATTCGAATCGGCTCGGCGCCGCAACCCTGGTCATCATCCCTCAGGTCGGTCCCCGCCGCATCTCCTTCCGCGGCGAGATCGAGGTGCTGACCGCAGCGATGAGCAGCTACATCCGCCCAGGACCGGCCGCCCTTGATCCGCGAATCAAGACCAACAACTACCTGACCTACATCCTCGCCTTTCTTGAAGCTAGTGACCGAGGTGCCGACATTGCGATCGTCCGCGACCCGCAGAACTTTATTGCGGAGGGACACGCGATGAACATCTTTGCGGTTCGTGAGGGACGAGTGCTGACGCCGATGGAGAGTTCGGCACTGGGTGGCATCACAAGGCGTCACGTTCTTGACGTTGCCCAGTCGCTCGGTCTGACCTGTGTCGAGACCAACCTCACGGCTTACGACCTGCGGTGCGCCGATGAACTCTTCATCACGTCGTCACTCGAGGGTGTGGCGGCACTCGCCAGCATCGACGGTGAGGCACTGCCAGCGCCGGTTCCTGGTCCGGTCACAACCGCTATCCGCGGGGCCTACGTGGAGCACGCGATCGCGACAGCAAGCGAGATTCCCGAGCGGGTATCGGTGTGAGGCGAATCGGTATCGACACCGGTGGCACCTTTACAGACGGCGTGCTCTGGGATGACGAGACGGGAGTGGTCGGTTCGACGAAGGTCTCATCCGATCGCCACGATCCATCTCGCGCCGTCATCAACGCCGTGGGCAAGCTGACAGCCGACATGGATGTCGAGCATGTACGCTATCTCGTCCACGGAACGACGGTTGCGACCAATGCGAGCTTGGAACGCACAGGTCCGCGAGTTGCCGTCCTCTGTACTGTGGGCTTTCGGGACGTGCTCGAGATAGCACGCTTGATGCGACCGCCGGATCAGATCTACGATCTTCGTGCGGATCCCCCCCCTCCGCTGGTCCGGCGGCGTGACCGTATTGAGATCGACGAGCGGATCGACCACACCGGTGCAGTGGTACGGCCCCTGAATGTGGCCTCGGTTCGTCGAGCGGCTGAGATCATAAGGGCGCGCGGAATTGAGAGCCTCGCGATCTGCTTCTTGTACTCCTACCTCAATCCCGATCACGAGCGCAGAACGCGCGACATTCTCGCCGAGCAGTTGCCAAGCGTCAACGTGTCGTTGTCCTCAGACGTCTTGCCTGAATTCCGTGAGTATGAGCGGTCGAGCACGACGGCGCTCAATGCGTACTTGGCGCCCGTAGTCAGCGGCTACCTACGCCAGCTTGACGCAGCCGTGAGTCGCTGGAACCAGAACACGAGGCTCTGGATCATGCAGTCGAACGGCGGGGTTGCCTCGGTGGATCGGGCAGCACAGGCCCCGGTGACGCTGCTCCTTTCAGGCCCCAGCGGAGGCGTCGTGGCAGGCCGGCATCTGGCGGAACAGGCCGGTGTTCGGGATGCGATCACGATCGATATGGGCGGAACCAGCTTCGACGTCTGCGTGCTGGCTTCCAATGAGGTGCGGATGACACAGGAGCGCAAGGTGCTGGAGATGCCCGTCACGATTCCGTCTGTGGATATCTTAACGATCGGGGCCGGCGGGGGGAGCATTGGCTGGGTCGACCGTGCTGGCCAGTTCCGGGTCGGTCCTCATAGCGCAGGCGCGCACCCTGGTCCCGCGTGCTATGGGAGGGGCGGCGAGGAGCCGACCGTGACCGACGCGAATCTCGTCCTTGGTGTGCTTGGTGAGGACCAGCGCCTGGGTGGCGAGGTATCCCTGAAACTCTCCCTTGCTCACCGCGCATGCGAACGCCTGGGTCATCGGCTTGGTGTCCGCGGGCAGGAGGCGGCATGGGGCATCCGCCGGATCGTCAACGCGGCCATGGCGGGCGCAGTCCACGCCGTCTCTGTGGGCCAGGGCTTCGACCCACGCGATTTTACACTCATCGCGTTTGGCGGCGCTGGCCCGATGCACGCACTCGACATCGCCGAGGAGATTGACATCCCAACGGTTCTTGTCCCGGCCGTGCCCGGCTGCCACTCCGCGCTCGGCATGGTCGTCACCGACGTTACCCACGACTACGTTGTGACGCACCTTAGCCCTGTAGAAGAGGGGCTCAGGCAACGTGTTGAGCAGATCTTCAAGCAGCAGGAGTCAACTGCCAATGATCAGTTGGAGAGTGAGGAGATCGGAGTCCAGCAACGGCAGCTCTTTCGCGGTCTCGACATGCGCTATGTCGGGGAGCAGTCTAGCGTCGCGGTGCCGGTGACTAAGCGCGGATCTGGTTGGCTCTCGGCGGCGGTCGCGGGCTTCCACCAGTTGCACGACAGGCTGTATGGGTTCCAGGTGCCGGACGAGCCGGTGGAGGTAGTAAATGTAAGGCTTCGAGCGGTCGGCCGACTTCACGGTGAGCGGCTTGCGACTCCTACGCCGCTGATGGCTGAGGAACGGGCCGATCCCGCCGGTTGGCGTTCAGTGGCGTTCGGGCCCTCCGAATCGGACCGCCTGAAGGTTCCAGTTTACCGACGAGGCGATCTCCGGCCTGGTTCAGAGATCGAGGGACCGGCGGTCGTAGAGCAGGACGACTCGACTCTGCTGGTAACCCCAGGCAAGCGCGCTGGATGTGACGCGTGGTACAGCCTGTGGTTGTCGGCATGAGTACGGCTCGCACCCTCGACCCGATCACACTCGCCGTCCTCCGTGCAGGGCTGATAAACAGCGTCGCCGAGATGAAGGCGGTCGTCCTGCGCACCGCTTACTCCAACCTATGGAAGGAAGCGGGAGACCTGTCCTGCGGCCTCCTGACAAGTGGCGCTGAGCTCGTCGTTCAGGGCATTGGAGACATCCCTGTTCACCTTGCCTCAATGCCGCACTCACTCAGCGGCTGCCTGTCCCGGATTCCCCCGCACAGGTTGCGACCGGGGGACGTCCTATATCAGAACGACCCCTATCAGGGGAACAACCACCTGCCGGACTTCATCATGGCGAAGCCCGTCTTTTTCGATGGCCGAATTGTGGCCTACACTGCGGTTCGCGGGCATTACGTTGACGTTGGTGGCGGCGGTCCCGGCAGCTACTCGGCGGCGATGCCGGACATCTACGCGGAGGGCCTGCGAATCCCGCCGGTGCGGATTTATGAGGAGGGCGTGCTCAACCAAGATATCGTCGACATCCTGGGTTGCAACACCCGCAATTCTCGCGAGCGCTTGGGTGATCTGCGCTCCCAGTATGCAGGATGCATAGCCGCCGAGCGGCGCGTGATCGCCTTCTGCGAGAAATACGGCGCGGACATCGTCGAGCGCGGCATGCAGGAGGTACTCGATGCCTCCGAGCATCTGACCCGCGCCGCCATAGCGGAAATTCCCAACGGCGAGTACTACTTCGAGGACTGGTGCGACGACGACGCCGTTAGCGACGATCCGATCAAGATCGCAGCAACGGTCACTGTCCGCGGCGAGGAGATCGAGGTGGACTTCTCCGGTGCCTCGCCACAGGTGCGCGGGGGGATGAACGCGCCGCTCGCGGTAACGCTTTCGGCGACCTGCTACGCGATCAAGTGTCTGACCGACCCTGAAAACCCGGCCAACACGGGGTCCTACCGGCCGATCCGCGTGCTCGCCCCGCCAGGGAGTGTCGTCAACCCCCTCCCGCCCGCTCCAGTGGTAGCGGGGAACCATGAGACGGCATCGCGGATAACCGATGTGATCGTTGGTGCCCTCGCAGAGGCCCTGCCAACGAAGGTTTGTGCAGCCGGCAGTGGGAGCTCAGCTGTCCTGTCGCTGGGGACCCGAATCCGTCAGGACGATGGCCGCGATCGCGAAGTCGTGATGGTTGAAACGCACGGATCAGGCCAGGGCGCCAACGTTGACGGCGACGGTGTCAACGCTCGCCGTGTGAACGTTGGAAACACGGGCAACACACCAAACGAGGCACTCGAAGGAGCCTTCCCGATCACGGTCCTTCAATATTCGGTATCGACCGACGGCGGTGGTGCCGGTCGGACGAGAGGCGGGACCGGCATCACCCGCGTTCTGCGCTTGGAGCACGACTCGACCATGACGATCACCGCCGAGCGCGCGAAGTTCTCGCCGTATGGCCTATTCGGCGGGCTGGCTGCGCCGACCGCCGAGTTCTGGGCGGAGTTGGCCGACGGCACGAGGCAAAATTTCAAGTCGAAGACCGCCCCGATGCACTTGCCGAAGGGTACGGTTATCCACTTCCGGGCTGCGGGTGGCGGCGGCTACGGCTCTCCATTAGAGCGCCCTGTGGACAGAATTCAGGCCGATCTGGACGACGAATACGTCTCGCCCACAGCGGCTTGCGCACTCTACGACGTCGAGGTGCGCGAGGAGCCTGAGCGCGCCGAGGGTGGTTGGGTGGCGGTGCCTAGGAAGGAACGAGCATGATGGCAGAGTTCGATTACGTCAACTCATTGATCCCGGGTGCGTGCTTCGGGACGTTCAAGCTGCCCGACGAGCTCGCGTTCGTTGTGGCAAGGGGTGAGGGCTCAACCGTCTGGAGTACTGACGGGCGGGTGTTTCTCGACTATGTCCTCGCCTCAGGGCCGATGGTGCTGGGCCACGCCCATCCGAAGGTGGTTGAGGCAGTGCGCGATCAAGTCTCGCGCGGAACCTCGTTCTACGCGATGAACGAACCCGCGATCGAACTGGCGGCGGAGGTGCATCGGCTGATCCCGTGTGCTGAGGCCGTCAAGTTCGTCGGCGACGGTGCTGAGGCGACCTTCTACTGCCTGCGCCTAGCGCGAGCGTTCACCGGGCGGGACAAGGTGCTGAAGTTCGAGGGCGCGTACCACGGCCACCACGACTACGCGCTTCACGGATTGAAGGCATCCGGGCTGCCGGAGTACCCTGGCGCCACCCCGGACTCGGCCGGAATCCCGCAGGCCGTGACCGGTACCGTCCTGATGGCCCCATTCAACAATCTCGGTGTCACACGACAGGTGGTAGCGAGACATGGCAGCGAGCTGGCCGCAATCATCGTCGAGCCGATCCAACGGGCACTGCTGCCGCGTCCGGGGTTCCTCGACGGTCTTCGAGAGTTGTGCGATGAATGTGGGGCGCTGCTTGTGTTTGACGAGGTAGTAACCGGATTTCGTGTCGCACTGGGAGGCGCCCAGCAGCTCTACAACGTGACTCCGGACCTGTGTTCGCTTGGGAAGATCGTCGGCGGCGGGCTGCCGCTGGCTGTTGTAGCCGGTCGCCGAGACGTCGTCGAGCTGAGCTCGCCACTGGCTTCAACCGGCCGCGCCGTCTATCTGAGTGGGACACTGAACGGCAACCCGCTGGCGGCCGCCGCTGGGCTCGCAACGCTGAAGGTGCTGACCGAGTTGGATGGGCCTAAGTGGCTTGAGCAGATCGGCACGGCGCTCGCGGACGGATTGAGGGACACCGCCCAGCGGCTTTCCCTCCCTCTCCAAATGATGGGGCCCCCGGCTTTCCCGGAGCCGGTTTTCGATACCGCGGAGGTTAGCGACTATCGGACCTACTCAGCTACGAATCGACGAGCGGCTCAGCAGTTCGGCCTTGAACTGGTGCGTCGGGGCGTCTTCGTCCATCCGGCGGCCAAGATGTACGTGTCGACCGCACACACAGCCCTGCAGCTGGATCAGACGATCGAGATTGCGCACGACGCAATGACCGCGGTCCGCGATCAGGGCCTAATTCAGGATTGACATGGGCTCGCTTGACGGGCGCCTAGTGGTCGATGCGTCCACCCGGATCGCGGGACCGATGGCTGCCTGGCATCTGCAGATGCTGGGCGCGGCTGTAATCAAGGTCGAGCCGCCCAGTGGCGACCCCGCACGTTACTGGGGTACCGGGTCGGTCTTCAACCTTCTGAACGCCGGGAAGCGGTCGGCAGTTGTTGACTTCACAAGCGACGCCGATTGCTCGGCGTTCGGCCGGCTGTGCGATCGGGCACACATAGTGCTAGCGGACGGTGATCTACCAGCAGCGGAGATCGCATGGCAGGCGCCGAGGCCACGATCGGTGGTCGTCATCGACAGCGCGGCCGTCCCGGGCGGCACCGGAACGTCGGAGACGCTGGCGCAGGCGGCACTTGCCCTCACGCCGTACGTAGGTGAGCCGGCCGAGCCACCCTCTCGGATCGGCGCGGACATCGCTTCAGTCACCTGTGCTGCACATGCTGTTCAGGCCGCGCTTGCGGGGCTGCTGCGCCCGCTCGCGGGGGAGCCGCTGCGGGCTCACGTCTCCCTCGCGCGCTCCCTCTCGTGCGAGAAGACGATTCATTGGGCCGCTCGGTACGATCCTGACGCCTGGACCGGGTATCACGTCACCGGACGGTACCGACCGCCGGACACCGGCTGGCAGGCAGCCGATGGCGCCATGACGCTCGAATTCCCACCGGATGCCGGGGATGGGTGGCGGGCCTTTTGCCGCGAGGTAGGACTGTCGGATCTGGTCGAGGAACTGGGCGATGGGTGGTATGCGACGGTTGGGATGGAGGACCTTGCCGACCAGTGGCGTCCACGCTACGAGGCGGAACTTGCCAATTACGGCCGCGAAGAGGCCGCCGAGATTGTTAGGAGGCACGGCGGCTGGTCGGTTCCCTTCCTGCGCCCTGAGGAAGTCATGCACCACCCGCAGTCACGACTGTTCGCCGCTGCGGTAGCAACGGATTCCGGGACCGTGCTGAGGCTGCCCTGGTTGATAGGTGACCAAGCCATCGGCGAGCACGCGTTCGCCGCTGGGCCGGGGCTCGGTGAGCACACAAACGTTGTATTCTCCGAGGAAGCGTCGGCATGACCCGGCTTCCGCTGGCGGGCCTGAAGGTGCTCGACCTCGGCATCGGTGGGGTGGGTCCCTGGGCCGCATCTCAGCTCGCACAAATGGGTGCCTGTGTGCTCAAGGTCGAGGCGCCGAACGAGTTCATCCTTCAGGTGCTGCCGACGTGGCGCGGCCTCACGACGACATATGCCTGCCTCAATGTGGCAAAGCACTCGGCCCGTCTCAATCTGAAGGACCCCACCGACCGTGAACGGGCCTGGACGTTGATCGATGGCGCGGACGTCATCATCGAGAACTTTCGTGCTGGTGCAATGGAGCGGCTCGGCTTCGGGTTCGACGCCGTTACCGCCCGCAACCGGCGCGTCGTTTACTGCTCGTCGAGTGGTTTCGGGAGCCGCGGACCGATGGCGGGGCTCGCTTGCACCGATCCGCACATGCAGGCGTTCTCGGGCTTCGCCTCGCTCAACGGCGTCGCGACGGGCGAGCGAGTCCGCTACTACGCCGCCATCGATCTGTACACCTCCGCGCTGATCGTGGACGCGGTTCTGGCCGGCCTGCTCGATAGGGACCGCACGGGCCTGCCGCAGCGGATCGAGATGACGATGCTCGGCGCGGCCACCACACTGACGCTGACACAGTGCGCGGAACTTTTCGCCGGCGGCCCTCCGCCCCGCCCGCTCGGTGCCCGGGGCCGGCACAGCGCGCCTGACGGTGTCTTCCGGGCGGCTGATGGCGACTTGGCGCTAGGTGCCGAGAACAATGACGAGTTCGCGGCACTGTGCTCGGCGCTTGACCGACCGGACCTTATGGCGGACCGTCGGTTCTCGGACCAACGCAGCCGACTGGACAGCGCCCAAGAGCTGTTCGACGAGATCCAGCAGACGCTAGCGCGGCTCCCAGTGGACTGGTGGCTGGCGGCGCTTTCGAGGGCTGGCGTCCGGTGCGCGCGAGTCCACGCCGACCACGAAACTGTCGCGCATCGCGACACCTGGGCGGCGGGGCATGTCCGTGAACTCGTGGTGAAGGACGTCGGGACACTGGTCTCGGCCGGCGTGCCGTGGGAGTTCCAGGGGATGCCGTCGGCTGTCGCGCGCGCGCCACGACCGGGTCAGGACACCGAGTTGGTGGCTTCCGAACCCGCGCGTGCGTGGAGTTTATTGGAGGCGCTCGATTGAAGGCGATCGTCCAGCCCGTCATTGGGCCCCCCGAAGTGCTCGAGATGCGCGACCTTCCGGATCCCCGCCCGCCCGAGCGCGACCAGCTCTTGGTCCGCGTCCGGGCATGCGGTGTCTGCTATCATGATCTCCTGGTCCGCGAGGGGATCTACCGCCACCTCGTCAACATGCCTCTGGTCCCCGGCCACGAGATTGCAGGGGACGTCGTCGCAATCGGGCCCGAGGTAGGGCGCATGTGCGTGGGCGATCGCGTCACCTCGACGAACCGCGAAACGTGCGGCCAATGCGATCTCTGTCGGACGGGACAGGAGGGCATCTGTCCGAATCAGCACTTCTTCGGGCACAACGGCCCCGGCGGCTATGCCGGGTATGCGCTACTCCGTGAGAACGCCCTATCCGTCGTTCCCACGTCGATCTCGGCCGAGCAAGCGTGCGTGCTGTCGTGCGCAGTGGGCACTGAGCTTCACGCGATTCGCGACGTTGGCCAGGTGCGAGCCGGAGAAACTGTTCTCGTCACTGGCGCCGGAGGCGGCCTTGGCATCCATGGCGTGCAGGTCGGTCGCGTCTGCGGCGCCTTCGTCATCGGCTTGACGAGTTCGGCAGCCAAGGCCGACGCGATCCGGGCGGCGGGCGCTGATGAGGTGGTCGTGTTCGAGCGCGGGAGGAGGTTCGACGACCTGATTCGGTCACTCGCGCCTGCGGGAGTGGATGTGGTGTGCGACAATGTCGGTGAGCCCGTCTTCGACTCCTGCTTCCGAACACTGGCGTTCGGTGGTCGGTACGTGTTCGTCGGCCAGCTGAACGACCGGCGGATCTCGTTCAATCCCGCTTGGCCGCTACTTCGGAACACTCAACTTCGCGGGTCGAATTCGTCGACGCGCAAAGAGCTAGATGAGGTCATCAAGCTGACTACGGCGGGGCGGATCCGGCCGGTGCTTGACGCAGTCCTGCCGCTCGCGGAGGCTGCAGAGGCGCACCGCAGGGTGGCGGCCGCGGACGTGACCGGAAGGATCGTGCTGGTTCCATGAGCACTGTGGACGCACTTGCGATTGAGGGCGACATCAAGAATGCCGTGAGGCAGGTGTGCAACCGCTTTGGGAACACCTATTGGCGGCAGGTCGACAACAGTCGCGCCTATCCAGAGGATTTCGTTAACGCTCTGGCGAAGGAGGGGTGGCTCAGCGTCTTGATTCCCGAGGAGTATGGGGGCGGTGGCCTCGGCATCAACGAGGCTTGTGCGGTGCTGGAGCAGATAAATCGGTGCGGCGGCAACTCGGCCGCATGTCATGCTCAGATGTACGTTATGGGCGCGGTCCTCCGACATGGGACCCGGGAACAAAAGGCCCGCTATCTGCCGGAGATAGCCGCGGGTAGGCTGCGGCTTCAGGCCTTTGCCGTCACCGAGCCCGACGCGGGGTCGGATACGAGCGCGATCACGACTGCGGCCACGAAGGTGGATGGGGGATACCGAATCACCGGAAGGAAGATCTTCATCTCGCGCGTCCAGCACTCGGATCTGATGCTCGTATTAGCGCGCACCCGGGGGCCGAAGGGGCTCCAGCGTCGAACGGACGGCCTCACGCTCTTCCTGCTCGACCTCAGGACTGTAGGAGATGACGAGCTCCAGGTCACACCGATCGAGATGATGGTCAATCACGAGACCAACGAGGTCCGCTTTGACAACGCATTCGTTCCGGACGAGGGGGTGGTCGGAGAGGTCGGCCGCGGCTTCTACCAGGTTCTCGACGGCCTCAACGCAGAGCGAATCCTTCTGGCGGCGGAGTGCGTGGGCGATGCGCGCTGGTTTATCGAGCGAAGTGTCGATTACGCACGGAATCGCGTCGTTTTCGGCAAGCCGATCGGACGCAACCAGGGCGTACAGTTTCCGATCGCCGAGGCCCACGTTTTGACCGAGGCGGCCGACCACCTCCGGCGTCACGCCGCCTCTATCTTCGATCACAACGAGAAGTGCGGAGCAGAGGCCAACATGGCCAAGTTCATGGCGTCCAAGGCGTCTTGGACCGCTGCGAACATCGCCATGGACGTGTACGGAGGCTACGGGCTCGCAGTCGAGTATGACGTCGAACGGAAGTTCAGGGAGAACCGCCTCTTCCAGGTGGCGCCCGTGACTAACAACCTCGTGCTGGCGTACGTAGCGGAGCACGTGCTTGGTCTCCCGCGCTCAGCATGACCGCACCTAGCACGCGGCCCGAGACCCACGCCACGTCGGTTCGCTTGGAGGCACTGCTGTTCCTAGGTCTGATTTGGTTCGTCGGGGTCAACCTGAGGACCGTGATCCTTACGATCCCGCCGCTTCTCCCGGACCTCCGCCACGACCTCTCGCTCAGCTACTCGGCTGCGGGGCTGCTGATTAGCCTTCCCGGACTGTGCATGGGGCTGGGCGCTGTTCCCGGGGCTGTCCTGATCGAGCGCTTCGGCGCGCGAGCAGTGGTCGCCGCCTGCCTGCTGATCCTTGCAGTCGCCGGCGCAGCCAGGGGGGTCGGTCCCGTCGCGCCGCTCTTTGTCGGCAGCGTCGTCGCCTACCTGGCAGTCGCGTTCATGCAGCCGGCGATAGCGGTCGCGCTGCGCACGTGGCGGCCGGCAGCGGTCCGGCTGGGCACCTCCATCTACGCCTCCGGGTTGATGGCTGGGGCGATTCTGGCCGCCGCCCTTTCGTCCACAATTCTCACCCAGCTTTTCGGCAGCTGGCATGGAGTCCTCATCTTGTGGACGCTACCGATCCTAATCGCGTTGACGCTTTGGATGCGGCAGACCCGAGGCATGCCGGGCACACGGGTGAGGCCCGGCAACTGGCGTGGTGGGTGGCTCGATGGCGCCGTATGGCGGATCGGTATTCTCTTCGGACTTCAGAGCGTCGTCTTTTTCAGCGCTGGATGGCTACCGACCTATTATCAGACGCTCGGACTCGGGCGTGAGGGGGCGGCTGCGGTGTTCACTGTCTTCACCTGCGCGCAGTTCTTGGCCACGCTGCTATATGGAGCCCTAACGTCACGACTTCCGTCGCCCCGGGTACTCTCGACCGGCTGCTCGATCCTAGCAATCGCTGCCCTAATCGCTGTGATCTGGTTGCCGCTGACGTTTCCGCTGCTGTGGTCGGCGGTGCTCGCCGGCGCCCTAAGCGTCATCTTCACGATCTGCCTGACACTGCCCGCACAACTGGCACCACTCGAGAGAGTGGGTGCCGCGTCGAGCTTGGTTCTCACCGTCGGCTACCTCGCGACATTTCTGGGGGCCTTTGCTGGCGGAGCAGCCTGGGATGCACTCCACCAGCCGGCCGCGACCTTCTACCCAGCGCTCGGCGCGGCGGTCGTGATGGTCGGCTTGGCGGCTTCGGTCCCGGAGCATCTGCCAGGGCGGCTGGCGATGCCTGTTAAAGAGGCATCAGAATGCCACTGAAATCAAACTCTGAAGCCCGCAGCATACCGGCGATCGGGCCAACGCGCGTGCAACCGCCGGTGCCATCTCCCCGGTTCAACCGTCGGAAGATGAGTGCCGAGATCGCGGCCTACCTGCGCGACCTGATCATGGCCGGGCAGCTCCCGCCCGGCTCCCCCCTGCGCCTGGCGGACTTGGCCGGTCGACTGTCGGTTAGCACGACTCCTATCCGTGAAGCGATTCTGATCCTCGAGAAGGAGGGCTTTGTTGAATGCGAGCGGCACAAGGCGTTTCGAGTGAAGTTGATTACCGCCGCGGACATCGGCGACCTCTTCGAACTGCACGCCGCAATCGCCGGAATCCTCGCGGAGCGCGCGACGCCGCTCCTAACCGAGATCGAGATGGAGAGACTTGGCGAAATCGATCGGCGCATTCAGCGCGGAGTTGCGAGCGGCGACGCTGAGGAGGTGGAGGAGCAGAACTTCCATTTCCATCGGACGATCAACCGGGCACCAGAATCGACGACTCTCCGGCGGTTTCTCCGTGAGACGACACGGTACGTGCCGAGACGCTACTACCAGCAGATTCCCGGTTGGCTCAACTCTTCAGCACAGGATCACGGCCCGATTCTTGACGCTCTCAACCGTCGTGATGGCGCGGAGGTGCGCCGTCGAACAGAGGAGCACATCAAGGGCGCCGGCACCCTGCTTCTCGAGCACCTCAGATCAATGGGCTTATGGAACGGAACTGGAAACACGTAAGACCGACAGGAGGCTCAGAATGAGTACACGTTTGACGGGTTGGAATCGGCGCTGGTGGATAGCGCTCGCGATGGCAGCGCTTGCCGTGGTCGCCTGTGGAGGTGGGGGCGGAGCCGGTACGGGCTCTACCAAGGACGTCAAGATCGCCCTCGTTGTGCCCCTCTCCGGGCCATACGCAGAGCATGGGAAGCTGATGCAGGACGCCGCCGAACTGGCCCGGGACGACATCAACTCTCAGGGCGGCATCAAGGCCCTAAATGGTTCAAAAGTGCAACTCGTGATCCAGGACGCTGGTGGCACCGTCGAGAGCGTGACAAGCGCCACTCAGCGCGTGTTGCAGGGCGGCGATATTACTGCCGCCGATGGCTGTTGGCTCAGCTCTTTCACATTGGCTGCGACCGAGATAGCGGAGCGCCAGAAAGTGCCATGGTTGACATTCTCCTTCGCCGACCAAATTACCGGTCGCGGGTATAAGCATGTGTTCAGGCTTGACGCCCCCGCAGCGAAACAGATTCCGGCAGCGCTCGATGCTCTCACGGTGGCGGCGAAGGCATCCAATCACACCATCACTACCGCGGCGTTGGCCGGCGATAACACAGCGTCCAGCGTCTCGTACTTTGAGAATCTTCGGCAGAAACTGCCGGGTGCCGGCGTCAAAATCGTTCTCGACAAGGTGTGGACGCCACCACTTGCGGACCCCACTCAGCTCGCACTACAAGTCAAGAACGCCAACCCTGACATCATTTTCGGTTCGCCGACCACGTTCGCCGACACCGTCGGCCTGCAGCGGGCGCTCTACTCGGTGGGGGAACGTAAGCCAGTCATGGGCAATGGCGGTCAGTTTCTGACTCCCGAGGTTGGCAAGTCATTAGGCAACGCAACCGAGGGCCTCGCTGCCGTTGCCGGCAGCGCCGTCATGAAGGGCATGGAGAACCTCTCGAAGCGATTTGAGGATCGGTTCCACACCTTCATGATCCAGGACAGCTCATCCGTATACGCTGAGATCTGGACGATTAAAGAAGCGATCGAGAAAGCCAAGTCTTCTGATCCTACCAAGGTGCGCGATGCTCTCGCTTCGATCGACATCACGAGCGGCCCCGCTGCCCAGATCCCAGGTGGCGAGGTCAAGTTCGATGCGAATGGCGACAATGTCCGCGCAAGCGTCGCTATCGTGCAATGGCAGAACGGTCGGCCGGTTACCGTCGCTCCAGTGAACCAAGCGATTGGGCATTTAAAGTGGCCCAGCTGAGGATCAGCTAGGCGAGTGGGCCTTCAGTATCTCGTCGATGGGCTGCTGCTGGGGGGGGTCTACGCTCTCCTAGCAGCAGGCCTCGCGATGATCTTCGGAATAATGCGCGTCATCAACTTCGCCCAGGGCGAGTTCATGATGCTTGGCATGTACGCGGCCTACTTTGGCTACACCGTTCTGGGGCTCGATCCGTACCTGGTCGCGCTACCGGCTGGCCTAATGATCCTAGCGCTCGGCATTGTCGTCGCGACTGGGCTCATTGAGCGCATTCCTCGCGGCGATCAGGACGCACAGTTGCTGCTCACTCTCGGCTTGTCGCTGGTTCTCCAGAACCTCGCTATCGCAATATTCGGGGTCACGCCCCACGCACTGCTGAGGCCCTACTCGAACACGCTGATAGCGGTCGGACCGCTATTCGTCCACGAGTCCTGGCTCTTCGCTTGCGTCGCCTCTCTGGTGGTCATGCTCGGACTCTATCTTTTCCTTAGTCGAACCTGGACTGGCCGTGCGCTGCGCGCGACAGCCGATGATGCGAGCGCGGCGACCTACGTCGGGATCAGCGTCCGCCGCATGCACTCGATCGCATTCGGGATCGGCGTCGGGCTCGCTGGCCTGGCCGGGACTCTCATCGCCACCTTTCATGCCGTGCTGCCGACCGTCGGGCAAGACTTCGTGCTGATAATGTTCGTCGCCGTCGTCTTGGGCGGCCTGGGCAGCATCCCGGGAGCCGTCCTCGGCGCGATCTTCGTCGGTGTCGTACAGTCGGTGTCAGCGGCCTTCGTGCCCCTCCAGCTGCAGAACGCGGTCGTGTTCCTGCTGTTCGTCGTCGTCCTGCTTGTGCGCCCGCGCGGGCTGTTCGGGCTTCGCGTGCGCGTCTGAATTGGGACCTGTAGTGGCCGAAAAGGCAGCAGTGCCAGGCGCAGCCAGGGTCGGCTGGCGCGCGGTTGTGCTCGACTGGGCGCTGCCCATCGCACTCTGCGTGGTCTTCATCGCCGCCATCTCTCAGGTCGACGATCGCTACCTCGCGCGGGTCATCGCGCTGGTGGTCGTCTGGGCTTTAATCGGAATGTCGTGGAACCTAATCGGCGGCTACGCCGGCCAGCCGTCGCTCGGTCAGGCGGCCTTCGTCGGACTCGGCGCGTACACGGCGATCCTGCTGATGATCAGGGTAGGGCTCACGCCGTGGCTGGGCCTAGTCGCGGCTGCGGGCGTGGCCATCGTGGCGGCTCTCGTGATCGGCATCCCGACACTCCGACTCAAGGGCGTCTACTTCGCACTTGCGTCACTTGTCTATCCGTTGATACTGCTCTTGGTCTTCACCTATTTGGGCTATCAGGAGGTCCTGGTTCCGGCCCACAACGACAACCCCGACCTTTACATGTCCTGGAGCGATACCTGGCACTACGCAGCGCTGGCCGCTCTTTTCCTGCTTCTCGCCTGGCTTTTCACGACGGCGCTCGAGCGATCGCGCTGGCGCGTTGTCCTGCAATCCATTCGCGAGGATGAGGACGCAGCGCGCTCGACCGGCATCAACACTGCGCTCGTCAAGCTTGTCGTTTTCTCGACATCCGCCGTCTTCGCCTCCCTCGCCGGAGTCGTCTACGCGATGCTCATCCTCGTCGTCACGCCGGAGGCGGTTTTCGGCCTCAGTGTCTCGGTCCAAGCCCTGGTCGTCTCGCTGGTAGGTGGGATGGCGCGCCGACTCGGCCCGATCCTGGGCGCCTGCATCCTGATCCCGATCACGAACTTCCTCGACGCAAACCTGGGGGCCACCTCGGGAGCGTCGCTGCTTGCCTACGGCCTGGTTCTGATCACCGTCGTCCTCGTCGTGCCGCGTGGCCTGCTTAACGCCGGGACTCGTCCACTGGAGGTGGTCAATCGGGTGCTTCCGCAGTCGCTGCGATTGCCCGTGAATCGCCGACGCAGCCTACCTTCGCGCCCGCCGTCGGGATCGAGGCCACTCGTGCCGACGCACCCCGGCGACGAGGCAGTGCTGATCGCAGCCGATGCGCGGAAGGTGTACGGGGGCATCGTCGCCATCGATAGGTTGAGCCTCGAGGTCCGCAGCGGCGAGTTCCTTGGGATTGTTGGGCCCAACGGCGCGGGCAAGAGCACATTCTTCGACCTCCTGACGGGCTATCAGCGCTCCACGGCGGGGCGAATCACTCTTCTGGGCCGCGTGGTGACTCACTGGCCAGCCTACAGAATCGCCCGGCTCGGCGTTCGGCGCAGCTTCCAGATTGCGCGTCCGTTCGGTCAGCTGACCGTGTTCGACAACGTGTTCCTCGGTTCGCTTCAGAACGCCGACGGCGGGCAGCGCACTGCTGACACCTGGGCCGCTCTTGAGGCGGTGGGCCTCGAGGTGCATGCCGACGTTGGTGCGCGGTCGTTGGTGCCGGCCCAATTGCGCCTGCTCGAGGTGGCCAGGGCACTGGCGGGACGTCCCGCCATCCTGCTGCTCGACGAGCCGCTTGCCGGCCTGACCCGCTCTGAGGCACGAGACCTAATGCAGTTGCTCCGAACCCAGCAGCACGCCGGGCTCACCATTGTCTTGGTGGACCATGATATTGGCACGGTGGCGGCCTGGGCTGACCGCCTGTACGTGATCGATTACGGCCGGAACATCGCCGATGGAGCGCCGAAGGAGGTGATGCGCGATGATCGCGTCGTGACCGCCTACTTGGGGTCGCGTTGGCGTGCTGCTCGAGCTTAAGTCATTGCGGGCCGGGTACGGCCCCATGACGGTGTTGCATGGCATCGACCTAACGGTCGACGAGCACGAGTTCGTAGCGATGCTCGGGCCGAACGGCGCAGGCAAGAGCACAGTCCTGCGGGCGATCCTCGGTGGCTGCGCAATCCATGGCGGTGCAATCCATTGGAACGGCCAGAGCCTGCTCGGGAGACCGGCGCATGAGCGGGCGCCGCTTGGAATCGGCCACGTGCCCGAAGGACGTCATGTCTGGCCCTCCCTCACCGTCCGGGAGAACCTCCTGCTGGGATCGTGGTCGTTGGGAAGGCAGCGACGAGGGGACGAGAGCAATCGGCGGCTCGACTACGTCCTTGAGATCTTTCCCCTTCTTCGAGAGCGCCTCGAGCTGCCCGCCGCTGTGCTCAGCGGCGGCGAGCAGCAGATGCTATCGATCGGTCGCGCGCTGATGGGGAGGCCGAGGTTGCTCCTCGTCGACGAGCCGTCGATTGGCCTCGCACCGATCGCCGTTGAGGCTGTGGTCGACGCGCTGACTCGTCTCAAGCAGTCAGGTGACTTCGCTCTGCTGCTCGTCGAGCAGTCGGCCCGAGAGGCGCTGGAACTGTGCGATCGCGCCTACATCCTGAACCGCGGTGAGGTCCAAGCGTCCGGTGGCGCCGCCGAGCTGATCCATTCGGAAGCGCTGGAATCGGCGTACTTCGGCCTGGACCCAAATGACTCCTGACCGGCTCGAGGTCGGTATCACGTGCAGTGGCTACTTCTTTGGGCTCGAGACAGTCAGGGCTGTAGAGGAACTCGGCTACGACCGATTCTGGACAGCTGAGCACATCACGTTCCACCGGCCCATCCAGGACGTCGTGCCGGTGCTGTCGGCGGCGGCCGCCGTCACCCGGCGCATCGGCCTTGGGGCAGCGGTGATTCTGCTCCCGCTTCACCATCCGGTGGTACTGGCCAAATCCCTGTCCACACTCGACGCACTGTCCGGAGGGCGTCTCACGGTAGGGATCGGGGTGGGTGGCGAGAATCCGCACGAGTTCGAAGCCTGCGGAGTTGACCTGCGCACTCGCGGCGCGCGCGCAGATGAGGCGATGGAGGTGATGCGGGATCTGTGGAAAGGGAGCCGCTCCAGCCACCGTGGTCGGTTCTGGCAGTTTGACGACGCGCTGATGCTCCCGCCCCCTACGCAGCCCGGTGGGCCTCCCCTGTGGGTGGCGGGGCGGTCGGAGGCTGCGATGCGTCGGGCGGCGAACCGGGGCGACGGCTACCTACCCTACTTGGTATCACCCGACTCTTTCGCTCAGCGGGTGGGCCGGCTTCAAGTGATGGCAGCCCAGGAAGGGCGCACGCTACCGGACAGCTATGGTCTGGGCGTGCGGCTCGAACTGTCGCTCGACGATCGCGAGGACCGGGCCGCCGCGAAGGCAGCCGCATTCCTGACCGATCGATTCGAGACCGGATTTACCGAAGACCAAGCCCGCCGCTACGCTCTCTGCGGCCCGGCAGAAGTTGTCCTAGCGCAGATCGACCGGTGGCGCCAAGCCGGGCTCAACACGCTTGTCATGCAGCCGGTCAGCGACCCGGGCGACGAGCGCGCAGTCCTCGCTCGGTTTGCTCGCGAGGTGCTCCCGCATCTCCACCGGCGATCAGCGGAGCCAATCGCGCCGTGAATACGCATTTCCTTCAGTTCTGCTCCCGCATAATGTCCGCCCTGCAGCACGACATCAGTATCCGTGCCATGGACTTTAGGAGCATAGTGGCGGGCTGTTCGGAGGCCATCGAGCACCCAGAGTTGATCGATCATCGCGAGGTCGGGAATAGTGGGGCGCGGGAAAGGGCGACAGGAGCCAAGCGCCGCGAGCTGCGGATTCAGCACGAGTCCCGAGGATCGCTGGCCCAGATCGACTGCAACGCTCTAGTTACTATGGTTGAGGCCCAGGAATGTGGTGCTGAACCGAGACTAGGTGGAGGGCATTCAGTCGCGCGGGTCATCGCCGGCACTCGGGCAATGGACCTTAATGACCTCCGCAGCCAGGTCGCCGAGAATCACGCTGCAGTAAAGATCCGCGACGTTTCGGGCCAAGTCGACAATGACGACACGCTGCAGTGTGCTCGGCGTCGACTGGATAGCACCCGCATATGAGTAGCGGGCTCACGCGTCAACTGGTGCGCCACATCACAGATGTTGCCGCTCACCCCCTGCTGCCCGCGGTGAAGAGAGAGGCTCAACGGACACTGCTTAACGCACTGGGCGTGGCGGTGGCTGGCACGAGGTACGGGGCGTTCCGGAGCGTTGTCGCCGTCGCTCGCATTCATGGTGGGCGACCGGCATCGCCGGTTGCTGCGCAGCCGGAACGATTCGACGCATACTTCGCCGCTCTGCTCACCGGCCTCGCGGCACACCTTGACGATTTCGACGACACCCACCTTGCCAGCGTCATCCATCCGGGCGCCGCGACGCTCGGCGCTTCGCTTGCGCTGGGCGCCTGGCGTGGCACGACTGGCTCGAAGTTTCTGACCGCGTTCGCGCTAGGGTGCGAAGTCCAGCTTCGGGTGGGAATGGCGATCTCGCCGTCCCACTACGACCAAGGCTGGCACATAACCGGTACATGCGGTGTCATCGGAGCTGTGGTCTCTGGGGGGCTGATTCTGGGACTCGATTTTGAGAGCATCGCATCGGCACTGGGGATCGCGGCCAGCCAGACGCTCGGCCATCGTGAGGGTTTTGGGACCCACACCAAGGCCTTTCACCCTGGCAAGGCCGCCGCGAATGGCGTACTCGCCGCTCTTCTCGCGGAAAGTGGCTTCAGTGGTTCGCCAGAGGTCTTTGAAGCGCCGCGTGGTTTTCTGGGGGTCCTGGCCCCGCGGCAGCGGTCCGAGCTGCTTACTGACGGCTTTGGAGACCGGTGGGAACTCCTTTCCAACACCTACAAGCCCTATCCATGTGGCATCGTCAATCACCCGGGCATCGATGCCGCCATCGCGCTCCATCGGCGGATTGAGGACGTTGCCACCATCCGCGAGGTCATCTACGAATGCCATCCGTTGGTTCCCGAGCTAATGGGCCTGCTGCAGCCGACTGATGGGCTGGCGGCCAGGTTCTCCGCCGCTCATGGCGTCGCGGCCGGACTGGCCGACGGCCGGGTCAGCCTCGCACAGTATGAGAACACGCGGGTGCGCAGTTCCGATTTAGACCGGCTGCGGTCACTCGTGCGTTTTGAACCCACACCCATGCTGGGTCGGGACGAGGCCGGCATTCAGATCCGGCTCGCCGACGGCAGATGGCTCCGTGAGCATGTTGATCATGCCCGTGGCAGCCTCGCGCACCCGCTCACGGATGGAGAGCTGGAGGCCAAGGTACGTGACTTGATCGAGCCAATGATGCCCGGAGCAGCCCAATCGGTCATCAGTGCTGTGGGGGGCCTGGAGCGGGCGCACTCGCTGGAGCGTCTGGTAGCGGCGATCGTCCCGTCTGGAGGGGGAGTCGGGCGATGACGACGACTGGAGTCACCAGAGTCCTGGCGGGTTTCGCCGTGGACCGCGTCAGCGTTCCAGAGTTGGCCCTTGAGGCTGGTCGGCGTACCATGCTCAACGCCATTGCACTAGCCGTCGGTGCTGCGCGGCACGCTGCCGTCGAAGCAGCGCTCACGGTGCTGCACCAACTTGGGTCACCGCCACTCGCCGCGGTGCTCGGCCGCGGAGATCGGTTGGCACCGCAATGGGCGGCTCTCGTCAACGGTATCGGCGTCCACGTCGAGGACTTCGACGACACTCACCTTCCGACTGTGATCCATCCTGGACCCGTCGTCGTCCCTGCGGCCTTGGCCGTGGCGGACTGGCTAGACCGGACGGGCGAAGATGTTCTGCTTGCGACAGTGATTGGAACAGAAATCGCCCTCCGGATCGGCATGGGTCTGGGCGACAGCCATTTCGACCGTGGCTGGCACGTGACAGGCATCAGCGGTCCCCTCGGCGCCGCCGCCGCCGCCGGGCGGCTGTTGCGATTGGATGAGACGGCCATGGCCAACGCCCTCGGGTTGGCAGCGACGCAGGCGGCCGGCCTTCAGGAGTCGCTCGGCTACATGACTAAGTCGTTGCAGCCGGCCAAAGCTGCGGCAAACGGGGTGGAGGCGGCCCTCTTGGCGGCCGAGGGCTTCACCTCCTCGCCAACTGCGATCGAAGGCCGTCGTGGCCTCGGCGCGCTGGTCTCGGCGGCCGCCGACTATGCGCGCATGCTGGCCGATCTCGGGCGCACTTGGGAGATTGAGCTGAATGCCTTCAAGCCCTACGCGTGCGGCATCGTCAGCCACCCCGCGATCGACGCAGCGATCACTCTGCGCAGGCGGGTGAAAGATGTGGGAGATATCGCCGAGGTAGTCGTCACCGTCAACCCAGTCGTGCTCGACGTGATGGGGAAGATCGAGCCTTCGACCGGACTGCAGAGCAAGTTCAGCGTGTACCATAGCGTAGCGGTCGGCCTGGTCGATGGCGCGGCCGGCCCGCCTCAGTTCTCGGACGCGCGCGCGCTCGCCCCGGATATTGTCGCGTTGCGGCGGAAGGTGCGCGCCATCACGGATGCTTCGATAGCGAAGGACGAGGCACGGATGCGTCTTCGCACCGCCACCGGTGACGTCCATGAGGTCCATATTAAGCATGCAACTGGAAGTGCGGCGCAACCGATGACAGAAGCCGGGCTGCGGGCAAAAGCTGAGCGACTTGCGGAACCGGTGCTCGGCCGCCGCACGGCGGCCTTCATCGAGGCCGCCTGGCGAGTCGACCGACTGCCGAGCGCGCGAGAACTGATCTCAGCGGCAACATCCGCATGAGGTCGCAGAAACGTCCTCGCATCCTTCGCACGCTGAGGGATAAGGTCCGGCCAGAGATCACGGCGCTGCTCATCATCGACATGTGCAACGATTTCATCCATCCGGAGGGGAAGACCGCGGGACGAGCGCAGCGTCCCATCGCGCATGCCGTTGCCGTCATCCCGCAGATACAAAGACTCGTCGAGGCCGCACGCGCTGCGGGAGTGCTTGCCGTCTACGGCCAGCACACGACGCTACCCGGCCACGCCAGCGATTCCGGGTCATGGCTTGATGCTCGTTCCCGGGCAACTTACTCGGTGGAGGACATCTGCGTGGACCAGACTTGGGGACAGCAGATCATCAACGAGCTCGCGCCGGCCGCAAGCGATGTGGTGGTCAAGAAGCATCGCTACAGCGCGTTTGCCGGCACGAACCTCGACATGGTCCTGCGCAGCGCAGGCATCTTGACGACCGTCTGCTGCGGCGTCTCGACCAATGTCTGCGTTGAGTCGACCGCCAGGGAGGCGTTCAGCCACGACTACTACGTCGTTGTTCCGGCGGATGCGTGCGCCTCGTGGGATATGAGCCTCCACGAGGCCGCTCTCGCCTCGGCACGTCACCGCTACGGCACGGTCTGCACCGCGGCCGAGCTGGAACAAATCTGGAGAAAGGCGTGATGGACTTATTACTCGACGGAAAGGTCGTCGTGGTCAGCGGCGCCAGTTCTGGAATCGGTCGCGCCACCGCCCGGCTCCTGGCCTTAGAAGGCTGCCGCCTTGCGATCGGTGCGCGCACCGAAGAGACGCTGGACGAGTTCGCTGCTGAGGCGCGTTCGTTGGGGGGGAACGTGATCACACAAGCCGGCGACCTGGTCGCCGAAGAGGGGCTGGCGCGACTCGTAACCGCGGCGCGACGGACCTATGGCGGCGTCGACGGCTTGGTCGCGTGCGTCGGTTCGACACCATTGGGAGAGTTCGGCGACCTTGACGACCAGCTGTGGAATCAGGCTTTCGAGATGAAGTTTCTCGCGACCGCGCGCGCCTTTCGAGCGGTTCTTCCAGAGTTTCGCGCGCGCGGTGGCGGGCGTGCCGTGTTCATCACCGGGAACGCGGCACACGCGCCCCTGCCCTCCTTCTATACGTCAGGTGCGATCAACGCTGCGCTGGGCAACCTGATCGCCAACCTCGCGAGGGAGTATGGATCGGAACAAATCGGCGTCAATGCCGTCAGCCCCGGACCCGTCAGCACGCATCGATATCAAGGGCTAGTCCGAGCCACGAGTACGCGGACCAGGCTCCCTCCGCCTGGTGCCGAAGAGCTGATCCTCTCCTCGATCCCGGACCACCGGGTGGGGGCACCGGACGAGGTGGCACACATGGTAGTTTACCTCCTCTCCCAGCGGGCGGCGCATATGAACGGGACGGTCGCCGTGATCGATGGCGGCCAGACCTGGGTTAGATAGCAGCAAGGCCGCGAACTCCGGCGGCTTCGAGTGTCCGACCGAACTCCACGACGGGGCCCTCCTCGCTGCATACTAGCTCGACCGCTTCAACCGAGTAGTGGAGCGCGCGCGGCTCGGCGACTTCTACCGCGCGCATCTCGCGGGGCTGCCGGGCCGAGGGGACGTTTGACGAGGTGCGCGCCGTTCCCGTCACCCGCAAGAACCATGTCCTCGACGACATCGGAGGCCAATCCCCCCGCTTGGAATCCGCGCAGTGGTTGAGAGTAACCGCCTTCGTCAGGTGGTCACTACCAGCGGCACCGCGGGCGTCAGGCAGGAGGTGTACGCACTCGATGCCGATGACGAGGCGGCAACCGCGTCATGGAGGCGCGTGGATTCGGTTGGTCCGGCATCAGGGCTGGCAGCGTCGTCCTGAACATGGTGGCGATGACGACGTCAGCGGCCGGAGAGTAGTACTACCACGGCCTTCAGGTGCTGGGAGCGACCGTGCTCTCCATCGGAATCTTTACGACCGGGAGTACCTCGGCATTTGGGGCTGAAACGATCGTCGGTACCCTGTCCTACGTCTTCCAGACTCGCCGAGGTGGCTTGAGAGGCTGGACTGGAACCTTCGGGGCTTGCGGTAAAGCGCCTGATCATGGCGGGTAGAGTCGCGTGGGCGCGCGAGTGGATGGAGGGGCTCCCTGGGGTGCTTGCTCGTATGAACTGCACGGATGCAACCAACGGGCGCTTGTGTTGAATTGAACCGCGCTGGGTTTTGTGGAGACTCGGCGGCTTGGATTCATGCGACGTCGGTTGTGTCGCGCTGACGATAGTAGAGTTCTTCGTACTCAGCAGGCGGCCGGTCGCCAGCGGCGCTGTGGAGCCGACGTTGGTTCCACCAGTCGACCCACTCCGCGGTAGCCAGCTCGACCTGTTCGAGCGAGCGCCAAGGTCCGCGGCGGCGGATGAGTTCGGTCTTG
>JAEKNQ010000042.1 GCA_016464825.1 Candidatus Dormiibacter inghamiae | reverse complement strand
CAAAGAGCGCAGCACCCCTTCGAAGGTGGCGCGGTGAAGCCACCATCTCGCCGTTTCGTCCTCGTCGAGGAAGACGATCAGAGGCGGCCAGGGTCGCAGCTCGAGAAGCAGTAGCAGGAGCCCGAGAATGGCTAGCCCGGCGGCGACTGCTAGGACGCGCCCGTCGCCGAGCTGGAGAGTGGATAGAGTCCGCAGGCCCTGATGGAGGCTTTGATCGAAGAAGTGCAACCAGTCCGGCCGCCAGCCGATGCTGAGGGCTCGGGCGAGGCTGATGGCGAGCGCCCAGAGCCCGGCCGTAATCAGCAGGAGAGCCAGGAGTAGCGCCAGCAGCCGGTTGAAGACCCTCAACGCATTCTCAGCGGCCGCGTCTTGGCTGGTGGCAGGGCAATCGAGTGCGGCGGCAATTGCTCGACCTCGAGGTCCTCCACCACCACTTCGACCGGACGCTCGGCTCCCAGCGCCCCTAGCACCCGCTGGGCGGCCTCTCGAACCCGCTCAGAGACCTCAGCGATCGGTAGCTGGCTGACGACGATGTGGACCCTGAGCTGATCCTTTCGCACCACCACGCCGACGGTCTTGCCGCCGGCGAAGTAGGTGGCAGCCTCCACGCCCGCACCGGGCGTGAGGCGGGCGACGCCGGCAACGCCGGGGACGCCCAAAGCTACCGCCTGGGAGATCACGCCCGGGTCCTGGGATGACTCGATCACTGCACCCGGGGGGGGGCCGAAGGCTGCTGAGCCTCGCCCTCGACGAAAAGGTCGTCGACCATGATGTTGACTTCGGTCACCTGGAGGCCCGTCATGCCCTCGATGCGCTCGATCACATTGCGGCGCACCGCCTCTGTTACCTCGACGATGCTCTGACCGTAGTAGGTCACGATGTCCAGGTCGATGGCTGCCTGCCGCTCGCCCACCTCCACGCTGACGCCCTGGGTGCTCTGGTCCTCGGTCTGCTGTCCCGGCACCCGAGCGCGCAAGCCTCCCATGGCCCGAGCGAATCCTTTACCCATCTCATGCACGCCAGGGATCTCGCGGGCCGCCAGGGCCGCGATCTTGAGGACCACGCCGTCCGCAATCCGAGTGTTCCCGCGTTCAGTTTCGAGCGAAGCGTGGCGAGCCCCTCCGGAGGCGGGCGGGCCCGAACGGCTCGGACTAGGGCTGGGGCTGGGGCTGCGCGAGCCGGCATCGGCCGTCGTCCCGCTCGGGGTGGTGGTGGCAACCTGGGAAGCCGGCTTTTCTTGGGCCATGATTTCTCTCCTTCGGGCTATCTACGGCTGGAAGTAAAGCGGTCGGTCAGTTCGGTGAGGTCGAGATCGCCCTCCAGCACCCGGGCCGCGCCGTAGCCGATCAGACCCACCAGGAGCGCGGCCAGGGCGACCCAGAAAGACTGGCTTGCCACCAGCCAGATGAACAAGAAGCCGACCAGGAAACCGAACTGGCGATTGGACATCCCTCACCTCCAGACGACGAGTTGGATAAACCAGCGCGCGCTCGCCGTCGGCGATTCGGACCAGGCCACGACCGGAGCACTCACATTGAGTTAGACCCCGAATGGCCTCAAAGGTTTCGCACAGGTACCGCCGCCTTCAGCCCACGTCCGCGATCAGCAGCTCCACCCCTGCGAGCTCCAGGCCAGCCACCTCCCG
>JAEKNQ010000043.1 GCA_016464825.1 Candidatus Dormiibacter inghamiae | reverse complement strand
AGAGTGCTCGACGCCGACGGCACCTTAATCCGCGAGCTCACCCTCGACGCTGCCCGCGTCTACCAGCCACTCGGCCAACCTAAAGTTGTCCTCGATGTCGTGAGACAGGTGTCCGCGATGTCCTGAGACAGGACAATGGTGCCCCGCGAGGGAGTCGAACCCCCGACCTACTGCTTAGAAGGCAGCTGCTCTATCCGCTGAGCTAGCGGGGCATCGACCCTGATCTTAAGGAGAGCTCGGACGACGTCTATCTTCTATGGCCTTCCAGGCTGTTTGAACGGGTTGATCCAGGTCACTCGCGCCGCCTTTGGCCTGGTGGCAATCCGGCCATCCTTGTCCGACTCCTGCTCGGCCTGTACGATCTCGGTGGTGAACAAGCGAGCGATACTGGCAGCCGGGCGGGCGGCGTTCGCCCTCCTCGTCATGGTCGCGGTAGTCGTCCAGATCAATGTCAACATCGGCAAGGGCACCTTCAACCCGACTCGCTTCTTCGCCTTCTTCACGATCCTCAGCAACCTGTTTGGTGCGGGTCTCTTCTTGGCCCTCGCGGCCCGCTGGCGGTCGGCGCGATCGGCGACGTTTGACCTGCTGCGTGGTGCTTCCGTGGTCTACTTGACAGTCACCTTCATCGTTGTCGTCCTCCTTCTTTCGGGCGCTGACCTACAGGTTGCAGTCCCCTGGGTCGACACAGTCCTCCACAAGATCTTCCCCATTGTCGTGGTGATCGATTGGCTCATCGAGCCGCCGGCCAGTTGGCTCACCGTGAGCCGCGCTCTCCGCTGGCTGGCCTACCCCTTGGTCTGGCTGGTTTTCACGCTGATTCGCGGCGCGTTCGAAAACTGGTACCCGTATCCGTTCCTCAATCCCGCCAACGGCGGCTACGGCGCGGTGGCGTTCTACTGCGTCGCCATACTGGTCGGCTTCCTCGTCATCTCGGCGATCACCGTGGTTGCCGGAAATGCGCTCGGCGGCCGGGGTCGGCCCCCCCACCTCGCCCGCGACCCACAGTAACCGGTTTCGGTCATGGCAACTGTCCGCGGTGCGTCCGCGCTCGCCCTCTAGTCTCCCTGTCATGGGCGTCGTTTCTTCTCTGCTGCGGGTTCGCCGGGCTCCAAACGCCGGCCTGCCGCCCGGCGCTGTCCAATCGGACCTTGTGGCGGCGCTCTGCTACTGCCTGCTCTACGACCTCTGCGCCTGGCTGGCCGGCTCGCGCTCGCCGGTTCCTGCCGACGTGCGCGAGTACCGGCGGGACGAGCTCCGTCCGCTGCCCGATCCTCGTGACCGCCTATGCCGGTACCTCGCCCCTCAGCTCCTCCAAACCTGGGAGTGTGCGCTCGCGCCCTTCTTCGCTGCCGGCGGCTTGCTCGTCCCGCGGCTGCGGGAGACGGGGACTCTGGAACTTCTGGACCCAAAGAGGGACGGGGCGCCGCAGGTGCGGCTCCGATTCAGCGAGTCAGGCTGCTTGCTGGGGCGCGGCGGGGCCCAGGCGGAAAGGCCTGCTCGCGAGTGGTTGCTGACTGTCGCAGGCAGCCCGGATCGGCTGCAAATCCAAGCTGCCCGGCTGGAACAGGTCCGAGCCTGAAGTCTTAAGCGACTGCGGCGGCTGCGGTCTCGGGCGCCAGCGCAACTTAGAGTGCTCTGGTGAACACCTTTCACCTGGACGAGTTGGAACTGGCGCGCGAGCCTGACGGTCATGGCTATCTCGATGTCCTCAGCTCCGATCGGCTCAGCGTCGGCTACGCCATCTGGCCGGCGGGAGTCAGCGACCGCCAGCAGCCGCATGCGGAGGACGAGGTTTACCACGTCGTCCAGGGCCGCGCGACGATTCAGGTCGCCGAAGACGAGATGCCGGTTCGAGCCGGCTCGGTGATCTATGTGGCGGCTGGCGTCGAGCACCACTTTCACTCGATCGAGGAGGAGCTGCGCGTGGTCGTCTTCTGGGCACCACCCCATCGCCGAACCGGAGGCGTTTAGCAGCACAGGACCTTGAAGGAGCAACCCCTTCAGGAGTCCCCGCGGCTCTCCCCTTGCGCTTCGTGCCCAATGCGGCTATAAGATTTTGTACAAGTCGTTAGCCCATAGCACGAGTCGTTAGGCCATGGCACGGGAGGGCGAAGAGGTTGACAGCTAAATCGAGCGGATGGCGTGTCTGGCCGCTGGGCTCTGGGCGCGCTGATCGCAGCGGCCGCCTGTGGCGGTGGCGGGAGCCAAAGCAGCAGCCAGAACGTCAAGATCCCTGACAAGACAGCGAGTGGCACCCTTCAGATCTGGGGCTTCGGTGACGACAACGTCACAGCCAAGAGCCGGTTGGACGCGTTCAAGGCCGCCTACCCCAATGTGAAGATCGAGCTCACTCCCGGTTCGCTCGACCCCCAGAAGTTCCTTTCCGCAGTCGCGGCCGGCTCACCGCCGGATCTCGTCAACCTGAATCGGGCCAAGCTCAGCACCTACGCCAATCGCAACGCGCTGACGCCGCTCGATGACTACTTCAGCGCCGCCAAGCTGGACACGAGTCAGTTCCGCTCGGCCGCCATGAAGCCGCTGCAGGTGAACGGCAAGACCTACGGCGTCCCGGAGTTCAACAACGTGATAGTCGCCTACGTCAACAACAAGGCGCTGAAGGAAGCGGGGGCCCAGCTCTCAGACGTCGACTTCTCCAACTGGCAGAAGCTGAGCGATCTGAACCGCAAGCTCTCCAAGGTCGGACCCGACGGCAAGCCGCAGCGGGTGGGCATCGATCCCAAGCTGCCTGAGTTCACGCCGCTGTGGGTCTACGGCAACAACGGCAAGATCATCTCCGACGACGGCAAGAAGGCCCTGCTCGATTCCAAGCAGACGATCGACGCGGTCAGCTACGCCGCCGGCCTGCGCGATGGTTATGGCGGGCAGCAGGCCTACGACGCCTACTCGCAGACCTGGGACATCTTCGGCAAGGGCAACCCGATCGCCGCAGACCAGATTGGCGTGACGCTCTTCGAGCAGTGGTGGCTGGCCACCATCGGTAAGGTCAGCCCGAACGCGGATTTCAGCATAGTGCCCTTCAAAGCTCGTAACGGCAAGGAGCTGACCTATGCAGACGGGAACTCGTGGGCAGTTCCCAAGGGCAGCAAGAATGCCGGCCTGGCGACCGCCTTCATGAAGTTCATGACCGACCCTGACACCTGGGTGCTCTCTGCCAAGGCAAACGTCGCGAGCCTGCGGGGCGGTGTCTTCACAGGCATCTACACAGCCAACACCAAGGCTGACAAGCGGATCTTCGACGAGGTCTACAAGCCCAGCAGCAAGGCCAGCTTCGACGACGCGGTGAAGGTCTTCCAGCGAATCCAGGATGAGGCTGTCACCCTGCCGCCGAGCGCGGCCGGCAACGAGGTGGTGCAGGACTACACGGACGCGGTCCGCAACGTTCTGCTGAGGCGGCAGCCGGCCGATGCCGCCATGCGCGCGGGCAATCAGAAGATTCAAGCAGCTCTGACCAATCCAGGCTGATCCGGTGAATACCACGCCGACGAACGTGAGTTCGCGGTGGCCGTGATCACCAGGCGAGGGCGGGCCGGCCGTCCTCGCCTCCACCGCCAGGAAATCCTCTGGAGCTGGGTGATGCTCTCGCCCTGGATCTTCGGTTTCCTGATCTTCACGCTGGGGCCGATGATCGTGAGCCTGGCGCTGTCGTTCACGCGCTACGACGTCATCAACCCGCCCGAGTTCATAGGTTTCAAGAACTGGGCGCTGCTGTTCAGCGATCCCCTACTGCTGAAGAGCCTGCAGAACACCTTCTTCTTCGCCGCCCTCCACGTGCCCTTCGCGATTGCCATCGCGCTCGCTCTGGCGCTGCTGCTGGATCAGATCAGCCGCGGCGCCGGCCTCTTCCGCACAGTCTTCTACCTGCCCTCGATCACACGGGCCGTGGCGACCGGCATCCTCTGGCTCTGGCTGCTCAACCCGCAGGTGGGCATAGTCAACCAGTTCCTGCACCTGCTCCACATCCCCGGACCTGGCTGGACCACCGATCCCAACTGGATCAAGCCGGGCATAGTGCTGATGAGCCTGTGGGGACTGGGCAACACAGTGGTGATCTACTTCGCCGCGCTGCGCCAGGTGCCCAACGAGCTTTACGAGGCGGCCCGGGTGGACGGCGCCAAGCCTTGGGCTCAATTCTTCCGGATCACCGTTCCCATGATCAGCGGCACCCTCTTCTACACGCTGGTGATCAACACCATCTTCGCGCTGCAGTACTTCACCGAGGTGTATACGATGTTCTTCCGCGGTCAGGAGTCAGGCGTGAGCGAGGACGCTCTGTTCTACGTCATCTACCTGTTTCGGCAGTCGTTCGAGTATTTCCACATGGGCTACGCCTCGGCCATGGCCTGGCTGCTGTTCGCCATCATCGTCGTCGTCACGCTGGTTCAGGTGGGCTTCAGCCGCAAGTTCGTCTACTACGAGGGGGCGTCCTGATGGCTGTCGCCCCAGAGAGCCGCCCGCTGCCCGTTCCGCGCGTCGCGGAGAAACCGATGGAGAGGACGGGAGACGCGGCCCAGAGCGCCCGGCCCCGAATGGGTGGCAACGGCCAGATTCTGGTCTGGGCCCTGCTCGTCATTCTGGTGCTGGCCTTTCTCTATCCCTTCGTCTGGTTGATCTCAGCTTCGCTCAAGCCGCAGGGTGAGACGTTCAGCCCCTCGCTCCTGCCCCAACCGCTTGTCTGGCGGCACTACGTGGAGATCTGGAGCGCCGCTCCCGCGCTGCGCTGGTTCTTCAACAGCGCTCTGGTGGGCATCCTCGCCTCAGTGGCTGTCGTCTTCTCCAGCGCCCTGGTCGCTTTCGGCTTCGTCTACCAGCGTTTCCCCGGCCGTGATGCTCTTTTCGGCCTCGTGATCGCGACCCTCATGCTGCCCCAGGCGGTGGTGATGGTGCCCAAGTTCCTGATCTGGCACTCGATTCAGATCGGCGGCACCAATCTGGCCGCCACGCAGGTGCCGCTCTGGGCGGGCAACCTCTTCGCCTCACCGATCTACATATTCCTGCTCAGGCAGTTCTTCCTGGGCCTGCCGCGGGACCTTTTCGAAGCCGCCAAGGTCGACGGCGCCAATCCGCTCCGGATCTGGTGGAGCATAGTCCTGCCCCTCTCCAAGCCCGCGCTGGTGGCGGTTGGCATCTTCGAGTTCAAGTCCAGTTGGACCGACCTCATGGCGCCTCTCATCTATCTCCAAAACCGCAATCTCTTCACGTTGCCCCTCGGGCTGAAAGCGTTCGTGGACGAGTTCGGCAAGGGCGGTATCCAGCGCTGGGATCTGGTGATGACTGCCAGCGTGCTCTTCACCATCCCCATGCTTATCATCTTCTTCCTGGCTCAGAAGCACTTCATCAGGGGTATCGCCACCACAGGCATGAAGTGACAGCCGAGGCACGGCTTTCGCCTGCCTGTCAGGCGCTCAGGCCCCGCCCTGACCGCGGCCGGTCTTGGCCTGGAGCTCGTCGATGAGCTTGGAGGCGTCAGCCTTGGTCAACGCCGGATCGAATTCCACACCCGCTTCCCGGCAGAGCGTCTGCAGGTAGGAGGCCTGCGGGCCTGTCATCTTCTCATCGCCAGTGACCCACCGGTCTGGGTCCTTCTCCGGGTTGCCTGGAAGCTGTTGATCAGTCATGGGCTTCAAGGTAACCAACAGGCATTCGAAAAGCCCAGCTGTTCACTTCCACGCCGCGTGGAGCCGGACTGGTAGCGTCGCTGTCATGAAAGCTGTCACCTGGCATGGTCGGCGCGACGTTAGGGTCGACAACGTTCCTGATCCCCGCATCGAAGCGCCCAACGACGCCATAGTGCGGATCACCTCTACCGCTATCTGCGGCTCCGACCTGCACCTGTACGAGGTGCTGGGCATGTTCATGAACGAGGGCGACATCCTCGGTCACGAGCCGATGGGCATGGTGGAGGAGGTCGGCCCGGAGGTCACCAACCTGAAGCGCGGCGACCGCGTGGTCATCCCCTTCGGCATCGCCTGCGGCCACTGTTACATGTGTGATCAGCAGCTTTATGCCCACTGCGAGACCACCCAGAACTACGAGACAGGCAAGGGCGCCCGCCTCTTCGGCTACACCTCTCTCTACGGCCAGGTGCCGGGCGGCCAGGCGGAATACCTGCGGGTGCCGCATGCGGACTTCGGACCCATCAAGGTTCCCGAGGGCACCCGCGACGACCGCTTCCTCTATCTCTCGGACGTTCTGCCCACCGCTTGGCAGGCCGTCGAGTATGCCGACGTGCCAGCCGGAGGTTCCCTCGCCGTTTTCGGGTTGGGCCCGATCGGGCAGATGTGCTGTCGCGTGGCGCACGAGCGCGGCGTGGAACGCGTAATAGGTGTGGACATCGTGCCGGAGCGCCTTGAATTGGCGCGACAGTTCGGCGCCGAGACCATCGACGCCAATGAGGTCAAGGACGTGTCGGCCGCGATCAAGGAAATGACTGGCGGTCGCGGCACCGACTCCGTCATTGACGCGGTGGGCATGGAGGCTCATGGCGTGGCCGGTGCGGCAGCCAAGTTCAGTCAGCTCATGGTCAACTTCCTACCGGATCCCGCCGCACGGAAGATGGTCGAGAAGGGGGCGGTCGACCGCCTGGACGCTCTGCTCGACGCCATCGCCTCAGTGCGTCGCGGCGGCACCCTCTCCATCAGCGGGGTCTACGGGGGCGCCGTCGACCCGCTGCCCATGATGGAGCTGTTCGACAAGGGTGTCCAGGTCCGCATGGGCCAGGCGCACGTCAAGCGCTGGGTTCCCGAGATCCTGCCCCTTCTGGAAGTCGACGGCGACCCGCTCGGCGTCGAGGCGCTGGCCACCCATCACCTCACGCTGGATGAGGCCCCCGAGGCCTACCGAATGTTCCAGGCCAAGGAGAACGGCGCCCTCAAGATGGTCCTGCATCCGGGCGTGGCCTAGCTGTCAGACCGTGCGGCCGCCTGAGCGGGCCCACCCGCCTCCCGCTCAGGCTCCAGATTCCGGAAGGCCGTGAAGAGCGCCAGATCGTAGGCGATCTTGAGCGCCGCGGCCGCGACCAGCGGGGCGCCGAAGGCAACCTGCATGAGAGCGCCACCGATCAGCGGCCCCAGGGGCTTGACGAAGTAGCGCGTGACGTTGGTGGTGGCGGCCGCGGAGGCGCGCTGCTCAGGTCTGACGATCGAGGCCGTGAACGCCTGCCGCGCTGGCACGTCCATGCTGGAGAGGAACGACCGAACGAGCAGCATGGGGACGGCGACCGTCAGCGTCGGCGCTAAGGCAATCGCAGCCAGCAGCAGATTGGCGGGCAGGTGGCTGAAGACCATTGTGGGCAGCATCCCGATCCGGACCGAGAGCCAGCCGCTGGCGACGCTTGAAGCCGCCTGAAGCACGCCTGTCGAGAAGAAGACGAGGCCCATCACCTCCGTGGAGGCGCCGAAACGACGGCTGAACCAGTAGACGAGGAAAGCCTGCACAACGAAGCCGCTGGCGAGCGAGTCGACCCCAAAGAGGAAGGCGAGGCCGAGGATGCGGGGCCTCGCCGTACCCAGCCCAGGCCGTGTCTCAGGACTCTTGGGCGCGTCGACGCCCGGGCCCAGTCGAAGCGCCAACAGTGCACAGACCAGGCCCGCCACGGGCAGCACGAGCAGGAGCGAACGGTTCGCCGGCACCGCGGGGATGAGGTGCCGAAGCAGCGCCGGGCCGCCGGCGGCAAGAGCGCCGAGGGAGCCGAAGAGGAAGGCCACTGCGTTGTAGCGACTGAAGACCCGGGTCCGCTCGCGCGCCGGCGCCTGGCCGAGCATCGCCTGCTCCAGCGAGCTGATCGGCCCAGATTCGTTGGCGTCGGTGGAGAGTGTGCCTGTCAGCGCCGCCAGAATCAGAAGCAGGTGCGAGGTGGTGAGAGCGAAGACGACGCCCGCCACCAGCAGCCCGACCAGGAGTGCGAGATAGACCCGACGCCGCCCCAGCCGGTCGCCAGTTACCGCAACAACAAGCGTCATCAGACCCATGCCGGCCAGCATGGCGGCGAACACCTCTCCCACCTGCGCAGCGCTGAACCCCTCTCGCGCCAGCACGACACCCAGCAGGACAGCTGTGAAGCCGTAGGCGAAGGCTCGGATACCCTGGATCGCCGCGATGCGGCGAACGTCGGAGAGCATGGCTGTCCGCTAGTCTGCGGCAATGCGGTTAGAGGGGGTCCGCGAGGTTACCGCCCGCAGCCTGAGTCACGCTGCAGGAGCGCGGCCGGGAGGTGGCGACCATGACTGAGAATCACTGCGCAGGGCCGCTGGAGGGAGTCCGCGCAATAGAGCTGGGCACGCTCTTGGCGGGACCGTACTGCGGCCGGCTGCTGGCGGAGTTCGGCGCCGAGGTGATCAAGGTTGAGCTGCCCGGCCGCGGTGATCCACTCCGGGAATGGGGCCGCCACCGCTACCGGGGCCGCTCGCTCTGGTGGCCTGTGCAGAGCCGGAACAAGAAGCTCATCACGCTCGACCTGCATAGCGAGCGCGGTAAGGATCTGCTGCGCCGGCTGGTCGAGAAGTCCGACGTGCTGATCGAGAACTTCCGACCGGGCACGCTGGAGCGTTGGGGCGTCGGTCCGGACGAGTTGCGCCGAATCAATCCGGGACTGATAGTGGCCCGCGTCTCCGGCTACGGCCAGACCGGGCCCTACAGCGACCGAGCCGGGTTTGCCGCGGCAGGTGAGGCGATGGGCGGGCTGCGCCACATCAACGGCTATCCCGATCAGGCGCCACCGCGAATGGGTGTTTCGCTGGGAGACTCGCTGGCTGCCATGTTTGCCACGATCGGTGTGCTCATGGCACTCCACCAGCGCGGTCTCTCAGGCCGCGGCCAGGTGGTGGACGCCTCCATCGTCGAGAGCTGCTACGCCCTGCTGGAGTCGATAGTGCCTGAATACGGAAAGCTGGGTGAGGTGCGGGGACCGACTGGCACAGTACTGGAGCACATCGCCCCCTCCAACGTCTACCGCTCGCGAGACGAGAAGTGGGTGGTGATCGCTGCCAACTCACCCAACCTCTGGCAGCGCCTCTGCCAAGTGATCGGCCGCCCCGACCTGCTCACGGATGAGCGGTTCCAGACGCACTGGCTCCGGGGTCAGAATCAGAAGCCACTGGACGAGATCATCTCCGGCTGGGCAGCTGAGCGGGACGCGGCGGAGATCGACCGCCTGCTGAATGCGGCCGGCGTCGTCTGCGGGCCTGTCTACTCGGTGGCTGACATCTTCAGCGACCCACACTTCCAGGCTCGCCGGATGCTGCTCAGCATGGAGGACCCAGAGTTGGGCGAGGTGACTGCGCCGGGCATCGTGCCAAAGCTGTCGGAGACACCGGGAGAGGCGCGCTTCACGGGCGCGTGGGCGCTGGGTGCACACAACCGTGAGGTCTACTGCGACCTGCTGGGCCTGCCGGCGGCGGAGCTGGCAGAGCTCGAGGCCGCGGGAGTTATCTAATGGACCCCGCCTTCCTTGCGGGCCCCGTTGACCGATGCCGGCTCCCTTCCGGGCGGCGGTTTCAAACCGTTCTCAATAGTGGGCGCCGCAAGCCGCAGCCGGAAGGTGGCACCCATTTCAGCTGGGTCGTCCAGCAGCTCCAGGGTCCCGCCGTGGGCGCGCGCGACCGCGGCGGAAAGAGCCAGTCCCAGCCCGGCGCCTCCCGACCGGCGGCCCCGCGCCGAATCGGCCCGGGTGAAGCGCTCGAAGACACTCTCGCGTATCCCGATGGGAACACCGGCGCCCTCATCCGACACCTCAAACCACCACTCCTGCCCCTGGCGAGCGGCGCTCAAGTTGACCTGACCGGTCTCGGGGCTGTGCCTCAGGGCATTGTCGAGTAGGTTGTCGAGCACCCGCCGCACGAGGTCTGGGTCGGCCAGCACGATTCCCGCCTCAGGCGCGTCCACGCGAAGCTCGATTCCTCGCTCCAACGCAGTTCTGCGCCAGCGTGCGGCGACTTCCTCTGTGAGGTCAGGCACGTCCAGCGCCACGCGCTGCGGCAGGAGCTGGCCAGCGTCCGCCTGCGCCAGAAGCAACATCTGGTCCGCCACCCGCCCGAGGTGCTCGATCTCACGCTGCACCCGCCCCAGGACCCGCTGATATTCAAGAGGCGTTCGTTGCCTTGTCAACGCGACGTCTACCTCGGTCCGCATCAGTGTCAGTGGGCTCCTCAGCTCGTGCGAGGCGTCCGCGGTGAACTGCCGCAGGCTCTTGAAGCTCTTCTCCAGCCTGGCCAGCATCTCGTTGAAAGTGGCTTTCAGCTCGCCCACCTCGTCGGGAGGCGCCGGCACCGTCACGCGCCGGTCCAGCTCCTGGTCGCCTATGTCCCGCGCCGCGGCCGCGATGGCGCGAACCGGACGTAGGGTGCGTCCGACCAGCAGCCAGGCCAGGACGCCGCCCGAGACAATCACCAGACCACTGCCCAGGAGAAGGGACCCGAGCAGGCGCTGTCGCAGAGCGTCCAGGTCGGCCGTGGACAGGCTCACTATCACCGCGGCCTGCTGCTGATTTGGCGGATCACCGAGGGGCTGGGCCGCGGCGTACACGCGGCGCCCAGCCCGGGAGGCGTCGCGGGTTTGCAGCGGACCCACGCGGCCGCCGCTGTGCAGAACAGTGGCGGCCTGCTGGCTCAGGTACGCCGGGCTCAGGCTCTGCTTCTCGGTCTGGACCAGCAAGCCGCTTTCGGTGAACACGTCGATCTCGATCGGCTCTTGCGTGATTGGCGACGTCTGGGGAAGCCGCCCGGGGGGATAGACCACCCGGCCACCCTGCAGGTCGAGTCCGTTGGCGACGGCGCTCCACTGGTCGTAGAGAGCTTGGTCCGCCTGGTTGCTGCTGGGGATTGTGACCAGCTCGAAGATCGCGATTGCCGTGACGGCGGTGGCTATGGTCAGAATTCCTACCTGAACCAAAACCAGCCGTGTTCGTGTGGAGCGGAAGGCACTGACCACGGCGGTCAGTCAGGGAGGCGAAAACGGTAGCCGACGCCTCTGATCGTGGTGAACGGGTCCGCCAGGCCTGCCCCTTGCAGCTTTCGGCGCAGCCGACCCATGTAGACCTCCACCAGGTTGCGACCGTCCTCCAGGTCGAAGTCCCAAACGTTGGCCAGGATGCTCTCGCGGCTCAGCACGCGGTCGCGCTGGAGCAGGAAGAATTCCAGGATGGCGAACTCCTTACCGGTCAGCGGAACCTCCACGCCTCGGACCAGCACTCTGTGCGCTGCCGTGTCCAGCCGGATCGGACCCGCCTCCACCGTCGCTGCCCGATCAGGTAGGTGCCGGCGGGCGAGGGCACGGATTCTGGCCACCAGTTCCTTCAGCGAGAACGGCTTGACCAGGTAATCGTCGGCGCCCGACTCGAGGCCATTGACTTTATCCTCCACCGTACCGAGTCCCGTCAAAATCAGGACTGGCGTCCGGAGCTTGCGGCTTCGCAACTCCCTGGTGAGGGCGAAGCCGTCCCGCCCGGGCAGCATGACGTCGAGCACGATGACGTCGTACCTCACGACCGCGACCGCTGCGAGCACCTCCTCCTCGTCCCCGGCGGTGTCGACAGCCAGCCCGAGTTCCTCGAGCCCGCGGTGCAGACTCTCGGCCAGCTCCGCATCATCCTCGACGATCAACACGCGCATCGACCAGCAGCATATCGGTGCCTTCCTGAATTGAAACGAAATCAGCCTGTTAGCGAGGGTTCAGAATGCCGCACTAGTGTCCTGTCTCCGAAGTTCTTTGGCAAAAGCGGCGGATGCTGGCGAGGATCTGGTCTGCCGTCTTGATCCATACGAAGGGCTTCGGGCTGTGGTTGTGAAGGGCGACGAAGAGGCGGATGGCGTTCTCGAGCTGG
>JAEKNQ010000012.1 GCA_016464825.1 Candidatus Dormiibacter inghamiae | reverse complement strand
GCCCGCGATCCTGCACCCGGTGTCGGCCACCCATGCGGTTGGAGGAGTGATCCTCATCGTCGCTGGCGTAACGGCGATCGCGATCGCGGTCAGGGCCGGGGTCAGGCGCTGACACATTGGCGTCGGAGTGCAGTTCTTCCTGGTGGACACACCGGGAGCTGCGCCTAAACCTGCAGCTCCATCCAGCGTGCTGACCGCTTCCCCGTTTATCGATCTACCCTCAGTGAGGGTTGCGGGTTGATGAGCGCCGCCGCGAAGACTGCGGGAGGCATGTAGCCGAGCGAGCTGTGCGGCCGGAGGCGATTGTAAACGTCACACCAGTCGTCGTAGAGGACGCGGGCCTCGAAGACCGAATCGAAGATCTCGCGAGCGAAGAGTTCGTCGCGGGCCTTGCCGTTGAAGCTCTCCACGAAGGGGTTCTGCCAGGGTCTGCCGGGCTCGATGTAGAGGGTCCCGGTGCCGACGAACCGGCACCAATCCTTGATCGCGGCGGCGACCAGCTCGGGCCCGTTGTCACAGCGGATGGAGGTTGGGGCGTCGCGCCGCCGGAGGGCCTCGTCGAGGACCGCGACGACATCATCGGCAGTGATCGAGCGGCCGAGCCGACGGCCGATGCTCTCGCGGGTGAACTCATCGCACATCGTCAGCACCTTGAGCGGCCGACCATCGGAGGTGGCGTCGAAGAGGAAGTCCAGGGCCTAGACGCGATTCCGCCGCTCCGCCCGCAGGCGCTGGGCGGGGACGGTGCTTTCGCCCACTCGGCGACGCTTGGGCGCGTAGGCCGGAACCCGCAGGCCCTCCTCCCGCCAGACTCGCTGAACACGCTTGCGGTTCACCTTCCAGCCCTCCTGGCGCAGCAGCGCCCATGCACGCCGGAAGCCGTAGCGCGGCCACTCCTTCGAGATCTCCCGCAGCCGCCAGCGCAGCTGCTGCTCGGGCGCCAGCACCGGCCGCGGAGGTCGGCGCTGGGTCGTCCGATGCTGCCCGATCGCCCGACACGCCTTGCGCTGCGAGACCCCGAACCGCCCTTCCAGATGGCGGACGGCGTCTCGTCGGCGGGCCGGGCTCAGAAGTTTCCCCGGGCGACTTCCTTGAGCGTCTCGATGTCGAGCGCCTGGTCGGCCACCATCCGCTTCAGCCGCCCGTTCTCGTCGCGGAGCCGGCGCAGCTCCTTGGCATCGTCAGCTTTCATGCCGCCGTACTGGTTGCGCCAGCGGCTGAAGGTGTGCTCGCTGATCTCCAGCGCCTTGGCCACCTCGGCGACGGTCTGCCTTCGGCGAGCAGCCGGTCCGCCTCGCGGAGCTTGCGCACGACCTGCTCCGGAGTGTGCTTTCTGCCTTTCACTTCGGTTCCTCCTTGCCCTCTCGGGCGATGGTAGAACCCTCATATCAGATGGACCAGTTCTCGGGGGTCAGGTCAAGTGGGAAGGAACATTGACCACTGGAGTTTGGCCCGAGGGAGTCGAGGCGCAGGCCGAGGAAGCGCTGAGGAACCTCGAAGCTGTCCTCGCCGAGACGGGATGTGGCCTCGACGATGTGGTCAAGACAAACAGTGTTCGTGACAGATCCTTCGGATGGCGCGAGGATCGCCCCGGCCTACAGCCGCGCGTTTCCGGCTCCGCCACCAGCTCGCTCAGCCCCAGTCGTGAGCGGCTTCCCGATCCCCGAGGCTCTGATCTCGATCGAGGCCGTCGCCGTGCTCAAGCACTGATGCTGCAGGCTCAGTCCGCTGAGGCGTAGGCGAAATCGGTGGCGAAGCCGCACCGACCGCTCACCTCCCAATGCAGCGGCTCGTCGTCGACCTGGAAGGAACCAGCGACCAACTCGGTTCCTGGGCGATCGTGGCCTGGGATGCCGCAGCTCACCGGGACATCCACAATCGCGGCGCGGTCAACCGCTGCGTGCGCGCGCCCCACGACCTCCATGGATTGGTGGTTGCTCGTGTGGTCGAGGTGGATCTCCGCACTCCGAACGGCGTAGACATCGCCGATGTATGCAGCAAAGTTGCGGAGGGTTGCACCTCCGGCTCGCCCCAGGAATATGTCCGTCAGATGCTCATGTTGCTCCGACGTGGCGCCCTCGTCTATGTACAGCACCACACGCCAGGGCGAATTGGGCTCGTCATCGTCGTAGGACCCAGCAAGCACCACCTGTCGGTTCGAGAGATCGACGTCATTGCAATCACCGTCGGAGATGCGCCAGGACAGGGCGAAGTCACAGATGCCATAGGTAGAACGACCACCGTTCTTGTCGCCTCGACGGCGGCATGGGCAGACGGCATCGCAGTTGCAAACCTCGAAGTAGGAGCCGGCGATCCGCCATCGTCGCGATCCGGCCTCGCCTCTGTCGGGCATCGTACGGAGCCTACATCGACCTTGGCGGTGCACCCAGCCCGGCTTGAGGGACGGCGACGGCGACAACCGCGAGCGCGACGGCAGCGATCGCGGCCAATCGGGATAACGCCTCACCGTGGGTGCTGTACTTCTCGAGGACGATGACGGCGACCAAGCCAAGCATCACGAACACGTTCATGGTGCCGAGGGCGATCAGGAGCAGCATCAACGACCAGCAGCAACCCAGGCAGAAGGCCCCATGGTGGATTCCCACGCGAAGGTCGCGCAAAGGGCCGCGGAATGCCGCGTAGCGGAGCAACTGCGCCAGCGGCGATCGGCAGTGATCCAGACACACGCGTTTCAACGGCGTGATCTGGTACACCGCCACGGCGAGCAGGGCGCCGGCGGCGACGGCGTGCCCAGCAAAGCTGTTGAGCCCCGCGAGGCGATCCACTAGAAGTGCACCGGCATACGCAGGCAAGGCCGAGCCCGCCCACACCAGCAGGTATCCCGATGCGAAAACTACGTGCCGCTGCCGGCGGTTCTCTCCGAAGGAGCGGGAGTAGGCGGCAGCAACCGGGGCCACCGTAGGAAGCATCATTGCCGCCATCATCAGCGCCCAGACCCCGACGAATGCCGGCAGACCGAGGCCCATGCTCCCCGGCATGAAGCCCATGTTCGTCGCGAGCCAAACAACCACAGCCCACAGCGCGGCTCCGGCGAGGAACAACCCGGACGCCTCGGGCGTGAGCCGGAGCAGGGATTGCGTCGAGGGCGAAGTCCCTAGCCTTGCCACTCGAACGGCGCCGAGAACGCGCTCTTCCCCTCGTTGGGGAACTCCATGCCGAAGGCCTGGATACGAGAGCTCAGTGGTTTGGCTACGGTGAGCGTGGTATTGGAGGGATGGAAGACGCCTGCAAGCCGGGTTGGGGTGTCACCGCCCAGGGCGGGCGGCACGAAGTCCTCGATCTCGATGCTGATAGCGTCGCCGATGCGCACGGAGTGACGGAGCCCCTCGTCCCGGAAGTCCATCGGCGCGCGCTCCACTCCGAGCACTTTGCCGACCAATGGTCCCAGGGCTGCCATGGGGCCACCTTGCTGTCCAGAGAACACCGCTGCAAGGCGATCCGCTTGATCCTGCGATGCGTTGGCGTCGATGATCAACCCGAGGTTCCAGTTGCCGTCAGTCATCTGCCGTGGAGTGTCTGCGACCACGGCCACGGTCATGCCCCTGACGTCAGCCTCGTCGATGTGGCCGGCGGCGATGTGGTACACGAGGACCACTTGGCATCGGTCCTGGGTGGCAGGCGCGACGAGACTGCTCACGGTGCAGGGGCAAACCCATTCGCAGTTGCAGTTTTCGAAGTAAGTGCCTTCTAGCCGCCAAGTCATGGCTCAACCCCCACTTGATCTCTTGCTTCGGCGCGTTATAGTACGCGTCCCGGCCACGTCCCGTCAAGCGACCAGCAGACCCGCTCCGTCATGGGACCCAACCAGGGTCGCTCCGCGTCCTCCTGACGGAGGCGGGACAGCGTCCGGCTGGGCCTAAACCCAGAGGCAAGAACCTCCGTCATGCGGTGGCAGCCGCCACAGCGTCGAGACACGATCGCATCGTTTGGTAGTTCGAATATCGGAGAGCCTTCCCAGCTTTCTAGCAGGAACGTTTGACGAACGTCCGGTGAACGGCCAACGAACGGAGGCACGAACGGAGGAGCCCTCGACGGCGCCGGCTATGGCAATGCGATCCGCCTCTGTGCACAGAAATGGCAGACGTCGCCCTGTGCTGGCGTGTGCCGTTCCCAATTGGGGTAACGGGGTGATTTCAGAGCGCCTCGAGCACAGCCACGGCAGCGGCGGACGGATCCGTCTGCCGGAGCCGCTCTGAGTGGAGTTGCGACGCATCGTAGTATGCAGCGGTCGCTATCATTTCCCGCACAGCTCCTGCTAAAGTCGCGCATCAGCACTCAACTCGTCCGGAGGGAGAAGTCGTGCGACTCCCAGCCTCTGAGCGCGAGCGGCGACGCCGGGTTGATCCCGGCCCCAGGGGACCAAAACCATCGGTACGCCGTGCCACAACGCCTTCATCACCGAATCCGTGGCCAGAATGGCTGGCCATCACGTCGAGCGTCGCGGCGTGCGATACGTAGGTCTCCGCTCGGGCGTTTCCGGGCAAAGGCGCCAGCGTCTCGGTTGGATGCTAGCCTCCTATGGTCTGGAACCTCGGGCCGGCAGATTCCCGACCGTTCACTCGACCGAGGGCTCCTCCACGATGAATTTTGCCCAGTCTCTAAGCGGACCGAGGTCGCGATCGGTTGAGAGCCGGACGTAGCGCTGGAGGGTTCCGTAGTCGCCGTGGCCCATCGCCCGCAGGTGCTCGAAGTTCCAGCCCAGCTTGGTCGCCACGGTGCCGAAGGTGTGGCGAAAGCCGTGGGCATGCAGGCGGAAACCGACTCGCCTCTGCAACCGGTCCATGATCGCGTCGATACCGAAGCGCCGGTAGGCCAAGCCGCGCTCGTTGACGAGCAGTGTCGGGCTCCCGGACTCGCGGCGGACGCGCGCCTCATAGCGCTTGACGCCGGCTGCCAGCTTCGGCGTGATAGGCACCCGGCGCGACTTCCGGCCCTTCGCGCCGCCGTCCCAGCGAACGCGGAGCTCCACGCGGCCTCGCGCCACCGAGTCGAGCATGAGGTCCGAAAGCCCGTCCGGTGCCTTGAGGCAGAGGCGCAGAGTTCCGAAGCACGGACACCCGACCCGAAACAAGGATTCGGAGCGCCAGCTCCTCCTGGGGCAGAATCGGGTTACAGGCGGCCAGGATCTGGCCGAGTTCGGATAGGTGGTAGAGGCTCGCCTCCTTGTCCGGAACCCGCGGTCGCTGCAGCTTCAGGATCCGGGAGTCCAGCTGGTACCCCTCGCGCTCCGCCCAGCGGAAAAGGTCAGCAGGGCGCGGTGTGAGTCGAGGATGGTCACTGGGGAGCTGTCCTGCAGGTCGCCCGCGGCGTCGACACGGGATCGGTTGCGTAAGCGGATCCCCGAATGGCACCCCGTACGGCCGGTCGGCACGCACGGCGGACAAGTCGTGACGCCGTCCCAGTCGCCGGTGGCAAGTGCGGCTCGACGGCAGCGTCACCACATTCCGTCCGGGTCGCCAAGCCGTCGCTGACGGGGTGATAATGGCGGGCCGAGGATCGCTTGGGGTGATAGGTGTGGACGAGGCAAAAGCGAAAGCGCGGCGGACGTATAACGCCGCTGCGGACACGTTCGATGAGCCCGCGCTGGGGTTCTGGGATCGGTTCGGGGCGGCGACGGTGGACCGGCTCGACCTCGCGGCAGGAGCCCGGGTCCTGGACGTCTGCTCCGGGGCCGGGGCGTCGGCGATCCCTGCCGCCCGACGGGTGGGCCCGACAGGACACGTCGTCGGGGTGGACCTGGCCGACCGGTTGCTGGGCCTGGCCCGAGCCAAAGCCGACCGACTCGGCCTGAGCTGGCTCGAGCTACGCCACGGCGACATCGAACAGCTCGACGAGCCACCCGCCAGCTACGACGCGGTGGTGATCGCGTTCGGCATCTTCTTCCTGCCCGACATGACCACCGCCCTGCGCAGGCTTTGGGGACTCGTCGCACCGGGCGGCCAGCTCGCGGTGACCACCTGGGGGCCCGGGCTGTTCGAACCCGCGAACAGCATCTTCTGGGACGCCGTCTCCACCGTCCGGCCGGACCTACAGCGTGCCTGGAACCCGTGGGACACTCTGACCGACCCAACCGCGGTGACCGACCTGCTCGCGGCGGCAGGGGCCACCTTCGTGCGCGTTGAGACCGTCCCCGGTGTCCATGCTCTGTCCGACCCGGGCGACTTCTGGACGATCGTGACCGGCAGCGGGTACCGGGCGACCCACGACGCCCTGAACCCGACCGAGAGAAACACCGTACGCGACATCACGCTGACCACCCTGGACCGTGACCAGGTCGGAGCTGTCCGCACTGACGTGATCTACGCCGACGCCACCAGGTCCACCTGACCCGTCGAATGCTCAAGACCTAGTGCCGGCGGGCCGCGCCTACCGTCCTGGGATCCAGGCGCGGCAGTTCCCGCGGCGCAGGGGCCGGCTGGTGGGGGTCAGCGACCGGCGTATCTCCGGCTACCGGCGTCAGACATTCTGGAGTTGACCCGCCTTGGTGGACACCATCAGGAACTCTGCGCAGGGAGTGGACGTGGACCACTCTCGTCTATGAGACCCGTAAGCCGAACCTCCAACGGCCGCCTACTCGGCGGCCCGCGGCTGCGGAGGGGACCGGCGTAGTACCGGGCGATCGTACGATGCCTGGGCGTCGCTGCCCCCGTCGACGCCAGCTGAGCCGCTCGGAGTTACAGCGTCTTCTCACTTGTGGGTGGGTGGCACGCCTGTGCAGTGCCGGGTGCTAGCACCTGATAGCAGTCCAATGACCTTCGCTTCGGCGTCCGCCAGTCGACGCCGACGAAGTCGGCGCTAAAGCCCACCGTCCGTAAGCCGATCCGCGACTGGGACTGGATCCTCGGTTTCAGCAGCGTCACACCTCCAAACCTCCTCTGGGGCACCGCTACATACTTCGGTCGCCAGCGAAGTTTCGGCGCCGTAGCCGGCGACGAACGCCCAGCCGATTGGGTTCTCGGGGCGGCGCCGAGCGAGCGCGACCCCAGACCACCGGCCGGACGTGGCGGCGACCAGCACCCAGGCCAACCCGGTCAGTACGACAGCGACCAGGACCGGCCGCCAGCGCGGCGTCAGCGGCTCGCCGTCGGGGAAGGCTCGGCAGCCGCTTCAGAGCCGTCCTCTGCCCGCGGTGCGTCCACTACCTGGCTCGACTTGAGGAAGTTGAGCGTCACCACCGCGACGACCAGCAGGACCGCGCCCACGACCTCGATCGGCTTCAATGGCGCGCCCTGGCCGACCGGGGCCGGCAGCGAGAAGATCAGGAAGAGCGCCAGCGGGTAGCCGAGCTCGGCGATGGTGGCCAGGGAGGCCGGGGTTCGGGACAGCGCCAGGTAGTACAGGAGCATGGCCAGCAGGCCCGGGACCAGCACGATGCCCAGGAAGCTCCCAAACTGGCTCGCGGCGTAGCCGCTGAGGGGGGTGCCGCCCTTGTCGATGAGCACGATCACAAGCAGGACCGGCAGCGCCAGGATGAACCGGAGGCTGGTGGTGACCGGGAAGGACACGTCCTCGAGCGTGTACCGCCCGAGCACGGTGCCGCCCGCCCACAGGATCACGGCGCCCAGCACCAGGATGCCGGCCAGCAGCTCGGGGTGGCGGATCTGCCAGGGGGCGGCCGGCGAGTCGGCGAAGACGATCAGGTAGACGCCAACGAGGGCGGTGGCGGCCAGCGGCCAGAAGAAGCTCTTGCGGCGCTCACCCAGTAAGATGCGCGCGAAGCTAAGTCCGAATATTGGCTGCAGCAGGTACAGCAGGTAGACCTCGTGAAGGACGTCGAAGTTGGGTGGAAAGCTGCGGAAGGAGTAGCCGATCGCCTTGGTGAAGAGGATGGTGGCGATAGCCTGGGGGCCGACCGCGATCACCGCCAGCGCTAGCCAGCGGCGGCCGCTGAGGCGGCGCAGGGAGGCGGCGCTCATGACCACCACCGGAAGCAGGCAAATGCTGATCAGGAGATCCTCGACGAGGACGATTTGCCCGGAGCTGAGCTGCTTGGTCAGCCCGGGGCGGAAATAGGCGTCGGTCGCCCACATCGCCGCTGCCACCGCAACCAGGATCGTCGAACCCGCATCGAGCAGGGGTGACCGCGAGCGATCCGCTGCCACTGTCAAAGGTTATCTGACCTAGACCCGCTTCGGTGGACACCTCAACTCTAAGGGAACGGCTCACCGAGGACGTCGATCTCGTGCTGCGCGCCGTGGCGCGCACGCATCTGCGCACCGGCATCCCGATCGTCACGCACACCGACCCCGCTACCCAGCGCGGACGCGAACAACAGCGCGTCTTCCGCGAGGAGGGCGTCGATCTCGGTGCCGTCGTCATCGGCCACTGTAACCAGTCCGACAACCTCGGCTATCTCGAGGAGCTGATCGAGAACGGCTCCCTACATCGGCTTCGACCGTTGCGGGCTCGAAGCTCCAGCCGCGCCTCGCGAGCTGCAGCTCGACAACCTGGCCGCTCTGCTCGAGCGCGGCTACGCGGACCGGATTGTCCTCTCGCACGACAACATGCGCTTCATCGACTGCTGCGGCACGACATCCCGCCACGGTCTCCGAACGCTCCGTACGGATATCTCCATCACGGCTTTCTGCCGGGTCTGCGAGAGCGCGGCGCGACCGAGGCGCAGATCGAGCAAATGCTCGTCGGCAACCCGCGCGCGTACTTCGCCGGCGCGACCGGCAGCCGTGCCATCGGTCCGGCGGCGAGCAGCGTCGCGTGATCGGCGACGCTCGGATCAGCCGTCGAGGGAGAGGCCCGGCGTCCAGGTGCCCTCCCGGTGTGAGCACATCGGATCGATTCGCCGTAGGTAGCCGTGGGATAGCCGCCGGCGGAGAGATCTACGAGGGCAGCGTCAGACGCCGCCCCCTGCCAACGCAGTTGGCCTTAACTTGTTACGCCGAATGGCGTCGTCTGTAGTCGTTGGAAAGCCGTTTGTAGTCGCTGCCTAAAAGCCAAGTTTCTAGGACCAGCAGGTGCTCTGGACGACGGATCCGACAGCGCTGAATCCGTCGCCCGGGCGTTTGAACACTCCTTAGTTTCGTCGGCTGATAGTGACCGGCACCAGCTTGATCCCGTCCCAGAAGACGGCGGCCTGGAAGCCTCCGCTGTCCTCAGCGTGCTGAGGGTAGTCCTTGCCGACCAGGCGTTGGTCGTAGTCAAGGGACATGGTGAAGTTGCTCGCGGCGTGGATGATTCCGGTCGCACCGTCAAAGCTAACGGTGGTGGCAACCGCCGGATCGCCGTTCAGGTGCCACTGGACGTTCTTGGTCGGATCCTGGATGTCGTTTAGGACGTGGAACTGCCGGCAGTCGGGCGTGAAGAAGCTGGTCGAGCTGGCGCAGGCCGCGAGCGCTTGGCGAACGACATCCCTGACAGCACTGCCGAGGCTCTGTTCATAGGCCTCCCGGATACGGCTGGCGAAACTCATTGGCTGCATGGACATCCTCCTTCTCGGTTGATGTCCTGAGCCTCCAAGAGAGGCGTCCGCGCAGCGTTCCCGGAGCGTCCGCGGAGGCGTCGTTCGGGCAGACGATGCTCGACGCCCGTGAGTTGGAGACCGTCGTCGGACGTTCCCTGAGCGTCCTTTCTTGGCCAGACGACGCAAAAGGAACGCTGCGGACGCCCCCTCGATGCGCATTAGGAGAGTGTGAGGACACCCAAGCAGCACTCAGCGCGCCGCTTCCAATTCGCTTTCCGGCCGCCCAGCGTCAGGCGGTCGAGGCCCACGCCGACTGCTCCTGCCAAAGCTGGCTGGTTGAGCACAGACCTGGCCATCCTGCTCATCGCCACCTTCTCGCCGGCGATTCTCTTTCAGCGCTCCGCCTTGCGCATGGAAGCGCCGGTGGCATGGTGCGGGGCTGGGGCGCCGGCGCCATCTCGATGATGACCATGGGCTCGATCGTCCGCCTCGGCAGCGGACTCGGCAGGAGTGCGCTTACTCGCCTCAGACGCGGGATCTCTAACACTCGGTCGCGCAACTCCAATACGTCGTCCGCTTCGGGCCCCGACGGCTGATTCCTAATTCCCTGTAGCGGCGCGGAGGGGTTCGGGGAACCGGCGCCGGTTCCGGTTCCCCGAGAGCGAGCGACCGCGGCAGTCCAAACGAAGCCTTAGCGCAGATGGGGTGAGAGGTCGCACGCGCATCGCCTTCCCTCCCCGCCGCGCTCGGTATTCGGCGGCCGCACGGCAACCACTTGAGGAGGAGCAATGGAACACACACCAGTTTCTGAGGCAGGCGAGGCGCGTCCGGCCCAGGCCTTCGTCCGCGCCGTGCTCGGGGATGCCCGAACAATCATGGCCGCCTTGCCAGCCGACTCGGTCGACTGCTGCATCACCTCGCCGCCCTACTGGGGGCTGCGGGACTACGGCCTGGAGCCGCTGAGCTGGGGCGGCAGCCCAAACTGCCGGCACCGGTGGGTAGCAGACAGGTGCGTGCCCTGCGGCGCATGGCTCGGCTCGCTCGGGTTGGAGCCGACTGTCGATCTCTTCGTGGCTCATATCGTGGAGGTCTTCCGCGCCGTGCGCCGCGTCCTCAAACCGACCGGCACCGCGTGGCTCAACTTGGGAGACTGCTACAACTCGGGCACCACGGCGCCGCGGGTGCCCTCGCCCTCGAATGCCCACCACGGCTACTGGCGTAGCGGGGGTGAAATGGGCGATCGGCGAGTGCGGGCGGCGGGGCTCAAGGTCAAGGACCTGGTTGGAGTGCCCTGGCGGGTAGCCCTAGCGCTCCAAGCCGATGGCTGGTACCTGCGCTCTGACATCATCTGGGCCAAGCCCAATCCGCTCCCTGAGGGGGTGACGGATCGACCGACCCGGGCGCACGAGTACCTGTTCCTGCTGTCTAAGAGCAGCCGCTACTTCTATGACGCCGAGGCGATTCGCGAGCCTGCCGCCGGATCTGCCTCGGAACCGCAGGCACGCAGGCGGGCCAGGCGCTCGGTCTGGACGATCCCCACCCAACCCTACCGGCGGGCTCACTTCGCCACCTACCCCGAGCGGCTGGTCGAGCTCTGCCTCCTGGCCGGCACCTCTGCCGCAGGCCGTTGCGGTGGCTGCGGCGCACCCTGGGTTCGAGAGTCCCGAGTTACCTACCGGAACCCGGGACTTCGGGCGAGCAACGGTCCTCGCTCCGTGTCCCGCCGGCACGAGAGCCCTGGCTTTCCTCTCAGGCTCGAACGCGACTGCAACACCATCCGCTGGGAGCCGACCTGCGGCTGCCGCCTCGAGCCCCGACCAGCCATCGTGCTCGATCCCTTTGCCGGCTCAGGAACCACTTTGGCAGTCGCGCAAGTCTGCGGCCGTTCCGCGATCGGGATTGAGGTCAAGCCCGCCTACCTGGAGCTGATCCAGGAAAGGCTGTCTCGGCATCGTGCCGCCCAAGGACAACGGGAGCAGTCCATGCTGGGACACGACGAAACCGAAGGTGGAGTCACCGCGGCGGTGGCCGCGTGACCGCCGCCGACCGGTCGCCACAGCCGTTGCTTGTCACGGTAAGTGAGGCGGCAGGCCTGCTTGGCATTGCCCGCTCCCACCTCTATCTCCACCTTCAGTCAGGCAGCTTGCCGTCCGTGCGGATCGGGCGTTGTCGCCGAGTCTCTATGTCCGACCTCGATGACTTCATTGCGTCCCACCGTGAGGATGTAGATCAGGAGTCATCGCAGGCCGTCTTAACACCCGGGCTGCCAATCGGGCCCGGTCGACGTTAGGATGTCGACCCCGTCGACCCGACGCCGACGGGAGATCAGCATCAAGGAGCAACAGAGATTGGCCCGGAGAGGTTCAGGTGAGGGATCCATCTACCAGCGAGCGAACGGGCGCTGGGTCGCCTACACCCGGCTCAGCGATGGCCGCAAGAAGTTCTTCAGCGGCGCCACCAGGCGGGATGTCCAGAGCAAGCTGGCGCAGGCCCTTCAAGCCCAGAGAGAGGGCACCCTGGTGACCGTCCGTGATGCGTCGGTGGCTCAGTATCTGGAGCGGTGGTTGGGCGCCATCGAACCAAGCGTGCGGGTGCGGACGCACGAGTCCTATGCCCTCAACGTGCGCCGGCTGATACCCCATCTGGGCCGCAGCCGGCTCTCCGCTCTGGAACCCGCCGCCATCCAGGCCTGCTACGCCAAGCTGCTGCATCGCGGACTCTCGCCTCGCAGCGTGGAGCAGGCCCACACCGTCCTCCACAACGCCCTGCGCCAGGCAGTCCGTTGGAATCTGCTCGCCCGCAACCCCGCGGAAGCGGTCACGGCTCCGCGGCCGCGGCGCCGAGAGCTTCTGGTGCTCTCCGAGGAGCAGGTCCGGCTGCTGCTGGAGGTCACAGGGGATGATCGGCTGCATCCACTCTGGGCGCTCCTGGTCACCACCGGCCTTCGGGCGGGGGAGGCGCTTGGCCTCAAGTGGACGGATCTGGATTTAGAGGCGGGAACGGCGGTGATTCAACGAGCTCTGCAGCGCCAAAGGGGCCTGGGCCTGGTCTTCGTGCAGCCCAAGACGACCAGGAGCAGGCGGACGGTGCCGCTGCCGGACGGTACCGTGGCCCTCTTGAGGGAGGCGCGGAGCCGCCAGGCTGCCGAGCGACTGCAGGCAGGACCACTGTGGCAGGACAGAGGTCTGGTCTTCTGTCAACTCAACGGTCGTCCGCTGGATCCGTCCTGGCTCGGCGGCCAGCTCCATCGGGTGACGGCGAGTCAGGGTCTTCCTTCGATCCGTGTTCACGATCTTCGTCACACGGCGGCAACCCACCTCCTGACGCGTGGAGTCCATCCCAAGATCGTCCAGGACCTCCTCGGCCACAGCACAATCACTCTGACTCTGGACACCTACAGTCACGTGCTCCCTTCCCTCACACGACAAGCCGCCGTCCACATGAATGCTCTCTTTCCCGAAGGCCTTGCGAAGTCGGGCGGGGCGTGAAGCCACTAGCACACAAGTAGGGGACCTCCGTCGACGCACCAATATTGGGGTAGCGCGTCGTTCACCAGTCGGCAGATAGCTGGGGCCGCTCCTTTGAGCCGCCGATGGAAGACTGCTCCAGCACGGTAGCTGGCGCTCCACCCGGGCGGCACTTGCAGCGCTCCCTCCAAACCAACCTGCCTCCGGCGGCCTCCGCGCCGCTACGCACATCCGGTTCCAGGCCAGCTCTCGACTGGCTCATTCAATCCATCGTGATTCAAGGCGAGTGCCGGGCGCCGACTGTTAGAAAGACGAGCTCTCGCGCACACGCGCGAGGGATGTAGACCCGCTGTCTGACGGTCGCCGCAAGTGGCGCTCAACGCCCTCGCGCAAACGTTCGATTTCGGCGCCCAGTGCCGCACGCCTGATGCAGGCCCTTCGGCGACTCATCGAGGTCGAACCGTCACCAGGGGTTGCGGGCGGCCTTGCAGGGCACTCGCTGGAGCCATAGCCGCCACGGCGTCGAGGAGTTGGCCGGAACGGATGACGACGTAGCTAGACAGCGCCGGAGCTGACGGAAACAGATTGACGCGTCCGCCAGCCCGTTGAATAGCGCGGTAGACCGTGGAACGCGGTAAGGCGCTGCGGCTAGAACATTGGCTGTCATATTGGCTGTCAACTCAAGCTTGAGGCTGCTAAAGGGCCTGCCTGAGGCAGCGACGTGGGCAAGTTATAACCGCTATATGTAGGACTCGCCTCCTTAGACGCACCTAAATATGGTGGCGGGGATGGATGGGAATCGAACCCACCTGGGACGGCTCGCACCGCCCCACAAACGGTTTTGAAGACCGCGGGGGGCACCAGCCCCCGTACATCCCCCGATCCTCAGACGGTTTCGGGCTGTTCGGATTCGAGCTCTTCACGGACCTCTCGGATGAACGCCGCGGCTTCGTCCGTCGAAGCCAGTCGGCCGGCTACGCAGCCAGCGAGGTAGGTCGCGAGCGGGGCGAAGCGCCGCTCCGACGAGTGTGCCACCACGCGGGCAAGTTCGAGCAGTTCGCGCGCTTCGTCGGGCGTTAGCCGCGGCGCCGGCAACTTGCCACCGTGCCGCTCAGCGGCCGCCGCCAGCCGGTCGCTCACATCGTCCAGCACGGGATTCACCGCCTCACCATAGCCATCCCTAGGTGGACGCGGCAGGAAAAGCCGAGCTGCCGAGCCCGGTTCTCACTCGATCAGACGTCGGTCAGAAGCAGGATGGCTCGCCGTCGTCCCACAGCGTCCGGCGGCGAAGGGAGAGCGGCAGCCCCTAGGCTGCCGCTC
>JAEKNQ010000034.1 GCA_016464825.1 Candidatus Dormiibacter inghamiae | reverse complement strand
GCGCAGGAGCTCGCTCCGATCATCTTGGGGAACGTCGAGGAAAGCCTTGTGGGGACGGCCGCGTTGCATAGTATGAGCCTCGTTGTGCGCGCTGTCGGCGACCCCAACATTATCTCACTTATTTCACTGACAGGACACTAGCTGGAGGCGTCCCGCCGGCGCTGCGAGTGCTATGGCTGAGCCGGCCGACCTTCGAACACGTCAGAAGCCTGTCAGTGGTTCCGGCCGACCAGGCGCCAGGCGCCGGGCAGCAGGCCGGCGGCGAGGAGCGACTTGATTGCGTCCCCGATCAGGAAGGGCAGCACGCCCAGCTGGATGCCCTTGAGCAGGCTGACGTGCAGCGTCGCGGCCAGCCAGGTGACGCCGAACAGGTAAATGACGAGGCTGCCGGCGGCCATGGCAGCGAGGGTGGTCAGCGGGCTGCGATCGAGGCGCCGCTCCGCCAGCTCTCCCAGCAAGGAGGCGGCTACCAGGAAGCCCAAGATGTAGCCGAACGAGGGTAGGTGAAGCGCCTGCCAGCCGCCGTGGGCCTGGGCGAACCAGGGCACACCGGCCAAACCGGCAAGGGCGTAGAAGGTCATCCCGGCCAGCGCTCGGCGCCAGCCCAGCGCCAGCCCGCCGACGAGCACGCCGAACGTCTGGCCAGTGACAGGGACCGGCGTGAAGGGGAGCGGGATCACCACCTGGGCCAGGATCCCGACCATGACCGCAAAGCCGATGACCAGAGCGGCGTCTCGGAGCAGGGTGCCGGCAAGGGCGTCGGCCAGCACTGGCAGCTGGCTGCGGCGGGCGGCGGCTGTGGCGTTGAACGACATCACTTCCTCCTCAGATCGTCAGTCGCCAGGTTCAGGCAGATCCGGCGGCTCATCGTAGCCAGAGCCGGCTGCTCGCCGGCCCCCTGGCGGGGTCCAAATGTCGCCCGAGCTGGGCCGATCTCCCTGGAACGGCCTCAGTGGTCCGCCCGGCTCCTGGCCGCTGCCCCCGCCGGCCGCCGGCTGTCCTCGGCTCTCGCCGGGCCGAGGCGGGGGAGCCGCGAGGTCAGCCTGGTCTGGGCCGGTGGGAGGCTGAGCCGCTGGATCTGGGGCGCGAGAGCTCCCGGCAGCGCCGGCCGGTCCCCCTGCGCTGCCCGCCTCCGGCGCACCCGCTGGACCTTGGCTGGGAGGCACAGCGTCCGCCGGTCCCGTCCCGGGCGGCTCGATTCCGGAAGCCCCGCCTGGGGTTTCGAGCCCTGCGCCGGCGGCACCTCCTGCCGGGGGCAGTTCCGACGCGGGGGTCAAAGGTGAGCCCGGGCGGGTCGATTGGCCGGTCCCGCCGGGGCGCGCACCGGGTGTGCCGGGTCGGTTGTAGGGGCTCCCGGCAGGTCCTACGCCGCGATGCGTCACCACTGTCGGCGGCAGCCGGCCGGGCGGGCTACGGCGCGAGCGGACGATCAGGAAGATGGCCGCCGCCAGCGCCATCAGCAGCAGCAGCGGGAAGAGGATGAAGGGGAAGCGGAAGAGAGAGCCGAGCAGGCCGCCGCCACCGGAGCTGCTGGAACCGGCTACCGGAGTGGCGCTGGGCGAAGCGGTCGGTGTCTCCGTCGGGGTCGGCGTGGGCACAGCCGTGGGAGTGGGCGTGGGGACTGCCGTGGGAGTTGGGGTCGGCGCGGGCTGGGCCTGGAACTGACCACAGGCCGGCTGCACGCCGGCCGCTCCGCAGATGACGTGGGAACCTTCAGGAATGCCGTTAGGGATGACGACTGTGGCCTGGCCGAGATTGCCTGAGGCGTCGCTCTTGGCGACGCCCAGCTGCCTCTCCGGGCTGTCGATGTAGATGGGCACTGGCTGGTTGGCGGGAAAGTTGCTGCCGGTGACTGTGACCTTGGTCCCTGGCGGACCTGAGGTGGGGGAGATGTTGAGCACGGGACTTGGCGGAATCGCCGTCGGGGTCGGCACGGGAGTCGCCGGCGGGGTCGGCGTGGCGCCCAGCAGCAGGGGCGCGACCCCCAACAGCAGCAGCGGCAACCAGGCGGCTGGGCGTCGTCTCATACCGCAGGCCAGAGTACCGACCCCGCTCAGACCTCGCTAGGAGAGGAGTGTCACCACCCCGCTTGATTCCCGGATCAGTCGGTGAGGCCCCCGGTCGCGGTTACCGGCAGCTAGCCTAGTGCCCCAGGCCAGAGATTCGTTGGCATATTGCGGCTCAGAACGCCAATGCCAGCGTCATGGGGCTCGGCCCGTCGTCGAACGCCCCCGCTCCGAGGGGCCCCCGGCGGAAGTGCGCTCCTCCTAGTTCCACCCCTTTCTGTGAGGATGGTTGGTCCCCAGCATGTCCGGCGTGACCCAACCCATTCCCGGCCCGGCCGTAGAGGTCGGTGCCCTCTGAGCGCCTGCCACAATCTACTCAACAAATCAACAAACTTCTGGCGCAGGACGCTAGACGGGAGGCCATGGTATCGACCAGTCGGAGGTGGGCTGCGGCAGCCGGAAGCCGGGTTTGGCGGCGGATCGCAGCCGCCGGCCGAGAGTTCTGAGCTCGGCCCTGCTCAGCAGCTGGGAGAGCTGTCCGCCCAGCGATCCCCCGGCCAATGACTCCGCGGTCCGGCAGAGATCTTCCCGGAGCGGAGGCGGCACCGGCCGGCCGGCGTGGTCCCAAATAACCGTCCGCAGCTTCGGCTCGACATGGAACGTGAGGCCGTGGTCGATGACCCACAGCTTGCCGGCGGCGTCGAACAAGCAGTGTCCCGCCTTGCGATCGGCGTTGTTGGTGAGGACGTCGAAGAGGGCCACTGGCAGCCAGTCTGGCTCTGGGCCGGCGGGCGGCCGCAGATAACTGAGGCGGGGATCGGCGTCGACGTACAGCTGCAGTGCACCGACGCCGTGGGGCGCTTCGACCCTGACGACTGTCGGCGGAATGTCCGGCCAGCCGAGATGCCTGGCCAGACGGTAAGCTGCCACCTCTCGCCGGAAGAGCGTGCTGGGGGGGAAGTCCCACAGTGGGGTTTCGCCCTGAGCCGGCTTGTACACGGCCAAACGGCTCTCGGTGGGACCGCTGACTTCGACCAGGAAGGTGTAGTTGGACGAGCGCCTGAAAAGCCCCTTCAGGGCGACCTCGGGCAGCCCGGTCAGCGCCTCCTCGATCGACTCCGGGTCCCGCTTCCGGGGCAGGACACTCTCAGACGATGAGTCGGGCGCCATTGGCGGCGGGACACGGATGCCCGCTCGGGTCCATGGGCAGGCCGCAGCGCGAACACGTGGGCCGGCCGGAGGTGACCACCACCATGGCCTGGCGCGCCAGGAGCAGGATCTGTTCGGCTCGCAGCCAGCAGCGAGCGGTGGCCAGGCTCTCGGGATCCTGTTCGGCTTCGGTGGCCTGCTCGCGCGCCATGAGCACGAACAGTTCCCTGCCGTCGTGGAAGCCAAGGCCCAGCTCCCCGACGCTCCATTCAGCTTGCCCATACTCGGCGGGGGGCGGGGCGGCTCCCTCCAGACTCGACTCCAGGCCCTGCGTCTCGAGCAGCTGCACGATCCGGGCGATCAGCCCCTGAACATGCACCTTCTCACAGTCCAGGATCGCCCGCTGGCCCGAGCCCTCGATCTGGAGAAAGAACTGACGCTGGCCAGGCTGGCCCTCGGCGCCGACACTGACGGAGTTGACCGGGTCGAACTCGAAACTGCGAGCCACTAGGGCTAGCCTACAGGCCGGCGCGGAGGCGTTTGCTGCCCCCTGGGGCGGGGAACGCTTCAGGCAGTGAATCTCAACATTCGGAGGAGCAGATGCCGAAAACAGTAGGAATCGACCTGGGCACGACCAACTCCGTGATCGCTGTCATGGAAGGCGGTGAGCCGGTGGTCATCCCCAACTCGGAGGGGTCGCGGACGACCCCCTCTGTCGTCGCGTTCACCAAGTCAAACGAGCGGCTGGTGGGCCAGCTGGCGCGCCGCCAAGCGGCGGTCAACCCGGAGAACACCATCTCCTCGATCAAGCGCTTCATGGGCCGCACGTTCTCCGAGGTCGACTCCGAGCGAAAGATAGTCCCCTATGACGTCAGGTCCGGCAAAGAGGATCGCGTCACAGTGCAGGTGCCCAACGCCGGCAGGGAGTTCACGCCGGAGGAGATCTCGGCGATGATCCTGCAGAAGCTCAAGGCCGACGCTGAGGCCTATCTGGGCGAGAAGGTGACCGATGCGGTCATCACAGTGCCCGCCTACTTCAACGATTCCCAGCGGCAGGCGACCATGAACGCCGGCCAGATCGCGGGCCTCAACGTGCTGCGCATCATCAACGAGCCGACCGCCGCCTCGCTCGCCTACGGGCTGGAGAAGAAGGCCAACGAGACGATCCTGGTCTTCGACCTGGGCGGCGGCACCTTCGACGTCTCAGTGCTGGACGTGGGGGACGGCGTCTTCGAGGTGAAATCGACCAACGGTGACACCCACCTGGGCGGCGACGACTACGACCGCAAGATTGTGGACTGGCTGGCCGAGGAGTTCCGGAAGGAGAACGGCATCGATCTGAAGGCTGACAGGCAGGCCCTTCAGCGCCTGACCGAGGCCGCCGAGCGGGCCAAGATCGAGCTCTCCCAGCGGCTGGAGACGACTGTCAACCTGCCGTTCATCACAGCCGACCAGACAGGGCCCAAGCACCTGGAGATGACTCTCACGCGGGCCAAGTTCGAGTCCCTGACCGCCGATCTGACCAAGCGCCTGCGCGCGCCCTTTATGGCTGCCCTGCAAGACGCCGACCTGACGCCGCAGCAGATCGACGAGGTGGTGCTCGTCGGTGGCTCCACCCGCATGCCGGTCGTCCAGCAGCTGGTGCGGGAGCTGGCCGGAGGCAAGGAATCGCACAAGGGCGTCAACCCCGACGAGGTGGTAGCTATCGGCGCCGCCATCCAGGCAGGCGTGCTGAAGGGCGAGGTCAAGGACGTCCTGCTGCTGGACGTGACTCCGCTATCGCTGGGAATCGAGACGATGGGCGGGGTCTTCACGAAGCTGATCGACCGCAACACGACCATCCCGACGTCTCGTTCGCAGATCTTCAGTACTGCAGCTGACAACCAGACCTCAGTTGAGGTCCACGTGCTTCAGGGTGAGCGCGAGTTCGCGCGTGACAACCGCACGCTCGGCCGCTTCCACCTGGACGGCATAGCGCCGGCGCCGCGGGGCATGCCCCAGATCGAGGTTGCGTTCGACATCGATGCGAGCGGCATCCTCAGCGTGAAGGCTGTCGACAAGGGCACAGGCCGCGAGCAGTCCGTCACCATCACCGCCTCGTCTGCGCTCGACAAGAGCGAGGTCGAGCGCATGGTCAAGGACGCGGAGTCGCACGCCGCCGAGGACCGCGGCAAGCGAGAGGAGGTCGAGCTGCGCAACCAGGCCGACCAGATGATCTACCAGGCCGAGAAGGTTCTTCAGGAGCATGGCGATAGGGTGCCTGCCGATGTGAAGAGCGAGGTCGAGACCAAACTCGAAACTTTGCGGGGCGTCAGCAAGAGCGGCGATGTGGCGACGCTGAAGAGCACCATGGACGACTTCAACCAGACTCTGCAAAAAGTCGGCCAGCACGTCTATCAGGAGGCTGGTGCGACCTCCGGCGCTGGCGCCGATCCGTCTGGCCCCGCGGACAAGGGGCAGGACGACGTGGTGGACGCCGATTACCGCGAGGTCAAGTAAGCCCCCTCGTTTTGATCGACCGTAAGCAGAAGGGGGTGTCGGCCTGTTGGCGGGCCCCCTTCTGTCGCTTTGGCCGGCAATCAAGTAATTCAGAAATCGGAGAGCGATGATCTTGATTGGTCAGTCAGGCTCTTACCACGCGGCGCGCGCGAGTGCGCAGATAAGCAGCCCTGCCCAGGTCAGTGCCCAGCGCCCGCAATTGCTTAGGCAAGAAATGCCGTCTGAACGGCATGAGGTGGCGGGATGACTGCTGACAACCTGGAGTGGGAACAGCGGGTCGCCGATGTCTGGGCATCGTTTGATGAGCACAGCGAGGACGCGTTCTTGACCCAGATTGAACAACTTGCCGCCGAGCTGCCGCCAGACAGCGCAGCCGCGCTGTTCGAGCGGGCGGCGGCCTTTGATTCAACCGGCCATTCCGACCTGGCGGTGCCCCTATACCGAGAGGCGCTGGACATCGGGCTGCAGGGCGAACGCCGACGTCGGGCAGTGATCCAGCTTGCCAGTTCGTTGCGCAACATCGGCCGTGCCCACGAGAGCGTTGCCCTGCTGACGGCCGAGCGGGAGCTCGAGTCTGATGACCTGGATGATGCTGTCAGCGGCTTCCTCGCCCTCGCCCTGGTTGACACGGGACGTGAGCTGGAGGCGATCTCAGTCGCTCTGACTGCGCTCTCCCGTCATCTGATCAGGTACAGGCGCTCCCTGGCCAACTACGCCCAAGAGATCTTCGACGACCATCCCGGGTGAGCGGGGCCGCGATCAGGGCAATGCCCGAGATCAGCTCTTCTGGACAGTTCTCTCTGGCCCAGGGCCGGCCGCGATGTGGGACAGCAAGCTGACCCGAGGTCCCGAGCCGAGTGAGGCTCAGATCGGCTTCGGGAGCCGACGGGGGTGTGTGAGTTCAGCACATAGAGGACAGGTGTCTCGGGACATAGTGGACACCCAGCAACGCTGGGAGGTGCGGGATGTCTCGAGGGCGCTACTTGGTGGACGCGGTCCTGCTGGAGGGCCGGAGCCCGTCTGAGCTGGC
>JAEKNQ010000031.1 GCA_016464825.1 Candidatus Dormiibacter inghamiae | reverse complement strand
GCCAGCTCAGACGGGCTCCGGCCCTCCAGCAGGACCGCGTCCACCAAGTAGCGCCCTCGAGACATCCCGCACCTCCCAGCGTTGCTGGGTGTCCACTATGTCCCGAGACACCTGTCCTCTATGTGCTGAACTCACACACCCTTCGCTCCACCAACCGCCAACTTTCGTCGAAGGGCTGTCCTACAGCAACTGGCGGCGGCTGGTGATGGCCATTGAGGGCGCCAAGGCTGCTGACACCCGCCAGCGACGCCTAGCCAAGACGGTGAGCACTCTGCGAGAGCACCGAACCTAGCAGCTCAACTGAGGTCGATTCGGGCCGCGGTTCGGCGCCCCAAATCTTAACCGCGGTCCGGCCACCCCGGGCCTATGATGAAGGTGTTCCCATCACATTTTAGGGAGGGATGCCCATGTCGAAGAAGGCTGCGGAACACCACGGGCAGGCTGCCGAGCACCACGAGAAGGCAGCTCAGCACCACCGGCAAGCCAAGACGCACCACGAGGCCGGCCAGCACGAGGCGGCTGCGCATGACGCCCACACCGCCCGCGGGCATCACGAGCACGCCGCCCACCACGCCTCCGAGGCGGCCAAGGCTCACGTGGAGGAACACGGCCACAAGTAAGCCGTTTCGCAGACATCACCGAACTTCAGCGGTCAGTGGTGAACCGGGTGGACCGCTGACCGCTCAGTGACGCAAGCCGAACGGGGTTACCGGCACCCGGGGGGTCGGCTACCAGTCTAGACTGTAGATGACGAACTCGCAGTCAAGATCGGGGCGGCGTTCAAAACCTGACTTCTCGGCGACCCGACGGGCGGCCGCGTTGGCTGGGCGCGTCCGGACCACGAGGGGGAAGTCCGGAAGCCATCGCTGCGCGAGCTTGATCGCCGTTCGAACGACCTCGCTGGCGTAGCTGTTCCCCCAGACGCTCGGAGAGAACCGATAGTAGACGTTGAGGATCTCCCGCTCCCGCCAGGTCATCAGTCCAAATCCCGCCAAAGCCGATCACCGCGGGCTCGAGCCTGGCGGAAACCGCCCAGTAGTTGAAACCACGGCGCTCCCAGAGCTCGATGTCTCGAGCGATCAGCTGTCGAGCCGGGTTGTACTGGTTCGTGGGGGATCGCTGTGGATCGCGAAAAACGCCTCAAAATCGTCGAGTAGGGGCCGTCGCAGGAGCAGCCGCTCGGTCTCGACTCGATCGAACGTCGCACTCATGGCGTCTCGGCCAACCATACTCGGGCCTAAGGGCGGGAGCTGGCATGCGGCCGGCCAACCCTCTAGGCTGAGCTGCAGATGAAGCAAATCCTCAACTCGATCCCGCCGCAGTTCCGGCCGGCCCTGAATCTGATCGCCAATGGGCTTCGCACTCGTGAGTCGGACATCCGCGCAAATGTCGCCCGCGTCAGGGCGGAGAACCCCGGGAAATCACCTGAAGAGCTGGCCCGAATCCTGATCGGGCAAACGCGGCGCCGCGTGTCCGCCACGGGTGCCGTGAGCGGCGCGACAGCGATCCTGCCCGGCCTGGGCACCATAGTGGCGCTGGGAACCGTGACGGGCCAGGGCCTGTGGGCGCTGGAGCAGGAGGCGGAGCTGGTCATGGCGATCGCCATGCTGTTCGGCCACGAACTGGCCGACTCGGACGATCGGCTGGTCGAGGCGCTGGTGATCGTCGGCGTCGCCGGCGGCGCGGTCAAGTTGCGAGACAACGTCCTCGTCGCGGGCGGCCGGGGTCTCAGCGTGGCTGCTTTCCGCCGCTTCCCCGCCGGGTTCGCCACCCGCACGGGCGGCCACGTGCTGGGCCGCATCATCGCCCGCGTGGCGGGGACCCGCGCAGTCGCCACCGCCGCCAGGGTCGCGCCCCTCGCGATCGGCCTGGTGGTCGGAGCAGGCTTTGACTGGGTGACAGTGACAGCCCTCGGCCGAGCCGCCATTCGCTACTACGGCCCGAACGGACCGGTCGCCCAGGCCGCCCTCGAGCCGCCTTACGTGCAGGCCCCACCGCGGATCAACCACTAGCACGCCCGAGCGCCGTCAGCCATCGTGATGCAGCCCGGCAAGGCCGCCGACCATCCCGAGCCGCCGCCACTCCTCGACGTGCAGGCTGCGCAGGCGATCGTCGACGGGTCCGCCTTCGGCCCCTGGTGGGGCTTCCGGGTCGAGGCCGTCGCCCACGGACGCGCCCGCCTGCGTCTCCCCTTCCAGCCCCACTTTCTGAGGCCCGGTGACGTCCTCCAGGGTGGCTGCTGTATGACGCTGGCAGATGTTGCGTTCTGGATCGCGCTGCTGGCGGTCGGCGGTAAGACTGATCCCGCGGTGACCTTGGAGATGAAGACGAACTTCCTGGGGACTGCAAACGGTGACCTGGTCTGCGATGCGCGAGTGATCAGGGCCGGCCGCCAGATGGTCTTTGGCGACGCCGAGACACGCGCCGAGTCAGGCCAACTCGTCGCGCATCACACAGTCACGTATCTGCGTCCCTTCACCGATCGCTGAGGACTGACGATTGGCGCGCAGGCCGTCTGGATTCAGCGCCGCGCGAATCTAGTCGACGGCGAACACGCCCTCAACCTTCAGCGTCGGCCTTACTCTTTCGTGGCGACAGCTGCCCCGGCTCGGGATCTATCGGAATCGTCGCCTGCCTCCGGCTTAGCAGCCTCTTCTCCTTCACCACCACTTCGCTGGCGCTCGGCCGCCTCCGAGCCGCGCGTCTCAGTGTCGTTGGCCGCCGCATCCTCAACGAGACCACCCTCCTGCGGTGCACCCGCGACCATGCGGTTCAGCACGGCCCCGAGCAGGATGAACTCGCTCACAAAGAACAGCCACGTCGCCAGCAGGAAGAACAGCGAGAAGGCGGCGCCATAGGTGCTGAAGCCGTGCATGAGGTGGGAGTAGATGGGAAAGACGAGCGTGATTAGCTCGATCAGCACGCCGGCCAGGATCGCCCCTTTCAGGACTTCTTTCAACTCGAAGCTGCGGTTGGGCACTACCCGGTAGATGATCGTCATAAAGACGATCATCACAACGGCGCCGACGATCGGCGCCAGAATGGTGGAGAGTGGCGTCAAGCCCGCGGCACCGTTGAGGACCACACTCACCGACAGCGCCACCACAAAGATGCCCATCATGGCCATGGTCATCAGCAGCTGGCGCAGGAACTTCCGCTGTTCCACCCCGTACATCTCCCCCAGGGCGAACTCCAAATTGGCGAACAGGCGGCTGCCGCTCCAGATCAGGCCCAGGATGGAGATGATGCCGAGGAGGCCGGAATGCTGGCTCGCGCCTTTCAGGGTGCTGGTCAACGCGTCGTGTGCATCGCTGGGAAACACACCGATCACCACTGACTGCACCCGCTCCAGTAGATGCGGATCTCGCACCACCAGCCCGATGATCGCCAGAATGCCCAGCATCAGTGGAAACATGGACATGAACGCGTTGAAGGCGAGGCCGGCGGCATAGTTGCCGCCCTTCGCCTCCCCGAAAGCCTTCAGGAGACGGCCTGGAAACGATTTCTGAGCGCGCTCCAGAAGACTCTTCATAAGCCGATTACCTGACTAGCTCTGGCTCTGGATGCTGGACTGCGCACCCTCTTTCGCCTCGGACGCGTTTTCCTTCGCGCTGTCCGCCAGCTCACTGGCGTGCTGACCGCCGCTTTCGCGGGCGGTCTGGGCGGCACTCTGGGCGACGTCCTTGGCCACCTGCTGACCGCGGTTCAACGCCTCCTGCCCCGTTTCCATCGCCTTCTGCTTTATGGTGTCGGACGCTTGGCCCAAGCGCTCATCCTCGATGCGCGTCGAGGGCACTGCAAGGCCTATCAGAAAACCGACGGCGACGCCGCCCAAGGCGAGTCCCAGCGGGTTGTCCTGCGCCACGCCTGCGGCGCGAGTGGCGTGACCCTTCAACTCCTCGCCGCTAGGCGCTTGATCGCTCATCTGAGAAGCCCGTCCCGTCACTCCGGAAACCAGACCGCTAACCTTGCCCGTGATCGCGTCCCGCTTCTCGGAGATGGAGTCGCCGACGCGTGACTTGACGTCAGTCTTGTAAGTGATCGCGTCCACGCGGTCGCCCATCCGCTCGCGGGTGGCGGCTATCTCTCGCTGGATTTGTTCTGGGTCTTGACCCATTCCACGTCCTCCTTGATGGTTTGCTGGGTGAGCTCCGGGGTCGGAGGCCCTGCCTTGGCCAACTGCCTGCGACCTGTGACGTACAGGACCGCCGCCACCGCGGCGTAGATGATCGTAACTATCAGCGCCGCCACCCAGACCGGCATCGCCAGGGCCAGGGCGGCAATGATGCAGGCCGTTAGGGCGCCCAGCGCGTAGAGGCCGGCGACGCCGGCCCCGCCCAGCTGGCCCACGCCGAGCCCAGCCCGCTTCCCCTTCTCTGTCATCTCGGCCTTGGCCAGATCCAGCTCTTGGCGGACGAGCGTGCTCGTCTCCTCCGCCAGCTGCTTCACCAGCTCGCCGAGGGGAAGCTGGCGCAGATCCCCCTGAGGGGGAATCTGAGCGGTCCCGGGCCCCTGTGGAGGCGGAACTTGTTGAGCCATTCGAGACTATCCCTGCCGCCGGTTGGGGTCGCCGCCCTGCTGGCCCCAGCCCTGCGCCCCGGAGGTGCCCTGGCCGGTCCAGCCGCCCGGGCCGGCCGTGCCGGTCTCCGCTTGGTCACCGAATGCGCCGGCCGTTCCCGGCTCGGCGTGGGTGCCCCACTGACCGCTGCCCGTCGCCGGCTCGCCGCTCCAACCGCCGGCGGCCGTGCCCGCGGTGGTGGTGTCGACCGGCTCCGCGTAGGTCGACGCGGCCCCACCGGTGTAGCTCTCGCTGCCCGTGTAGGGCTGCCGGCCGCCGGAAGAACCGCTGAAGAAGCCTGATGTACCACCGCTGTAGCTGCGCTGGCTGGAGGCCTTCAGCATCCGCGCTGCCACCACCCCCAGAGCGACGCCACCCGCCATGACGATCAGCGGCTGCCGCCGGGCGAAGTCCTCGACGTCGCTGAGGATTGAGTTTCCGTCCGTGTTGCGCAAATAGCTGCCGAGCTTCTCCACCTGCTCCGCCGCTCGTTCGGCGAGCTGGGCTGGCATGTCGCTGCCCTGGCTCCGGAGGTGATCGCCAGCCTTGCGCATCGCCTCGCTGACCGAGCCAACCTGCTCGCCGACAGTCGTCGAGTGCGTGTCGACCTGCTGGCTGACCTGATCCTTGGCCGTGCCGGCCGCCTGCTGCGCCACGTCCTTGGCCTGACCGACCTTCTCCTGAACTATCTGCTTGGCTTGCCCGCTGGCGCCGGAGGAGCCGCTTTCGCCCGAACCTGACGCCCCTGTCTCGTAACTGGAGCCGGTTCCCTCGCCGGTGACCGGGTCACGGCCGGTCGAACTGCTGTAGTCAGTCAAGTTGAAAGCCCTCCTTGATGCAAATCAGAATCTCTACCAACTGCATGAGCAAAGAACCATGGGCTGCTCCCCGTGTCCCCGCCCACTTACCTCATTCTACCCGTTACCCCTCGCCGAGTCAATAATTGTGATAGTGCGAGACTAAGGAACTGGGCTAAGGGGCTACTCTACTCAGTGCCGGTCACTTCCTCCAATTCGAACTCTCCCTCCCGTTCGATGACCACCTCTTCCCGGCGCACGTCGCCCTGGACGATGCGCACCTCGGGCAGTCGACGCTTGCGCACGACCACTTCGTCCACCACGACCGGCTGCTTGGAAACCACCACCTGCTCCGCCAGCAGCGGGACCCGAATGACCTCTTCTTCGTCGCTAGGCAGCCCGACGTTTCCCTCCCAGCCGGCCCGGGGCCGGACCGGCTGCGCCTGGTCGTACCCGTCGTCGACGTAGACGATCTGCTCCGGCAGGGGCTCAGTAAGCGGCACATGTTCGATGAAAACCTCTTCCCGCCTCACTTCGACCTGGATGGTGCGCTGCTCGGTGACGACGCGCTTGCCGATCCGCACCTCACCCACCTTGACCACCGCCGGTTGGGCGACCAGCTGCTCCTCCAACACATCAATGAACTCGCCGCCATCCTCGGCAGCCGCGTTGTCGCTGTGAGCTTCCTGGCCCAGATCCCGACCGCCGTGACGGTGAAGGATCCCCGCCGCCTCCAGCCGCCTGGCGCCGGTCACCGCGACCACCGGCCCCTCGGCCTGTGAGCGACCGCCGAGCAGGCCGCCCAACACCCCGCCCTTGCTGTCACCGAAGCCGGCTTGGTCCGGCCCGAAACCGGCCAACCGCAGTTCGCGAAGAGCCCGTTCGGCTTGTTCGCGGTTGTCGAAAACCGCCTCTACCTCAGCCATCAGCGGCGGCCTCGGGACCTCGGGCCCGGCCGCTCCTGGACCGCCTGCGCGCGCTCATCCAGCGGGTGCCGCTCGACGTCGAGCTCCTCCCGCCGGGCGTCAACCGTCACAGTGCGCTGTTCCTCGTGCCGGCGCTTGCCGACCCTTACCCGCTCGCGGACGTAGGTGCGCAGGTGGGCAGCAGGCTCCTCCCGCTCGACGTTCACGACGAGGGGAGGCGTGCTGCCGATGGCGGCGGCGGCCGGACGCGGCTCGTTGACAGGCCGGTGCTCGATGATCACTGACTCGTGAAAGACTCTGACGTCGAGCTGCCGCGGCTCCGTGACCACCCGCGTGCCCACCCTGACCCGGCCGGCTTCGATGCGGCGAGTGCTGACCTCAGGCCGCTCTTCCAGCAGGTCCAGCACCTCTTCCGCGCCACCTGCGCTGCGGCCCGGGAGAACCGGCTCGGCGCTGCCTGGTCTTCTCGGTCTCTGCTCTGCCATGAAGAACCCCCGGATTACGAATCAGTTTGCCGCGGTGACGTGAAAGAGTATATCGTCAGTATCAGGCTAGCGGGCTGGGGCAGCCATCCAGCAAATCATGCAATCGTGAGTTAGGAGGTATTCAATGAACATGGAGAACACAGTCGGCGACTGGGAGGGCAAGACGCTCTTCGACCAGGACGGCGGCAAGATCGGAACGATCGAGACCGTCTACACCGACACCGGAACCAACAAGCCTGAGTGGGCACTGGTCCACACAGGCCTCTTCGGGATGAAGCATAACTTCGTACCCCTGGCGGGGGCCACCTCCAACGAGAGTGGTTTCCGAGTGCCCTTCACCAAGGACGTCATCTCCTCCGCACCCAATGTGGGCAACGACGAGGAGCTCTCGGAGCAGGAGGAGGCACGACTCTTCGAGCACTACGGCATTCCCTACGGTGGGGAGACGGTTACCGCGCAGGGCACCGGCGGCGCCGGTGTTGACGACACCGCTCGTCGGGACGTCGACAGGGGCGACCAGGGAACGGTGCGTCGCCACGAGGAGGAGTTGACGGTGGGCAAGGTCCGCCGGCCGTCTGAGCTGGTGCGCCTCAACAAGCGGGTGGAGACCGAGCCCGTCTCTACCAATGTTGGCTTGGAGCACGAGGACGTCCGCATCGAGCGGCAGCCCTTGGACGAGCGCGCCACGGCCGGCCAGCATGAGTTCGGCGAGCAGCAGCATGAGGTAGTCCTTCATCACGAGGAGCCAGTCGTCGAGAAGCAGGTGGTCGCCAAGGAGCAGGTGAGCGTCGAGAAGGACGTTCGCCGCGAGGACCGAGAGGTGACCGATGACGTCCGCAAGGAGCGCATCGACGTCGAGCGGGAGGGCGGCGTGGAGGGCCGGACCGCCGGTGAGACGGATCTCGGCGGTCGCGGCACCACCGACGACGAGCAGCGCCGTCTCTGAGTAAACGGCTCGGACGCTGACCGAGAGGCGTCCAGCGATGAGCGCCGGGGTGTTGTGCCCCGGCGCTTTTCTTTATGGGATCGGCGATGGTGGCTAACCTGGCGCCATGTCGGAGACGGAATACCTGATCAGTTTTGCCTCCCCCACGCCCGAGGAGTATCTCGCGCTCAGACAGGCGGCGGGCCTGGCGACGAAGACATCGGAGGCGACTGAACTGGGCCTCAGGGGCTCCTGGTTCGGCGTGACCGCCAGAAAGGGTGGACAGGCTGTCGGCATGGGCCGGCTGGTGGGCGACGGCGGTCTCTATTTCCTCCTCTGCGATCTGGCGGTGCATCCAGACCACCGGGGACAGAGTCTCGGCAAGCGCATTCTGGCAGCGCTGACGGAGCACCTGGAGCAGAACGCGCTGGCTTCCGCCTTTGCCGTCGCGGTGACCAATCAGACCGGGGAGCAGCTCTACCGCGAGTTCGGCTTCGAGCTGACAAACGAATGCTCGCTGGCGCTAGGCAGGACTTTTTGAACGGCTGCCGCACCGGCGTCTCGGCGTCATCCGGCTGACTCGGCCGCACGCTCGCGGGGCGCCGTACGGAGGGGCGCCACTGTGCCACCATGCGCTTCATGCGGGTGCTGATCGCCGGCGGCAGCGGTGTGCTGGGACGAAGTCTTGTCGTCCAACTGCGCCGGGCGGGTCACGAGGTGACCTGCCTCGGCCGCTCCCCAGTGCGGCTTCTGGCAGCGCGGGATCTCGGTGCCCAGGTGGTCGCCTGCGACGCGCTGGACCAGCTGGAACTGACGCAAGCGGTTCAGAAGGCCCGGCCGGAGGTGATAGTCAACAAGCTCACCGCCATCCCGGCCACGCTCTCACCCCGCCGGCGGTCTGAGCAGTTCGCCGCCACCGACCGTCTGCGCACGCTTGGCGGCCGGAACCTGGTGGCTGCCGGCCGGGCAGCGGGGGCCAGGCGACTGGTCGCCCAGAGCGTGGCATTCATGTATCAGCCGGTCGGAGGTTGGATCAAGGCCGAGGAGGCGCCGCTCTGGCTGGACGCTCCGAGCGAGATGCGGCGCAGCGTGGCGGCCATCGCGGAGCTGGAGGAGACTGTGCTCACCGCCCGGGACCTGAAGCCCGTGGTCCTCCGCTACGGCTACCTTTACGGTCCTGGGACGATGCTAGCCGCCGACGGCAGCATGGCGGCGGCCGTCCGCCGGGGTCGGCTGCCTATCGTGGGCAAAGGTGACGGCCACTGGTCGTTCATCCACATCGAAGACGCCGCGGCGGCGACCGTGTCGGCAATGGGCGAGAGAGCCGGCGGCGTCTACAACGTCGTCGACGACGAGCCGGCGGCCGTGCGCGATTGGTTGCCCGTGCTGGCAGACGCCCTGGGCGCCCGGCGGCCGAGCTCGATGCCCGCGATGCTGGTCCGCTGGCTGGCCGGCCCCTACGCCGTCAGCGTGATGACCGAACAGCGGGGAGCCAGCAACGACAAGATCTGCGCCGAGCTCGAATGGGAACCGCAATGGAAGAGTTGGCGCGAGGGCTTCTTGACAGGCTTGGACCAGTGCCTCCTTCAAAGTCAGCACGGCTGAACGTGTGCGCCGACTGACCTTCCATGGGTCAGACGACAGCGCCGATCATCTGATCGGTTTGCTATCCGCTCGCAGCTGGGCTCCGTGGCTCCGCGGCTGGGTTGCGAGCCTTGAAGACGCGGAAGAGCAACCAAAGAGACGGAATCAAGAACGCCATGCCTGCCGCGATGACCACGAGCATGGCGGTCAACGTGGCCGCGGGCGCGGCGGCGGCTTCGATGGTGACTCCGGGCGGTACGAGATACGGCCACTGCCCCACCACCCAAGCCGCAAGCACCAGCACCATCTGGGCGACCACCGCCGCACGAGCGATTCGTGGCCGCGACTTGAAAACCGCCCACAGCGCCAGCGGGCCGTTCAGCAGAGCGAGCAGGAATAGGGGAAGTCCTCGTCCTACGAGCGACTCGAAGAGCCGCGGGGCCTCCAACCACGCGGTCAGGAATGCCAACAGCCCAAGCGCTCCCGAGACTAGGCCGGCAGCCCCAGCGCGCCCCCGGAAGTCGGCCATCAGCTCGGGCCGGTCTTCAGTCTCCACCATGAGATAGGTGGCGGCCAGGTAGGCGCACAGCGCGAGGGCGAAGAGGCCCAGCACCACGGCAAATAGAGTTGTCCAGCCGGCGAAATAACCAGACTCGAGTTGAGTCCCCCTGATCACCACGAAGCCCCCGCCGACAGCGGCAGCTGTAGTGGCGAGAAGCACAGGGGTCACTATGCTGGCGGCGCCAAAGATCACGCCCCAAGTTGAAAGAGGTCCAACCGCCTCGCGAGCGTGGGCTCGGAATGCGAACGCGGCGCCGCGCAGGATGATCCCTATCAGAGCAATGGTGAAGGGAAGGTACAGCGCCGTCGCCAGAGCGCCAAAGGCGCTGGGAAATGCTGTGAAGAGGCCGGTGATGAGGAAGATCAGCCAGACGTGATTTGCCTCCCAAACCGGCCCCAGCGCCTCCGCCACCGCGCGCCGCTGGTCGCCAGCCCGGGGACCGCGCGCCAGGATGTCCCAGACCCCTCCCCCGAAATCTGCGCCGGCCAGCACCGCATAAGCGGCCAGGGCCAGCCAGAGAATGGCAGCTATCAGCTCCGCCGCGTTCACGACGACACTCGGCGCCGTTGCGGCGACGCTTCGGCGCCGCTGGCCGGCTTGCGGTTGTGCGCCGCCGCAGCCAGAAGCAGCCTGGCGGTGGTCAACGCGAGTCCTCCGTAGATGACCAGGAAGATCAGAAAAAACGGACCCAACCCCGGCGCCGAAGTCGCCGCCTCGGACGTTCGCAGGATGCCGTAGACGATCCAAGGCTGGCGGCCGAACTCGGTCACAAACCAGCCTGACTCCATGGCCACCACGCTGGCCGGACCGGCGAGCACCACTGCCCAGAGCAGCGGCCGCCAGAGCGGGATTCTGCGGCGCCAGAGCATGAGACCCCAGAAGCCCAGAGCCAGGAAGCCCAGCAGCGTTCCCAGGCCGACCATCGAATCAAAAGAAAAGTGGACGAGAACCGGATTTGGCCGCTCTCCAGGGGGAAAGGAGTCAAGTCCCTTCACAGGTGCGTTCACATCAAAGGTCGCGAGCCAGCTCAACGCGCCTGGGATCTCCAGCCCGTAAAGGACGCGGTGCTGAGAGCTGGACGGAATCCCACCGATGGTGATGGGCGCGCCGTTCTGGTTTCGGTAAACGCCCTCCATGGCCGCGAACTTGGCGGGCTGTGCTTCATAGATGAATCGAGCGCTCGCGTCGCCGGTGACGCCTGCCAATCCGACGGCGACCAGCCCCATCGCCATTCCGGCTGCCAGGCCGCGGCGGTGGACCAAGTCGGTGCGACCTTGGAGCAGGCCGGCAGCATAGACCGCGGCGAAGAGGAAGCCCGTCACCACGTAAGCGGAGACGAGCATGTGCGGATCCTCAGTCGACGTCGACGGATTCAGCGCCGCTCCCAGCGGGTTGACGCTCCGCAGCTGGCCATCCGGGCCCAGCCGAAAGCCGGCGGGAGTGTTCATCCAGGCGTTAGTCATGACGACGAAGAGCGAACTGGCTGCCCCGCTCAGGACGATCGGAATCGATGCCAGCCAGTGACCAAGAGGAGGTAGGCGGTCCCAGCCGTAGAGGTAGAGCCCGAGGAAGATCGCTTCAATGAAGAAGGCGAACCCCTCGGCTGTGAATGGCAGCCCGATCAGCGCACCGGAAAAGGCCATGAAGCGCGGCCAGAGCAAGCCCAACTCGAAGCTGAGCACGGTGCCCGACACAGCTCCGACCGCGAAGAGGATGCCGAACGCCTTGGCCCAGCGCCGGGCGAGCAGGAGCCAGGTTTCGTCGCGTCGCCAGAGTCCCAGCCCTTCCGCCACCGACATCAGCAGAGGCATCCCCACGCCGAGCACTGCGAAGACTATGTGGAAGGCGAGCGACGTGCCCATCGTCGCCCTGGCGATGGTGACGTTGTCCATTACTGGCCCCTCTAACCTGGCCCTCTGGTCAGCAGGTGAGGTCCCCGCACGGGTTTCCCCGCTACAGGGTTCAAGAGCAGGTTCTCACGAGGCCGCCGGGCTACCACCGCCGGCTGAACCTGGCTCGGCGCGGTCGCTTTGGCATCATCCTCCTCTACCACCAACACAGCAGGCTACCGCCGTGATGGCGCATAGCCCGAGCTGCAGCCGCCTGCCTTGCAGCTGGCTGGATGGCACCGCTGCTTGGGAGTCAGATGGTCTGGTTAGCGATCGTCAGGTACTTGAGGGTCGCCGCGCTCAGCCGCCCCGAGCGGCGTTCATTCAGGACTTCGCAGGCCCAATCCCAATGGATGGAAACCGTTGCTCCGACCTCGACCCGATCCACGAAGCCCAGGCCGTTCAGCTGCCGCTTGACGGTACGATTCTCAGAATGGCCCAGCGTCAGCTTTCCGCTCTCCAGGACGATCGGTTGACGCTCCACCTTGAGCTCGGAGGAGCCGACTTCGACGACCCGGCCCCAACTGATGCGACAGGAATCCATCGGCTTCAGGGCGATAGTCGCGCGCTCGTCGCGCATCAATCCCCCGCGGGTGTAGATGTCGAATACGTGAAAGTTGTGGTGCGGCCGCGCGCTCAGCTCCAGTTTGCCCGCCAGCCATTGAAAGTCAGCAGCTTTCATACGGGGGCGGAAGCGCTTGTTCAAAGAGTCATAAAAGCTCGGCGCGTCTACTCGCTCGAGCAGGCCATTTCCGATCCAGTACGCCTCCACCACTCTCTCATCGAAGGGATCGGCGATCTGATTCGCCTGGGCGATCAGGCACAGATACGGGTAGGCGCCCTCAAACCGGCGCTCGAGCTCGAGCAGGCCCTTGTCCACAGTGCGCGTCGACACGTACTCCAGCAGAGCCTGGTTGTCCTCAGGTCCGCAGTAACCAAGCTGATTGGGAGGAAACGCGTACCGCCCGAAGAGCAGCGCGCCCTTTGCATTCACGCCACCGCCGGCGCCGGCCGGTCGAGAGTCCGCCGAGATCAAGTTACATATTCCTGATGCGCAGGTAGCGCTGGATGTCATTGCGGCTGATTGCGGCCAGGGCACCTGCCACGCCGACTACCATCAGCAGCAGCAGCTTGGGGCCGACTACGATTGACGAATTACCCCGGGGACTGATTCCAAACGGCATTTCAAACTCCTTGGGTTAGTGTCAACGCTGACTCTTCGAACTCTTCCTCGCCAGCCCGGGCTTCTTCGCTGAACGCCGCCAACAGGCTCAGCGTTTCGAGCGCCTCGCGCTCCTCGATCTTCTGGAGCGCGTAACCGATATGGACCAGCACGTAATCGCCGACAGCGGGCTGTTGGTCGGCTGCGAGCAGGCCGAGGTTCACATCCCGCACCACTCCTGCCAGATCAACCTTGGCCATTCCCTGGGCCTCTTCCGACACCTCCGTCACTCGACCGGGCACTGCTATACACATCTGTGCTATTTCCCTCAGCCTGAACTTACAAATTCCGAATGCGCAGGTAGCGCCGAATGTCACTCAGGGACAGAAGCAGCACTATCAATATCGCGAGCACTATCACGACCAGAACCACGAACAACCAAATGGGCATCAGGCCACCTCCTCTTTCTGGCTCAGGCGCTGCAAAAGCGTCTCGACAATGTCCACGGCCTTGGTCACCGCAGCTCGCACGGGACGGCTCAAACTCATCCGGCCCGCATCGGATCCGAAGCTGGCCGGCTCGCAGCCCACGATCAGCGTCCTGGGCAGTTTGCCGCCCAGTTGCTTCACATGCTTGAACACCTCCATCGGGTTCATGGAGTGGCTGTCGATGAGAGCGACGCCCGCGAGCGCGTCCACTTCGGGTTCGAGAACGTGTACGGTTCCCGGCTTCTTGCCCAAGGGCAGCGCGTCGATCAGGATCGCCGCCTCATAGTCCTCCATAAGCGCATAGGCAAGATCGAAGCCACGGATCCCGAAGTCAGCTATGTCGATGTCGGTGGAGTGCGGCCTTTCGCGCAATCGCGCCACGACCTCCACGCCGAACCCGTCGTCGCCCAAAAAGACGTTGCCGATGCCGGCTACCAGGATGCGCCCCTCTCTCACTGGATCGGCTCCAGCTCGGCTGGCTTGAAGAAGAAGCGATGACCGGGCTGACGCAGGTGGCCCAGGTCGCGGCCGGGATCGTCGTCGAGGACAACAGCCACGTGGAGCTGGTCGTCAAAGTCCTCTTCGATCGCCTGCACCACTGCGTTGCGGCCTGCCAGCTCCAGGTCGAAGATGTCGGCCCGACCGCTGGGTCGCAGCACCACACGCGAGCCGACGCGCAGCTCGACACCCTGGCACTCCACGCTCTCGACCTTCTGAGTCTGGCCCCAGGGGTCCCACCGGCTGTCCAGCGACCGTCCCGGCTCAGTCATCACGCTCAGCCAAAGAACGGACGCCGCGCAGCGCGCCGTGCAGGCTGAGCAGTTCGTCGCCCGTCAGGGACTCCGAACGCTCGAGCATCGCTCGCGTGCGCGGGTCGGCCTGTCGCATCTGCGCCTTTTCGTCATCGGTCAGAGTCAGGATGCGCAGCGTCAGGATCTCATCTATCTCAGTCCCGTCGAAGAGGTCGCCCGGACTCTCAGGCGCGATGGCCGGGTGGTCCTCCAGGATGATCGGCGAGGCGAGCACGGTGTCGGTGGAGCCAGGAGCGCCGACCAGCACCGGCCAGACACCCCGATTGCGGCAAGCTTCCGTCTCGGCTCGGAGATCGTCCGGCGGATCGGCCAGAGAAACGAACTCACCACCTGTCGCGCCCAGCACGACATGGCTGGAGATGAAGGCGTGCATCGCAGCCTCCTCCCGCCGCATGCCAAGCGCCTCGTCGAGCGGCGTCAGATTCGTGAAGCGCGCACTCAGCCGGGCGGTGCCGGGGGCAACGACCTGCGCCGAAACCTCGACCTCTCCTCTCAGTGGCGGCGATTCGCGCACGATGGCAGCGGCAGTCATGCCGTCGCTCTCGCGCAGGAGTTCCACAGTTCGCTGGGCCGGAAGGTCCATCGGCAGCTTGCAGTTGGCCAGGAGAAGCTCTTGGATTTCCCTGCCGCCCACCTCCACCCGGTGCTCGACAGCTTCCTGCCAGGACGAGTAGGTCTCGCCTGCCACGACCACCGATTCAGCCGGCTGGACATCGGGATCGCTGTCCGGGGGTAGATCGGTCACCGGTGTCACCAGCCGGCCCACTGTGCGCTGGACGAGGCGCAGAAAGCGGATGCTGGTATCGACGGTGCAGCCCGGCTCGAAGCGCAGCAGGCACTGCGCCTGAAGGACACTCGACTCACCCTCATTGGCCTCCGCGTACGAGCGCGGGAAGACTCCGCCAAAGGTCCAGCGGACCTGATTCTTGGTTGACGAGGCACTGTAGGGATAGAGGATGTAGCCCTCGTAGAGCACCGCCTGGGCGATCGCCTCGACTGGATCGACCGGCGCGCTCAACCCGCCGCCTCCTCCGCTTCGGCGGTCAGCAGCGATTCCAGCGCCCTCTCCCAGGTCACGTGACCGCGGCGGGCTTTGTACAACTCCAGCCTTTCGACTACGTCACGCCGCAGCGCGAGCCAGGCGGTGTTTGGGTAGTACATCTCCATCATCGACCGCCAGACGGCGACCGGCAGCTTGTACAACGCCTCCTTGTTCCAGGAGATCATCGCGATCTGCAGGCGGCCCTCCGAGTCGGTGAAAAAGATGGTGCCGCTGAAGAGCAGCAGGAGCGGTACGTCCTCGCCGTCCAGCGCGTGAAAGTACTTGGCAGAGAGCACGTTGAAGTCATACGTACAGGTGACCGGCAGTTCCACAACGGTGCTCCCGACGAAGCCGTGGATATTGAGCCCGACGTGCGTCCAGAGCAGGCTTCGCAGGGTCTGCGACCAGCGCTCCGGCTCCGCGAACAGCTCGAAGAGCCGCTCCTTCTCGCCGGCGCCGTAGCGACGGCGCTGGGCCTCGATGCGAACCTGGCAGTTGAGAGCGACCGACTGGATCCGCTCCTCAGTCGAGTTGCTGACGTAGAGCTTGAGACCCAGCGTCGGCGTCGTGCAGTAGGGCACCGGCGCGGCGCCGTCGACGCGGAAATCCAGGTCAGGCATCTCGCGCACTCACCGTCTCGGCCCGCTTGTCGAGGTCGGCAAAGAAGCCTGTGATCATCCGCCAGACTTCGGTGCCCCCGGATAGCCCTCGCCAGCCCATCCGGATCAGTCCCACGAGGCGATAGCACTCGTCGATGGAGGCGAGGTAATGGTCGCGCGCTCCGCCGACGCGGTTCACGAGCAGCGCCTCGACCGACGGTTCCATGCGGCGGAGGACGGGGTTGGCCTCCTCGAGCTCCTCCCAAGCGTCGAAGGTGAGCAGGGAGCGGGTGGGACCGGCCGGGCTCGGGTAGACGGCTGCCACCTGCCCGCTCGGATGCGAGTGCTGGAAGAACGCCATGCTGACGGGGACGCCGAAGCTTGCCCAGATCTCATCCGACATCTCGAAGTCGGGGACGAACCGCACGCCGCTCGGGATCAACCGATAGTGTTTGGCTTCGCGATCGGCGAAGAGGATCGAGCAGGGCAGGCAGCTGCAGACAACCCGTTCAGAGCTGAGTTGGAGCAGATGGCGGTGCTGCTCCGGGATGGGTTCACTGCAGAGGTCGCAGGTCTCGCCCAGCTCCCGCTGACGAGCCATTCCCCGCAGCGTCGCGAAGGCGCCCGGGGAAGGCGGAGGATTGCCCACTAGCTTCTGGCGGCCCCCGCCAGGCGGACTTCGCCGTCAGTCTGCAGGAGCGGCAGCGGCTCCAGGTGTAGTTCATTACCAACTCCGCGACCCGCCAGTTTGACATCGAACCGGGCCTGGCAACCGGCGCAGGTCAGGATCGCCTCCCGCAGGTCACCGCCCGCCAGCGAGGCGCCGCAGGCCGGGCAACTGTCCCGGTAGGCGAAGGTAGCCTCCCCCGAGCTGCAGAAGAGGACAGCGCTGCCGCCAACGTGGACCACCTTCGTCGAACCTGACTCGAGATGTCCGACTCCGGCGACCACCTCCCAGTCGGTGCTGGCGGGCTTCGGGGCAAGCGGCTTGATCTGGCCCAGCGGGATGAATCCTTCCGGCGGTCGTTCGGCGCTGTCGTCGACCACCTCGATGGCTACCACGTCCGGCGCCGCCTCCATAATCTCCCGCTCGACAGCAAACTTGAGAGTGACTGCCGAGGAAGCGCAGCCGTGGCACGTGCCCTCCAGCCGGAGCCGCACCACTCCCTCATCGAGGCCAACAAGCTGGACGTTGCCTCCGTGCGAGCCCAGATAGGGCCGCACCTTGTCGAGGGCCTGGAGGACACGGTCCTCCAAGCCCAGCGGATGGACGCCGTGGAGCAAGAGCAGTCCGCCCACTACCGGGTCGCTACCCAGCTCATCGATGAGTGCCTGACCCTGTTTGGGCGAATCAGCTATCAGTTCAAGAGTCCGTTCAAGCCCCTCGCCATGTAGGTTCAGGAGCGCCTGGATCGCCTCAACGGCGCGCCCCTTCACCTCCTCGTCGGCGAGGGCCTCGACTTCGTTTATCAGTGATTCGGTTTGCTGAAGTCGGCGGTCAAATTCCTTTCGCTGCAGGATGGCCACTACTGGTCAATCTATTCCTGGTGACCGAACATCGGCGAGTGCTGCAGCTGAAGCTCCTTGCCGGGACCCAGGTACATATGCACGCCGCAGGGCAGGCACGGGTCGAAGCTGCGTACTGTTCGCATGATGTCGATGCCTTTGAAGTTGTCGGGACCGTTTTCTTCGAAGATCGGCGTGTTCTGCACCGAGTCTTCGTACGGGCCCGGCTGACCCCACTGATCCCGCACACCGCCATTCCAGCAGGTGGGCGGATATGGGTGGTAGTTGGCAATCTTGCCCTTGCGGATTACGAGGTGGTGGGAGAGCAAGCCGCGGACTGCCTCGTGGAAGCCGCAGCCGATCGCCTCGTCAGGCACCTCGAACGGCGTGAACGTCTTGATGTGGCCGGCGTGAAGCTCCTCCAAGGCCTTCTCGACGAAGTGGTAGGCAGCCGCGCACACGTACGCCTGGAAGTAGGTCCGAGCCCGCGTCCGCTCAATCGCGTTGCTCCACTGCGGCACCTTCCACTCGAATTCCGCTTCGGGCTTGAGCGCGGTCTTGGGCAGGTAGATCTTGACGCTGTTGCCGGTGGACTTGACGTAGCCGATGTCGACCAGGCCCGCCTTGGCTGTTGCCCACAGGCGCGCCAGCGGCCCGCCGCCTGTGTCGATGACGAGGTGTTCTTTCGTGGCCTTGTCATACCAGCGCGGCGACATCGTCCAGGAGTACTTCCCGCCGGGTTGCATGTTCCTCTTCTGCGGCCGCGGGATGGTCGTCTGGTTCCAGGGATGGTGCTGGTCGACAGGGTTGCCGAGCGGATCCTTCGGCACGAAAGTCTCTTCGTTCTCCCAGTCGTCGTAGTAGGAGCTGCCAAGCAGGATCCGGATGCCGAGGTTGATGTCGACCAGGTCAGTGGTCAAGAGCTCGCCGTCTTTGATGATGGCCGGGGTCACGAACATCTTGCGGCCCCAATCCGACATGTGGTCGTACCTGAAGTCACAGTGGTCGGGGTCCTGGAAGGAGCCCCAGGAGCCCATCAGTATCCGCCGCTGACCAACCTTCTCATAGCCCGGCAGCGCGTCGTACCAGAAGTCCAAGAGGTCGTCATGCAGAGGCACGCACTTCTTCATGAACTCGGCGTACTTGGTCAAGCGAACGAGGTAGTCGGTGAAGAGCTGGACTGTCGGCACGGTGCCCACGCCGCCGGGGTAAAGCGTGGAGGGGTGAACGTGCCTGCCCTCCATGAGGCAGAACATTTCGCGCGTGTAGCGGCTTACGACCAGGGTCTCCCGGTAGAACTCGCCGGTGAAAGGGGTGAGGGCTGTCATGATGTCGGCGATCGTCCGGAAACCATGGGCGTCAGCGTGTGGCGCCGGCGTCTTGGTGGCCTTCTCCCAGACCTTGGGGTTGGTCTCCCTGACCATCCTCTCGCAGTAGTCGACTCCCACCAGGTTGTCCTGGAAGATGTTGTGGTCGAACATGTACTCGGCAGCTTCGCCCAGGTTGACTATCCACTCGGCGATGGCCGGCGGCCGAACTCCGTACGCCATCTGCTGCGCGTAACACGAACAGGTGGCGTGGTTGTCACCGCAGATGCCGCAGATGCGACTGGTGATGAAGTGGGCATCCCGCGGATCCTTGCCCTTCATGAAGATGCTGTAGCCACGAAACACAGATGAGGTCGAATAGCACTCGGCCACCTCGCGGTTGTCGAAGTCGATCTTGGTGAAGATGCCGAGGTTGCCAACGATCCTCGTGATCGGATCCCAGGACATCTCAACGAGAGACCTCTTCTTCGTCTGCTCCTTCTCGAGGATCGCCATTCTGTACTTAACCTCCTTGGTTGTATGCGCGCGGCTGATAGCCGGTGGTCAGTTCGCCGCGATTATGCCGCCACTTCGGTTCCTTGTTCACTGTGCGGTTGGTCATCGTGCGCAGCCCCCGCATCAGGCCGCCGTAAATGCCGACGCTCGTCGAAGACACCTTGGCCCCCGGGGGCTCGTCCATGAACGGCATGAACTTGTCAGGAAAGCCGGGCATCGTACAGCCGATGCAGATGCCGCCCACGTTGGGGCAGCCGCCGATGCCGCCCATCCAACCGCGCTTGGTGACGTTGCAGTTCACCACCGGACCCCAGCAGCCGAGCTTCACTATGCACTTGGGGGAGCCGTACTCAGTCGCGAAGTCGCCCTGCTCGTAGTAGCCGGCCCGATCGCAGCCTTCGTGGACAGTCTTGCCGAACAGCCAGGTCGGCCGGAGCTGCTCGTCGAGCGGGATCATGGGGGCAAGTCCCGACACCTGGTAGAGGAGGTAGAGGAACGTTTCCATGAAGTTGTCAGGCTGCACAGGACAGCCGGGGACGTTGACGATGGGCAGCCCGGCCTTCGACTTGTAGTCCCAGCCCAGGTAGTCGGCGAGCCCCATGCAGCCAGTGGGGTTGCCGGCCATGGCGTGGATGCCGCCGTAGGTGGCGCAGGTCCCCGCCGCGATCATCGCTGTCGCTTTCGGCGCCAGGCGATCGATCCACTCGTTGAGCGTGATCGGCTGCCCGGTGGCGGGGTCGGCGCCCAGCCCGGTCCAGTAGCCATCACCGTTGATGTTCTCGTTCGGAATCGATCCCTCCACCACCACCACGAACGGTTCCAGCTCCCCCCGCCAAGCCTTGTAGAAGGGCGCCAGGAAGTCGTCGCCGACCTCGTAGGCGAGCACCTTGTTGTACAGGTGGACCTTGGGGAGACCAGGGATGGCGCCCAGCAAGACGTCCTCGATGCTCGGTTGAGTGGCAGCTGTGATGGACACAGTGTCTCCGTCACAACTCATCCCCTCGGACATCCAGAGGACGTGGACATCCGGCACGGCGGGCGGTCGTTGTGTCTTGCGACCGTACGGCGCAGCAACCTCAGTCATGGACCGACTCCTTTCGCTTCCTTCTCACTGAGCGGCTGAACACCGCTCCAATCCCGAGATCACCCAACTGGTTGGTGAGTCAAAGAACCGCCCCCACATGGGGGCGTCAGCGATCCTCCGCTGTGGGGATGACGCCCTTACTACCAAAGAGGTCCTCAGGCCCGCTGACCGGCGTTTCCTGGCCAGGGTCCGAGGTTGCGGTGGCGCCCCCCTCCAAGTGCTCCTTCATGTCGTCCAGGTCGGGCGGCGCCTGGTCGCCGGGGCCACCGCCGAACAAATGCCGAGCCTCTCGTTCAGGGCCCGACTGGGAGCCTGTGTTCTCTTCCAGCTTCTCTTCGGCGCTCTTGTCGTCCATCGCAATCAGCTCCTCTTTCGGAATCGGCTAGGCCGGCGGCATGTCGGGCATGCTTTCGTCGATTGTGTCAGCGCCGCCGGGGTTGATGCCCGTCGAGCGGCGCGCGTCAGCGGTGCCGGCCGGGCGCCCGGCGCCGGTCTCAGCTTCCTCGTGGTGGCCCGCCTCGGTCTGCTTCGCGTACTCCTCGCCACCCTTTGAATCGCTGACGCCGCTTAGGCGCTCCTCCGGGTTGGTGCCCGTCGCGTCCTGAGTGGTGTCGGGTGGGTTGTCGGTCCGGCCCGTTTGATCCTCTGTCATCCCAGCACTCCTGGTTTAAGCCGTTGGACTGTTCTGGCCGAGCTTACACCCTGGCCCCTGGATGTCAAGCCGTCGCCCCGCTTGCGCGCAGCAGGCCGGGCTCGTTGTCCCTGCTTCGGCCTCGCTTCAAGGGTCCGGCTGTGACCCCAGCTGGCCCTACACAGGTACCTTCAGCCGTTGGCAAGCTTGCCCGACAGGGGGAGCAGCGAGCGCCTTCTCTGCATGCAGCACCATGCATCCTGACATGCATGACCTGCATGCGGGGTTCCGGCGGACTTGAGTGGCCGGCTCAGTTCTCCGAGCGCGATGACTCGACTGAGGGAAAGCCTTGAGTCAGACCCTTGGAATATCCATTTATCGACTTCAAAGTCAGTGAGCGCGAGACCGCGACCGGTCGCGATCACGAGGTCCATGACGGCCCAGCCGAGGCTAAGGCAACTGGTCTCGCCGGGGAAGCGGCTGATGACCTTGGTCCGCCGTTTGACCTCGCCCACTGTGCAAGGCCAAGAAGCGGTCAGCCTTCTCCCTCTGGAAACTCACGCCCTTGACCGTAACCGCCGGCACCCGCATTCGGCTTCTGGGTGTGGGCGGTACCTCTGATACGGTCAGACCTCCGGCGATCATCTCCGCCGGGGCGCGGCTGCCAAGCCAGAGCGTATTGGCACCCGCCAGGCTGGCCGGACCGTTCCCTGACCTCAGGCGTTCCAGAAAGCTTCCGGTTGTGCTCTCTCGGCCTCCAGTTGGCGGCGCCACTTCAAGGGCAGGGGCGTGACGGGCTCAATCACCAATTTGCGCTTCTCCATCCGCCCGGCGGCGGCGATGAAGCCATCAACGGTGAAAGGTGCCTTCGTCGTCGCGTTCTTGCGCCGAATCACCGTCTCGTAGTACTCGTCGGGGAGGATCCGCGAACGGTCGCGGTGGGCGAGGATGATCGAGTCGTAGGGCGGGAGGAAGCGGACCGGCGCGGGTGCATCCGCCCGCGGGTGCGGCATACGCGGCAGATCGTAGAGCCCGTCACCGATCTGGGGCAGGGGCTCGGGAGCGGCGCTGACCTCGGTGGTCTTGAAGCCTGTGAACTGCTCGACGTCCTGGCGGGTGGCCGGTCCGTAGGCCTGCAAATGCCGCTGTAAGTGGTCGGTCAGGCAGCGCGGACCAGAGGACATCGATATCACGGCCCTCGCGCGCCACGCGTTGGCGCCAGGCCTGCCCATGCGCGGCGGCAATGGCGGGATAGACGTCGCGACGCGACGTGGAGCGTGTTCCGCATCATCGTCGCCTTGACGACATCTCCCCGCACGAGCGCCTGGGTCAGGTCCTGCTTGCGAAAGCGCTCCAGCCGGGACCAGAGCGCGACGTACGGTGACGGGGCGTACTGAGCCTGCACTGCCAGCAACGCCTCGACGCCATTGGGCGCTGCCAGCCGGTGGCGCGGGAGAAGCAGCTGGTGGGCCAGCAGCGTGCGATTGAGCTGGCGACGATTCAATTCCGGCGATCACTTGGCTTGGGTCAAATCGGAACACCCGCCTCAAGCTCAGTCAGCAGGTGAATGGACAATTCGTCCAGCCGCAGGCGGTATTCGGACCAGCGCGGGTCTGCACCGCTGAGCGGAGCTTCAAAGCTGAGATGTTCGGCGTCTCCAGCCGTGGTCCGGGCTTCGAGGTCAGGCACGGGCACCGCCCAGACCGGTCCCGGCGATCCGCCGGGCGGCCGGTAGGCGAAAACATAGGTGACCTTCGGGTCCAGGCTGAACGTCCGGCGGCGAACCTGGAATCGGGCGTGGTTGGTGCCCGCGTCGAGCCGCTCGCTGCCCTTGACCTGAAGGAAGCCGGAGCGGTCTGATCCGGCTAGCTGCAGCAGCAGGTCGCGGGCCCTGATCGTCCGGGGCCGGTTGGTACAGCGCGAGGCGGCCGCAGCCGGCGACGATGGCGGCGGCCATCTCCAGCTCGAACGACCGGCCCACCTCCTGGCTGCGCTCGAAGCGCTCGCTCGGCGTTGGGAGCAGGTCGGTTGCGCCGGCCAGAGCAAGCTGCAGCAACCTGCTGCCCAGGCCGTCCCCGGCCACATGGAACTCGCTCCAGGTCGGGCTGGTGGGGCTGGCGGTCAGCCGCAGGGCGGGCCGCCCGTCCACCAACCGGATGCGCTCGGCGAGGCGGTACAGCTCGTCCCCCGGGATCAGATAAGTGTGCTCGACCCGGTCGTCCCTGATCGCGACGAGGGCGAGCAGCCAGCGCGGGTAAGCGCCGACGCCGCCAAGGGGAATGGAAAGGCTGACCCGTTGCCGCCGGTCTGGGCGCTATGGCCCCTGACCTGGACGAAGAGAGGCGGCCCGCCGGCGGCGCTGAAGACGCGATCGACTCCGTGGGAGTCGAGAAGGGTCAGATACGTCTGGAGGCGCCCCTCACTCTGGGCGACGGCGGCGTTCTCGACCTGGCCGCGCCGCCGTCTGCCGCCACCAGGCGCACGGGCTGAACCTGAGGCTGCTGGGTGCCAGGAGCGCCGCCCGGGCTCCGCGGCAGCTGACATCGCCGGCTCGCCAGCGACACTGGTCGGTCCTGCCGCCCGCAGGCGGTTCAGCCGCAGCCCGACGGTCGCCATCTCCATTTCCGCATACACGCTCTCAGCCCGTACGGAGAGAGCCTGGCGAAAGGTTCAACCGCCGGCTGTTGTGAACCGTCCCGACGCCTCACACCGTACGGCAATTCAGAAAACGCGGGCGCTGTTCCGGGATGACGTCCAAGCGAGAACCGGAGCCAGCACTCGCTCGCCCGCCAATAACAGAGGAGATGTTTAGCCAGGTGCGCATAGGAACACTTTTTGCCGATCGCGGCCGGCTTTGGCCTGCTGCTCACCGCCTGCGGCGGGGCGGTTGCGCAGACGAGCGCGAAGCCCGCCGCAAGCCCGACGCCCTCGCTCAACGAGGCTGCCGACCCCAAGCTGGGGCAGATCCTGACCGAAGACCGCGGCCGCGTTCTCTACCACTTCCTGCCTGAGAAGGGCGGCAAGATCGTTTGCACCGGGGAGTGCGCTCGGACGTGGCTGCCGCTGCTGGCGACTGGCGCCGCGACACCGACCCACGATCTCATGCTGAGCGGAACCGTCAGCACCGTCGCCAGGCCCGATGGAAGCACCCAGGTGGCGTACTACGAGTGGCCGCTCTACACCTTCAGCGGGGACAGGGCCCCGGCCGACACGCACGGCCAGGGCGTGGCAAGGATGTGGTTTGTCCAGGTCGCTCTCGCGCCGCCGGACGCGGACAACGACAACGACGGGACCACCCCGCCACCGGCGGCAACGGTCCAGCCTCCCGCGCAACCGGCTCAGCCGCCGGCAGCTCAGTCACCAGCCGCCCAGCCGCCGGCGGCACCGCCCCCGACGCAGGCGCCGGCGCCGATGCGGCCTCCCGCCTTCAACGACGGAGACGCTGACAACCGAGGCGGCCCCAGCGATGGCGATGGTAATGGCTAGCCTCGCCCTGAGCCGGGGGGCGCGGCCAATCAGCTGACGGTGCCCTGCGTCGATCCCCCTCCTACACTTTCCACGCGCCCGCGGGGGGAGGACGTGACGAGTGGTTGACGGCCGCCCCGCCTCGACGACAGACTGTCCACCGTGGCTGAAGCGCGGCTCGCGGTCGATGACGTGACCATCCGCTTCGGTGGCGTGGTGGCCCTGGACTCCGTCAACTTCTCTGTCACGCCAGGCCACTTCCTGGGGGTGATCGGCCCCAACGGCGCCGGCAAGACGACTCTCTTCAACGTGATCACCCGGCTCTACACTCCCACCTCCGGTGACGTCACCTGGGGCGGCCAGAGCCTGCTGAAGCTGCCGCCCCACCGCGTCGTCGGTCTTGGCATCGCGCGCACGTTCCAGAACGTCGCCCTTTTCCCGAACATGACGGTGCTCGACAACGTTCTGGTCGGTCAGCACGCCCGCATGGGCGCCGGCGTCATCGAGGCGGCGCTCTCTCTGCCGCGGTCCGGCCGGGAGGAGCGCCAGGCCCGGCAGCGCGCGATGGAGGCTCTGGAACGTGTCGAACTGCCGCACCTCGCGCAGCGACTGGCCGCTGGCCTGCCCTACAGCACGCTGAAGCGGGTCGAGCTGGCACGCGCGATCGTGAGCAACCCTCGGCTGCTGTTGCTCGACGAGCCGGCTGGCGGCCTGAACCGTGAGGCCGTCAGCGAGCTGACCGGGCTCCTGCGCCGCCTCCACGCCGAGCTGGACCTGACGATCCTCCTTGTCGAGCACTTCATGGCACTCGTCATGGCCGTCTCGAACCAGGTCGTCGTACTCGACTTCGGCCGCAAGATCGCCGAGGGCACCCCGGCCGAGATCCAGAACGACCCAGCCGTGATCCATGCCTACCTGGGGGTCCCAGATGCCCCTGCTTGAGCTGAATGGGCTCCAGGCCTGGTACGGCCAGCGGCACGTCCTGCACGGCGTCGACATCAGCGTCGAGGAGGGCCAGATCGTCGCGCTGCTCGGTGCCAACGGGGCGGGCAAGACGACAACGCTTCGGTCGATCTCAGGAATGGTTTCGAGGTCGGGCCAGATGTGCTTCAACGGACGTCCCCTAAGCCGGGCCCCGGCTGACGAGACGGCCCGGCTCGGCATCGCCCACGTCCCCGAGGGCCGCGGCACCATGGGCCAGATGAGCGTTCTGGAGAACCTCCGGCTCGGAGCCTACGTGCGCCGGGACCGAAAGAACGTCGCGGGCGATTTTCGACGCGTCTTCGAGTACTTCCCCTGGCTTGCCCAGCGCCAGAAGCAGGCCGCCGGGACGCTCTCCGGCGGTGAGCAACAGATGCTCGCGGTCGGCCGGGCGCTGATGTCGAGGCCGAAGCTGCTGCTCCTCGACGAGCCGTCGCTGGGGCTGGCGCCGCTGGTCGTCCGCTCGATCGTGGAGATCGTCGCGACGATCAACCGCACCGACGGCGTGGCGGTTCTCCTGGTCGAGCAGAACGCCGCGCTCGCCCTGAATGTGGCCCACCAGGCTTACGTGCTGGAATCCGGCCGGGTCGTGCTCAGCGGAAAGGCGGACGAGCTGAGCAAGAACGAATCGGTAAGACGCTCCTACCTCGGCTATTAGAGGTGTGAGGAGGATGGAAGTTTGACGGCCTTGGCGCAGCAGATCGTCAGTGGCCTGGCTGCCGGCGGCATCTATGCCAGCCTGGCTCTTGCCCTCGTACTCATATACAGCGCGATGGGTCTCGTCAACTTCGCTCAGGGCGAGTTCGCGATGTTCTCGACGTTCATCGCCTGGGCCCTGATCGTGGCCCTGCACCTGCCCTACGCGCTCGCGTTCGTGGGGGCGGTGCTGTTTGGCTTCGGGGCCGGGATAGTGCTCGAGCGCGCGGTCGTTCGGCCCTTCGAGAAGTCCTCACCGTTGATCCTGGTCATCGTGACGCTGGCGCTTTTCTCAATCGCCAACGGGCTCGCCGGGGCGATCTGGGGGTACGTCCCGAAGCCGTTCCCGAGCCCGTTCCCGGTGACCCCGATCTCGCTCGGCGGGGTGCTCGTCAGCCTGCAGGACATGGCAGTGATCGGGATCACGCTGGTCGTCCTCGGGTTGATCTCACTGTTCCTGACCCGGACGCGACTGGGGCTGGCCCTGCGAGCCGCCGCCCTCTACCCGGAGTCGGCGAGCCTCATGGGGGTGAGGGTGGGCTGGATGCTGGCGCTGGGCTGGGGCCTGGCCTCGGCGGTCGGGGCCGTCTCGGGCATTCTGGTGGCCCCCATCATCTTCCTGGAGCCGAACATGATGCAGGGCACGATCATCTACGCCTTCGCGGCCGCCGTCCTGGGCGGGATCGACAGCCCCCTGGGCGCGGTCGTCGGCGGCCTGAGCCTCGGGGTGGCTCTCAACCTGATCGGCGCTTACATACCGCAGCTGGCCGACGTCAGGCTGGGCGTCGCGCTGCTGCTGCTGGTGCTGGTTCTGGTCCTGCGGCCGGCCGGCCTCCTCGGCCGTCCCGAGGTGAGCAGGGTCTAGAGGATGGCGCGAACCGGTCCCGGCCTTCGGATCGCGATCGGCGTCCTGGTCGCGGTGGTGGCTGTCGGTCTGCCCTTCCAGGCCAGCGGCTTCCAGAGCCTGGAGCTCGCCTATGCGCTCACCTTCGCCATCGCCATCCTGGGCCTGAACCTCCTGATCGGGTACAGCGGCCAGATCTCGCTCGGCCACGGCGCCTTCCTGGCGGTTGGCGGCTACGTGACTGCCATCGGCCAACAGCGCTACGGGCTGAACTACCTGGTCACGATCCCGCTGGCGGGGATCATCTCCGGCCTGATCGGCTTCCTCGTGGGCCTGCCGGCGCTGCGCCTGCACGGCATCTACCTGGCGCTCGCCACCTTCGCGCTCGCGGTGGCGGCACCAAGCGTGATGAAAAAGCCGGCCGACCTGACAGGAGGGGTCAAGGGCATCATCCTGCCTCCCTACACCTCTCTGGTGCCGGGCCTATCGGACGACCAGTACTTCTACTTCCTCTGCCTGCTGATCACCGTGATCCTCTTCCTCGTCTCTTACAACATCCTGCGCAAGCGGCCGGGACGGGCCTTCAAAGCGGTCCGGGACGGAGAGCTGGCCGCCGCCGCCTTCGGCATCAACGTTTCAACGTACAAGACGCTGGCCTTTGCGATCAGCGCCATCTACGGCGGCGTGGCAGGGTCGCTGTATGCGACCGCGACAGGGTTCGTGAGTCCCGATTCCTATCCCTTCCAGCTCTCCATCCTCCTGCTGGTGGGTGCGGTGCTGGGCGGGATCGCCACGATCGAGGGCGCGATCTTCGGTGGGCTGTTCACCGAGTTCCTGCCCATCTTCTCCCAGCAGGCGCTGACCCCCATCTCCCGGCAACTCGCCAACGCGGCCCCGGCCGTGACCCAGGGCATCGTCCTGCTGATAGTGATGTTCGTCGCACGCCAGGGCATCGCCGGGCTCCTGCGCCAGGGCTACGCTGCGCTGCGCGGCCGGCTGCGGACCGACGCCCAGACCCTGAAGCCCGCGGGAGAAAGTCCCCCAACCGGCATCCGTTGATGTCAAACTCACACACGTCAGCCGGCGGAATGGAGGAGTTGAGTTGAGAAAGAGAACCCTGTTGCATCAGGCAGTGGTCGCACTGCTGGCGTTAGCGCTGGCAGCCTGCGGGGGCGGAGGCAGCAGCAGCAGCACGCCAGCGGCCAGCGATGTCGGTGTGACCAAGGACACCATCACCCTCGGCGGCACCATCGCCCTCAGCGGCCCCGCCTCGGCCTACGGAACGATCGCCCGCGCCTCCGACGCCTACTTCAAGTACACGAACGACCACGGTGGCGTGAACGGACGGAAGATCGTCTACAAATACGTGGACGACGCTTACAACCCGGCCCAGACCGTGCCGCTGACCAAGCAGCAGGTCGAGCAGGACCAGGTTTTCCTGATGTATGGGGGTCTGGGGACCCAGGCCCAGACCTCGGTCCGCGAGTACCTCAACACCAAGAAGGTCCCGCAGGTCTTCGTCGCGACGGGCGCGACCACCTTCTCGGCCGAGCACAAGAAGTATCCGTACACGTTCGGCTGGCAACCGACCTACCAGGGCGAGTCGCTCATTTACGCCCAGTACATCCAGAAGAACCTGCCGAACGCCAAGATCGGCGTGATCTATCAGAACGACGACTACGGACAGGACTACCTGAACGGCCTGGTCAAGGGGCTGGGCAGCAAGGCGAACCTGATAGTCGACAAGCAGAGCAACGAGGTGGGCGCACCGGACCTGGGCTCACAGATTCTGCACCTGAAGTCGTCCGGGGCTGACACGCTGTTCATCTTCGAGACGCCCTCACCCGCCATCAAGTCCCTCGTCACCGCGTTCAAGGTCAACTGGAAGCCGACCATCTTCCTGAACGGCGTGGCCGCGCCGATGCCCTACCTGTTCGCAGCGGCGAAGGCAGCCGGCACCCCGGCGGCTGTAGAGAGCGTTTGGAGCGTCGAATACACGATCGACCCGACCGATCCCCAGCAGGCCTCGGATGCAGGCGTGACGCAGTACCGGGACGTCATGCAGAAGTACTTCCCGAGTGGTGACCTCAACGACGCCTTCAACGTGTACGGCGTCGCGGTGGCCTACACCATGGTGGACGTGCTCAAGAGGGCGGGCGCCAACCCGACTCGAAAGGCGGTCCTGGACATCCTCAACAACCTGAACGAGACGAACCCTTTCCTCCACAAGAGCGTCCAGGTCAAGAACACCTCGAGTGACCACTACACGATCACCCAGGAGATCCTCGCCAAGTTCGACGGCACGCGCTACATCCCCCAGTCCCAAGTGATCGATGTGAGGGGCCAGATCAAGTTCCCGTAGGCGGGCGTGGGGTGAGCGGACGTTCCCCCCAACACGACCCGGCGGTGGCGTCATCGATTGGGCGGCTGAAGCTCCATGGATAGCCGGAGCGGAAGTATTGGGTGCCGCCTTGAGGCGGGCGTTGAAGGCAACCAAGGGGGTCCGGCCGTCGAGTGCGCGATGCGGGCGCTGCTGGTTGTAGTAGGTGCGAAAGCTGTCGAGCTGGAGCTGGAGTAGGCCGACCGAGGTCGCTGGCGGTTGTTTGGCGAGGAACCTTTTGAGGGACTGGTGAAAGCGCTCGA
>JAEKNQ010000011.1 GCA_016464825.1 Candidatus Dormiibacter inghamiae | reverse complement strand
TCTTCAACCATCCTCACTGCCCGCTCCCGGAGCTCAGGCGGGTGCCGGTGTCCCGATCCCTGCTTCGACGTCTGCTGGTTCGATGCTGGCATGGGCTACATCCTCCCAAAGAATGAAGCCTCCATCGAACCCAGCGTGGTTCAAATTGCCCCGCGGCGCCGTGCCGCGGAGTGCTGCACACCTTGCCCGACCATGGTTTCCAGAGGTCGTGGATCTCGGAGAGGGGGAGCGTCAACGCCGGGGGTGGGCCGACATTACGCGCGCAACCGCGTCGAGTCGATCGGCGGGGGCTCTGCATTGCGGTACCAGTCGGCGATCTGTGAGCCCGTGAGAAACACCGTGTCGTGGCGAGATTGCAGGAAATCAAGGATTCGGTCGAGGTAGATGATCCGATGCGGTGGCCCGATCAGGTGTGGATGGAGCGGCATCGTTAGGATGCGAGGCTGTTCGACAACTTCGCGGTTAAAGCACTCCACGGCATCGACTACACGCCTGTACATTTCGGGATTACTGTGCCGCTCGACCGCATAGAGAACGCTGTCGTTGACATCGAGCGAGTATGGAAGCGCGACCATCCATCCGCGGTCTGTTCGCAACCATTCCGGCAGGTCATCGAGTGCCCAATCACACACATATTCGATTCCCATCTCGCGGAGGATGTCGGGGGAATCGAATGTCTCGCGGAGCCCGGGCCCGAGCCAACCCCTAGGCCGGCGTCCGGTGAATTCCTCGATCATTCTGACACTCTGCTGAATCACCACGCGTTCGTCGGGGACTGAAGGCAGGGAACGCTGGTGGACGCCGTGACCCATGAATTCCCAGCCAGCGTCAAACATCGCACGCGCCACTTCGGGATACACGTCGATCACTGCGGCGTTGATGGCCGCGGTTGCGCGAATTCCCCGATCAGCGAGTGAACGCAGGATTCGGGGCATGCCACATCGCATTCCGTACTCGGCCCATGCGAAGTTTGGCACGTCGGGGACCGATTCGAAGCCGTGGGGCCCGGGGATGATCGCGCGCGGCATGGGTTCGTCGAACTTCCAGTGTTCGACATTGACCACGACATGGACGATCAATGGTTTGCCGAAAGGGGCGCTGAGCCGGGGACGGACGGACGACATTCGAAAAGCGATACGCGGATTTGACATCTCAGCATTCTCCTTCGACGCGGCTGAAACCAGCGGAGTCTTCCGCATAGTCGATAAGAACAACAGCGGGCCGCTGAGGGTTCACGAACCCGATCAGCGTGTGCATGGCTCCCGGTCGCTGCGTGTCAATCAATGTGCGTCCGTCTTCGGACGGACGCAGTCCCGAGCGCTTTGACAACGCTCCCGGCGCCATCCACCGGGTGGTGGAAGCGCTCACCGACGGCAGCGCGGAGCGCTGCGATGTCCGAAACATCGTTGAGCGGCTCCCATGGTTCGATCATCGACGCGCCGACGCCGAAGAAGCCTGCCATCCGATACCTGCTCGCCGCCGAGCCGATCAAGCCCAAGCTGAGGCTGGAGTGATCTTGACTCAAAGCGATCAAATGGGACCGGCCAGCCGGGATAGCGGATATGCCGAAAAAGCACCGGTTCCATCAGGAGCACAATTGGGCTAGAGCTGTACGGACGCAAGTAGGAAGGGCTCAAGAAGGTAACTCCGACGGAATCTGGCGGGCTCGTGAACTGGGCGACTCAGCTGTCCGACCCGAACGTTCTGCCGTAAGGGTCGCCAGCCGGATTGCGGCAGGTTCTGCGCCCTCGATTGCCGACCTCCTCACCAGAACTGACCAGAACGTTGATAACCCAGATTTGACCGATAGATAGTCGGTTAATCCGGCCTGGCGTTTACCGCAGCCAGGATGAATGGAAGGGTTGCATAGATCAGGAGCAGTCGCGTCGTGTGAACTGCGACGACTTGGGCCACGTTCGCACCCGAGCTGAGGCTGAGGCCGGCGATGCCGGTGAATCCCCCTGGGGATCCTGCAAGGAGGGCCGAAGCGGCATCGATCTGAAACACCCGAGCGATCAGTAGGACGCAGGCAACCGCTACCACATAAACCGATGCGGCCATTAACAACAGCACTGGCCAGTCGACTCTGAGCGCAAGTAGAGACGAGCGATCGATCGACAATCCGATACCGGTGCCTAGCAGGGCATATACAAGAAGCTGTAGCCAGCCTGGGAAGACATCAACGCGCTGATTCACGGTCAAGCGCCAGGCGGCAACTGCGAGGATCGGAGCGACGATGGCGCCTCCTGGCACTCTCGTCCGCTGTCCGAGCGCGGCGGCCGCAAGGCCAATGACAATGGCAACGCCGAGATTCACGACTGTCTCATGGGCGTCGCCCGATGGTCGGGTCGGTTGGCTGTTTGCCCAATCCGAGCGATCATCTTCACTTTGGGGCACGCAAAGCATTGCGCGTACATTCCTTCGTGATCATCGCGTGTAACGAATTGTAATCATTTCGTCACTCCTACTGAAGGCTTCCGAAGTTGTGTCGCGAGTAGTGGTGTAAGCCGCAGGCCTTCTGGCGCTCGCTGGCGCTGGGCCAGGCCCGCAGGAGGACCGCTGGTTGCAACAAGCGAGCCCTCTATGGCCCTCAAGGCGCGGCTCGGGAAAGTGGCGCCGCCCGGTTGATGGTCGACGCTCTCCTGCTCCACCGTAACCACACGGCGGAGCGGGTGAGCAGACCCCGTCCGGCTGGAGGTGATCGAGGCCGGCGAGTTGGGCGCCCGCAGCCGCAGGTCGACGCCTATGACGGGCTTCTGCAGCACGTTCGGACATGAGCAAGCTCAGCGGCGCCCTTGACGTCCTCGTCAAGGCTGACTCACGAGCTTCGGCTGCCGACGGTGGGCGACCGCTTCGCCGACCTCGCCGACCAGGCCAGGCGGGATGGCAAGCCACACCGCGACTACCTGACCACATCATTCGAGCGCGAGCTGGATGACCGTCGCAAGGGTTGCGCTGATCGGCGGCGCCGCCCCAGCACTCCCAGAGCGTTGTCGAGGGCGTCCTCGTCCGCGGGCCGAAGCGCCCGACAGACGCCACAGGGTGAATCGCTCTGGCGACAACCCGGCGCAGCCGCCGCCCTGGTGGACGCGATTTACCCTTCAACGTTTTTGGTGCGCCGATGTGTCAGCGCCGGTGTGAAACTCCTCAGATAGAGCCGGTTTGAAAGTCCTGACCCACGCGAGGTGTGGATGTGTTCCTCCTACGCAGCCAACGTCGCAGCAGGAGGGACAGAGATAGTCGGCCGAGGAGAGTTCATGCAACTGCAGGAGGCCTGGGTTCATGGTAAGTCGATCAGCGAGATCGCGCGGCTGACAGGGCGCGACCGCAAGACGGTGCGTCGCCTGCTCCGCTAGGGTGGGCCCAGGCCGCGAGCCGCGCGTGAGGTGAGCTCCAAGCTCGATTCTTTCCGCGCCTATGTGCTCGGGCGGGTGATTGGCGAGGATCCGGTTAGCTATTCGGGGGTCTTGGTGGCTGAACGCGAAGTTGAAGGAGGGCCTATCGGCCAAGTCCGTGCGCGGTGTGCGAGCAACCCTACGGTACGGTCGTCGCCTCCAGATAACCCCGGCCGGATGAAGCGGTTCGTCGCCATGAACACGCTCTTCGGTACTGACCGCAACGTGCGCGAGGAGCGACTTACGCCCTGGTTTGCGGCGATCAAGGCGATGGAGGATGCGGGCCAGCTGGAGGCCGTGCTGGGTAATCTGAGATATCTGGTCGGGGGGATCATGATGACCCTGGGCATGCAGCTCCGAGACCTTATGACCGATAGCTGGCTGCGGGCCGACGGGGCAGCCTTTCCCACGCTCGAGGAATGCCGAGGCGCGATAGCATTTCCGCTTGAGGGTCTTCACCTGGTTTCGATTCGCGATACCCTGGTCGGTGCAATTCCCGGACTTTCACGTTGGGCCAGGCAGGTGTGCCGGCGATAATGATTGAGGGGGTGCAGGACCGCGCCATCTGGCCCCACGCTGGCCGGCCGGGTGCTCTTGGCGCATGACCACGTCGAGGTGGCGCTGCCAGCGCCGATAGATGTCGCAGAACTGGCTGTACTGGTAGCCGTCAGGGAAGCGCTCTTTGTATTCGAGCCAGAGCAGCATCAAGGTCACCCCCGGCCGCCGTAGCTCCAGATGCACGTGATTCCAGTCCGGCGGCGGCCGGCTCGGCACTGATGGCGCGGCCGCCGTCACGAATAGCCTGCCCTCCAGTTCCCGGTCGTCGATCTGATCCGGAAGTGGCCAGCTCAGCCCGGCTTCTCGGGCTCGCTCCAGGTAGTGCCACACCGTCGTATACGGCAGCCCGACTGCGGCCCCAATCTGGTGGCGGGAAAGATGCTCTTCAAAGGAGAGCCGAAGGACCTCTCTAATCTTGCGCATGGCGGAACGGGGACGGGGCAGCGGCATCTCTCCTCGAACGTCTGCTGCGACTGTCCGAGTCAGGATGCCCGCCGCCTCTCACCTCACGCCGATCGCGCCACAAACCTCCTTCAGCGGGGTAATCCAAAACCCCGCAATGACTGATCCAATTCGTCCGGAATCTGTGATCCATTTGCTCCGGAATCCGCACTCATGAACCACGCTGGGTTCGATGGAGGCTTCATTCTTTGGGAGGATGTAGCCCATGCCAGCACCGAACCAGCAGACGTCGAAGCAGGGATCGGGACACCGGCACCCGCCTGAGCTCCGGGAGCGGGCAGTGAGGATGGTTGAAGAGACCATCAAACATACTGGCGAGCGCCACGGCGTGGTGACCCGGGTGGCGATACAACTCG
>JAEKNQ010000015.1 GCA_016464825.1 Candidatus Dormiibacter inghamiae | reverse complement strand
CCGGCTAAGCCGGCAACCGCCGAGGGTCGGGTCAGCCGCCGCTACCGGCTTCATGTTCCCGTGGGATACCTTCCGAGTCAACCGCAGCCGCTGGTTCTCGAGTTCCACGGTGGGGGCGGCACCGCGGCCGGGGATGATGCTGGTTCAGGGTTCTCCCCGCTCGCCGATCACCACGCCTTCCTCGTCGCCTACTTGGAAGCCGTCCACTTGGACAACGGCGTCAGCGCCTGGGGCAACGCCAGGCCCCTTGACTATGGCGTCGACGATCTTGGCTATGCCCTCGCTGTCCTGGATGCTGTCAAGGCACATGCCTGCGTGGACCTGGCTCGGATTTACGCCACCGGCTTTTCCGATGGCGGCGGCATGACCGAGATGATGGCCTGCTATGCGGCCGACAAGCTGGCTGCAGTGGCGCCTGTGAGTGGCAACTACTACGCCGACACAGTGCAGCCCGGATGCAATCCGGCTCGCCCCCTTCCCGTGTTGGAGATACACGGCACGGAGGACAGCATCGTGCCGTATTCCGGCGTTGGGCGCCAGCAGGGCGAGTTCTGGCTCTGGTCGATCCCGCGGTGGCTGGCGGCCTGGGCGACGCGAGACGGCTGCCATCCCGATCCCGTGACGTTTCTCCAATCGGATGCTGTCACGGGCCTGCGCTGGGAGGGCTGCCGCGCCGGCAGCAAAGTGGAGCATTACCGCTGGGATGGCGGTGGCCACGGCCTGCCACCGAGCATCGGCGGTGAGGATCCCCGTGAGGTCATCTGGCGCTTTCTGTCGGCTCACTCGCTGCCGCGGCGCTGAGAGCGCCGTGCCCAGTCACCGGGCAGCTCAGTCCCGGGCGTTCGGGCGGCTCCAGGGGATAAGACCGGCTGGGATCGATAGCCTTTCCCATAAGTGATGGCCGGTCGGGCCCAGCTCGGGCGAATGAGGAGAGACGATGTGTTGGCTCTGAGGTGGTGACAGGAGAGCGGGAGGAGCGGGAACACCTGCAGATGGAGGCAGTCCTTCTCCGTGCGGCTGACGTGCTCGACAAGGTCGGCATCGACTATGCGGTGATGGGCGGACTGGCCTCGGCCGCAGTCGGGCGCGCCCGCCACACCCATGACGTCGATCTCTTCGTCAGCAACGAGGACGCTGACAGCGGCTTGGAGGCGCTGGACCAAGCCGGCTTCCGCACCGAGCGAACCGACGAGGAGTGGCTCTACAAGGCTTTCTGGGGCGACGTGATGGTCGACCTCATCTTCGAGTCCACGGGCGGGATCACCTTCGACGAGGAGATGCGCCGACGCCGCCGGCCGATCGACGTCCGGGATCGCGAGCTGCCCGCCATACCGCCGGAGGATCTGGTGGTGATCAAGGCGCTGGCGCACAAGGAGCACACTCCCCGTCACTGGTTCGACGCGCTGGCGGTGATCGAGGCGGGCGACCTCGACTACGAGTACCTTGCCCGGCGGGCCCGGGTTAACCCAGGTCGCGTGGCCTCTCTGCTCCTGTACGCGCGTGCCAGCGGCTGTGACGTGCCCGAAGAGCAACTGCGGGAGCTGCTGGCGGCAGCCGGTCTGCTCTAGAGGTGGGGCCGAAAAGCCCGTCCGGATCTTGGGCGCCCATGCGGGCCATCTCCGGCGTCGCCTCCCGCGCTCCTCGCTGCGCGTATGCGGAATACGCTCACTGCGGTGCTCGTCGGCTCCTTGGATCTGACCCACCTGGCCACCCAATCTCTCGGCCGGGTTCCCGGCCGCACCTCTAGTGGGGGGACTCGCGCCGCGCCCGCTGCGCATGGCGGCGGTCGGTGACCTTCACGTCAAGCAGGATGGGGACAACCGGCTGCAGGCGCACCTGCGCGAGTATCCGGAGGAGATAGATCTGCTGCTGCTGGCTGGCGATCTCACCTACCGCGGCACTCCGGCGGAGGCACGGCGGCTGGCCCAGGATCTCGCCGGTCTGCCGTGCCCGGTGCTGGCGGTTCTCGGCAATCATGACTTCCATGAAGATCAAAGTGAGGTGGTCATAGAGGAACTGGAGGCGGTGGGGGTGCGCTTCTTGGAAGGCGCGGGCCAGGTCCTGCAGCTGGCCGCCGGCCGCATCGGCGTGGCAGGCGTCAAGGGTTGGTGTGGTGGCTTCGAGGGCACTTGCGCCACGCCCTTCGGCGAGCCGGAGATGAAGGAGTTTGTGGACATCTCTGTCCGCTCCGCTCAATCGCTCTGGCAGGCGCTGGCCGCGCTCGATGCGTCCTACAAGATCGCGCTTCTGCACTACTCCCCGATCCGGGCCACCCTGGCCGGTGAGCCGCCAGAGCTGTGGCCCTTCCTGGGCAGCTATCTACTGGGTGACGCCGCCGATGGCGGCGGTGCCTCGCTGGTCCTCCACGGCCACGCCCACTACGGCAGCTTCAGCGGCGCTACGGCGAAGGGGACGCCGGTGCACAACGTTGCCGCCTCGGTGCTGGGACGCCCTTTCCACGTCTTCGAGGTCGATCTCTCGCGAGCTGCCGAACCGGCTGCTGAACCGACTTCTGCGCCAACCGAAGGTCGCTGAGGGACCCTGCGAGGAGCCTGCCGCTGCCCGGGCCGGAGCCCCGCCTAGCCGATCAGCCGGCGGATGAGGGCGAGCCGAGCGTACGCCTGGCGGCTGGCGCCGTTTCCGCACCGCCGGTGAGCGGTCGAGCGCCGCTGGAGCGGGGCCTTCGGGCTCGGCGGATCAGCACTTCCGCCACCAGCAGGTTGACGATGGTTGACAGCCAGGCGTCGGCCGCATAGACGGGCGCGAACGGCGCGCCGAGGAAAGTCGGGATCAAGAACAGCCGGAAGGTGACGGCGACGAAGACGAGAGCGTATGAGCGCGTCATCCACTCGCGGTGAGCGGGGATCCGCCGGCGCAGGATGGAGCCGAGAGCCACGGCGGTCGCGGCCAGCATCTCCAGCGCCAGCACTGCAAAGCCGATCCGAGCGACAGGCCCCCCGAACGCGATTCGGGCGATCAGCAGTCCGCCGACGCCGGCTGCCAGCGCGCCAAGCAGGTACACCCGGCCGAGCCAACGATGGAGAATAGGACGGCGGCCGCGAAGGCCTGTGAGGAACTGAAATGGTCCAGTGGTGAGTGCTACTGTGCCGCCCGTGATGTGCAGCAGCAGGGGCGTGAGATTGGCCATGTAGGTCAGGCGCTGCTGAGTCATGAAAACCTGGGGGTTGAGGCTGTAGTAGCGGGCCGAGGCAGCGGCGGTCATCAGCGCCAGGACAGTCATGGTGAGCCAGAGCTTTCGATGCTTCATGGCAAGCACGCTAGATTTCGCCAGCTCTCCTGTCGTCCTCCAGCCGACCGATCTTCATCTCGTCCGCAAGGACGAGACCGCCGCCTCGCCCGGCCGATAGGATCAGTCGACAGTGGAGCGGGTTAGTCAAGAAAGGAGGTGTGGCAGCCGATGAGCTCTTCAGCATTGCCGATCGCCGTGGGGCCGGGAGAGGGCGCCACGATCCAGGGACCCGGCGGGCGGGCCGCTGACCTTCAAGGTGCGCGGTCAGCACACTAACGGGGCCCTGACGGCGTTGGAGAACGCGATCGCGCCGGGCGATGGGCCGCCATTGCACACCCACGCGAACGAGGACGAGGCTTGGTATGTGCTCGAGGGCGAGCTGCGCTTCAGGCTTGGCGCCGAGCTGCGCGGTGCGCCGGCCGGGACGTTCGTCTTCGTGGCCCGTGGTACGCCGCACTGCTTTCAGAACGTTGGTCAGCAGGCGGCCCGGGTTCTCGTGCTGTTCACACCCTCTGGGATGGAGCGTTTCTTCGACAGGTTCGCATCGCCGCCGGACGGTGCCAACGCGTCGGAGGCTTTCAGCAGGATCGGCCGGGAGGCGGGCATGGAGGTCATCGGACCGTCCCTCGCCGTGTCAGATCCCCTGCCGGCACGCGCCTGATCTCACTGGGCTGAGCGACCCGAGCCGAGCGCTCCGATCAGCCGGCCGGCTCGACCAGGTGCGCCTCGTAGGCGAAGATCACTGCCTGGACCCGATCGCGAAGATCGAGCTTGTCCAGCACATGCGCGACGTGGGTCTTGACAGTCGTCTCGCTGACAAACAGCGCCTGGGCGATCTCCTGGTTGGACAGCCCACGAGCCAGCTGCCGCAGCACCTCCAGCTCCCGCTCCGTTAAGGAGCTGAGCCGGGCGGAGGCATCCGGCGGCGCTTGCCGCCTGGCAAACTGACCGATCAAGCGCCGGGTGACGCTGGGCGCCAGCAGCGCATCCCCTCCCGCAACCACGCGTACCGCCTCGGCCAGCTGCTCCGGGCTGATGTCCTTGAGAAGGAAGCCGGAGGCGCCCGCCTCCAGCGCGGCGTAGACGTGCTCGTCGAGATCGAAGGTGGTCAGGATCAACACTCTGGCTCCGCTGTCGCCGCCGAGGATGCGTCGGGTGGCCTCGATCCCGTCCAGGACCGGCATGCGAACGTCCATCAGGACGACATGGGGTTTGAGAGCGGACACCGCAGCCACCGCCTGCGAGCCGTCGGCGGACTCCCCCACCACTTCGATGTCCAGCTCCGCACGCAGGATCATCCGGAAGCCGCCCCGAACCAGCGCCTGATCGTCGACCAGCAGCACGCGGATCAAGCGACAGCCGTCAGAGGCAGGCGGGCAGCGACGTACCAGCCGCCGTCCGGAGCGGGCCCTGCCTGGAAGTCGCCGCCGAACATGGCTACCCGCTCGCGCATCCCGAGCAGTCCATGGCCGCCGTCGTTTTCGACCCGCCAGGCCGGGCTGGGATCGCCGTCGTTGGACACGTTGAGATTCAGCGCCCCCTCCCTGCAGCGCAGCTGCAGCCGAGCCGGGCGACCGGGGGCGTGCTTGAGGCAGTTGGTCAGCGCCTCCTGCAGCACCCGGTAAGCACAGAGATCGAGTCCCGCGGGCAGCGGCGGCAGGGGCCTGTCAATTTCCACTGCCAAGTCGAGGCCGGCGGCCCGAAATCGCTCGAGCAGCGGTTCCAATTGGTCTAGGCCGGGCTGCGGCTGACGGGCTGAGGGACCGTCCTCCCGCAGCACTCCGAGTAGCCGCCGCATGTCGGCCAGCGCGTCCCGACCTGTACGTTCGACTGCGTTGAGCGCCGCCCGCGCTTCCTCCGGCGACTCGTCGACGACGCGCCCCCCCGCGGTTGCCTGCACGACTATCACGCCCAGGCTGTGCGCGACTATGTCATGCAGCTCGCGAGCGATGCGCGCCCGCTCCTCTGCCGCCGCGCGCCGCATCTCCTCGGCGCGGATCTGCTCCTGCGAGCGGGCTCTCTCCTCCAGAGCGTTGACCAGCGCGCGCTGGGTCCGGACCGAACCCGCCAGCAACCAGTTCAAGGCCACGATGGCCAGTTCAAAGGCAAGCTCGAAGCCGTTGACCTGCCGGCGGACGAACGCAGTCCCAAGCGCGAACACCCCAGCGATCAAGCCCGAGCGGAGCCGGCTGTGCCGCTGCGTCAGCACGAAGAGGGCGACGAGGCCGGCGGTGAACTCGGTAGGCGTCGCCGGGACGCCCGCGATGGAAGCCAGGACAGCGCCGGCCGCGATGGTCGCCCAGACGGCGACCGGCGAGCGCCAGGTCAGGGCCAGGGGAAGCGTGGTCAGCAGGCCGAACGTGATGAACACCGGCCGCTGCCACGCGTCGAGCAACCAGAGGGAGTAGAGGGCCAGTATGACCGCCAAGCTGGTCCAGAACGCGGCCGGCGCCAGCCGGCGCAGCTGAGCGGTGGCCGACTGGAGGCGGGCGAGCATGGTCAGCCCAACATAGAACCGCCGCCGGCCGTCGGCGTCCGTCTCAGGGCTGATCGCGCATCGTCCTCAAGGAGGAGACGCACTTCGGATCGGAGGTTGGGGGACTGGTCAGCCATGTCGATCGGGCGCTTACGATGTCCGCCTCTGTGTCATTTTTGCCGTGTTAGGCTCGGCTCATGTCTGGCTGGCACGGCCGAATCCGGCGCTTCGCTGTCGACGACTACGCGGCGACCTCGGCCCTCGACCAATCCGCAGAGGTGGAAGTCAAGGTTCAGGTCGCGGCTCGTCCTGCCTACTGGAGCAAGGCGCCGCCTGCGGCGGGCACCCCCAGGCGGTGAATTGGGCGCCCTATTTCGCTCAGACCATGGGTCAATTGGACGGGCAGGCGGGCCAAATCGCCTCGGCGCCGCCAACCAAGGAATATGTGGGCCAGATCGCAGCCATCCCAATCACACCTGTTTCAAGGCGATGAAGCTCCAGGGCCAGAGCGGACAGTCAATGGTCGAGTTCGCGCTCATCATCACAGTCTTCCTGGCGCTGCTTTTTGCTGTGTTCTCCTCCGCCCTCTACTCGGTGCAGCGCTCGGCAGCCGTCACCGCCGCGGCAGCGGGCGCTCGTGCCGCGGCCGGGACCGACCCCTTCGACGCCAACCGGCCCGCCCTGGAGAGCGCCGGGCCGATCATCCAAAGGCGGCTTGCCCCTGTCCTTTTCGGCAGCAAACTGTCAATCGCGCGCGCGGGCGCCGCCTGTCCCAGTCCGCGGGTCGCGGCGGTTGGCGAATTGATTGTCTGCTCGACGCTTGATCCAGCCAATCCCGCCTTGGTAATGGTGGGCATCCGCGGCCGGCCCTACAACCCATTTGGCTTCACCGGTCTCGCCTGGGAACTTGATGCCACTGCCGAGTTCCATCGGGAGACATTCAGCCGATGAGCGGCCCAACTGCCAGCTGCCGGCGAGCGCACGAGCTCACGGGGGGCGCTGGCCCAGCGATCGCACGGCGCCACCAGCGGGGACAGGCTCTGGTCGAGACCGCAATCGTGCTTCCCCTGCTCTTTCTGCTCTTCCTCGGCTTTCTGCTTGTCATGGTCACCGCTCAGGCCTACGTCGATGTGGACACGGCCACGAGTCTGGCAGCCGCCTCCGCGGTCACCGCTCCGGCCAGCGGCGGTGCCAAGAGCCGCGAGTTCGCACTGCAGACCTACAACGGCACCCTGCACCAGTCGACGTACCTTGAGCCGCAGGCGCTGGCCGGATGCGGCGGCTATTCGGCCGGCGGCTCCGTGACCTGCACTGGCAAGGCGACCCTTTACCTCTCCCGCACCCCGATGGCCATCCTTGCCTTCTGGAACCCAGACTGGACCATCACCATCCAGGCCACATCGACGGCGTACAGCTCGCCCTACCGATCGGTATGAAGCCACAGCTCGCCGCCCAAGACGTTCAGGCCGGACAGACGCTCGTCATGTTCGCCCTCGTCTCGGCCTTCGTGCTTTCGGCAGTGATCGCCCTAGTCGCAAACGCCCAGATGCTCTACATCAACTTCAATCGTGCCGATGACGCCGCGCTGCTGGGCGCCCAGGCCGGGGCATCGGCCCTCGACCCGAATAGCATCTACACCGACCATGTGCAACTGGACCAAGAGCTCGCCCTCTCACGCTGTAATAGGGCAGCTCGCCAGGCGCCCTACATCATCGAGGTGGACTGCAGCGCCACACCCACAGTTGTCACGGCCCGGGTGGTCCTGAGAGTCCCACTCCCCATCCCCGTAGTGCCGCCGCCTGACATCTCGGCCACCCGCACCGCCTCCATCGCCTATGGCGGCAGCCAGGGCGGGTTTTAGGCACTAGAAATGCCCCGAAGGAGTCTGCTTCTCACAATCGGCGGCGCCCTGGTACTTCTGGCAGTGATCGGCGCCGTCTACCTCGAGATCGCCGTGCAGGCAAAAGCAACGCACACCGCCTGGACCGTCACCCAGGACATCGTCGCGGGCACCGCTCTCGACAGCAGCAACGTCCGGCAGGTAAAGCTTGCCGACACCGGCGATCCAGTCCAGTACTTCAAGGGCGATCCCATTCGGGACCACCGGCGGGCGGCCAGCCGGCTCTCCGCCTCCCACCTACTGTCCGATGACGACCTGATGCCGACTCAGTCAGTGCTCGTGCCCCTCACCTTCAAGTCAGCGCCGTCCATGCAGCGTGGCGACAAGATCGATGTATACGTCCTGATGGGCACCAAGACGATCCAGGTAGGACGCGGACTCGTGGTGGAGCAGCCGAACCCGACCACCGTTTGGGTGCCGCCCGGCGATGAGGCCGCCTGGGTCACGCTGCAGGCGAACAACTCGGCCCTGTTCGCGGTCCGCAGCAGCGGCGTCGGCGTGCCGAGCGGCGCCGGCCTGGCGCTCAATGAGGCAGCCAGCCAACTCGCCGGCTCCGCCTCTGAAGGCGGTTCGGTGCCAGGACCGGCGGCCAGCCCCCCGGCGGCGCCCAGCCCTTCGGTCCAGAGACCATGAGCTATGTGATCTCGTTCGTCGGCACCAAAGACGGCCAGGGGACCACGTCGACGGCGCTCGCGGTCGCATTCGACATTGCTGGACAGGGGCACTCAGTTCTCTTCGTCGACGCGGACATGTCAGGCACTTCCACAGCTGTCGACCACCTCCTCATTGACCCCGCCCACCGGGGCATGAACAACCTGGTCGGGGAAGGAGCGATCAATTCGGAGATGCTGCTCGCCCAGGCGGTGGCGAGCCGAGACGAGCGCCTCCAGATCGTGCCAGGCCTGCATCAGATCTACGGCAGCAACATCAGCCATCTGCTCCGGCGGCTGATGACCGGTCAGGCCCTGGGCGCGCTGGCACATGACTTCGTCGTCTTCGATCTCGGCTGCGCGTGGTCCCACGTGCTGCTGCAGAATCCGAGACTCGAAGCGCAGGCAGTGTCCGCCCTGTCGGCCCGTGTCTTCGTAGTCGTTCAGGACGCTCCAGTCCGGCTGGCCCGCAGTCTGGACGTGCTTCGGGCGGCCGATCCGCCCAAGGCCGAGCTCATAGTCCTCGACACGCGCTCGGGCGTAATGAGCCGGAAGGTTAAAGAGGCGATCGCCCATCAGCTGCCCGGCCTCAGCATCACTGCCACCATTTCCTGGGATCAGCAGCGGGCCCTTAAGGCCGAGGATGAGGGCCGTCCCATCTCCGGCATTGGCGAGGCGGTGGTGCGCCAGGCGGAGATCTTGCAGAGGGCCAAAGTGGTGCTGCAAACAGCCGCCCGGGCGGTGCCCCAGCAGGCGGGCTGATGCGGCAGTTGAACCAGGCGGCGGACTGGCTTGGCCAGGAGACTGGCCAGATTCGGGAGATTCCCTGGCCTGACGTTGCCGACCAGATCCAGGACACGGCCCAAGCGATCGCCCTCGAGCTGTACGAAATCCGGCGAGAACGTGATCTCAAGGCGTCTGCCTGGGGCGAAGAGCACCTGCCAGAACATATTGAAGAGCTGCTCAACCAGGCTCAGAACCAGCCCGGCCACTTCCGCCTGCACGGCGGCACCGCCACCCGGCTGGCGACGGATCCGCACTTCCGGCGCCAGGTCCACCGGGCGGCGATGGTGCTGGCCTCGTGGCTCTACCCGCTCTCGAGGCTGCTCTATCTCGTGGACGGCTTGGAGGAGATCCACGTCTACCGCTGGGACAAGTGGCTGCTCACCACAAACCGCGGCAAGTTCCGGCTCGGCCAGATGGGCAATCCCTTCAGCACCAACCAGGAGGTCCAGGAGTTCCTCCGGGAGCGGGTTCTCGCCATTCCGGGAGTCAAGGGCAACAAGACGCTGAGCGACCGCAGCCCGGCTGCCGAAGCGAACCTGGGCCGCGTGCTGCGGCTGGCCGTGATCCAGGAACCCGCTGTGTCAGGTGACACGACCTTCGTGGCCACCATGCGTCTGCAGGGCGTGACAAACCAGCACAGTCTTGACGAGTACGTCATGCAGGGCGCCATGCCGCGTGGTGTGGCGCAGTTCCTCACGGCCAGCCTGCGCGGCAAGGCGAACATCATCATCGCCGGCGGCACAGCCACCGGCAAGACCACCCTCCTGCGCGTTCTCTGCGGGATGGTGCCGCCGGAGGAGCAGATCCTGGTCCTGGAGGATTCGGCCGAGCTCAACTTGGACACCGACCGCGGTGACGGCCAGCCCTGGCACCCGCTGGTCCAGCACCTCTGTACAGTGCCGCCGCTCTACTCCCAGGACGCGGGGCTCACCATGCGCGATCTCGCCAAGCTTGCGCTCAGGATGCGGCCAAGCCGCATCATCCTGGGCGAGGCCAGGGATGCGGCAATGGCTGAGGTGTGCCTAGTCGCATCCACCGGCCACGACGGCTCGATGGTCACCATTCACGCTGACGACGCGTTCGAGGGTCTGCGCAGGTCAGCTGAGTACGTCATGAAGAGCCCTGATTATTCGCACAACAGCAATTCGATGGAACTGGCTGAGCTAGCGGTCCACCGCGCCTTCGACCTGGTGGTGCACCTGACCCAGAACAACATCGACGGCCAGCGCCGGTTGAGCGGCGTGCTCGCCCTGGGCGGCCAGAAGCACCAGCACACGTGGCTCTATCAGCGCGCCCCCGAGGGTCACGTCGAGCGGCGCACCCGCTACGTTGCCGATCTGCCGCTGGGTCTGAAGCTCAAGATCGGCCCCCGCCTGGGCCAGGAGATCCCCGAGCCCTGATGCGTTCGGTGATCTTCTCGCCGCTCTTCTTCTTCGCTCAGATCGTGCTGATCTTGGCCCTTGCCGCTTTCTTGGGCGCGAATCTGGCGGGCTGGAGCTCCCGCCGGCGGTTCTCACCTGCCAGCAATCGGCATCTCCACGGGTACTTCGAGCGGGAGCGCTCCCGCGCTCTCGCTCTCGGCTGGAGCGAGCGCACCTGGTGGGCTCTGCGGATTGGTGCTGCGCTCGCCGGACTCGGCGCCGGAGTGCTGATTGGCACGCCAGTGGTCATCATCGGCGGCATCCTCTGCGGCACAGTGCTGGTGCCCTTCCTCCTCGGCCCCATCGCCGACCAGCGGAAGGTGCGCCGCGAGCACGCACTGGTCGAGCAGGCGCGCAACATAGTGGATCTCGTCCGCCAGTCGAACCAGAGCCTGGAGGAGGCGCTGCGCGACGCCGGTCAAAACCCGATCCCGGAGCTGCGTTCGCTTCTCCTGCCGCTGGCGGATACGCAGCTGTCACTGCGGGACCGGCTGATCGAACTGGATCGGCGCGCCGCGAGTCCCATCGCAAACCGCATCTGTGCCGACATCATGCTGTCGCTGGACATTTCACCCGAAGCGTTCGTGCTCCAGGCCACTCAGGTGCTCATCCCGCAATACGTGGAGGATCTGGAGCTGCAGGACAAGAACCTCTCAATCGCCGCGGGGGCCAGGGTCGGCTCCTACATAGTGGTGCTGATCATGGCCGTCATCTTCCTCGCGGTAATGCGCGTCGACTCCTTCCGCGAGGCCTACGCGACACCACTCGGCCAGCTGGTCCTGATCCTGATTGCGCTCTCCGTTGTGTTCATCATCTGGCTGATCGGCCAGATGACGCCGAGGGCGCGCTCAGTCCGCTGGAATCTGGTCAGCCTCAAGGCACGGATGGAAATCCGCTATGCCTGAAACCCACGTTCGATCAGAGGTCTGAGGCATGAGTTTGCTGCTGGCGCCGATGCTCATTCTGCTGGCGGGGGCGGGCGTGCTCGCTCTGATCTGGCGTCTCGGGGTTCTCACCCCGCCCCCAGTCGCCGCCTGGCAGAAGATTGGCTCCCACTACGGATTTGTGGACGTCCGTCCGCTGACCGAGCGGCTGGGAGAGCGGGCGCCGTTCGTGAAGCAGCTTGACAACGCCTTCAACATTCCAAGGCTGCTGGCTCTGGCTGGACGCAATGAATCGGGCACGGCCTGGGCGCTCCGCAACCTCGCCCTCGCACTTGCAGTGGTGGTGGGCTTCCTGGCGGTGGAACTGCTCAGTGTGCTGCTGGCGGGGATGGCCCCGCTGCCCATCTGGGACGGACTCGTCTTCGCTCTGGCCCTGCTTGGCCTCCGCTGGCTGATGCTGCGCGTGGCCGCCGGCCACCGGCGCCGGGGCATCGAGAACGGGCTGGCGGAGGCCATGACCGAACTGGCGATCCTTACCTACACCGCCCAGGTCCCGATCGATCAGGCGCTGGAGATCCTGGCCCGCGCGCAGTCGGACGGCTACCTCTGGAGCCTGCTCAAGGACGAGAATTGGAAGCAGCTGGTCAACCTGGATCGCACTCGAGCGGGAGTATTGGGCCGGCGCGTTGCGCCCAGCACAGCACTGATCTACGAGCGGATCGGTGAGGCGTACGAGCTGCCCATGTTCAGCCTGCTGGCGGCCAGCGTCCGCCGGATAGGAGAGCGGGGTCAGGAGAGCCGCAGTGTTTTCACCAACCTCGCCCGCTCGGTGGGCCAGCGCAAGCTGGCCGCCATGCAGACAGCGTCAGAGCGGTCGCGATTCCTCCAGGCTGTGCCGCTGGGCCTGATGATCGTGCCGCTCATCACGCTGATCGGCTACGGCGCCTGGATCACGTTCATCAAGGCTTTGCCCTGATGGAGCGGCGAGTCGACAGACGACCGGGGCGCCTCTTCGAGCTGGGTACGCGTTGGCTGGTAGCACTAGGCCTGGCCGGGGCCGCTTGGACGGTGCTCGGACAGCCCCAATTGGGTCAGGTGGCCGACTTCTTCGCCAGCCGCGATCCCAGCTTCACCGAAACGCTGAGCGCACTGCAGGTCATGATCTGGGTGTTGGTCGGCCTGACCCTTCTCTGGACAGTCATCGGCCTGGTGCGCATGGCCGCGTCGGGTGTGAGCGTCTGGCGACCGCAGCGGCTTTGGGGCGGGGCCGTCTTGACAGTCGGCATCCTCATCCTGCTCGCCGGGCTGAGCCATCACCAGAGCGCCAGCACCGTCAGCCTGGGAAGCGGCTCCCTGGCCGAGGCGAAGGGCCTGCTTGATCGCTGAGCAGCGCTACACAACCTTCTTGACGGTCTTTCCCGGTCCAGAAGCCGAGCAGATGGCGTCTTTCATGCGCAGCGGCGTCAATGAGAAAGCCCGGCGACCCGTTCGCGTCCTTGCCCTGCCCTACCCAAGCGCAGTGCTTCTCGATCCGCGCAGTCCAGCCAGCGGTGATCTCGACAGTTGGTGGGCGGTACAGAACCCTGCCATCACTGATCCGGTGGTGGTGATGCTCGACGAGCCGGGCCTGGAACGCTTCCTGCCGGGCTTGGACGCGCACGTCATAGTGGGCGTCCAAACCCCGGCCGAACTGCTGCGCTGGCACGGTTTTGAAAACGCCATTGCGACAGTTTCGGAACACCCCATGCAGCTGGCGGAGTTCGCCATGCAGTACCACAGCGTGAGGGGCCGCGACAGCTTCCGCAGCGATGTCTCCTATCGCGGCTGGTGGTTGAGCGACATGATGAAGCCGGGCCTCGACCGTAGCCGGCGCACAGCCTCCGCCTGGGCTGCACCGCCTTCAGCAGCTCACTGGGCCGGCTCCAAGGAGACCCTGCCGGCCAAAACCTTGGCCGATCCCTTCCAGACACTGGCGGAGCTCGGCCCGCAGCCCTACCCGGCTCCGGACGAAGCGTCAAGCAGGCCGCAGCTCTCGCGGGCCTCGCTGCTCGGCAGCAGCCAGCCGCAGGTCGGGGCGGCGAGCCGCTCACCAACCTCGATGCCTGCCAAGCCCTCTGGCGTCGGTGCCGCACTAAGCCAACTGCTGGCAGGCCCTCGCTGGCCCGAGATCCCCCGCGACGTGGGCGATCTGCTCCTAAGTCTGAGTCCCCACGCAGTGGTCGCCGTGGTGAGCCGCGCCGGCGGAGTGGGCAAGACGGCGATAGCGGCGGCGGTGGCTCAGGTCGCCGGCTACGCGCTTGGCGAAACCACCGGAAGCGCCGCCGTGGTCGACCAGAACACCGGCAATCCCGATCAGTGGGGTCGGATGCACATTCCCGAAGGAGCGGCCACGGTGAGCTCCCTGATGGCGGCGCTGAGCGCGGGAGCCGAACTGCCACCACCGCCGGTCTGGGCGCGAAACGTGCCGGCGCTGGCCGTATATCCGGAGGATCGCCAGGCCGCCACTGCCTACAGCCCGGGCCAGATTCAGCGCTTCGTCGCCTACTTGCGGGAGCGACACGTGCTCACGGTTGTGGACCTGCCCAACCGCCTGCCCGACCTGCAGTCGACGGAGGGGCTCATCTGCGCCGCGTACCTGGAGCTGGCGGACCTTGTGATCCTGCCCACCACCGACGATCCCAACCGGCTGGCCGGCGTCAATGAATACCTGGCTGAGCCGTCGCTGGCAAACAAGCCTGTTGTCGTCGCCTACATCGAGTCGACTGAGCGCCGCCTCCGCCGCCATCCCAAGGTGATCGAAGCGCTCAACGGCATCCGCGCTCGCACCACTGCCGTGGTCGCGATCCCCAAGAGCGAGAAGGCCACTCTGGCGATTGTGGAAGGGCGCCCCATCGTCGAGATCGCCGCCGACCTCCGCCAGTCCTACGTCGACCTGACGCTGACGGTGGCCAGAGCCCTGTTGGCGCGGCGGCGAGCCGGCAGGTGAGGAACCGCCGCCGAGCGAGCGGGTGAATCCGGGGCAGAACCTACCCGTCGGCGAGGTCGGCGGTCGCCATCGGCTGCGGCGGGAGACGGCAGCCTGGCGACGCCGCCTGCGGGGTGTGCGCTGGCATCTGGTGATGGCCTTCGTCGGGCTGGTCGCGGCCGGCGCCGGAAGCCTGTGGGCACTGAGTGAGCCCCAGGTCGACGTGTCGCTCAGCAGCAGTGGCTACGACGTGGCAGGCAACCATTTCTCGCCTACAGGACCAGGCGTCTATCAGGCGGGGGGCGCCTCGGTGGTCATCTCCGTTCAGGGAGGCCGCACCAAGGCGGCGGCCAGCGCCCTTCTCAACGGCCGCCACATGACGGGGGTGTGTTCAGTCAGCGGTGACGCGGCTGAGGAGACATGCAGATTTAGCCTCGACTCTCTGAACCTCACGAGCGAGGATCGCGCAACCGGCAATGGGTGGAGCCGGGTGTACAACGACGGCCGCCGGATCGGGATTCGGACGACCGGTGCAGCGCCGCTGCCAGTGCCGTTTGCACTTGGCAGGTAGAGCGGTCCGGTTCCGATTCGTCCACGTCAACTGATTTGTTTCAGCGCTGTCCTTCAGCTGTCCAGGGCACTGGTTAAGAGCTTGCACTCCGAACATGCGTTTGGTACAATACAGGTATGGAAGGGCCGCTCTGCAACGACCCCGCGGACGAGCCGGAAGCACACGCGCTCTGCGAGCTGGCCGCTCACATCCATGCCGCCACCGCTGAGTTCAGTGAACGCGTCGCCGCTTTCGATCTCAGGAATGCCTGGGGCGGGGCAGGCATCCGCTCCTGCGCCCATTGGCTCTCCATCTACGCCGGCTTCGATTTCCCCACCGGGCGGGGACTGATCGCCGTCGGCGCTGCGCTGGGGGCTCTGCCGCTGACCCGAGCCGCCTTCCGCACCGGTGAGCTCTCGCTGGACAAGGCCAGAGCGCTGGCGAGTGTCGCCACTGCCGCCGATGAGGAGGGCTGGGTCGAGCTGGGCCGCGAGTTGACAGCCGGCCAGCTGAGCAGGATCTGCCGGCTCTACCGTCAGGCTCGCGA
>JAEKNQ010000005.1 GCA_016464825.1 Candidatus Dormiibacter inghamiae | reverse complement strand
GGTGGAACCAACGTCGGCTCCACAGCGCCGCTGGCGACCGGCCGCCTGCTGAGTACGAAGAGTTCTACTATCGTCAGCGCGACACCACCGACGTCGCATGAATCCAAGCCGCCGAGTCTCCACAAAACCCAGCGCGGTTCATCAAGCAGGCCCAACTGCCTCAACCAAAGACCCTCGAGAGCTTTGACTGGGAGTTCAATTTGAAGCTCCCTAAGGCAGTCATCCTGGACCTGGCCACCCTGCGCTTCATCCCCGAGCGGGGCGGGGCGCTGATCCTGGGCGCCGCCGGTCTCGGCAAGTCGCACCTTTGCATCTCCATCGCCGTGCGCGCTATCGAGGCCGGCTACCCGGTGCCTTACCGTTCTGCCTTCGATCTTGCCGAGGATCTCGCTGAGGCCGCCGCCACCGGTACCCGCAAGGAGCTCATCGCTCGCCTCAGCTGGGTCGACCTGCTCGTCCTCGAGGACCTCGGCGGACGTCGACTGCCGGTCACCGCCGGTGAGGATTTGCTCGAGGTCTTCAGTCGCCGCTACGAGAGCGGCGCTACCATCCTGACCAGCAACCGGCCATTGGAGGATTTCGGGGAGGTGCTCGGCGACAACGTGGCCGCCGGGGTGCTGCTCGGATGGAACCGAGTCGCGGCTCCGTCAGGATCTTCGACGAAGTCTACCGAGCCGTTCATCGCCGCCCAGCTGCTTCCCGAAACGTGGGCTCTCTTCTGCGACCAGGCGAGCGGATCGAGTTCAACGCCGGCTTTGGGGACCTGTTCTCGTGGGCGCGACGGGAGGGTCTACTACACGGACAGCGAACACGTCGCCTCGACAAGGTCTTTGTCCGGATGCGCAACCGGGCGGCGCATCCGACCGCGTTCCAGCGCACCGCCCCGAACTACTCGGCGGGCATGATCCGCGACGTTGGCGAGATCATCAATCGCATCTGGGGCTCGCCGACTCCCGGCGGTCGGCTGTACCCGGCTCCGATACGCCGCGAGATCTTCGGCATCGGCTGGAGTCCAGACGGTACCCATCTCGCGCGCCCCTGGGCAGCCAACCTACTGGAAGGGGCGGAGCGAGATGGGTGGAGATGGATTCTTGTCCGTGCCGTAGAGCAAGACGATGTGTGGGGATTCCACTGCGATTTCGCCACGACTCAGTACCCCGCCGAGCTGCTGTGGGGCCCCGGAAGCGTTCGAGAGGCGATCGCCTGGTTCGAATCGACGCTACCGGAAGGCGATGAGGTTGAGTACCTCGATCGAAGGTTCGTGCTCAGGACCTCGACTGCGGAGGTCGATCCACCAAGGACCATTGAGCAGTTTCTTGGCCTACCCGCGGACGCACGTGCCGGAAGCTGGCTGCTCGCCAAGGCGGACTACCCGACCGACGCGTACCGCCACGTGCGCTCGCTCCTGACTGGTGGAAGTAGCTGCCGGCCGCTCGGCGAGTGCGACGAATGCGCCGTCGAGGTGGAGGCGGTGGGCGACTGGGGAGCGATCGAGCGTGCAATCCACCGCGCCGGTCTGGTGCTCCAACCGCGGCAGCCCGTGGGAGTTCGAGCAGAGTCGGAGATCGGCCGCTGGCCCTACCCGTAGGAAAGCCGTGAAGCAACTGCCGCTCAACGCTACTCAGTGCGCTTCGCCATCTGGAGGATCAGTCCTTAGAGTTGTGGAAAGACCTGCGGCTGAGAGGCTGCAAGCCGTTCCACCTTCGACCCAACACCTGCCGCTCGACCAGGCCTCGGCGAACTGGATCTTCCAGGTCGTCAGCCGCCGCTATGAGAAGGGCAGAGTCATCCTGACCTCCAACCGCGGCTTCAGCGACTGGGGCCAGGTCTTGCCGACGGCGTCGTCGCCACCGTCATCGTCGACCGCCTTCTCAACAACGCCACCGTGCTCAACATCCGTGGTCGCAGCTATCGCATGCGAGCCCACCAAGACCTCCCGGAGGGGAAGAACGGCCGATGACCAGGTGCGGTCAGGAAAACGAGCCGCTGAGACGGCTCAGGACGCCCGGAACGACCGGGCCGAATACTTGGGGACGTCCGGAAGGAGGTGGTGCTACAGTCTTCTCACCGCCCCTCAGACCTCCACAATTCGCGAGCAGAGTTCTGCACTTTTCGTGAGCGCCTACAGGATCGGAATGGGTGTCCGGATTGGACCGGAATCAGTGTCCGCTTTCGGTCGCGTTGCGCGAGGTGGTGTAAATCCGGTCGTGCGGTTCCAGCATCAGGTTAAGCGGACTCAAGCTCGAGCAACTGCCTGACCACCTCCTCGTTGGTGGGCTGGAAGAGCTTGTCCATGGACTCGTGGCTGAAGTAGCGCCGTCCGACCGCCCATTCATCGTTCTGCTCTTCGAGCACGGCACCGACCAGGCGCAACAGGGACTGCCGGTTGGGGAAGATGCCGACCACGTCGCAGCGCCGGGAGACCTCGCGGTTGAGACGCTCGAGCGAATTGTGGACCAGAGCTGACGGCCGGGTAGCGCTTCTCGAAGAGCCGGCTGACGCGCTCCACGGCCTCGTGGGCGGCGGCGGCATCGGGCTGGGCGAAGATCGTGCGCAAAGTGGCGGCGACCATCTGCTGAGCCAGCTTGGGCACGGTGGCCAGGGCGTTGCGCATGAAGTGGACTCGACAGCGTTGCCAACGGGCGCCGACCAGGAGCTCGGCCACCGCCTGCTTGAGCCCGAGGTGGGCGTCCGAGGTGACCTCGTCTCTGTTACACTACTTGCTGCGGGCGATCACCAACTCTGAACAGAGGCGATCACGAAATCTGAACTCTCCGAGAGGACCGGGAGAGACTATAGCAGGGGTCCTGGCGCCCTCAGCCGGGGCGGCACCACCTCCTCCGCCGGCAGCGGCGCCGGCTACGTGGAGCGGGCACCTGGTGCGTCCTCCTTGTAGTTCCTCATCCGGTAGCTGCGGCCGCGGATGTTGATGACGACGGCGTTGTGGAGCAGGCGGTCGACGATGGCGGTGGCGACGACCTGGTCGGCGAAGACCTGGCCCCAGTCGCTGAAGCCGCGGTTGGACGTGAGGATGACAGGGGCCTCTTTCTCGTAACGACGCCGGACGACCTCGAAGATCCAGTTCGCCGAGGCCTGGTCCATGGCAGATAGCCGAGTTCGTCGATGAGGAGCACGGTGGGCGCCAGGTAGGTGCGGAGCTTGTACTGGGCCCCACCCGCGAGGTGGGCGGCTTGGAGGCCGTGGACCAGCTCAGCCGCGGTGGTGAAGTAGGTCTGGTAGCCGGCGGCGGTGACCGCGACTCCCAGAGCGATGGCCAAATGCGTCTTACTGACCCCGGGCGGCCCGAGCAGGATGATGTTGCGGCGCTCCTCGATGAAGCGAAGGGTGGAGAGCTCGGCGATGAGCTTGCGGTCGAGGCCTGGCTGGAAGTCGAAGTCGAACTCGGCCAGCGTCTTGATAACCGGGTAGCGCGCGAAGCGGAGGCGGCCTCGCTGCCGGCGGACCTTAGTCTCCTCGACTTCAGCCTCGAGCAGAGTCTCCAGCACCTGGGTGGCAGAGCGCCTTTCCTCGAGCGCCCGGTCGAGTTCGGTGCCGAGGTTCTCAGCCGCTGTGCTCAGCTTCAGGTAGGCCAGGTGCTCGCGTAGGCGCTGATATGACGTCGCCTCAGTTTTCATCGAGCCGCCTCCTCATACTCTCCCAAGTCGCGCAGCTGGACCACCTCGCCGAGAGCCCGCTGCCCGGCTCCGACGACGACGCTGGGCATCACGACCGTGTTGCTGGCGTAGCGGCTGCGGACTCTTTCCGCCACCGGGTTCAGAAGCGCTCGCTCCGCCAGCCAAGCCTCGCCGACGATGCGTTTGATGGTCCGATGTCGGCGCACCAGGACCATCTGCTGGATCCAGAGCCGGGCCCGGGCGTCGTAGTCGGCGATGCTCGGGTAAGGCGGCAGCAGCTGGCCCGACAGCCAACCGAGGAAGCCTTCCTTGAGCTCCCGAATCATGCGCTCCGCCTTCCCCTTCGTCTTAGCCCGGTACGGCTTGCAGGCGCGTGGGACCACGCCCAGCAGGGTGGCCATGTCAACCCACTCCGGGGCCAGGATGGCGCCGCCGTCGCAGGTCGCTCCGACGCAGAAGGCCGGGTCGCGGTCGGTCAGAATCTCGCGGGTCACGCCGCCCTGGTCCTCCAGACAGCGCAGCAAGCGCTCGAAGGTGGTCGGCCGGGTGGTGTCTGTCGCGAACCTGATCGCCGGCGCCCGGCTGTAACCCAGGATGGTCACCATCGCGTGCAGTCGGACCATCTCCCGTCCCAGCGGGAAGGCGCCGAGGTCGGCCCAGTCGGCCTGAGTCTGTTTGCCGGAGGCGGTCTCGAAGCGAACCTCAGGGTCGCGGACTTGAGCCGGCCGTAGACAGCGCAGGTGGCGCTGGAAGGCGGGGTAGCTGCCCGCGTATCCATACTGATGCCGAAGCTCGGCGTGCAGATCGGTCCCCCGCAGGTTGGGGCACACCGCCAGCCGTCGCTCGACGTGGATCAGCTGGGCCTCCGTCAGGCTGGTCGGCTGCTTCCGCTCGTAGCGGCGCGGCACCGGACTGGCCAGCTCCTCATACACCGTGTTCCGGGCCAGGTCGTACTCCCTGGCGATGTCGGTGACCGACCACCCGAGTCGGTGTAGGGCCTTGATCTCCATGTGCGTTGCTCCAGACTGCAAGGCGGGGACCTCCTGCTGCGGCGTGGGCTGTGACATCCCAAGCCTGGCAGGGGTCCTCCTTGCGCTCACGAATCCGACGACTCCCGGCCCTACCTCGAGTGTTCAGATTTCGGGATCAGCTCTGTTCAATTTTCGTGATCGCCAACACTTGCCAAGACCTGGCCCCATCCGCTCGTGCTGACACCCGTAAATTGCGACATGCACCCTGAACCAGAGAACTTCGCCACGTCGAGACCTGTCGCGTACCGCGCTGCGAGCAGCCGACTGCTCAAGAGATTATGGTCCGCGTAACGACCACTCGGCCATAAGCGCCCAAGCGATGCAAATCGCCATCATCCCCCTTTGTGACCGACATTGGGCTGAACTAAAGGAAGTAGGAGCGCAGTCCTTCCTCGACCTATACAGGAGGCCCGGACTCAGGTGACAAGGGTGAGCTGCTGAGGCTTCTCCAAGGAAAGGGCGACATCCCCCTCCATTTGCCTCCTGATCACGGTGGCTAGGATCGCGCCAAGGGGGGGCGGGACGGAGTTTCCTATCTGGAGTTGGATCTGTCGCTTTGTTCCCATGAACTCATACGGGCCTGGGAAGCCCTGCAGCCGCTTGAGCTCCGGCACGCGAAGACGCCGGTTCTCCCAATGGAACGGGCCTACATATGGACCTGGCTGTCCCTGGATGGTCGGTGCCGGACGGTTCGGGTCGAGCTTGAGGAGGAAGGTCCAATAGCGGGACCGCCAACGGAACAGGGGCTCGGGGTGACCCTCGTGCTCGGTGTAAAACAAGTAGTTGCCGCCGGGCGGGATATCCGGGAGAAGGTGCCCGTATCGGCCGTTGACCGCGTCCTCCGGCTCCGGCACTGTCTTCAGTCCCTCGAGCGCCTCCCCCGAGGTGACATGCGGCTGCAGCTGATCCGCCCAGCGCGGTCGCATCCGCCGCTCGTGCTCACCCCAGCGTGTGGGAGCGGGGTGTGCGAGAGGTCTGCCGTCCCGTGCGCCGATAAGGAACAAGCGCTGCCTGTTCTGAGGGACGCCATAATCAGCCGCGTTAAGGACCTCGTATGTAAGGGAGTATCCCAGGCCCCGTATGCCGCTCGAAAGCCGGTGGAAGAATGCCGCCGACTGGTTGCGATAGGCGAGACCAAACACGTTCTCCATAAGGAAGGCTGCGGGTCTGAAGGCCTCGAGGAACCGCAGGTAATCGTCCAGAAGGCTCGACTTGGGATCGCGTCCTTCGCGCTTGTATTCAAGATGGAACCCTGACTTGGAGAAGGCCACACAAGGCGGGCCGCCCACCAAGAGATCCAGGTCGCCGGCGGCCAGGCCGAGATCGTTCATCAGCGCCCTGGGCTCGACTGCGGTGATGTCAAGAGGATGGACCACGCCGAGATCCGGGAAGAATCGGCCGCGGTTCCGATTCAGCGTCTCGACGGCCGTCACGTCTTTCTCGATGGCAGCGATCACGCGATATCCCGCCTGCTCAATTCCAAGATCAAGTCCACCAGCCCCAGCGAAGAGGCTCAGGGCAGTGAGCTTGGGCTGCATCATTGAAAGGAACATTAGCAGAGAACGCCTGTTCGACTCAAGAGGCTCGCTCCCCCTTCTCAAGCGCTGCTTCGATCGCCGCAACCGCCTGCTCAACGGTAACATGCTCCCACACGCGCACGGCTCTCCAGCCGGCGGCTGCCAAGGCCAAGTTCACCAGGTTGTCGCGGACCCGATTGCGCTCCAGCTTCGGCACCCAATAGGTGACGTTCACCCGGGGATTGATGCCATGCTCAGGACAGCAATGCCAAAAGCAGCCGTCAACGAAAACGGCTAGGCGCCGCCGCGTGAACACGACGTCTGGTCGCACTCGGACGCCGCTTACGACGATTGGCAGAAGCGCCCGAAATCGATGGCCACGACGGTGCAGTGCCTGCCGGATCCGACGCTCTGGCCCGGTCCCAGCCTTCACATTTGCAGCATCAGGATGGTTACTGCCGCGCTCGAGGCGGTTGGATAGGGCAGCTTGTTCATGGCTCGCCCTCGAAAATGGCTGCCCATTCCTCGAAGCCCTCTGGGTCGATCTCTTGCTCCTGCAGCCTGGTCGCCATGACGGTTGGAAACCTGACCAGGGCATCGCCCAAGGCGCTGGGGGACCATGTGAACACCGCGTGCAGAAGTTCGCGCGGATCATCGAAGAGCATGAGGTGCACCCGGTACTTGTCCCAGCCAATCCCCTGAAGATCGGCGGTGGCAAGCGGCGACTGCTTGGGATCCAACGTCGCAAACAACGCTCGCTCGACGCCTGCCTTGCTCACGTTCTCCACGAATTGGAGGACCTCTGTGTCTGACGCGGGCCGCTGCTTCGACTCGGCGGCCAGGATGATCGTGCCATCGCGAAAGACAGCCACATCTCCCGGCCAATGGCGGCTGGGATCGTTCACTCGCTGAGTCCTGACGTCCGGAAAGACAAGGTCGAGGCAGGCGGCGAGGAAGGCCTGGCCGCGTCGACCCCCTTCGGGGTCCCGCGCGACGAACTCCGCCATGGTTTCGACCAGGCCCGATAACCCCAACACTTGGCTGCCAGCTTCGAGCGGCAGAGACGCGGGCGCGCCCAGAAGGCGCACTCGAAGGAAAGCGGCCAAAGCCAACAGCGAGGTCGAACCGTCCAGAGCTTCGAGTTCACCCAGCGCGTTCAAGAGGTGGGCTAGGTACGGCTTGGATGGCCCCAGCACCGCCATGTCGGGGCCGACACGTTCGTACCGAAAGAAAGGTTGATTGTTCAGGGGCTCACGGCCGGTCGTTCCGAGGCTGACGCCGGCCTGGACAGAGGCGGGGACCAGGACGTCCTTGCAAAGGGCGCGTGCCGAGTAGGCCGTCTCGTAATTCCTGACTTTGAGCGAGAACGGGTCAACGCGAGGATCAGTCGCTTTGGCGAGCAGGGCGGTCGCGATCATCGCTATGTACGTCTTGCTGGGGCTCTGCCCGATCCTTCGCGCATGCTCCACCCATTCGACCGGAAGCGCCTCCTCCGATCGTGCGGTCTCGAGTGCCTGGGTGAATCGTTTCCTAGCTTGGTTGTAGTCGAGCTTGATCGCCATCGCGAGTAGGATGCCAGACCGGTCGCGGACAGCTACCCGAGCCTGCGCCCGGAGGGGGACACCCGACCGGTCCCGAGATTACTCCAGCCGGCACCATTTTTATCGCCCCCGTTGGGATCCCCAAGCGGTCCCATGGACCGTTCCCCTGAAAACGGGCGGACCTGTGCGGCTTCGATCGTTACTCTGTATCCCAGATCCTCCAAGCGCTGAACGCTGCGGCGAACAACGCGGTCTCGGCGCTGCACGTCATGGAAATGGGGACCGAGATCCTTGAAGTGTGCCCCGTCGCTGAGCATCCGGTAAATGGCGATGAGCATGGAATGCGCAACCGCCATGGCGGCGCGCTTCGGACCGCGCCTGGCGGCGAGGCGCTGGTAGCGGGCGGGGAAGAAGTTCCGACGAGCGCGACCGGCACGGACGGCCCCAGCGTAGCTTCGATTAGGGCGGTTCGGAGGAATGGGTTACCCGCGCCGGCCGAGGCGTTTGTGGCGCTTACGCGCTTGCTCCCCACCGCCCGCCCATTTTCATCCCAAGTGGTGCGAGGGACAAGGCCCCGGCCGACCCATCGAATGATGGTTAACTTGTTACGCCGCAGGCGTCGTATGTCACCCGGAAAAGTGTCGATTGTCACCCATGCTCTCGAATCGGGCAAAACGACCATTCCCATCAGGGTGGCGCCAGCGACTCAAGCTCAAGTGGCGCAGAAGCACCGCACATGTGGAGCCGAGGGTAGTGTCCAGCACGCGGTAGTAACGAGGGGTCGTAGACTTTCCTGGGTATGCCTGATATTGCGTCCTTGGTATATTTGGGGAGATGTCGGAGTTCAGTCGAAGGCTGGCAACTGCCCGCCGGGCAGCGGCGCTCACCCAGGCAGAGCTGGCGGCAAGGCTAGGTACCACACAAGCAGCGGTTGCCCGGTTGGAAAGCGGGCGAGTGGAGCCCACGCTAAGGACCCTCCGCAAGCTGGCAGACGTGCTCGGCCTGAGGTTTGCGATCGCTCCCGATCGGGGCCTTCAGGTGAGTGTGCTGCCAGCACTGAGCGACCTGCGCGAGCAGCGGGACGAAATCCTGCGGCTGGCGGCGGCCTCAGGGGCGCGCAATTTGCGTGTGTTCGGCTCGGTGGGCAGAGGGGAGGCGGGGGCTGGCAGCGATGTGGACTTGCTGGTGGACCTGGAGCCGGATCGGACTCTCATGGACCTGGGCGAACTCCAGCTGAATCTGGAAGAGTTACTTGGGGTGGCTGTCCATGCAGCTGTGCTGCCTGAGCAGCCAGCTGGCTCCGATTCGGAGCGCCGCATCGTCGAGCGCATCGAACGCGAGGCCGTGCCCCTCTGAAAGGAATTGACCGTGACCATGAGCTGCTCGCCCACATCCGAAGCAGCATTGAGCGTGTGGAACGCTATCGTGGTGGCGGCTGGAGAGGCTCGGTCATCCGCGAGATGGCGGAAGACGCCATTCTTCGCAGGCTGGAGACGCTGTCCGATGCCGCCGGACAGTTCTCGAGCGACCTGCGGGCAAGGCATCCGGAGATAGCTTGGCGGCGTATCAGTGCCTTCCGCAACGTTCGTGCTCACGGGTACATGCGCATTGACGCCCAGCGCATCGATGAGGTTGTCGACCAAGAATTGCCGCCGCTGCGGGCGGTTGCGGATCAGGAGTTGGAGGGCTGACCACGAATGGCCGAGCTCTTGCGCCGGAGATTTTCCAGCGTGTGACGCTCAATCTCCAAGCCCTCGGCGGCGAAGCCGAGGCGGAAAGAGGCGGTCTGAGACAGGTATCGCCGATCCCCAACGCCCGTGTCAGTTGCGCGATGTGGCGCCGCAGCAACACCGCCAGCGCCGCTGCTGTGGGCGGCTACCAGAGGTAGCCGGTCGAGACTGGGGATGAGGCGAACTCTTGGAGGAAAGAGCTAGAGCTGGTGATTGTCCGTCAGCTCAGCAGTCCCTCGATCGTGATCAGCTGGTAGGCGTTGCCGTCCCAGATCAGCTTGGCCTGGTACAGCTTGGTACTGCTTTGGGTGCGCATATGAGTGCCGAGCTCGTCGTACTCAAGGGTCATATCGTAGTGGCCGATGACGGCGAAGGTCTGGTGCTCGCCATCCCAGCTGACCGTCGCGTCAGACACCGGGTCGCCGTTGAGCGTCCAACGGATGTTCTTGAGATTGGTGGAGTCGCGGCTGGTGTTCTGCGGGCAGTCGGTCGGGTTCACGATGGTCGCCGACGCGCACTTCTGAAGGGCGTCCTTGACCAGCGCCTTGGCAGCGTCGTCGCTTGCGGCTGAGGGCCGAATTAGATTGGGGAGGCTTCCGGCTTGGTCAACACTGGTGATCTGAAGTTCCGAGCCTTTGATCTGAAGATGCGCCTGGTAGGCCCCGCCAGAAACGTCGTGCCCCGTCGTGCCCTCTCGAGAAGGCGGTTGGTAGCTGAGCGTCATGAGGAAGTGCCCGCTACCGATCAGGTGCTGGTCTTGATCAAAGTCGACCGAGGCGCCAGCCGTGGGATCACCGATCAGCTGCCAATGCAGACCATTCCTGGCGTTGGTATTGGAGTGCTGTGGGCAGCCAGTCGGCGCCGTCAAGGTCGAGCTGGCGCAGGACTGAAACTGGGCCTTGATGGCAGCCTTGGCCTTCTCCCGCCCCAGGTTGCTAAGGCGGGGGAGAAGGGTGACCTTGACCTCGCTGCCGGCTGAGTAGGTGGCGTCAGCGTTGACCGCCTGCGCTTCAAGCAGTGAGGCACCTTGGATTTGGACGCGATGGGGAACCGGCAGCACGGCGACCTTGTGCTCCCCAGCCCCTGAGACGTGGACAGCCTGGCCGTCGACGAGGAGGTCGCTGGCGCCCTCAGGAAGGGTCGCCCGCAGTATGGCAGGGGAGACCATGACCCGCCAGGTCGGATAGATGCCATAGCGTCGTTGGGCGTCGTCGCGACGCAGCTGCAGCGTCGTCTGGAGTTCGCCCTCTGGCCGGCTGACCCGGATGTCGGTAGCCGCTGAGGCGCCATCCTGCGTTGTCTTGGTGACGGTGGCGCTGCGGTAGTTCGGCTTGGTCGTGGCAAGGGCGGCCTTGAGGGAGGACTCATCCAGCAGCTTTGCCTCGACCGGCTGCTGTGGTTGGGTGACCTCCATGGCTGACCAAGCGGACGACGCATCGCCCAGGCGCAGCCCGTCCAGGTACCGCTGCGAGGTTCCCTCCGGGCTGGTCTGACGGCTCAAGCCGACGTTCGCCAGGACACCGCCGGCGATCAGTAGGAGCACGGCGGCGGCCACAAGCATGGCCCTCAGACCCATCAGATCTCGCCAGGATCCGAGGATGTTAGTTGCAGGACGGCTCTGGACAGTCATTCTCGTACCTCCCCTTTGCTGCCGATCTGTCGGCGCAGCTCTTCGGCTCGTGCGGTCTGCCCGGATTGCAAATAGGCGTCGATGAGGCGGCGGGCGATCGCCTCGCGCTTGGGTGCTTCGGCCAGCGCTGGCTCCAAGACGCGTAGGGCCAGCTCAGGCTGGCGGCGAGCCAGGCGATGATCGGCGACGGCGCAGGCAAGCGCCCCTCGCCAGCCTGCCACCTGCAGGCGGGCATCGCGGACCATATCGCTGGCCGCACCCCTACCCTCGGTGACCGCGTTCTCGAGTTCTTCAAAGCCGGCTAGGAACTCGCCGGCAGGCAGCTTCAGAAGGAAGGCCTCGGCCCCTTCGGTGGCCTGCTGGTCCAGTAGTTCCGGATCAGGATGGAGCGACTGGCTCAGGGCGCGCAGGTGGAAGACGTCGAAGTCGGCGCCGTTGAGGCAGAAACGAACGTGGTTGCGGTCGGCCTGGACCATCTCGCCGATCACCGGCGCAACGTCGTGCTGAAGGTTGTAGATCTGGTCGCGCAGCCGCTTTGTCTGGCTCTGCGTCGGCAGCCCAGGCGAGAACTCGTCGGCCAGACTGTTCCGGAGCAGAGGCCGATCGGACAGCACTGAGCGTGCCAGCAAGAAGCTCCAGAGGAAAGCGAGTGTCGGCCTTTGAAGCAGCTCGGCGCTCACGTCCTCGCCATCATGGAGAACCTGAAGCCGGCCGATGCTGCGGATGACAGTTCCCCGGCCCGCCGCTTCATTGGGCCCAATCGCTGCCGCAGTGGGCAGTTGAGTGCGTTGCTTCAGTAAGGCCCTCGCCTCGTCAGCGTCAGTGGGTGCGGTTCCATCGCTGATTACCGCTCGCCGGTCGGCGCCCGGGCTGGCGGCGACCAATGCCAGCCCGGCCCCGGCCAAGACGACGAGAAGGACGGTCACGCTGCCGCCCAGAATGGCGCCGGCCAGCGCTCCCAGCGCCACGCCGGACCAGAGGATCAGAGAGAAGACGCGCGCGTGGAGGAAGAGATAGGCGGCCACTCCGGTAGCCAGGTAGGGCAGGCCGAACGGATCGCCCGTCAGCAGCAGCCCGATCCCGACCAGCACGGCCCCGACCGAGCCGGCCGCAAGGACCCAGCCTCTCAAGTCATTGGGCAGACCGAAGATGTCTCTCGCCTTCGGCTCTGCCATGCGGCTCTTTTCCTCCAACCCTTCACCACTCATGTGGCGCTGTCGGCCGAAAGGATATAGCGCACCAGCCTCGTTGACCAGCATCAGAGTTCCTCCTCCAGCTCCTCGTCGTCCTCTTCGACAGGTGGCTCCTGCTTCCCTTGGCGGCACAGCTCGCGAGTCAGCCGGCGCCGAACAGCCTGTGTGGCGCGGAGGAGGATCGCCCGCTGGAGCACGAGTGGGTCCTTCGGCAGCGGCATCGACAGGGCGGCTTCCAGCACCTCCTGGAGGAGCTGCTGGCGGATGTCGTCTGCGCTGATTGCCGGCCGCACCGGGTGTAGATCGCTCATGCGCCCCTCCACCACCGGCGCCATCAGCATCAGGACCACTGGAGCCCATCGCGACCGGCAGCCTGCGCGATAGGCCTTGACGGCCCGGGCCAGCGCCAGGTGGTGGTCGTTGGTGAGAGTGGTGAAGACGCGCGAGCCGGTGACGGTGTACGGGCGAGAAAGCCCGTCAGGTACCTCTTGGACGGCTGGGGCTGCGCTGGTCGGCATGGGCTTCCTCCTGAGCTGGGTGATGCCCAAGACGCTAGATGTGGCCCGTCGTCCGAGCGTCGTCTGGCCGTCGTCTGGGCGTCCGCGGACGCGGTCGGTTCGATCTCGCCGCTCCCGACGACGCTGGACTCAGCGTCGTCTGAACGTCGAAAGTTGGCTGGACGACGCCAAAACGGCCTGGTCGATGTGCATTTAAAGAGATGTGGGGACCACTCATCGGATCCAGGTCCGGCTCGGCCCGGAGCTGCTCTCTCAGGTGCGGCGGTTCGCTCATGAGAACGGCCTCGGGCTCAGTCCCGCCCTGCGCCTGCTCGCTGCCCGCTCACTCCAGGCTGCTGGCGGAGAAGTAGTCGGCCCTCCCGCGGCCGGCGAACGCGCCAGCCTGGCGGCGCTGCTCGCCGCCGAGCATTCTCTGCTGCTAACCGCCTCCGTGCTGCCCGAGGGCGAGCGGCGCGTGGCCGCGCTGGCCGAGCGGGCAGCGGCAGCCGCTGAGGACCGACTCGCCCTGTTCTCTGATCAGCGGGGAGGGGAGGGGCGCGATGGCTGACCGCGTGATCCTCGCGGTGAAGTACACGCCGGCCAGCGCACCGAGCCTGGTCCGGCGGGCGGTGGGCGGCTTTCTGCGCTACGTGCAGTACCGCGACAAGCACGCCGAAACCGAGGTCGCTCCAGCCGATCCGCGCGTGGGCGGCTTGCTCAAGTACGTCGCCTATCGAGACCAGGGCGCCCCGCAGGGCAGGCTCTTCGGGCCCGACGGCACCGCTGGCAACCAGGAGCGGCGAGACTTCGGCGACTTCGTGGCGCGCTCCTTCAAGGGCTCAAAGCCACACATCTCCCGCGATGCCAGGGGCGAGCTGATCGATCGTCGCCGGGCGGTCTACCGCTTCGTTCTCTCGCCAGAGCATGCAGAAGGTCTGGACCTGCGCCAGCTGACCAAGACCGCCGTGAGCCGACTCGAGGCCGACACCGGCGGGAGCGCTTTGCGCTGGATCGCGGCTGAACACCGCAACACCGCCCATCCCCACGTCCACATCGTGCTTGCCGGCATGACTGAGACGGGCCCGGATCAGTACCGATCCCTGGTCCTCAACCGCCGGCGCCTGGCCGCAATGAAGGAGGAGCTCATGCTTGAGATCCAGCGCCAGCGCGGCGCCAACTGCCGCCAGCCGCAAGTGCCTGGAGCGGCGATACGGCCTCAGCTTGCGGCCCATCCGCGGCCGGTCGCCGCGGCGCTGCCGGCGCTGCAGGCACGGCCGGCACCGAAGGCACCTTCAGTCAGAACGCCTTCCCGCCCTCTGGTCCATCGCAGGGGCACGCTCTCAGCCGCGGCGCTGCTGCGAGCCGCCGCCCGGCGCTACCGCTGGAGGCTGGAGCGCCAGGCCGAGGAAGAGCGTCGTCGTGGTCGCGAGGTGTCGCGCGGATGAGCGACGTGGCGGCGTTCTTGGCGGCCGCCATCCACTTCTTGGGCTGGTGCGCCAGGCAGTTCCTGCCCTCCTGGCTGATCGGAAGCTCCTCTCCCCACAGTCACGGCACAAGCCGCTGGGCCAGTGTCTGGGAGCGGCGGCAGCTCGGCAGGGCCGCGAGGCCCGAGCGGATGCGCGGCGACGGCGTGGTGCTGGGCTGGCTTGGCGGCCGGCCCCTGCAGTCACCGGCCGAAGACAACGTGCTGCTGCTTGGAGTGCAGCGCTCGGGCAAGACCTCCACCGTCGTGGTCCCGACCCTGCTCTCCTGGACGGGCGCGCTCGTCGCCACCTCGACCAAGGAGGAGCTGGTGGCCATGACTGCTCACCAGCGCCGGCGCCGGGGCCCGGTCTGGGTCTTCTCACCGCTTGACCCCGATCACTCCTGGATCCAAGAGCTCGGTCTCACGCCAGCCACCTGGAACCCGGTCGCGGCCGCCAGCGACTGCGCGGTCGCGGCCGAGATCGCCGACCACTTCTGCGCCGAGGGCAAGCGCGGCGCCTCGGCCCACTGGTATCTCTCCGCAGCCACTCTCATCACCGGTCTGCTGGTCTGCGAGCAGGAGCGAGGCGGCGACATGCGCTCGGTCCTCGCCCGGCTGAACCGCACCTCCCTGGATGAGTACCTGGGAGTGTCCGAGGCGGTCGAGGACTCGACGGCGTCCGAGCTGCTCTTCGGCTTCGTGCAAACGCCGGAGAAGGAGGCTGGTTCCATCGCCTCCACGGCCCGCTCCTCTCTCTCGCTCTGGATCGACGACCGCATCGCTCGGGCCACCGCTGCGGGCCCCAGCGGGCTTGACCTGGACAACCTTCTGGAATCGGGCGGAAGCCTTTATTTGGTGGCGCCGGCCGAGGACGCCGAGCGCTGCCGGCCTCTCTTCTCAGCGCTCTTGCAAACACTGCTGCGCAAGGCCACCAGCTGCGCCAGAGCTCAGGGCGGCGTGCTCAATCCTCGCCTGCTGCTCGCCCTGGACGAGGCAGCCAACTTCGCCCGAGTTCCGCGGCTGGCAGGTTACGCCTCCAGCGGGCCCGGTCAGGGCATCCAGTTCCTGCTCTGCTTCCACGACCTGGCCCAGATTGAGGCCGGCTACGGCCAGGAGGAGTCGCGCACCATCTGGAACAACTGCCGCGTCCGCCTGCTCCTGCCTGGCCAGGGCGACCTGCGCACGCTGGAGCAGTTCTCGCGGGCGATCGGCGACGAGACCCGGATCTACCAATCGCAGAGCCAGGGTGATCGTCACAGCAGCCGCTCCGAGCAACGCACCGGCCGGCCGCTGAGCGCGGTCGACGAGCTGCGGCGGCTGCGCTCAGCCGTTCTTCTCTACGCCAACGCGCCGCCGGCCCAACTCCACATGCGCCGCTGGGACCAGGTCCCAGCCTGGCGGCAGCAGGTGCTGGACCGCTCTTAGCCCATCTCGCGGCCCCGACCCGGGAGCCGCGCCACCCCGTCAGCCCAGCCCGGAGACTGGTGAAGGAGGTTGCCATGCGTGATGTTCTCAACGACGTTTCAGTCAGTCCCGACTTCTCGGGTCTACCACCCAACGTGCTACACGGTCTCCAGCACCTGACCAACAACGCTGCCGCTGTCCTGATGCTCGTCTCTGGCCTGGGCATAGTGGTCTCGCTGATCATGCTGGTCCTGGCCAGCTGGACCAGCAATCCGCAGCTGAGCGAGCGGGCCAAGGGCGGGCTGGTGGTCTCGATCGGCGCCATGGCACTGCTCTACATCGGCATCGCCGTCGCCAACTACTCCGGGCACCTGTTCCAGTAGATGGCGCCTCAGACTCCGACAGGAAGCGACTACGTGCAGGAGCTCGTCATAGGCTTTGCCGCCTGGGCGTCGGCCAGCGCTCGAGCCGGGCTGGCTTCACTCCTGCAGTCCTTTGGCGACAGCACCGAGCCCGATTACCTCGCCATCGTTCCCGTCTACAACCGGATGCTGGCCATCGCGCTGCTGGTTGTGGGCGCGGTGATCGCCATCGGTCTCATCGAGCGCATCCTGGGCGGCCAAATGGGCCTCAGCTGGAACCTCGTCCCGCGGGTGCTGATCGCCGTGTTCTTCGCCTTCAGCGGCTTCAGCCTGGTCCAGTACCTATCCGGTTACGCGGCGCTGCTGGCGACCGCCTGGTCACCCGACCTCGCCCAGTACGCAAAGAGCCTGACCGACCCCGCCTCATTCGAGCACCTGAGCCGCAACGCCAGTGCCGGCACTCTTGGCGCCCTGATCTTCACAGCTCTGCTGACCATCCTGATGGCGGTCCTGGTTCACCTGGAGCTGCTGATCAGGGCGGCGCTGATGCTGACCGTGACCGCCTTCATCCCCTTGGTCTGCGTGCTGGCCATCTGGCCCAGGATGACGGCCGCAGCCATTCACCTGGCCGAGTTCCTGGTCGGATTGATGCTCTCCAAGTTCGTGGTCGCGACCGTGATCTACATCGGCTTCGGCCTGGTCATCCCAGCCATGCATGGAGCCCAGTCGGCCGACGGCAAGGCGGGCTGGCTGAGCACCGGCCTGGCCATCCTCCTGATCGCCACGTTCTCGCCTGCGATCCTCTTCCAGGCCCTTCGCTTTGCGCATGGGGGCGCGGGTGGCATGGTGCGGGGCTGGGGCGCTGGCGTTGTGTCGATGATGACCATGGGGTCCGTTGTCCGCCTCGCCAGCGGAGTCGGTAGGAGAGGGCTTACTCGCGTCAGGCAAGCCGTCTCAATGGCGCGGTCGCGCGGGTCAACAACGTCATCTTCTCGAGGTCCGGATAGCTGATTTCTCTTTTCCTGTAGCGGCGGGGAGGGGTCTGGGGAACCGGCGCCGTTCCGGTTCCCCGGGACCTACCGCCCACGCGGTGAGCAAGCAAGGAGGATTTCATGTCTCTACGCGCCAGTTCCACAGATCGACGGTTAGGGCCAGGGGGAATCTGCCGCTCTCGGCCCTTGGCTCCTGGAGCGCGGGGACGTCGGCAGGCTGCAGGTGGCGCTCGCGGTCTTGGCTCTGGGGATGGGCTGTGCCTGGTGGTTGGCCAAGAGCTGAGCAAGGGACGGATGGGGGTCGTCCTGCTTGCCAAGCTGTTGGCGAAGCCCGTCACCACGGTGTTGGCGGGGATCGTGACGCACTGAGGCTCCAGTGGTGCGGATGTCTGCAGGCGGACTTGAGTATGAGGTGGCGGTACGGGGCTGGGATCAGCGCATCCTGGCACGTGAGTCGGGCGTCAGCGAAGCCACTGTGTCGCGAGCAATGGGAGGCGGTCGAATTCGAGGTATGAGCGGCCTCCGAATAGCTCAAGCACTTCGGCGGACGCCGCCAGTTCCCGAGCTGCAAGCACTGGTTGCGATTCCGCCAGCGCTGACAAGCGCAGCCGATGCGATAGCCTGAGCCGGCCTGAGATCGCTCGACGGCAGGTGATGAAGGAACCGTGCAGCAGGTGCCACACTTTCAGCCATTGGTGTGTTGAGTCTTCAGGAAGGAGCCGTCTGGCGCTAGGGTCCAGTAGAGCGCCGATATGAGCGGTTCACCTACTTGACGCTGCTACCAGTCATGCCAGATCCGATCCCAGCGACCGGCCTGCTGCTGACCGCTGAGCTGAATGTACCGGCGGACCATAGTGAGGGTGGTGTGCCCAAGTTGGTCGGCCAGCATGAGCGGATCGACGCCTCGAGCCGCTGCGCGGGTCGCGAACGTGTGCCGGAGAAGGTGCGGGTGCACCGGACGACCGACCTGCGCCGTCTCGCCGAGCCGCTCCAGTAGGTGGGTTAGGGCGTTTCGACTGAGTGGCTGGTAGTCACCCAAGGCCCGCTGGCGGGATAGGAAAATCCTACTCATCCCGGCCTGCCGCCGGTTGGGTAACGACGGATGTCACGCCCTAGGTCAGGCGGCAGGCTGGCCAGACGCTCCTTGTTGCCTTTCCCCACAACGCGCAGTTGATACCGACCTCCTGTGAGCTCTAGGAGGTCTTGTTCTCGCAAATCGGCGACCTCGCTGGCCCGGAGTCCGGCTTCGCCCATCATCCGGACAATGAGCCCGTCACGCATGTGCTGGCGCTCGGCGGCGGCGACCAACCTCTTGTACTCGGCGTCGGTTAAGACTTCAGGGTGTCGGACCGGCTGGCTAACCCGAGGCACGGCTGGTGTCTTTTCCAGCGCACCTTCGTTTGTGAGCCAACGGAGGAAGGCTTTGACGTCCCGCATGTAGGTTGCGACGGTGCCCGGACTGCGCCCTCCGTCGGCCAAAGCCACCGCGAGCCGGTCGAGCACCCGGCTTGTGATCTTGGCGGGCTCTGTCACACCGAACTTGACCAGGTGTGGAAAGACGATCGCAAATAGGTTTCGCTCTCGGTCGTAGAGAGTCTTGATGGACCGCCCCTCGGCTCGAAGGTGCGCCAGCCAGGCATGGCCAGCGTTCTGAAGCGGAGTGTTCGTGGCCTTGGGGACGACCGTGAGGGAACTGGCGGGCTTGGCCATGGATGAAGCCTACGCCTACGATCCGCTACAGGCAACAGATTTAACGAAAAGTGCCAAACTGTCACTCTCCCCAGCCTAGTTTTTACAACTCGGAAAGGCCTGCTGCGAGGAAGGGAGGAGCACAAATTGAACGGCAAGGAGTGGTTGGTGGAGCGAATGGGATTCGAACCCACGACCTCCTCCGTGCGAGGGAGGCGCTCTCCCAACTGAGCTATCGCCCCGGTTTGACGCTGGGAGTATACCGGCGGCCATAGCCGCAGCCGCCCCGCGCGGCCGTCTCTATACTCCACGGGCGATGAGCCCGAAAGCGCGCCGCCGGCCCTTGCCCGACGGTGCGGACCCGGCCCGTATTCCGCCCGGGCAGGTGCTTACGGCGCCCGACAAATGGCCGCTGCTGCACTTTGGTCCTGTCCCCGAGCCCGACCTGGAGCGGTGGACTTTCAAGGTGTTCGGCGCCCTCGGTACTGAGCTGGAGCTGAACTACGAGAAGCTGCGCTCACTCCCGGTCAAGGAAGTGACCGCTGACATCCACTGCGTGACGGGGTGGAGCCGGCTGGGCGATCGGTGGACTGGCGTACCGATCCAGGAGATCCTGACCCGCGTCAAACCGGCCGCGAACGCCAGCCACGTGATGGCGCACTGCGAGTACGGCTACTCGACAGGCATGCCGCTGCCGGTGCTGGACGACGACGACGTTCTGCTCTGCCATGGCTGGAACGGTGCCGATCTCACTGTGGAGCACGGGTTTCCTCTGCGGCTCTTCGTGCCCAAGAAGTACTTCTGGAAGTCGGCCAAGTGGCTGCGAGGACTGGAGTTCATGACGCAGAACCGGCTCGGCTTCTGGGAGCAGCGGGGCTACCACGAGGAAGCCGATCCCTGGCGGGAGCAGCGGTACTGGTAGCAGAATCCGTTCAGGTGGTGACGTTGACCAGCGATTTCGGGTTCGGGTCACCGTACGTCGCGGCCATGAAGGCAGTTCTCATTCGCGCCGGCGTCCAGGCGCCGCTCATCGACATCGATCATGATCTGGCGCCGTTCGACATCCGGGCGGCGGCCTTCGTCCTCTGGGCTGCGACCCGTGACTTCGCCGGTCTGCCTTCAGTTCATCTGGCGGTGGTCGACCCGGGAGTCGGTGGGGACCGGCGCGCTTTGGCGCTCGACTTCGGCGACGGCCGCCGCTACGTCGGCCCCGACAACGGGCTCATGGAGTTCGTTTTGCGGCACGCGGATCGCCCTGTGCGCGCGGTGGAACTGCCAGTGCCGGCCGGCGCCGCTCCCACCTTTCACGGGCGTGACGTGTTCGCCCCTGCCGGCGCGGCCCTGGCGTCCGGCACGCCCTTGGACCGCCTGGGCGCTTTCTGCGGGGAGTTGGTCCGCCTTCACAGGGACGAGCCCCAGGTGCTTTGGGTTGACCGCTTCGGGAATATTGTCACAAGCCTGCGTGCCCTGCCGGCCGAACTCGAAGTGGCGGGTCACCGGGTGCGGCAGGTCCACAGGACTTTCGCCGACGCTGCGCCCGGCGTTCCGTTCCTCTACCTCGGCAGCTTGGGCTACGTCGAAGTGGGGCTGAGGGACGCCAGCGCAGCCACTCAACTTGGCGTTGTGGTCGGGAGTGTCGTAGCAGCGCGCGGCTGAACAGCGTCTTCACAGGCACGGTTGGCGCCGTGTGCCTGGGGAGTCAGGCTTGACCAAGTGCCAACCATCAGCCGGTTCAGCCGGTTCAGGCGGAGCACCCAGATCGCCATGGCGCTCTCGGCTGCGCTCGGGCTGGTCGGCGGCTGCTCCGCGCAGGCGGCTCCGCCCGGCCCGGCCGGCGGAACCTTCCAGCTCTGGCAGGACGCAGCCATCTTCACGGCCGTGGAGCAACTGCTGATGGCATCGGGGGCCGGTCAGCAGCTGTCAGTCGAGATGTACGAGTTCGGGAGGCAGGACTTGGCGGAGGCGTTGCTCGCGGCCCGGGCACGGGGCGCCCAGGTGCGGCTCATCGTGGATAGAACGGTTCCCGCAAGCGCTCGAGTGGCAGACTGGCTAGCGGCGCGCGGCCTGCGCGTACGCGCGTATCCCGTGGACGATCGAGCTTTTCAGATCGATCACGTGAAGCTCGTCCTGGCGCCTGGCGCCGCGCTCGTGACTGGGATGAACTGGGGTGACACCAGCGCTGCCAACCACGACTACGGTCTGGAAACCCGTGCTCCACCCGTGCTCGAGCGGCTGCGTCAGATCTTTGAGCAGGACTGGTCAATTGCCGGGGGCACCCCGGCGCCGGTCACTACGCGCAGTTCTGGTCCCGTACTGCAGACGACGCCGGGCGAAGAGGTGCGGCAGGCCCTGCTCAACGCAATCGGCTCGGCCGGTCACTCCATCGTCGGCGAGATTTTCACGCTGACCGACCCTGAGGTGGTGGCGGCCTTCGGGCTGGCGCATCGGCGCGGCGTCCAGGTCCGCCTCTTGCTGGATCCAAGCCAGGAGGTGAACCTGGCCGCCTATCGCGTCCTTCGGTCAGCCGGAGTTTCGTTGGCCTGGTTTCGCCTGCCGCCGGGGGTGAGGCTGCTACACGCGAAGGCGGCGCTGTTCGATGGGCGAGCGCTCCTGGTCGGCTCGGCGAATTGGAGCCAGGGCGGTCTGTCAGTGAACCACGAGCTGGACCTGCTCGTAGCTGATGAAGCAGCCTGCTCGGCCTTCGCCAGCCGCTTCGAGCAGGACTGGCAGAAGGCGGTCAGCTTCGGCTAATGGTTGCTGGCGTCTGCTGTGCGGCCTAGCGAGAAGGGGCGGCGAACGCTACCGGCGCTGCCAACGCGTCTTCTTAAGCATCTTCTTGTGCTTGTGCTTGCGCATCTTCTTGCGCCGCTTCTTGATTACCGAACCCAAGCCCACTCCATTGCGTGCGTAACTGACAAACACCTAATCGCCCACCCCGATGGGCCGCGGGCCATGATACAGGAGCCGATCGGGCGACGGGTGCGGGCTCGCACCCGCGGGAGAGCGGCCGCCGACGGGCGGGTGCTCGCTCAGCCGGAGCTAAAGCCGGCGACCAGCTTCTCCCAGGTTCGTTCCAGGTGCTCGTTGACGACTTTCACATCAGCCAGCACTGGCATGAAGTTCGTGTCGCCGTCCCAGCGCGGCACTGCGTGAAAGTGCAAGTGGTCGGCGATTCCGGCGCCCGCGACCTTGCCTAAGTTGACGCCGAGGTTGAAGCCGTCTGGATGGACGGAGTCAGCCAGGACGCGGAGACAGCGCTGCACCAGTGCCAAGACCGCCAGCAGCTCCGCGTCGCCCATCGCGGTTAGATCGCCCGTGTGCCGGCGCGGTGCCACCATCAGGTGACCTGAGTTGTAGGGAAAGCGGTTGAGCAGCGCGATCGCCTCTGGTTCACGCCAGATGAGGAGGTTGGCGCGGTCGTCTTCGGGACGAGCCTCGCGAACGCGGCAGAACAGGCAACCCGGCTGCGCTTCAGCGCTTATGTACTCCATGCGCCAAGGGGCGTGCAGATGATCCATAAGGCCGAAGCTAACATGAGTGGCTATGGCGGTTACGCGGCGGCGCACCTACGTGCCACAGGAAATTGAGCCCAAGTGGCAGCGGACCTGGGTCGAGCGCGGGGTCATGAAAGCGGCTGACGCCTCAGAGCGGCGCAAGTTCTACAACCTTGTGATGTTTCCCTATCCGTCCGGGGACCCGACTGTCGGCCACATGCGTAACTACGTCATTGGAGACCTCATCGCGCGCTTCAAGCGGATGTGCGGCTTCGAAGTCCTGAACCCTTTCGGCTGGGATGCCTTTGGCTTGCCCGCTGAAAACGCCGCGAAAAAGCGCGGCAACCTGCATCCGCGCGACTGGACTCTGGCCAACATCCAGAGCTTCCGCCGCCAGCTGGAGATGATAGGCATCCTCTATGACTGGGACCGCGAGGTAACTGCCTGCGCCCCCGACTACTACCGCTGGACGCAGTGGCTATTCCTGCTCTTCTTCGAGCGGGGACTCGCCTATCGCGAGATGGCCCCCGTCAACTGGTGTCCAGTTGACGAGACTGTTCTGGCCAATGAGCAGGTGATCAATGGTTACTGCTGGCGGCACGAGGACGTGCTGGTCGAAAAGCGCTACCTGGAGCAGTGGTTCTTTCGCATCACCGACTACGCAGATCGGTTGCTAAACGATCTGGACCTGCTGCCAGAGTGGCCCGAGCGAGTCGTGACCATGCAGCGCAACTGGATTGGCCGGAGTCATGGCGTCGAGATCGATTTTCCACTGGACGGCCGCGCGGAGGGACTGCGGGTCTACACAACCCGACCGGACACGATCCACGGCGCGACGTTCATGGTGCTGGCGCCAGAGCATCCGCTGCTGCCAAGCCTGACCACTGAGGGTCAACGGGCCGAGATCCAGGCTTACCTCGAGGCCTCCCGGCACCAGACCGATATTCAGCGGCTCTCAACCGAGGGCGGCAAGACTGGGGTCGCCACCGGTGCTTACGCCATCAACCCCATGACGCGCGAGCGGATCCCGATCTGGGTAGCCGATTACGTCCTTGGTAGCTATGGCACAGGCGCCATCATGGCGGTGCCGGCGCACGATGAGCGTGACTTCGAGTTCGCTCGTCGCTTCGGCCTGCCGATTCGGCAGGTGATCGCACCGAGCGGTGGGGAACGGATCGCTCAGGACCGCGCCTTCACGAGCAAGGAGGGCGTCTTGGTCAACAGCGGTGGGCTGACCGGGCTCTCCTGCGCAGAAGCGTTCGAACGCATAGGGGCTGAGCTGGAGTCACAGGGAACGGGACGCCGAACCAAGCGGTACCGCCTGCGCGACTGGCTGATCTCGCGGCAGCGCTACTGGGGAGCGCCCATCCCGATCGTCCACTGCCCGACCTGCGGACTCGTGCCCGTGCCGCTGGATCAGCTTCCAGTCACTCTCCCCGCCCACTATGAGCGGCTTTCGGAGCAGCCCGAGTGGTATGAGACGAAGTGTCCGGTCTGTGGCGGCGGGGCTCGCCGGGAAACCGACACCATGGACACGTTCATGGACTCCTCCTGGTATTTCCTCCGCTTCACTGACGCGCAGAACCAGGAGCGGCCGTTCGATCCAGAGCTGGCAAATCACTGGATGCCGGTCGACCAGTACACGGGCGGCGTGGAGCACGCGATCCTGCACCTGCTGTACTCCCGCTTCTTCCAGAAAGTCCTTCAGGATGCAGGCCTCCTGAGCGAGCCTGAGCCATTCAAGCGGCTGTTCACGCAGGGCATGGTGACCCGATTTGGCGCCGTGATGGCGAAGTCCAAGGGCAACGGAGTGTCGCCCGAGGAGCTGGTTCAAGGCCAGGGCGCCGACGCCGGCCGAGTTTACGAAATGTTCATCGGGCCGCCCGAGGACGACGTGGAGTGGTCTGACCAGGGCATCACAGGCTGCACGCGATTCCTGCACCGCTACTGGCGGCTGGCGCTGGCGCCGGAAACCATCGCTGTCACCAGCACAGGAGCGGACGCGGCAGCCCTCCGCCGGAAGGTCCACCAAACGATCCGCAAGGTAACTGATGACTACGAGGGCTTCCACTTCAACACAGCGGTGGCGGCGCTGATGGAGCTGAGCAACGCCATGCACGAGCACCTGGCCGCAGGTGGGGAGCGGGGGATGGGGTGGGAAGAGTCGGTGCGGAGCCTGAGCCTGCTTCTTCATCCCATGGCCCCGCACATTACCGAGGAGGTGTGGAGCGAGATCGGCGAGGGTCTCTGCGCCGACGCGAGCTGGCCGGTCTTCGATGCGGTGGCGGCCAGTGAGTCGCAGGTTGACCTGGTGGTCCAGGTGGGTGGCAAACGGCGCGACGTCCTCCGGGTCCCGCCGGAGCTGCCCGAGCCTGCCGCGCTGAAGCAGGCGCTGGCCAGCCCGGCAGTCGTCAGAGCGATGGCCGACCGCGAGCCTCGGCGGGTGGTCTACGTGCCCGGCCGGCTTATCAATCTCGTTCCCTGAGCGTCGGCTCCAGCGCCGGCTCAACCGCCACCTGGTTTCCCTCAGCGCCTTCACAAGCGGGCTTGACTGGCGTCCGGTGGGTCGAATACGTTTCAAGCGTCGCAGTCTGAGGCCCCCAAATGGGTGGGGGGTTCGGTGGAGGGATGTTTGGGTGGGGGGTTTGGTGGAGGGATGTTTGTAGTGACGCGGGCGGGGGATTGGGCCGGCTGGTGAAAGCGGTCGCACCGCGAACGCCCCGAAAGCGGTGAGCCGACCGTGCGTGGCTGAGGGCAGCCGCCCGAGAGCAGCTGAGCTCAGGTGAAGCCGATCGGCATCGCCCTGCCAGGCGCAGCCACCCCCGCCGAGGCGGGCCGCCTCGCGGCCCGGGCAGAATTCCTGGGCTTCGACGCGGTTTGGGCCCTGGACGTGCGCCGCGAGCCCTTCCTCACCTGCGCGGCAGCCATCGCCTCCACCAGTCGGATCACAGTCGGCACCAACGTGGTGGTGGCCTTTGCTCGCTCGCCCACCGTCACTGCCACCGCTGCCTGGGACCTCACCCTCTGGAGCGGTGGCCGCTTCGTGCTGGGCTTGGGCAGCCAGGTCGGGCCCACCCTGCAGGCTCGCTTCGGCGTCAGCGTCGAGCGGCCAGGTCCGCGGCTGAGGGACTACGTGCTCGCCGTGCGTGCCTGCTTCGCCGCCTTCCGCCGGGGGCACGGCCGTTACGACGGTGAGTTCTATGTCATCCGACGCCCAGCCTTTCAGCCCGGGTCCGAGCCGGACGTTCCGGAGCCGCCCATCTACATCGCCGCGGTCAACCCATTCATGACACGAATTGCCGGCCAGGTCGGCGACGGTCTCGCCGCCCACCCCTTCACGACGCCCGATTACCTGCGCGAAGTGATGCTCCCGGCGCTGGCCGCCGGCGCCGCCCGGGCCGAGCGGGTCCGGCCACCCGTCCTCCTGCAACTCGTGGTCGCGCCCAACCGCGACCTGGCCGCCGCCCAGATGCTTGTCTACACAGTGCCGAGCTATCGCCGGGTCCTGGATCACGCCGGCCAGCCCCAGAGAGCTGATGCCGTGCTGGCGGCGGCGCAGGCGGGTCGTCGCTTGGAGGCCCGAACCCTGATCGACAGCGGTTACCTTGACCTGCTGGGAATCGCGATCGGCCTCGATCAGGAATCAATCCAGCGAGCGCTGCAGCGCTGGCTGCCGCTGGCCGACAGGATCTCTCTGAGCGTGCCCTGGTTCGGCGTGTCTCACTCCGAGCAGATGAGCTTGATGGAACGGTTGCTGGAGCAGGCAGCGCCGCTCAACGCCGCCTGAAGAGGGTGTCGTTCGTCATACTCGAGGAGGCTGGTGGTGCCGGAATAGGTGGGGAGCCTGCCCGGTAACGAAAGCTTGGCCCGACTGGCCAGAACGTCTTGGAGAACTGAATGCATTCGATCGTCAGTTGGTGTTTGAACAACCGTCCGGTGGTTGTGCTCTTCAGCCTGGTGCTGATGGGCGCCGGCGTGTTCAGCACTTTCAAACTGAACCAGGAGCTACTGCCCTCGGTTGAGTTTCCCTCTGTCTTCATCCTGGTCCAGGACCCGGGCGCAGGACCGGAGCAGGTGGACCGTGACGTCTCCAAGCCTCTCTCTGAGGGCCTGACCGGCCTGCCCCGCCTGAAGCACGTGCAGACCATCGCGTCGCAGGGCTTCAGCACAGTGATCCTCACCTTCGACCTCGACTCCAGCCTGAAGGAGGACCAGGACAACACGAATCAGCGCCTGAACCAGGTGCAGCTGCCCAGCGGAGTCGGCAAGCCCCTGGTCCAGACGTTCAGCTTCAACGCGATCCCGAGCATGACCTACACCCTCGCGGCCAAGGATGGGGACCTGGTCAGGGCGACCCGAGAGGCGAACGACGTCATCGCCCCGGCCCTGACCGGTGCCACCGGCTCCGCTCAGGTGAAGGTCTCCGGCGGCGCCAGGGAGCGGGTGCTGATCACGCTCGACGGCGCCAAGCTGGCCGATAAAGGCCTCTCCCTGCAGCAGGTCCAGCAGGCGCTGAGCGGCGCCAACGTCGATCTGCCTGCCGGCACCACTCTCGATGCTGACAAGACCCTGCCTGTCCAGGCCTCCAGCTCGCTGCGGACCATCGATGATCTGAAGAACCTGGTGGTCGTATCCAGCGCTGAGCAGGCAGCCGGCGAGCAAGCCGCTGCCGGCCAGCCGGCCGCGGGCCAGGCCGCCACGCCGCCGGCGAGCAGCCCGGCCCCGAGCCGGACCCCGGCTGCGCGGCCCAGTCCGAACCCGGCCCCAGCGGCGCCTCCGCCGGCTGTGCGCTTGGGAGACGTGGCCAAGGTGGAGCTTGACAACCAGCAGGCCAACGGCATCTCCCGCACGAACGGCCTCGCATCGCTCCAGATTCAGGTGATCCGGGCCAGCAACGGCAACGCGGTGACGCTCTCAGATGATGTCCGCCAGCGCATCGCGAAGCTGAAGCTCGATTCACGGGACGACCTGCAGCTCAGCACCGACTCCGCCGTCGATATCAAGGCCTCCCTCAATGACCTGGTCCACGAGGGCCTGATCGGCGCCGGCCTGGCGATCCTGGTGATCTTCCTGTTCCTGGGCAGCTTGCGGGCCACTCTGGTCACAGCCGTGTCCCTGCCCACCAGCGTTCTGGTGGCGCTGCTCGGCACCTCCATCGGCGGCTTCTCGCTCAACGTACTGACGCTTGCAGGTCTGACCATCGCGGTCGGCCGGATCGTCGACGACGCGATAGTGGTGCTGGAGAACAGCTACCGCCACCTGCAGCAGGGCGAGAGTCCGACCGATGCAGCCCTGCATGGGGCGACGGAAGTCTCCTCCGCCGTAATCTCCAGCACTCTGACCAGTGTCGCGGTGTTCCTGCCCATCGGGGTAGTCGGTGGCATCATCAGCCGCTTCTTCCTGCCCTTCTCGGTGACGGTGACCATCTCGCTGTTGGCGTCGCTCTTGGTGGCGCTGACACTGATCCCCGTGCTGGTCAGCTTCATCCTCTCCGCCAAGGCTCGCCGTCAGGCCCACCAAGCCGGCGGCAGGCACATCAATGCCGGGGCCACGGCGCCGGAGCATGTCTCCCGCCTGGCTCGGCCGTACATCCCGGTTCTCGCCTGGGTGCTGCGCCGCTTCTACCGGAAGTCACTCGTCGTTGCCGTGGCCGCTCTGGCGCTGATCGGCGTGCTCGTGCTGACCTATGCAGCAGTACCGAAGAACTTTTTCGACCTTGGCGGCTCCGCGTACATCACTGGCAACATCTCGCTTCCCCCTGGTACGACGAGCACTGCTACCAGCGATCGGGTCAAGGCGTTCGAGGCCGCAGCCCGGTCCGACCCTGACGTAAAGACCGTCGAAGTGACCATCGCCAGTTCCGACTTCGGCGGCTACACAGGGTCGGTCAGCGAAAACGACGCGCGGTTCAACCTGATAGTCAAGAACAAGAAGAGCGCCGACCAGGTCAGGCAGCGCCTCCAATCCAAACTGGACGAGCTCTACGGGAAGGGCGGCACCATTGGCGTGCAGAGCTTCGGGCCCCCTTCGAGCGCCTTCTCGGTCAGTCTCAGCGGCCGCGATCCCAACACGCTGCGCGCCGCCTCCGATCAGGTGGTGGCGAAGCTGAGCCAGAACTCGGATCTCGCCAACGTCAAGTCGGACCTCACGGTGCGCCAGCCGGAGACGCTCGTATCGGTGGACGCAAACAAGGCGGCCGAGCGCGGGCTCACACCTAACACAGTCGCCTTCGCCCTCGCTGGCGTGCTCAACCCCAAGGACGTGGGGACGCTGGGCACCGGCGGCACTCCTATCACGTTGCGGGTGGACCCCAGCTATGTCGCGGCGGGCAAGCTGGCGGACCTCCCTCTGGGCCCGGGTACGACGCTGAAGGACGTGGCCACAATGACCCGCACCGACGCGCCCACCACAGTGACCCGCGTTGACGGGACGCAGCAGGTCACCGTCAACGCTGACGTGCTGGCGGCAGACACGCAGGGCGCCTCGACCAAGGCCACCCAGAGCGTTCAGTCGCTGCAGCTCCCGGCGGGCGTATCCATCAGCACCGGCGGCACCCAGAACGACATCAACGACAGCTTTCAGCAGATGTTCATAGCGATCGGCGTGGCGATCGCGATCGTATTCATCATTCTGGTCACCTTCTTCCGCTCAGTGGCGAGCCCATTCGTGATCCTAGGAGCGATGCCGCTGGCCCTGATCGGTGGCCTGCTGGCGCTCTATTTCACTCACCAGAATCTGGGTCTGCCGGCGCTACTGGGCGTCCTCATGGTCTTCGGCATAGTTGTCTCCAACGCGATCCTTCTGATCGACTTCGTCGAGCGCAACCGGGCGGGCCGCGGCCTGGCAGAGGCTCTTGTACTGGCCGGCTCGGTCAGGATTCGACCAATCCTGATGACCGCCGTGGCTACGATCGTGGCGCTCGTGCCGGTGGCCACGGGTTTCGCCAGCGAGGGTGGCGGCGGGCTCATCTCCCAGTCGCTGGCGGTGGTCGTGGAGGGCGGCCTGATCTCCTCCACAGCACTGACCTTGGTGGTAGTGCCGATCCTCTACTCCTGGATCAAGCGCCGCGGCCATCACCGCTATGAGACAGCGCCGCCGGCGATCTCGGTGGCGGATCCGCGGAGCCTGCGGCCCTCGCTGGATGGGAACCGGCACGGCAATGGCAACGGCAGCGGCAGGGTTTGGGAGCACTTCCGCGAGGAAACGCTGAAGCGCTGATGGCCATTCTGAACCAGCAGCTGAAGGAGCAGTTGAAGCGACGCTTCAGCGAACGGCTCCGCGACCCGGTTCAGCTGACCCTCTACACCCGCCCCGGCAGCGGCCGGCTGATCCTCCCCGGCGGTCTCGGCTGCGCCACCTGCGGCGACGCCCGAGAGCTGGCGGATGACCTTGCTGCCGCGGCGCCCGAGCAGGTCCGGCTCGAGGTGGTGGACGTGAGCGAGAGGACGGAGCTGGAACGGCCGGTCCCCAGCCTGACGCTCGGGGCCACCAACGGGGAGGCGGATCAGGACGGCGGCCGGCTGGGCTGGCAGGGGCTGCCGGCGGGCTACGAGTTCGCTACGGTAGTTGACGCCATCGAGAGGGTGTCTCGCAGCGAACACGGTCTGGCCGAGGCAACGCTGGACGCCCTCTCTGAGCTGACCGAGCCAGTCGACCTGATGGTCTTCGCGACGCCCACTTGACCGCACTGTCCCCAGGCCGTGAGCCTGGCCCACCGGATGGCGCTGGCGAGCCCATTGGTCAGCGCGCTCTCCGTCGAAGCCAACGAGTTCCCGGAGCTTTCACAACGCCACGGCGTGCAGTCGGTGCCACGCACAGTGGTAAACGGTGCGCGCGCCTTCGTGGGGGCTATGCCTGAGGCTCGCTTCCTGGCGGCCGTGCTGGAGCTGGCGCGGCCTGCCGAACCGCCGGCTTAGCCGAGGCTGACGGCGGTCAGCGCCCGCGCACTCTAACGCCGAGGATCGAGCGGGTGCCGCCGATGCTCAAAATCGACCCTGCGCTGCCGATACTCAGGATCGATCCAGCGCTGCCGACGCTCAAAATGGACCCTGCGCTGCCGATGCTCAGGATGGAGCCGGCACTGCCGAAGCTCAGAATTGAACCCGCGCTGAAGAGACTCAGCGCGCTGAGGAAGCTGGAGCGGCTGCGCCTGCCGCTGCGGGCGGAGAGTCTGTTGGACACCATGGCTAGATTCTGAAGGACTCTAGCGGGCGCCGCTCGCTGGAGCAGCCGGCGCTGGTACATAGGCTCTGAAGCGCTGGGGGGGAAGGATTCGAACCTTCGAATGGCGGATCCAAAGTCCGCTGCCTTACCACTTGGCGACCCCCCAATGAAAGGGTCTCGAACTTTTGCCAGGTTACAGTGCCTCTCCGGCTGCGACCTTCACAACCGGCGTTCCCATCCGTCTTGACCGGCTCTAGCTTCAAACCATGTTCCGACGCCCACGCCTCGTTCAGGGTTGGCCCCGCCTTCTGCTTCTGATCCTGCCCGCGCTGGCCCTCGCCGCACTGCTGACCGGGCTCTATCTCAGCGGTCGCCCAGCCTCCGCGGGCGCGCAGGTGACACAGCCGGCCGCCGTGGATGTGGCGGCGGCGGTGCCCAAGTCGTCAGGCCTATTGGTGCAGGTGAGCGGTGCTGTGCAGAAGCCGGGACTGTATCGCTTGGCCAAGGGCGAACGCGTTTACGCCGCGATTGCGGCAGCCGGCGGCCTGACTGCGGAGGCGGATCCAGAGCGCCTGCCTCCCCTTGCCGCCCGGTTGAAGGACGGCCAGCAGGTCAAGGTGCCGGCTCGCGGCACCACCGGCAGCGGCCGTACGACCGGCGGTTCACGCTCAACTGGCGGCTCAGGCTCCATCTCCAGCGCAGCCGTGGCGAAGACCGATCTCAATAACGCCACTGCCGAAGAGCTGACCGCCGTACCCGGCTTCAGCCCGGAGCTTGCCGCGGCGGTGGTGAACTATCGCGACCAGTACGGCGCGTTCACCAACTTGAAGCAGCTGGTGACGCTCTTGGGCATGAGCCAGGATGCGTACAAACATGCCAAGCCCCACCTTCACCTATGACGCTCGGCCTGGTCTGCCTGCTGGCATGGAGCGCAGGTATCGCGCTCGCCGGCGTCAGCGGTGTCCTCCGCCTCGAGCTTGGAGTACTGGCGATCTGCCTTGGCGCCGCTTCGGCAGCAGTCGGCAGCGCTCTACGGCCGGCGGTCTACGGGCTGGGCCTCGCCTTTCTGCTGCTTGGCGTCGGGCGCGTCGAACTGGCGCCTGCGCCAGCCGCGCTCGATCCGACTCAAGTGGCTCGGCTGGCGGGGCAGCAGGTGAGCGTCCGGGGCAGCGTGACCGACGATCCCAAACCGCAAAGCCAGGGCTACGAGGCGGTGATACAGCCATTTGCAGAGGCTGGCAGCGGAGCGCTGACCGGCCTCCACAGCCGTCTGCTGGTTCAGGTGCGGTCGCAGGTGGAGCCTGCTCCCGGTGACGAGGTCGAGGTCAGCGGGAGGTTGGCTCTGCCGCGCGACAGGCCAGGCTTCGACCGCCGGACGGAGCTTGCCCTGAAGGGGATCCAGTTCGAGCTGCGGCCGGCGCAACTGCGCGTGCTAAAGGCCGCGGGCGGCATCAGGGCGGCGCCGCTTTGGCTGCGAGAGCGATACCGAGCAGCCATTGCCGAGCTGCTGCCGCCGCCGCACGCACAGGTGCTGGTCGGGGTGGTGCTCGGCGTGCGCTCCGGCATCCCCGCCCAACTGCAGCAGGATCTGATAGTTACAGGGCTGGTGCACCTGCTGGTGCTGAGTGGGCTGAAGGTGGCGATCTTTGCGCGACTGGCTCGAGCCGCGCTGATTCCGCTCCTCGGCCGGCTGGCCGTCGTGCCCGTGCTCGTACTCATCGCCCTCTACGCCCTCGCCGGCGGCGCCACACCGGCGGCGCTCCGAGCGACTGGAATGGGCGCTCTGGCCCTGGTGGCCGCGCAGGTCGGGCGCCCCACCTATGTCTGGACCTCGCTGGCAGCGGCTGGTGCCGGGATGCTCGGCTGGCAGCCGGAACTCATCTGGGATGTGGGGTTCCAGCTGTCCTTCGCAGGCACAGCGGCGATCATCCTGCTGACACCGGGGCTGGAGGCCAGGCTGCATTGGCTCCCAGGCGTTCTCCGCGAGCCCTTCGCGGTAACCGCCGCGGCGCAGATCGGCACAGCCCCGTTCATGGCCAGCGGTTTCCACCTGCTGAGCCCGGTGGCGCCAGTCGCCAACGCGCTGGTCCTGCCGCTTTTGCCCGCGCTGGTCGCGGCAGGCCTGCTGATCACCCCCCTCTCGGCCTTACCGCCCATCGGTCAGCTTGCCGCCGTGCCCTTGGCGGCGCTGCTGGCCTACTTGGACCAGGTGGCCGGGCTGCTCGCTCGGGTGCCGGCAGCGGCTGTGCCTGTGCCAGCCATCTCGCTGCTTGGCGGCGTCGCCTACTACGCGGCGCTCGGGGCGGCGCTGGTGGCACAGCGGAGCGGCGGCGGCACCCGCCGGGGCGCACTGATCGCCGGCGTCGTGCTGCCGCTCCTGGTCGCCGGCGGCGAGCTGGTGCAGTGGTCCCGACCGGACACGTCGGCCACCGTGCTGGCGGTGGGCCAGGGCCAGGCCGTTCTGCTCAGCGGTTCGGGCGGCCGGGTGTTGATCGACGGTGGTCCCAGCCCCACCCGGCTGGCCGCGCAGCTCGGAGCTCGCCTTCCACCCTGGGTCCGGGCGTTGGATGGTCTGGTCATCACAGGCACTGGCGCTGCCCATGTCGCCGGGCTGGCCGGCTTCGACCGCAGCGTGGAGACGGTGGTCCTGCCGGCCGGTGCCAAGGCCGGCACTGCCTGGCGGGGGGTGGCCTTGGCGCAGCTGGCTCGGGGCGCCGAGGTGCTGCAGGTCCACGCCGGCCAGCGACTGAGCCTGGCCGGCTTCCAGATCGACATCTTGAGCCCTGAGGTAGGCAGTGACGCCGTTCAGCTCGGCCTGAGGGTCAGCGCCGGCCACGGAAGCACGTTCTGTGACATGGCCGATCTGGACACCGACTCCCAGCAGGCGGCGGCGCCACGCCTGGCCCGACTGGGCGGCTGCACCGAACTGCTGGTTCCTGACGCCGGTCGGAGCGCGCCCGCGCCCGACCTCTTGAAGGCCGCCCGCGCCAGTCGCCTTCTCGTGTCAGACGGCGGTGGCCAGCTAGCCCGCGATCTACCCCGCTCTGGGATCTATCGAACCAGCGAGGAAGGAGACATCGCAGTGAGCCTGTGAAGGCCGGCGCCTACCTGTGGGCCGCTACGATCGAGCGAGATGGCTGGCCCTGTCTCTGTGCTGCTGCTCCACGGCGATGAGCAGTTCCTCATTGACGAGGAGGCGCGGCGGATGCTGGCGGACTGGCGGCGGGAGCTGGTGTCCGACTTCGGCTACGAGGCAGTCGATTCGGCTGGGCTCAACGTCGATCGGCTGCGCGATAGCGTGTTACAGGCGCCGTTCCTTGATCCCTATCGCGTGGTGGCCGTGCGCGGCATCGCCGGGCGCCGGGCTGACGGGCTCGCGTCGGGGCTGAATACCATTCCCGATTCGACGCGCCTCCTGCTGGCGGTAAACGGCCGGCTGCCCTCGGCGAGCAAGCTGCTCCGGGCGGTCGTCGCTGCGGGAGGAGCGGTGCGCGAATACCCACCGCTCAAGGCGCGAGCGCTCAACGAATGGGTGGCCCGACGCGCTCGCGAGCTGGATCTGCCCGCTGCGGCGGCCGCGACAGTAGCCCGAAGGGCAAGGCCCGACCTGGCGGTCCTGGATTCGGAACTTCACAAGCTGGCCGCCTATCGCGCCGGCGGTTATCAGCTGGACCAAGCCACTATCGACGAGCTGGTGGTGCCTGGGCATCCGGAGGAGATCTTTCGGCTCGCTGACACGCTCCTGCCCCGCCCGAGCCCGGTGACCTGGCGGGTGCTCGACGACTTGCTGCTGCGGGAGCCGGCGACCACCATCGCCTACCGGCTGAGCCGTCACCTGGCACTCGTGCTGGAGGTGCGAACCCGCCAGGATCGGGGTGAGACGGTGAGCCAGGTACAGGCCAAAATGCGCGAGCATCCCTTCGTCGTGCAGAAGGCCTACGAGACCGCCCGGTCGGTCAGCGCGGCCCAGCTCGAAGTCGGCCTACGCGTCTTCCTCGACTATGAGTGGGAGGTCAAGTCAGGCCAGATCGATTCCGAGCTGGGCCTGAGCACCGCGCTGGCAAGGCTGTAAGCAAACCCCGGGCGCTAATTGCGGCTGCTCCCCCGCAGCGGCGCGGCCGCTACTTCTTCTTCGCTGGCGCCTTGGTGGCGGGCTTGGCACCCGGCTTGGCGGCGGGGGTGGACTTCCCTGTTCTGGTCTTGCTCGGGGCCGGCTTGCTCGCCGCCTTTCGGGCCGAGCTGGTCCGCGTCGGCCTGGCGGCCGCTGCCGGAGCTTCAGCGGTCAGCGCGTTGAGGCGCTTGACCAAGCGGGCCTTTCGCCGGCCGGCATTGTTGCGGTGCAGAACTCCTTTGGCGACGGCGCGGTCGAGAGCGGACAGTGCAGTCAGGCCAAGGTTGTCCAGATCCTGTCCTTCGGGTGTCTCACCATCGGCGACGGCACGCCGGAACTTGCTGACCTTCGTCTTGACCGAGGATTTGATGGCGCGGTTGCGAACGGCGCGCACAGCGCTCTGGCGAGCATCCTTCTTGGAGGAAGCGATATTAGCCATGGCAGGGGGGCACCAGGACAGGAGTGGTGGGCATCAGCACGAGCATAGGATTATAGGCCATGCCTGAGTTCGAATTGGGCGGGAAGCGACCAGAGGTCCATCCCGAAGCCTACGTCGCGCCGACGGCAGTTCTGATCGGCGATGTTCACGTGGCCGCGAGGGCCACCGTCTGGTTCGGCGCTGTGCTGCGCGGTGACGAGTCGACCATCACCGTCGGTGAAGGCACGAACATCCAGGACAACGCAGTCGTTCACTGCTCCAAGGGGCTGCCGACAGTGATCGGGGCGAGAGTGACGCTGGGTCACAACGCCTGCGTGGAGGGCTGCGTAATCGAGGATGGCGCACTCGTGGGCACCGGCGCGATCATGCTCCAGCGCACTCGACTGGGGGCGCGGGCGCTCCTGGCCGCTGGCTCCCTCCTCGCTGAGGACGAGACGGTGCCTGCCGACCACCTGGCGGCAGGTGTGCCGGCCAAGGTCAAGAAGCCGCTCTCGGGATCATCGGCGCACTGGCCACAACACGCCGCTGAGCACTACGAGGAGAACGGCCGCCGCTTCCGGGACGAACTCCTGCCGCTGGCCCGGCGCGATTGAGTCTCGGCGCCCTCGCGCTCCCTGCCCACGCGAAGCTGAACCTGGACCTGCGCATCAGGGGCCGCCGCCTGCGCGGCAGGCATGAGCTCTCAACCCGCTTTCAAGCTGTGTCTCTGCATGATCTCCTGATGGTGGAGCGCGCCAGCGAATCCAGGCTCAGCGGGGGTTTGCTGGAGCGGCCGGAGGAGGATCTCGTCCTGAGAGCGCTGCACGCGCTGGAGTCGGATGTAGGCCGTGAGCTGCCAGCGCGATTCAGCCTGCACAAGCGGATTCCGGCGGGTTCCGGGCTGGGCGGCGGCAGCAGCGATGCAGCCGCCGCTCTACTGGCCATCAATCGCCTCTACGACCTGAGGCTGGGTTCGACGGCCCTCCAGCGGATCGCCGTTTCGGTCGGCGCCGATGTCGCGTTCTTCGTCCAAGGGGGAGCGGCGCGGGCCGGCGGTGTGGGCGAACGACTGGAGCCGGTTCAGCCGGCGGTCGGCTGCTTCGCCCTAGCATGGCCCGGCTACGGCGTCTCCACCGCCGCTGTCTACGAGACCTGGGAGGAGGTCGGCGGCGACGGCGAGAACGAGCTCTGCCGCGCGGCGCTGACGGTGGAGCCTCGCCTGGCCGCCTTTGCGGAGGAGTTGGGGCCAGGCTGGCAGATGACAGGCAGCGGCTCCGCCTTCTTCGCGCTCGCCGCGGACCTGGCGAAGGCGCGACGACTGCTCGAACGGCTTCGCTGCTGGACGGCCGTGGCAGTACCGGTCGCGGCTTGGGGTCCCGATTGACGCCGCCCCGCCTGCTGGCCGCCGTGCTCGCGGGCAAGGCTGCCGGCACCGCTTCTCGGCTCGTCGGCCAGGGGGGCGGCACCACGCTGCCGGGGCTGATCGCCAGCCGGATCGAGCCCCGCACACTCGCTTTGTTGGCCGAGCGGCTCACCGCGGGCAGCGTGCTCATCACCGGGACCAACGGCAAAACGACCACCTCCCGGCTCATCTCCAGCCTGCTGCAGGGGCTGCCAGCGCGGGTGGTGGCCAACCGGGCAGGCGCCAACCTGGTCACCGGCCACACCTCCGCAGTGCTCGCGGGCGCTGGACTGACCGGGCGGCTCAGAGCTGACTGGGGTGTATTCGAAGTCGATGAGGCAACGCTGCCTTCGGCGGTGGCCGAGCTGAAGCCTCGAGCCGTCGTGGTCGGCAACCTCTTTCGGGACCAGCTCGACCGCTACGGCGAGCTGGAGATGCTGGCGCTGACTATCGAACGCGGCCTCGAGGCGCTGCCGGAGGGCGCCACTGCGGTGCTCAACGCCGACGACCCCCGCACGGCGGAGATCGGCTACCGGCTGGGGGAGCGAACGGGGCGACTCAAGGTCCTCTGGTACGGGCTCGACGACCCCTCGGTGGCGATCTCGGAGCTCCCCCACGCGGCTGACGCCCGCACCTGTCCCCGCTGCGGCTCGCGCCTGGACTTTCAGCAGGTCTACGTCGGCCACGACGGTGATTACGCCTGCCCAACCGGAGACTTCCGGCGCCCCGAGCGCGATCTCAGCGCCACAAGCATTCAGCTGAATGGTCTTGACGGCGTCCGCTTCACAGTCGCTGGAGTTCAGGTCGGAGCGGCGCTGGGCGGGCTCTACAACGCCTACAACCTCCTGGGCGCGTTCGCCGCCGGCACCGCGTTGGGTCTCAAGCCCGGCTACATGGCGGAGCGGTTGGCACAAGTCCCAGCCGCCTTCGGCCGCCAGGAGCGCTTCCTGCACCAAGGCCGCCGCTTCACGCTCATGCTGGCCAAGAATCCGGCTGGGTTCAACGAGATCCTGCGGGAGGCGGAGCGGCTGGGCGGCGGTCGACACTTCCTGCTGGGATTGAACGACCGCATAGCCGACGGGCGCGACGTCTCCTGGATCTGGGACGTGGACTTTGAACTGCTGGCCGGGGAGTGTGCGGCCGAGACGCTGATCGCGACAGGGGTCCGGGCCTATGACCTGGCGCTGCGGCTCAAGTATGCGAGTCTGAAGGCGACGGTCGACGTAGATCTCAACCGCGCGCTCGATCAGCTGCTGGAAGCCGTCCCCGCCGGCGCCGAGGGCTTCATCCTCTGCACCTACACAGCCATGTTGGACGTCCGCGCCCTTCTCGTGAGACGGGGTTGGCTGCGGCCATACTGGAGGACGTGAGAGCGTTGGGCCACAGGCTGACGATCGGCTGGCTGTACAGCGATCTGATGAACATCTACGGCGACCGCGGCAACATCCAGACACTTATCCAGCGCGCCCGCTGGCGGGGCTTGGAAGTCCGAGTGCTGGAGCTGGGCAAGGGCGCCAGCGAGGGCATCGAGACTGTTGACGTGTTCTTCTTCGGTGGAGGTCAGGACAAAGAACAGGAACTTGTCTACGACGACCTGCTGGAGACGAAGGCCATCCACCTCGCGAACGCAATGCAGCGCGGAGCCGCCTTCCTCGCCGTGTGCGGGGGCTATCAGCTGCTGGGCCATTACTACCAGACGGCTCAGGGGGAGCGCTTGCCGGGCATCGGGCTGCTGGACGTACGCACTGTGGCAGGTGGTAAGCGGTGCATTGGTGATGTCGTGATTGAATCGGATGCTGAGCTGGGGTTGCAGCCGCGCACGCTCGTGGGCTTCGAGAACCACAGCGGGCGCACCTATCTCGGCGACGGGGTCAGGCCTCTGGGCCGGGTCCGGCGAGGCAATGGCAACAATGGCGAGGACGGCAGCGAGGGCGCGGTCTCCGGCAACATCTTCGGCACCTACCTGCACGGCAGCCTGCTGCCCAAGAACCCCCACCTGACCGATCTGATCCTGAGCCGCGCCTTGAACCGCGAGCTGGAGCCCCTTGACGACAGCCTGGAGCTCGCGGCTCACAATTGGATCAAGGACCGGGAGCTCAGCGGGAGCCGACGAGCGTAGCCCGCTCTTGAAATAGAGCACCTCGCTCAGCTAAAGGCGCGGGGGTGGTCGTCGAAGTAGCCGGTCCGGTCGAGGTGGGCGCGTTCCCAAGCAGTGACGAAGCGGTGCCATACATCCCGCGACGGGTCGCGGCTCGTGTAAGCGTCTTTGAGCGTGAGCACCTAGCGTGAACGGCCCACAAGATCTCTAGACAACTGGGGGCTTGCCAGAAGTAGTAGTGGCGACTCATCCTTTGGGTGCTTTGCGTCCAGAGGAAGGAGCCGCCATGACCAATGATGACTTGATCTACCGCCAGCGTCTACGGCTCT
>JAEKNQ010000018.1 GCA_016464825.1 Candidatus Dormiibacter inghamiae | reverse complement strand
CCCCGTGCCGCTGCCCACCCTGCCCCCTGTGCCGCGGCCTACCCCGCCGGTGCCAGTTCCCACGCCGACGCTTCCGGTCTGCCTGCCGATTCCGGTTCCCGGCGTGCCCTGCAGGCCGCCATAACAGCGAGTGAAAAGTTGTCGGAGCCCACGGGACGCTGGCAGCGTCCTGCTGGCTGAACTCGGCGGCGCGGGATGCTGCGCGCGTCATTGGCTGCGTTGGCAGCGAGGATTCCTCTCTCAGCCGGCCTAAACGCCTGCCTCCACTTCCCGACTCCGCAACCAATCGAGCAGCTTCCAGGGAGCGATGGGATAACCCTTGGGGTGCAGACCCGTCGCATCAGCCACCGCGTTGGCAACCGCGGCGGCAACCGGGATCAGGCCGGCCTCACCAACGCCTTTGGCGCCGAAGGGACCCTCGGGATCGATAGTCTCGACAGGGATGAAGTGGATGGGCGGGATGCCCAGTGCGGTCAGCATTCCGTACTCCCGCGGGCTGGGCCGGAGCAGCTGTCCGTCAGCCACGCCGAGCTCCTCCGTCAGGGCCAGCCCAAGCCCCATCACAGCTCCGCCCAGGACCTGTCCCTCCACGCCTGCAGGGTTCAGCGCGCGACCCACATCGTGAGCGCAGAAGAGGTTGAGTACGTGCACGAGTCCCGTGTCGGGTTCCACCTCCACCTCCGCCACGTGAGCGCCGAAGCCGTAGGCGGCCGAGATGTTGCCCACGAAACGTCCGTCCTGAGGCTCGGTGGGCGGGTCGTAGAAGGACGTCGCCATCAGCATCGAGCCGCCCTGACGCAGCATCCGTCGGCGCACCACCTTGTCGTAGCCGAGCGAGCTCTGGGGCGCACCGCGCACGCTGACGATGCCCTCCCTGAGGGTCAGATCGGCAGCGTCAACCTCGAGGATTTCGGATGCTGTCTCCAGCAGCTTCTGGCGCAGCTCGACAGCTGCCAGGCGGGCCGAGTTGCCGGCCACGAAAGTGGTGCGGGAAGCGTGAGCGCCGACATCCCACGGCTTGAGCTCGGTGGAATCATTGACGACGCTGACGGCGCTGAGCGGCACGCCCAGTGACTCCGCCGTGACCATCGCCAGCACCGTTTCGGAGCCCTGGCCCAGCTCCGAGGCGCCGCTGATCAGCGTCACCCGGCCTGCCTCATCAATCTTCAGGATCGAGCCGCAGCCGTCCGACGGATAGATGCGGGCGCCCCCGCCGACGTGAATAAAGGCTGCTGCGCCGAGGCCGCGATGCAGATGCCGTCGGCGACCTCGCAGCTTTGCCCAGCCTGACGCTTTGCGTACCTCTTCCAGACACTCCACCAGGCCGCAGGAGGTGATCCGCATGCCCTGCGGCGTGACGTCGCCTGAGCGGTTGGCGTTCATGAGGCGCAGGTCGATCGGGTCGAGTCCAAGGCGATCGGCGATCTCCTCGGTCTGCTGCTCGATGGCGAACGTGGCCTCGGGGTTGCCGAAGCCTCGAACCGAGCCGCCGTATGCCTTGTTGGTGTAGACGACTCGCGCTCGCACCCGGCAGTTCGGCACCCGGTAAAGGGAGCTGATGCTCTGCATCACAACCAGCAGGGCATGCGAGCCCCAGGCGTTGTAGGCGCCGTTGTCGGAGATGACGTCGGCATCCCGAAAGAGGAGGTTGCCGGCCTTGTCGGCGCCTGTGCGTAGCCGGATCTGCATGGGCTGGCGGACGCGGGAGCCGACGAACTCCTCCTCCCGGCTCAGATGCACTTTGACCGGCCGGCGGGCCGCCTTGGCCAGCAGCACCGTGATGAAGTCGAGTGGGTCGATGTCGATCTTGCCGCCGAAGCTGCCGCCGATCGGCGGCTGGTGGATGACTATGTCCCGCCAGTCCAGCAGCAGCGTGTCGGCGATCGACTTGCGATACATGAAGGCCATGTGCACGCCAGTCCACACATCCAGCCGACCTTCCGGATCGAAGGCGGCGATGCAGCAGTGGGTCTCGATGGATGCTGGAGCCGAAAGCGGGCTCTGGAAGGTGCCCTCGACGATGACGTGAGCCGCCCGCGACGCCTGCTCGACGTCGCCGTGGTCGAAGTCCCAGCGCATGGAGACGTTTGGTTCCAGGTCCGCCAGTCGAGGGTGGATCGCCGGCGCCCCGGCTGCCAGCGCCTGGTGGGGATCGTAGACCGCTGGCAGCGGCTCGTACTCGACTTCGATCAACTCCAGTGCGCGCTCGGCAGTCGCCCCGTCCTCGGCGGCGACGGCTGCCACCTCGTCGCCGGCGCAGCGGACTTTGTCCTGCTTCAACGGCAGGTTGTCCAGGCCGTAGCCGAACGGCCGCTGGGTGACGTTGCCGGCGTGGACGACCGCATGCACCCCGGGCAGCCGCTCAGCCTCGGCTACGTCGACGGAGAGGATGCGCGCGTGCGGGTGGGGACTGCGAAGGATGCGCCCGACGAGCTGACCAGGCTGTTGAAGATCGGAGATGAAGCGCGTGCGCCCGAGCACCTTGTCCCGCCCGTCGAGCTTCCGGTGCGACCTCCCGATGATGCGCAGCTCTGCGCTCGCTGCCGACCTGGCGGGAGGCGCGCTCACGGCAGAAGCGTAACCGGCACTCGGAAGGTTGGCTCAGGCGTCTCATATCCCCTCTGGTCCCGCCTGACAGCGGGCTGGTGTCCAAAGCGGCAGGTCTTCTGCGCAGGCATCGAGAATTAAGGCTGCGGACGGAATCCCAGCGCCCTGTCCGACACACTGTCTGAAGATGAATGAGCTTGACATCATCAGGCGGCGCCAGCGAAATCAGCGGCTGACGGGTGGGCCGTTGAAGACGGCTGTGGAGGTGGTGACCTGGCTTGGGGCCGTGCAGGCACAGGAGTATGAGGAGGCCAAGTGGTCGGTCGGCCAGCGGCTCGCGTCCGGGACCGAGTCCGAGGTGGAGCGGGCCCTGACCGAGCGGCAGATTCTGCGTACCCACATCCTGCGCCCGACGTGGCACTTGGTGAGCCGCGCCGACATCCGCTGGCTGCTGCGCCTCACCTCCCCAGGGTGCAGGCGGTGAACGCCCACTACTACCGCCGCACGGAGCTGGACGGCGCGACGCTGGCCCGAGCAGTAGACCTGCTGGCGCACGGCTTGAGGGACGACCTGGCACTCACCCGGGCCGCGTTGGTCGCGAAGCTGCAGGCCGCCGGTATCCATGGGGACGGCGTACGGATGAGCTTCATCTTCATGCACGCCGAACTGGAGGGAGTGATCGCCAGCGGTCCCCGCCAGGACCGCCAGCACACATACGCCCTGTTGGAGGCCGGATCCACGAGCAGCTTGGAGGCTGATCGGGAGGCGGCGCTGGCCGAGCTCACCGTGCGCTACTACCGCAGCCACGGGCCGGCCGCGATCAGGGACTTCAGCTGGTGGTCCAGCCTCACGACGGCTGACATCAGGACCGGCCTCGCGCTGAACCGGACAACGCTGGAAAGCTGGACTGATCGGGAGGGTCGGGCGTGGTTCGGTCCTGGCGACCCAGGGCAGCCAAGCGATGAACGGCAGGCGTTCCTGCTTCCCACCTACGACGAGTCGGTAGTCGCCTACCAGAGTCTCCGGAACGTCTTTGACGGCTCGGGTTCCGGTCGCACCCTTTTGACCCGACCCCTGGTCATCGCCGGCCGAACGCTGGGGACCTGGAAGCGAACACCGGCCAAACGAGCAGCCATTGTCGACGTGAGCGTTGGCCGACCGCTCTCAGCTGAAGAGAGCGTCCAACTGCGGGAAGCTGTCGAGCGGTTCAGCCAGTTTCACGGTCTCCCGGCCGAACTCACTGATCGAGGCAACCTAGCCTGAACTGCCTGGTGTGACAGGCGCCGTGGGCTCAGCTTCTGCCGGATGCCGCGCCCGCACCAGCCTGGTCCGCACGGGGACCAAGGGACTCCGCGCGGCCCTTCGGCTCCTCCCAGTCCTCCTGGCGGCCGAGCGCTGTCATATCGAGGTAGTAGTGCGTGCCGCCGACCTGCTCGGTGCCGCGGCCGTAGGTCGAATAGGTGTGAAAGACGCGGTCGCCGTCGCGCAGGAACACGCTCGTGCCGTGCAGCTCGCCCTGCGGTGCGGGCATCCCCCGCGCCTCCCACTCTGCGGCGGAGCGATAGTTGTAGGCAGGGTCTTCGACGGTCTCGTCGAAGGAGACGCCGTAATCGAAGTTGAAGCGACTGCCGAAGCTTGAGTACCACGGGAAGGTCCAGCCCATCTTGTGCTTCCAGCGCTCGATCTTCTCGATCGGCGCACGTGACACGACGGCGATCGTCGTGTCGCGCTCCTGCAAGTGGGCGGTGTTGCCGTACTGGTCGACGCGGCCGGCGCAGCTCAGGCAGCCGTCTTCCCAGTCGGGGTCGAACATGTAGTGGTCGACGATGAGCTGGTGTCGGCCTTCCGAAGAGGTCAAGCAGCGTCCGCGAGCTGCCGCCGGCAGCGGTGAAGCGGTAATCCTCGGTCACCTCGACCATGGCGGCGACGGGCGGCGGCGAGCTCGTCCCTCGCCTTGGTAAGCGCTTTCTCCTCCTCGAGAAGTGCGACGCGGGCACGCGTCCACTGCTCGCGACTGACGATCTCCGGCAGGCTCACGCTGTTGTCTCCTCTCGCATCGGATCGGGTGGCCTTTGCCTGAACCAAACATAAGGGCGATGGTCGCGACGTCAGCGGCCACCCAACCGGGCTATCACCGGCGCCAGGAGACCGGCGGTACCGGCTGGGGCTGACCAGTAGGAGACGCCCAACTTTTCCCGGCGGCGCTCGAGCTGCTCACACATGTCGTCCGCGTTACCCCAGAGCGCCATGGGAGAGCCGGCCCGCCTGGAGGTCGCGCGGCTCGATCCCCATGGCCGATAGCCAGCGGGTTGGCGCGTCCCCGACGGCCGCCAGGTTCAGGTTGAGCTCGATCTCATCCGCGCGCTCTCCGGCGCTCTCCAGCAGCCAGCCGATCCGCTCAGCCACCTGCGCCTCAGTGGCCCGGGGTGGCAGGCTGATGGTGACTGTGTCGGCCATCGTGGCCGCCAGCTTCAGTCCCTGCCGGCCGGACGCCGCAATGAGGATTCGCGCCTCCGGCAGCGCCTCCCTCGTTGCCTGGGCCAGTTCCGTCAGTCTCTGCAGCCGGTCAGCGCCAGCGTCTCCCTCGATGCCGGCCCCCAGCCCGGGCTCGAAGCGGCCGCCTGACAACTCAGAGACGGTTCGGAAGTCGCGGATCACAACCTGCAGCTCGTGCCTGGCGGCTGCCAGCACGAAGGTGCCGACGCGCAGGCGCGTGGTCACTGCCGCCGGCGCTGCCAGCGCTGGCAGGGCGGAGGGCAGCTGCGGGCGGTCGGGCATGAGCAGGACGTCGAAGCCAAGATCCTCCACGGCGTGCCTGCTCTGACCAATCGACGCCCGGCAGGTCCACGGCGCCGAAGCGGAAGGGCCGGCGCCTCATGCCAGCACTGCCCGACGCTGCGACCAGCCGCCGAGCGCCTCGATCAGGCCGACGGCGGCCAGTCCGACCAGCAGGTGAGCGAGCTGAACCAGCACGTGTCCCGCGCCTGGCAGCAAGGAGGCCTGGGCCAGCCCGAAGGTCGGCATGACCAGGCTCCAAACCAGGGCGGCCGCCGCCAGGGCAATCGGCGGCCTCGCCCTGAGCGCCAGCGCCACAGCGGCCCAGAGATCGATGACCAGGAGCAAGCCGATTGCCATGTGGACGGGGACCAGCCAGTCGGCCTGGCCGGCCCAGAACAGCATGCCAAGTGCGATCTGGACACCCGCTATGACCCGCGCCGCCAGGCGGGTTAGGAAACTTCCGGACATTGCAGCACCTCCTTTATTTGTATGGATAGTATAGCCAAATATCAGGTAGGCTGCGAGCGTTGAGTCCGCGGTCCTACAGATCCGACGTTCGAGTCCTGGCCGCCAGCGAGACGCGCCGGCGCATCCTGGAGGCGGCGCGAACTCTGCTCAGCACGGACGGCCCTGTGAGCTTCACAGTTGATGCCATCGCCGATCAGGCAGGGGTGGCCCGGATGACGGTTTACAACCGGTTTGGCTCCAAGGTCGGGCTGGTCGACGCGATCTCAGACGATCTCGCACTTCGCGGCGGCATCCAGCGACTGCCTGAGGCGTTCAGGACTCGCGACGCTCTGGCGGGCCTGGAGATCCTGGTCAGCGTCTTCGTCGGGCTTTGGGAGTCGGAGCGACTCCTCATCCAGCGGCTTCGCGCGCTCGCCACTTTGGACCCAGAGCTGGCGCGCGAGGATCGCAACCAGCGCCGGCGGCAGGCGCTGCTGGTGCTCCTCCAGCGTCTGGCCGGCCAGCGGGGGACCCCGCGCCCCGCCGATCTGGATGACCTGGCCGACTTGCTGCTGATCCTCACGTCATTCGAGGCGTACGAGTCGCTTTCGGCAGGGGGAAGGAGCGCGTCTGCGGTAACGCGGCTGCTGACCGAAATGATCAACGAGATACTGCATCGGAGATGGTCCACTGAACCTTCGTTTGGCGCCGGAATCCCTCCGGCCGAGGCAACTTAGCCGCGTTCGTCGAGGACGCGCTTCGTCTTGCGGTCGGTGCGGGGCAGGCTGCCGGGAGCGACTATCTCGATCTCCGGCCGAACCCCCAGCTCCTGCCGCAGCACCGCCGACAGCGGCTCGCTGGCGGTTGCCTCCGCTGCTTCCACCCGGATCAGAAAGCGTTCCCTGCCTTCGCTCCGGCTCAGCAGCACCTGGTATTCGCTGCCCAGCCCCGGCTGCACCGAAAGCACTGTGTCGATCTGCGCTGGGAAGACAGCCACCCCGCGCACTTTGAACATGTCATCCACCCGGCCCTTCAATCGCTCAATCCGTGGAAAAGCGCGTCCGCAGCGGCACGGCTCTGGGATGATGCGCGACAGATCGTGGGTACGGTAGCGGAGCAGCGGCTGAGCCTGCTTGCGCAGTGTGGTCACCACCAGCTCCCCCTCCTCCCCGGCCGCCAGCACCCTCTCGCTGGCGGGGTCGATCACCTCGACCAGGTAATAGTCGTCCCAGTAATGGATGCCTTCATGTTCTCGGCAGTCCAGGCCCGTGCCGGGCCCATACAGCTCGGTGAAGCCGTAGACGTCGAACGTCTCGATTTTGAGCAGCTGTTCGATCCGCCGCCGCATGGCCTCACCCCAGCGCTCAGAGCCGAACACCCCCACCCGCAGTGCCAGACGTTCGCTGAGTCCCCGCCGCTGGGCTTCTTCCGCTATCAACAAGGCGAATGACGAAGTGGCGCAGAGAACCGTGCTCTGGAGGTCCCGCAGCATCTCGAACTGCAGGTCCAGATTGCCCGGGCCGGTCGGCACTGCAGTAGCGCCCAGCCGCTCAGCGCCCGCCTGGAAGCCGATGCCGGCCGTCCAGAGGCCGTAGCCAGGCGTGATCTGGACTCTGTCAGCAGCGGTCACCCCGGCGAACTCGTAGCAGCGCTGGAACATGACCGCCCAATCCTGGAGATCGTGGGCAGTGTAGGTGGCGAGAGTGCGCTTACCGGTGGTGCCGGTGGACGCGTGGATCCTGACGACCTGCTCCGGCGGCACGCAGGTCCAGCCGAACGGATAGGCGTCGCGCAGCTCCTGCTTCGTCGTCAGCGGCAGGCGAGGCAGGTCGGCCTCGCTCCGGATCGAGTGGGGATCGACGCCGGCAGCCTCGATCTTGCGGCGAAAGAACTCGCTGCCCCGATAAGCGTGCTGAACCGTCCAGGCGAGCCCGGGGCCGGCGGCTTTGTTCATGAGTCCTTCACGACCAGGGCATCCAGCACCAGCGGCTGACCGTCTCGGATCAGGATGGGGTTGACGTCCACCTCGCTCACTTTGGGATCGGCTTCCAGCAGCACACCGATGGCGGCGAGGATCGAGCCCAGCGCGCCCAGGTTTACCGGGGGCCGCCCGCGCCAGCCGCGGAAAAGGGGCGCCGAGAGCAGCCTGGCAGTCGCCTTCTCCAGCTCCCCTGGCTCGGTCGGACTGAGCAGAAACGCCACGTCCCGGAACACCTCAGCTGCGACGCCGCCCAGGCCGATGGTCAGCACAGGACCGAACTGGGCGTCGCGCAGGCCGCCGGCGACGAGCTCGAGCTCGCCCCGGACCTGCTCAGCGACCAGCACCGAGCCGTCGCCCAGACCGGCCAGGCGCTGCCAGCAGGCGCTGAGATCAGCGTCCAGCACCACCGCGCCTCGGTCCGACTTGTGCGCCAGACCCACCGCCTTGGCCACGACAGGTCCAGCCACCGAGGCGGAGAAGACCAACGCCTCACTCAGGGTCCGAGTCAGAGTCTCGCGAGGCTTGGGTAGTTCGCCGAGCAAGAGCTTGCTCTCCCACTCGTTGAGCGCTCTCACGGTGGAACCAGCGCCGCGTAGGCGGCGACAGCCCGCTCCGGCGAGGGCAGGACCGGAAGGCCGGCGCTGCGCAGCTGCTGCTCGATCCGGGGCACATCGAGGAGGAAGGCGGTGACCGGCTTGCCCGTCTCGCCCTGCGCCTGGGCGAGGCCGAGACCGAACTCCTGCACATCCAGACCGCAGTTGACTGCCACCACGCCCTCCACTGCCGGGTCGCTGAACACGGCCCGCAGCGCCGGCTGGAAGCCGTCCGGCGGACACTGCGGCGTCAGATCGATGGGGTTGCCGGTGGCGGCGAAGCTGGGGGCGAGCCGGCGCAGCTCAGTCACCGTCTTCGCGGCGAGTGGGGCAAGCTCCAGGCCGGCTCGCTCGGCAGCGTCGGCGGCCAGCACTGAGGGGCCGCCGGAGATCGTCACTATGGCTATGCGGCGTCCCGCTGTGCGCCGCCGCGCTGACAGCACCTGCAGGCTGTCGAAGAAGTCGTCCGAGGTGACCGATTCGATAATGCCGGCGCGCTGGAAAGCCGCCTCCACCGCGCCCCGGCTGCCGACGAGCGAGCCCGTGTGACTCGCTGCTGCCCGAGCTCCGGCTCCCAGCCGGCCAGCCTTCAGCACCACCACAGGCTTGGGGCAGGCCCGAGCCACCTCGACGAAGCGGCGACCCTGCTTGAAGGCTTCGACGAACAGTCCTATCACTTCGGTCGCGGCGTCCTGGGCCAGCCATTCGAGGGCGTCGGTCTCGACCACTTCAGCGCTGTTGCCGACCGAGAGAAAGCGCGCGAGGCCGAGCCCTCGGCGGCGGCTCTCGGCTAGGAACATGCCGCCGAAGGCTCCGCTCTGGCTGACCAGGCTTATGTTGCCCGGCCGCTGGGGCAGGCGCCAGAAGTAACTCCCGTTGAAGAAACCTGTAGCGGATCGGCTCACCGCGCCCATACAGTTGGGCCCCACCAGCCGCATGCAGGCAGCACGCGCTCGGGCGGCCATCCGGCTCTCCACCTCGCGACCGGCAGCTCCGGTCTCGCCGAAGCCCGAGGCCAGGACGATCGCTGCCGCGCAGCCGGCCCGCGCGGCATCCACGACAGCAGCTTCGGCGAAGACGGCCGGAACCGAGATCAGCGCCAGATCCACCGGCCGCTCCAAGCCGGGCACAGTGGCAAGGCCCAGCACCTCACCGCCGGCGGGGTTGACAGCTGTCACCTCTCCTTCGAAGCCACCGCCCAGCACGTTGCGCAGCAGCCTGTGGCCCAGCTTGGCCGGGTTCCGGGAGGCGCCGTAGACGGCCACGGAGCGCGGTCGGAAGATGGCGTCCATGAGCAGACCATTCTTCCACTGCCGACAGTGTCCTGGTTTCGAAGTTGGTGGAGCAGATTCTGGCACGCAGCCGAAGGCTGCCGGTCCGGGCGAGCAGGCGAAGGAATGGCTGGAGCTAGGAGGAGCGCACTTCCAGCCGGGGGCCCCGCAGCGGGGGCGTGCGACGACGGGCCGCGGCCCATGCCGGCGCATCGTCGTCCGGAGCCGCAATGTGCTGGCAGACTTCGGAACCGGGACACTAACTGACGCTGAGGCACAATGGGCGGGTGAGCATCGCCACCAAGCCGTCCACGCGGCTGGATCCCTCGGACTTCCTGGACATCGCCTCCCTGCTCTCGGAGGAGGAGCTGCTGATCCGCGACACAGTCCGCGGCTTCGTCAAGGACCGCGTCCTGCCGGGCATCGAGCGGTGGTGGGAGGAGGGCGTCTTTCCGAAGGAGGTGGCGCGCGAGTTGGGTGAGCTGGGGTTGCTCGGCATGCATCTCCAGGGCTACGGCTGCGCCGGGGCCAGTGCCGTCAGCTATGGATTGGCCTGCCTGGAACTGGAGGCCGGCGATTCAGGCTTTCGCAGCTTCGTTTCGGTGCAGGGCTCGCTGGCCATGTTTCCCATCCACCGCTACGGCTCTGAGGAGCAGAAGCAGCAGTGGCTGCCGGGCATGGCGAGGGGCGAGCTGGTCGGCTGCTTCGGGCTCACCGAACCTGACTTCGGCTCGGACCCCGCCGGCATGCGGGCGACTGCCAACAAGCGCGGGTCGGACTGGGTGCTGAACGGCAACAAGCTCTGGATCACGAATGGCGGCATCTCGGATCTGGCAGTGGTCTGGGCTCGGGCGGAGGACGGCATTCGCGGGTTCATAGTGCCGACCGGCAGCCGCGGCTACTCGATCCGCAACATCCATCGCAAGGTCTCTCTCCGAGCCTCGGTCACCTCTGAGCTGATCCTGGAGGACGTGGTCTTGCCGGAGTCCGCCGCACTGCCAGGCGTGGTTGGACTCAAGGGACCACTCGCCTGCCTCAACGAAGCTCGCTTCGGCATCATCTGGGGAGCCCTCGGCGCCGCTCGCGCTTGCTACGAAGCCGCGCTCGATTACTCCAAGACCCGGCATCAGTTCGGCAAGCCGATCGGAGCCTTCCAGCTCACGCAGCGCAAGCTGGTCGAAATGCTGCTGGAGATCAACAAGGGCACGCTGCTCGCGCTGCACCTGGGCCGCATGAAGGACGAAGGCAGGATCGCCGCCCAGCACGTCAGCGTCGGCAAGCTGAACAACGTGCGGGCCGCGCTGGAGATCGCCCGGGAGGCGCGCGGAATTCTGGGTGCCAATGGGATCACTCTGGAATACCCGGTGATGCGGCACATGAACAACCTGGAGTCAGTCTTCACCTATGAGGGCACCAACGAGATCCACACGCTCGCTATCGGCGAGGCAATCACCGGAATCCCCGCCTACCGCTGATCAGATGCCGGGCGGCCCTCGATCCTCCTGACCATTTTGGCAGGCCTTCCGGCGACTATCGTGAAGGGCTCCACGTCGTTCATCACCAGTGATCCGCCGGCCACAACCGAGTGCGCTCCGATCACGCAGGGGCCGAGCACGAGCACGTGGCTGGCCAACCAGGCGCCCTCCTCGATGACGACGTCGCGGCCCGCCCTGACCAGCGTCGTCTGCCGCTCGCGGCCGAACTTGTTGACGTCGTGCACGCCCGCCAGTACCGCTACCTGGTGACCGAAGAACGCGTACTCCTTGATGGTGATCCTGCTCTCACCACCCACGTTGAAAAGCGCATCGTTCAGGATCGCCGTGGGATGGATGTCAAGGCAGGCAGGGTTCCCGTGGACTCGGTAGTGATAGGAGGGCGGAGCGCCGTTCGCATCCTTCTTCGCAAGGGCCTCCGCCACCAGCTCCTCTACGTTGCCGCGCAGCAGCTTGCCGAGCACCCGATTGAGCACCGACATCAGCCGGCCCGGCCTGGCGTCAAGTCCTGAGCGTTGATGGGCTCGCAGCGCTAAGCCGGTTCAGCTGCGGCCAGAGCCTTCGGCTGGTCGTACTCGACTGTGATGTCGCGCTTGGAGTTGTCGGTGAGCAGGAGCGTAGCCACGATGCTGATCAGCGACGCCAGCGCGAGATAAACGGCGATGGGCAGGGAGCTGTGGAACCGGGCTAAGAGGAAGGTCGCCACCAGAGGGGCGGGGCCACCGGCGAACACCGACGCCAGCTGGTAGCCGATGGAGGAGCCGCTGTAGCGCAGGCGTCCGGTGAAAGCCTCGGCGATGAGAGCGGCCTGCGGACCGTACTGCGAGTCGTGCAGCGGCAGCGACAGCGCGATGCCCAGAAATACAAACAATGCGATCTTCGTGTCGAGGAGGCCGAAGTACACAAAGGGATAGAGCATCATGATCAACCCGCCCGCGATGTAGACGCGCTTGCGGCCCAGGTAATCGGAGAGCAGCCCGAAAAGTGGCACTGTGAAGAGCGAGATCACCGACATCACCAACGTGTAGTTGAGGATCTCGCCTCGCTTGAAATGCAAGGTGGCAGTGCCATAGAGCAGCACGAACGACGTGAAGATGTAGAAGAGGGTGTTCTGACCCAGGCGCGTGAGGGCAGAGAGGATCACCTCCCGCCAGTTCCTGCGCAGCACCTCGACCACCGGCGCCTTCTCCAGTTTCTGCGTCTCGACCAGGTTGGCGAAGACAGGCGTCTCCAGGATGCCGATTCTTATGTAGAGGCCGACCGCCACCAGCAGGATGCTGAGCAGGAACGGCACCCGCCAGCCCCAGTTGAGAAACTGGTCTCCGGTCACAGCGTTGAACAATAGAAAGGCGAGGTTGGCCAGTACCAGTCCGACCGGCACGCCGAACTGGGGCCAGCTGCCGACGAAACCGCGCCTGCCCTTGTCGTTCCATTCGAGAGCCAGCAGCACGGAACCACCCCACTCACCGCCGATGCCTATGCCCTGCAGCACCCGGAGCAGCGTGAGAAGGATGGGGGCGAGCACACCCAGCGTCCCATATCCGGGCAGTAATCCGATCAGGAAAGTACCGATCCCCATCACCAACAGGGTGATGATGAGGGTGGCCTTGCGTCCTATGCGGTCACCGTAGTGGCCGAAGATGGCGGCTCCAATCGGCCTGGCCACAAAGCCCGCCCAGAAGGTCAGGAATGAGAGGGCCGAACCCAGCGCTGGATCCAGGTGCGTGAAGAAGATCTTGGGCAGGACCAGGGCCGCCACTGTGCTGTAGAGGAAGAAGTCGTACCACTCGATCGAGGTGCCGACCGTGGCCGCGATGATGGCCCGCCGCTTCATGCTCTCGTTGGTACCGCCGATGACCAGTTCTTCGCCCTGACTCGCCATGCGCCTCCTTTCCCGTAGGAATGACAGCCGTCAGCGGAAATCTATACCAATGGACCAGCCGTAGGGAGCCGGCGAAGCCCTCTCAGTCGGAATTCGGCGGAGCGCTGGCACACTAGCCTCATGACGCTCCCAGCCACGAGCCGCGCGGCGGGGCGGCCACCTCGCCTTTCCCGGCAGGCCCTGATCGAGCGAGCGATAGCCATTCTGGAGGAGGAGGGGATCGAAGCGCTCACCATGCGTCGCTTGGCGCGCGACCTGGAGAGCTCCCCGATGGCGCTCTACGGCCACGTGCGCGACAAGGACGAACTGCTGGTTGCGGTGCTCGATCACCGCGCCGCCGGACTGCCCCGGCTCGCCCTCCCAGACGATCCGCGAGAGCGATTGCTGGCTCTCTATGGCCTGCTCTTCGAAAAGCTGTCTGAGCAGCCCTGGATCGTGCCAATCCTGATGAAGGGAGATCTCTCGGCCCCTTCCATCTTTAGGACTGTCGACGCGATCCTCGGCTCGTTCACGGCTGCGGGTCTGCCGCCTGAGCGAGCGGCGGCTGCTTATCACGTCGCCTGGCGCTACACAGTGGGCGAGATCAGCGTCCGCCAGGCCAGTAGGGAGCGCCGCGCCGCGATCGCCCGCGAGCCGCTCATCACCACGTTGCAGCGGGGAGCCGAACCGACAGAACTGCCCCACCTGGCAGCACTGCACGAAGCGATGGCCACCGCCCGTGAACGGCTCGAGTACCAAGTTGGCCTGGCCGCCGTCATCGACGGCCTGCTCGCGTGGCGCGACCCGTCTTGATGTGCGGTCGGCTGAGGGTAGTATTTCCGTACACGTACACAAACCTGATCAAGGAGGTGTCCCATGGAGACAGGAACAGGCGTGAAGGCGGCCGTCAGCCAGGCAGCGTGGAGCGCACCCGACATCATCCCGAGCTTCAGCTACCAGGATGCGAAGGCGGCGATCAAGTTCCTGGCGAACGCCTTCGGCTTTGAGGTTCATGCGGTCTATGAGGGCGAAGGCGGGACGATTGACCACGCGGAGCTCCGCTTCGGCAGCGGCATGATCATGCTTGGCACCGCCCACGACCGGCCCGACTGGCCGACGCACGCGCCGGGCCAGCTCGGTGGCAGCACCGGCGGCACTTACGTGATAGTGGCCGATCCGGATGCTCACTTCGCCCGCGCCCAGGCGGCGGGCGCCGAGATCGTCAGGGGACTGGTCGACGAGAGCCACGGCGGGCGCGACTACGGCGCCCGCGACCCCGAGGGCTACCTCTGGAGCTTTGGCACCTACCGCCCGACCGCCGGCTGATGCTTTCGCCGGGACAAGCGCGCCGAATTGCACTGGGTTTTCCTGGAACCGCTGAACAAGATCATCACGGCTTTCCCTCGTTCAGAGTCAACGGCAGAATCTTCGCCACGCTGCCCGACCCGGGTCACCTCAATGTGATGCTCGACGCGAATCAGACGTTGTGGTCGGTACAGCACCACCCTGACACGTGCGAAGAGCTGTGGTGGGGCAAACGGCTCAGCGGTGTGCGCGTCGATCTCGGCCTGGCTGGCCGCGGGATTATCCGGGAGCTGCTTTCCGAAGCCTGGCGACGCCGGGCGCCCAGCCAGCTCGGCGACTGAGGAAATCCGCCATGCCCTTTGTTGACACCCGCCGTCTCGCTGTCACTCAGCGCCTTCCGGGCTGGTACGGACGCTATTTCCAGTCGCCCAGCATGACCTTTGCGCACTACGATTTCGTGCGTGGCTCGGCCATCCACGAGCACTTTCATCCTCAGGAGGAGGTCTGGGAGGTGATCGAGGGGGAACTCGAGATGACCGTCGACGGCGTAGCCCAAATCGCCGGATCGGGCGTGGTCGCCATCGTGCCGGGTAACGTCAGGCATTCGGTCAGGGCAGTCACGGACGGTCGGGCCATTATCGTGGACCATCCGCTGAGGCGTGACCTCGATTAAGTGCGCAATACGCGCATCGAGAAGACCCCCCGGTGGCTTCCTCGGCAGGTTTCACCGAGATCAAAGCAGAGGTTGATGCCCCTGCGCACTATCAGGCTCAGGATGCGCTGGCGGAGGTTGCCGGCTGGATCGAGTTTGAAAGTCGGTTAAGCGTGCGGATCTTGTTGAGGCAGCTGAAGACGCTGCGCGACAGCGCCGGCTGGCGTTTCCTGACGATCCTGCCCAGTGTTTCGCCCGCCGCCGCGCTCGTCTGGTGGGGGCTGATCTTCATTCGCGGCGCGCTGCCCGCGGCTTTCGCGGTGTCCGTCGGGCTCCTGACGAGGGCGATACAGCTGCAGGCGAACATCGAGGTCGCCCTGGTCTGGATGGCGGCCATCTTTATAGCGATGAACGCGATCGCGCCGATCCATGACGCCCTCTCCGCCGACCTTGGCTACCGCGCCGGCTCCTGGCTGCACGGCCGCCTGATCCAGTCCTGCGTGAACCCTCCAGGGCTCCAGCACCTGGAACGCCCCGACCTGGCCGAGCGCCTCGAGCGTGTCCGGACCTTCGACCTAGGCGTCGAGGGCCCACCGCTGGTCACCGCCATTCCGGCCATCGGAACCGGGTTCGCCTACAACCTCGGTGGGCTGGTCCAGGCGATCCTGCTCGGCGCCTACGCCTGGTGGGCGCCCCCGCTGATTGCCGGCGCCTGGATCGCCAGCCACGTTCTCCTGCGCAGCTCGGCGGCTTGGAAAGTGCATGGCTCCGAGCCTGTGGTGAGGGAGAGCCGCCGCGCTGGCTACGTGTACCGGCTTGCGGTTGACGCTCCCGCGGCCAAGGAGCTGCGGGTCTTCGGGCTCGGGCGCTGGGCGGTGGAGTTGGTGGCAGCGAGCCGCCGGAAGGTCGTCGACATCACCCTGCACGAGCAGCGCCTGCGAAGCGGTCCGGTCCGCTGGGGACTCCTCGTCGTGGCGGTCGCCCACGCCCTGCTGTTCTGGCGCCTGGCCGCCGATGCGGCCTCGGGCCGGATCGGCCTTGCCGCGCTGGTGGTATTTGCTCAGGCGGCGTTCGGAGCCAGCGCCCTGGCCTCGAGTGAGGTCGACTGGTGGTTCCGCGGGGTGACAGAGCCCATCCCCTCCCTGCTCGACTTAGGCGAAGACATGGCCAGGGCCGGGAGTCTCCCGAACGGTGATCGAACGGCCTCGGGGTTGCCGGCGAGTGAGATCAGGTTCGAGGACATTCGCTTTGGTTACGCGCCGGAGCAGCCTGTGCTGGCCGGCGTCGACCTAGTCATCCCGGCAGGCACCTCACTGGCCATCGTTGGCGCCAACGGAGCGGGCAAGACCACCATCGCCAAGCTCCTTTGCCGCCTTTACGACCCCACAGGCGGCGCGATTCTCGTGGATGGCATCGACATCCGTCAGTTCGATATCCAGTCCTGGCGGGCTCGGATCGCCGCTATCTTCCAGGACTTCATCCGCTACGACATGTCTCTGCGGGACAATGTCGCCCCACTCGGCGCACCGGACGACGAGGTCGAGCGCGCCCTCGAGGCGGCCGGCACTGGCGATCTTGCCACCCTTGACACAGTCCTGTCCCGCCTCCACGAGGGCGGCACCGATTTGTCCGGCGGTCAGTGGCAGCGGGTGGCACTCGCTCGGGCGCTGTGCGCCGTGCAGATCGGCGCGGGGGTCGTCCTCCTGGACGAGCCGACTGCGCAGCTTGATGTGCGCGGGGAGTCAGAGATCTTCAACCGCGTTCTCGAGGCCACGCGAGAATGCACCACGATCCTGATCTCGCACCGCTTCTCCACCGTCCGCAGGGCGGATCGCATCTGTGTGCTGGAGAACGGCAGGGTGGCCGAGCTTGGCACGCACGACGAGCTGATGGCCCAGCGCGGTCGCTACCAGCGAATGTTCGACCTGCAGGCCTCCCGGTTTCGAGCTGACGAGGCGGAGGCGGAGTTCGGTGGCTCGGCACTCTGACCTGCCGGGCGTTGTGCCCTCCCTGCGGCGGGCGCTGCACTTGGGCTACAACGCGGAGCCAGGGCTGTTCCGCGCGGCGCTGCTCCTCAGCGCGACTGTCTGGCTGCCCACAGCGCTCACCGGCCTGTGGCTGAAGCTCGTGGTGGATGGCGTTGTCCAACATCGGCAGGAGCTGGTTGGGCTCGGGGCTGCCGCGTTGGGTGTTTCGGTAGCTGGCAGCTGGCTGCTCAACCGCATCAACAGCCGCGTCGGCAGCCAGCTCCGGCTGCGTTCGACAGTCGCGATCGAGGCCGAGGTGTCGAGGCTCCAGACCCAGATCGTAGGTATCGAACACCATGAGAGGGCCGAGTTCCTGGACCGGCTGCAGCTGTTGAAGGAACACATCTTTCTGCTCGACCACTTGTACGGCACCTTCATGGGGTTCGTGGGACTGGTGCTGATGCTGCTGACCACAGTGGGCCTGCTCGCCTCGATCCATCCTGCGCTCGTCCTCCTGGCCCTGTTCGCTGTGCCCGCGGCGACCTCCGGCTCCTGGCGGGCCGGCGCGGAACGGCGGGCGGAGGACCTCGCCGCGCCCGCCAACCGCTTGGTCCGCCATCTTTTCGACATCACCACCAGCGCCGCCTCAGGGAAGGAGCTGAGAGTGACGCGCAACGGCGGCGAGCTGGTCCGGCGGCGCCGGGTCGCCTGGGCGAACGGCTATGCGGCCCTCTCGAGGGCCCGCTGGACCAGCGCGTTCATCTATTCAGCGGCCTGGGCGTTCTTTGGAGTGGCCTACGGCGTCGCTCTGGCGCTGGTGGCGTTGGTCCTGCACAGGTCCGCCGGCAGTGTCGTACTGGCGCTTGTCGCCGGGGGAAGCCTAGCCCGCTACCTGGGCATGGGATTGAGCGAGGCCCAGTTTCTCCGTTGGACGCTGGATGCAGCGGGGAGGTTGACCTGGCTGGAGGAGTACGCGCGCCGCCACACTGAGCGGGCCGACCAACGGGCGCCGCAGCGAATCGAACGAGGCATGCGTTTCGAGAACGTGAGCTTTACCTACCCGGGAACTGACAAGGCTGTTCTGGAGGGCGTCTCCTTCATGGTGCCTGCCGGCGCAGTCGTGGCGCTCGTCGGAGAGAACGGCGCCGGCAAGTCAACGCTCGTCAAGCTGATGTGCCGCTTCTATGAACCTACGTCCGGGCGGCTGTTCATTGACGACCTGGACTTGACCCGCATCCCCGCGGCCGAGTGGCGCGCGCGCATCGGCGGCGCCTTCCAGGACTTCATGCGCTTCGAATTCCGCGCCCAGCGCAACGTCGGGCTCGGTGACCAGCCGCGCGAGGACGACCTCGTCGCCGTTGGCGCCGCCGTCGCGCGCGGTGGCGCCGAGGCAGTGGTGGAGAAGCTGCCCGGTGGCTTGGAGACCCAGCTCGGGAGCAGCTGGCCAGGGGGGACCGACCTCTCTTACGGCCAGTGGCAGAAGCTGGCCTTGGCACGCGGGTTCATGCGCGAGGACCCGCTGCTGCTGATCCTCGACGAGCCGACGTCGGCGCTGGATGCGGAAACCGAACACGCCCTCTTCGAACGGTTTGCCGCTCAGTCGAAGGCGGGATCGGCTCACGGCCGCGTCACCGTGCTGGTCTCGCATCGGTTCAGCACTGTGCGCATGGCCGACCTGATAGTGGTCGTCGACGACGGCCGTCTGAGCGACGTCGGCAGCCATGATCAGCTGATGACGCGAGGCGGCCTCTACGCGGAGCTCTACGGGATCCAGGCTCGCGCCTATCGCTAGCCGGATCTCGGATCCTCGACTGGCTCGAGATCTCGGCCTGTTCAGAGTCGACTGCGGGCGGCTGCTTCCGACCCTGGCCGGCCGACCTCCTGACCAGCCCGCGCCCTTGCCGAGTTCGCGGGTGGTGATGGACGGAGCAGCGGGATGACTACCTGGTCAACGATCTGCACGACGTCGGCGAGACTCGGAAGGCCGGCCACTGCATGGTATTGCCTGATCAAGATTGGGCCGACTTGCGCCACCAGCCGGTTCACAGCGTCAGGGCGAACTTCGCCGCGGGCAACGCCGCGGCGCAGGATCTTGAGCATCGTCTGCTGATGAGGCTCGATGACCCTGCCGTCATGGCCTCGACGGTAGCGCGGCCGCTGCTGGGGTTGCGGAGGATGGTCCACATGGCCTGCCCCGCAGGAGTTTTCATCGTGTCGACCATGCACCGGAGATGCTCCAGAACATCGTCGCGCACGGTGCCGGTGTCGGGCTCGGCACCGAGTTCGGGGAGCGATGGATCACAACTTGCTGCGATCAAGGAAGCGGGCAAGCTGAAACCGATGATCGACCGCGTTCTGCCTGTCGAAGAGGTGGCAGCGGCTCACGAGTACAGCAAGCGCGGGCGCGCGAAAGCCAAGATAGTGCTCAATTCGCTCGCTGAGGGCTTCGGTCACGACCAAGATCGGTGCCAGTACAGACCTGGGTGATTCCCAGGTCTCGCATGGCGGTAGATCAGGTCATCATTGGTCATGGCGGCTTCCTCCTCTGGATTTCAATCCAGCCAAGATGAGTCGCACTTCGACGTCTGGGAAGCCCCCGGTTGGCTAGAGATCCTGTAGGCCGTTCACGCTAGGGGGCGGCGAGAACTGCTGCTCCGACAGCGCCGGAGAGGTCGCCCAATTGAGTCGGCAGAAACTGCGGCGGCCGCTCCGGCACCAGCAGCAGCGGCTGGGCCGCTTCCGCAACCCGGTCGATGAACGGCTTGCCAAGCCGGTCGCCGAGCCCGCCGCCGACTATGATGGCCTCCACATCGAGCAGGTTCTGCGCGTTTGACAGGGCAACGCCAAGAGCCCACACTGCCTGGTCCACCAGCTCCTGCGCTACTGCGTCGTGCTTGTCCAGCGCCTTCGCGATCACGCCGCTGGTCAGCCGGTCCCGACCCTTGTCCTTCATGATTTGGAATAGCTTCGTCTTGCGCCCATCACCCTGCCAACGGCGGGCGGTCGCCTCGATCATGCGCCGTCCGGCGTAAGCCTCCAGGTGCCCATCGCGGCCGCAGCCACACTTGCGGCCGCCTGGCTTCACAGTGGTGTGGCCGATTTCTCCGGCTGCGCCCAGACCATGGCGGATCTTCCCATCCAAGACCAGACCACCGCCCACGCCGGTGCCCACGAAGACCCCGAGGAAGTCAGTGAATGGCCTGCCGGCGCCGCGCTTCCACTCACCCAGCACGGCCACTCGCACGTCGTTGTCAACCTTCACCTTGATGCCGCCGAACCGCTTGCTCAGGCCGGCGGCCAGCGGCACGGGTTCCGGCTTCTCGAACCCTGGCAAGTTGGGGGCGTTGGCCACCCCGCCCCGCTGATCGATGGTGCCTGGCGTGCCGATGCCCACTGCCGCCAGCGCCGATCCGCTCGTTTCGGCGTTGTGCAGCGCGGTTTTCACAGCCTCCACCACTGCCGCCATGACGGAGTCGGCGCCCTCTTGGGGAGTGGCTGCGCGGGCGCTGCCAAGCACCCGCTCTCTGTCCAGCACGACAGCCTGGATTTTGGTTCCGCCGAGGTCGATGCCCGCAACCAGTTTCTCCACGGCAATCAGGGTAGGCCCGAAGCCACCTCTGCTGCAATTTAGCCCCCGGCGAAGTAGGCGTCGAGCGCTGCGTTGAGGGCAGCGGCGATGCGTCGCTGACCCCAGGCGGAAGCAGCCAGGTCGGCCTGCTGGGGGTTCGTCAGAAAGAGCGGTTCGGTGAGCGCGCCGGGCATGCGGCTGGGCCGCTCCAGCCAGCCCTGCTGGGCGGGCCCAAGCTCGACCAGATGGCCATAGCTCTCCGCAGCCGCATCGACGGTCGGAACGTTCAGACTGGCCTCGGAGAGCGCCCCTCGGTCCGGCAGCCCCAGACCGGCCACCAGCTGCGACTGCACAGCCTTTGCCAGCCGAGCATTCTGCTGGGTGAAGGCGCGCGCGGAGTCGTAGTAGGTTTCAGTGCCCCCGGCGCTCAGGCCGTCGTAGGCATTGAAGTGGATGGCGAGCAGCACGTCGGCACCTGCCGCGTTGGCGCAGTCGACGCGTGCGATGAGGTCCTGCCGCAGCGCTTCCCGCGTCAGCACTCCGTTTCCTGTGCCGCCCGCGCCCGCGCCGATGAGCGTCGTGTCAGACGTGCGCGAGAGGACCACCCTATAGCCGGTGGTCCGCAGACTGGCCGCCAGCGCCAGAGCCACCTCGAGCGTGGCTGTCTTCTCGCTGATGGTGGCACCAGCGCTGGTGCGGCCGACAACCCCTGGGTCGAGTCCACCATGGCCGGCGTCGATGAAGACCGTCTGGCGCCGATCCTTGCCGCCGGGAGCAAAGCTGAGGCAGGTGCCAGTGGTGAGTCCGCTGAGTCCTTTGACGACGACGCCCTGGAGCGGCACCGGATGATGGGCAGCCGCCTGCCTCACAGGACCGGTCACCCGCGGCCGGAGCAGTGCGGCCAGGCCGCGGTCGAGCAGGAACGCAGCGGTAACCAGGAGGAGTGCGAGAGCCACCGCACCCAGGGGGCGAAGCGCTGAGCCGCCGCGGCTGCGGCGAGACCCACGCCGACGTGGTGGTGGGACGTAAGAGCGGGACGCGATCGGCGCCTTCAATATAGATGCAGTCAAGGCGAGGCGCGGCCTCCCCTTGACAAACCATTCCCGCTCAGTGATTACTGGTTGGCGCGGGCAAGAATCGGCGCCTTCAATCAGGGAGGCGGGCCTTCCCTTGACCAAGCACCTCCCCGTCAGTGACCACTGGCAGGCGCGTGTCGGAATTTGCGCCTTCAATGGTCGATCAGCTGCGTGTGGTGACCGGCGGGTTCCCGGCGCGCCTACTTGCAGCTCCACGGACCCCCCGTGCGGCCTGTCGCGCCGTAGTACCAGGCGGCCCCCTGCGCGTTGGCCGCCGGATCGAAGACCGACAGGCCCTGCCGGCCCTGAGGCGTGCTGGCCCAGCTGGAGGGCAGGAACTGGAAGAGCCCTGACGCTCCGCTGGCGGAGTTGACAGCGTTGGGGTTGTAGTGCGATTCGCAGTCGGCGACTCGGAGCGCCCAAGCCTGCCCGGCAGGCCCGTAGGCCGCAAAGGTGTCGAGAATCAGCACCTGGATCGCGCTGCTCACGCCCAGGCTGAGCAGCAGCTGCTGGTAGCGATTGGCTAATGTGCTGCGCGCGGCGTCGGCTCTCTGACGGTCCTCCTCCAAGGTGGTCCTCTCGTTCTGCAAGCGGCTCAGATCGCGGTCGCGGGCAGACCGTGTTGCAGCGGCGCGCTCGGCGGCGGCGCGGAGGTCCGCGTAATGGTTCAACGCCTCGGACGGCGAGCCGGCGCTGAACAGCGCGAGGATCGGCGACGCTGGCTGGCCGTAGAGGTAGCGGGCGAGCTGGCGCAGCTCAGCCTGCTCGTGAGTGACTCGCACCTGCGTCTGGTCGATCTCATCTTGGAGATCCGCTAGCTTCATGTCCAGGGCTTGGACCTGGGCTGTGGCCTCCGCCAGCTGCTGCTTTTAAGTCCTGCTGGCCGGCTCTGGCGCTGTCGGCGGACACCGGCCGCAACAGGGCCACCGTGAATGCAAAGCAGATCAGAAGCTTGGCCAACCAGAAACTCCCCAGCGAGATCGACGCGACCCGCTCTGCTTACCCGGGGAAAACTCGCCTCTCCCCCTAACCTCCTCAGTTAGCGACAGACCCAGGGGCCGGCGCCGCTGGTGCTGTAGTAGTAGGCGGCGGCCTGCGCATTGGCGACGGGGTCGAAGACATCCTTTCCGGCCTTGCCCTGGGGCATGTTGCGCCAGGTGGAGGGCAGGAACTGGAAGAGGCCGGCGGCGCCGCTGGAAGCGTTGACCGCCCGAGGATTGTAGCCGGACTCGCACTTGGCGATCCGGAGCGCCCAGGCCTGGGCACCGGCGCCCTGCGAGGCAAAGGCGTCAAGAATGATCTGCTGGATCGAGCCTTGTGCCACAGGCGGGGTGTTGGCGGTGGTGGCTGGCGCGGCCGGCGTCTGGGTCTGATCAGGAACCGGTTTCTGGCTTCGCACCGCCTGGGCGGCGATGGCGTCGCCCAGCTGCTGGTACTTGTCGCTCAGGTCCTGCTGCATGGCCACCTGCCGAGCGCGGTCCTTCTCCAGATTCGCCTTGTCAGCTTTGAGCCGGTCGGTGTCCCGGTCGAGCGCAGCCTTGGTGGCAGCCGCCCTCTCCGCAGCAACCTTGAGGTCGGAGTAGCGCGTGAGCGCGTCGCTCGGCGAGCTGGCGCTGAAGATGACGAGCAGGGGAGACGCGGGCTGGGCATAGACGGTGCGGGCCAGGACCCTCACCTCGCCACGCTCCTTGTCGACCTTCTGCTGGGTGGTGTCAATCGCCGCCTGCGTGCCAGCGATCTTGTCGTCGAGCGCTGAGATGGCTGTGGCCACCTGGGCGAGCTGCTGCATGATCTGCTGTTGTTGAGCGATGAGGCCGTCATCCGCCGACACTGGTCGTGCCAGGCTCGCGAAGGCAAAGACGAAAATAACGAGTTCCCGCAAATTGAGCTACCCCCGACCGTCGCTCTATTTCGAGCGGCGGCAGAGCCTCACCTTACCAAAGGTCCGCTGCTTCGGAGGCAGCGCAAACTGATCGGCAGCTTTGAGCTCCTCCGGTAACCTGTGCCTCCAGTAGGGACGACGAGCAGGAGGTGCCGAGGGCCGAGCTGACTCGGCCAAGGAGATGAGGGCGATGGCGTTTCGCGAGGCATCGTTGGAAACGAGTGCGGGGCCAACCGAGGTCTGGCGCATCTGGTCCGATGTGAACAGCTGGCCGGAATGGAATCCCGACATGAAGGAGTCGAGGCTCAATGGCGCGCTGGCGGTAGGGACTACAGGCATGATCGATACCCGATCAGGCGGCAAGCACGACGTAGTGGTGACTCATTTCGAGGCCGCGAAGTCGTTCGAGCTGGAGAGCACCGCCATGCCCGGCACCAAGATGGCTATCCGAGCAACTGTCACGCCGATCGGAAGCGGAACCCGGATCTCTCAGGGGTTTGAAGCGCGCGGCCTGCTCAGCCCGGTGGTCGGACGCCTGATGGGCGGCACCATCCTGAAGACTTTCGACTCGGTGCTCGAGGGACTCAAGAAGAAGGCCGAAGTCGGGTACTAGCTCTGGACCTTCAGCCGGCGGGATCTGGTGGCGCAGTCCAGCCAGGCCGGCTGTAGGTCACTATGTGCGAGCCGGCGGCTCCGGCCGGCTGATCTTCGCCGGCTGGCGGCAGCGCCACCGTCCGGAGGGGAATCTCTCCCGCCCACACGCTGACGCCCTCGTCGGCCTCGGGCAAGCTGGGGCCACCGCTGCGCAGCTTGGCTGACGCTTCCTCCAGCGCCAGGGCCAGCACGGTTGTGCTATTCAGCTCCTTGGCCGAGGGCTGTCTCACCTCCGCCCAGCGGCCCCGACAGACATGCTCGACCAGCCGCTCGAAGGCTGCCATCTTCTCGGCGGGGTCTAACACCTGGCGGGCACGGCCCAGAATCATTACCGACCTGTAGTTCATCGAGTGATGAAAGGCCGAGCGAGCCATGACGAGGCCGTCAAGGAGCGTAACTGTCAGACAGACGTCCGCCGAGCCGGCCGCAGTCTGCAGCATTCGCGAGGCTGGTGAGCCGTGGATGTAGACCCGGTTCCCAGCACGGGCGTACATGGTGGGAACCACGTAAGGAACGCCCTCCGCGATGAAGCCTAGGTGGCAAATCATCGCTTCATCGAGGATCGCCTCCACCAACTGCGCTTCATAGCGGGCGCGCTCCGGGTGCCGGCGGACCAGGTTCCGGGAGCTAGGTGCTGGCGCCTCAGGCACCGCTTAGCGGGCCCAATCCCGATCGAGCCGAGCGAGGTCCTCGCGGCGGCGAACGTCGGCCAGCATGCCCAGGAAACCTGCTGTCATGTACATTAGAAATCTCCTTGTGTTAGTACGTAATTGCTTTGTCCCTATATTGTACCACTCTCATTGGGAAGTGACCTCGGACAAGCGCCGGCTGTTACATAACACTTATGCGAACCATTGGCTCTGATCCCTCCGCCCTGGTGGCTATCAGAGGCAGCAGGGCGGGCGAGATCAGCTCGAGCGTCGAGGACGCCATCAGAACCGGCAAGCTGCGACCCCTCGACGCACTGCCGCCGGTGCGGCGCCTGGCGCAAGACCTGTCCCTCAGCCCGACGACTGTTCAAGCCGCCTACCGGGACCTCCAGCGGCGCGGACTGGTTACTGCGTCGGGGAGGCGCGGCACTCAGGTAAGCCCCCGGCCGCCTTTGGCCTCGCGTTCTGTGGCCGACGTCCCAGCTGGAGTGCGTGATCTCAGCACCGGCAATCCTGATCCTGCCTTCCTGCCTGCGTTGCCCGATTTTCTGCAAAGGCTCAGGTGCCGGCAGTGGCTCTACGGCGAGAGCCCCTACGTGGCGGACCTCCTCGATCTGGCCGCCGCAAGCTTCCGAGCTGACAGCATCGAGCCCAATTTCCTGGCGGTCGCCGGAGGAGGGCTGGACGGGATCGAAAGAACCCTCGTTGCCCACCTGCACCCCGGCGCTCGCGTGGGCGTGGAGGATCCCGGCTTCCACTCCCTCTTCGACCTGATCCTCGCCCTCGGTTTGGTCCCCGAGCCGATAGCTGTCGACGATTTCGGACTCCGGCCAGAGGAGCTCGAGGCGTCTTTGCGGCAGCTCTCGGCAATTGTGGTCACGCCCCGGGCTCAGAATCCGACAGGGGCGGCGCTGGACGCCCGGCGTGCGGCTGAACTGCGAGAGGTGTTGGCAGAAAGGCCCCAAGTTCTGCTGATCGAGGATGATCATTTTGGCGCGGCCTCCGGAGCCGAGAGCCACACTGTGACAGGCAGCCAGGAGCATTGGGCTGTGGTTCGCTCCACATCCAAAGCGCTGGGGCCTGACCTGCGAGTCGCGGTCGTGGCTGGGGACGCGGTGACCATCTCCCGGCTGGTGGGCCGCCAGCGTCTAGGCGCTGGCTGGGTCAGCCGGCTGCTTCAGGGACTGGTGGCGGAGATGTCGCGCGACCCCGGCGTTCAGCGATTGGTCGAGGCGGCGGCCAAGGAGTACGGCCAGCGCCGGGAGGCGCTGATCTCCGCCCTCGCCGAGCAGAGGATCTCCGCCCACGGTCGCTCAGGCCTCAATGTTTGGGCGGAGGTGCCCGACGAGAATGAGGCCCTGGCCAGGCTGCTCCGAGCCGGCTGGGCGGCTTCGGCCGGGGAACGCTTCCGCCTTCGCAGCGGGCCTGGCATCCGGATCTCCATGGGCGCCATGCAAGCCGGCGAAGCACAGGAGATCGCGGCGGCGCTGGCGAGCCAGGCGGTGCCGGCGCCGAGGACGCGCTCAGGCTGACTTCCTCCGCGGCTGCCGCCGCGGGGACTCGGGCCCGCCACAAGCTGCCTGGCTGGGCGCGACCCGTGACTGGCTGGTCAGGACTGGACCAGACCACCATCCACGTTGATCGCCTGGCCGTTGATGCCCCGGCCCGCCTCTGAGGCCAGCAATAGGCAGACCGCCGCCACCTCCTCTGGCTTCACCAGCCGGCGCTGGGGTGTGAGCAGCGGCTTCAGCGCCTCCTCGCGGCTCCGGCCCGTCTTGGCCACAATGGTGTCCAGGGTCATCTGGGTCATGGGCGTGTCGACGTAGCCGGGGCAGACACAGTTGAAAGTGAGGCCCCGGGCGGCGTACTCGGCAGCGAGCGAGCGCATCAGGCCGAGCAGTCCATGCTTGGCGGCTGTGTAGGCGGCGATGTAGGGAGCGCCGGTCCGGCTCGCCACCGAGGCGATGGCGATGACGGCGCCGGAGCCGCGCTGGAGCATTCCGGGTACCGCGGCGCGAGTCAGGAAGAAGGGGCCTTCCAGGTCCACCGCCAGCGTTCGCCGCCAGCTGGCCGTGTCCAGCTCGGTGAACTTGTGCGACGTGGCCACGCCTGCGTTGTTGACCAAGATGTCCAGGCGGCCGAACTCGCGCTCCACTCGCCCCACCGCCTCGGCGCAGCCATTCTCGTCTGTCACGTCGAGCTGGACGGCCAGGCCGCCGCATTCGCCGGCGACGGCGGCGATCTCCGTCTGGGTACGGGCGGCGACGGCGACCTGCGCTCCGGCCCGGGCGAAGGCGAGGGCGACTGACCGCCCGATCCCCCGGCCCCCGCCGGTCACGAGCGCAGTTTGCCCCTTCAGCGTCTCCACCGGGGGACTGTATCACCGCCGCGGCCGCTCAGGAACTGACGGAGCGCGGCACCGAGCTGTCGAGGGGGGCACAATCAGCTGGCAATGGAGTTTGAAGTGATCGTCGAGGTGCCGAAGGGCAGCCGCAACAAGTACGAGGTCAACCACGAGACGGGGATCATCCACCTGGATCGGGAGCTGTTCACGGCCACCCGCTATCCGGCCGAATACGGCTATATCGAGCACACGTGGGCGGAGGATGGCGATCCCCTCGACGTGCTGGTGATGCTGCGCGAACCCACGTTCCCCGGCTGCCGCATCCGCTGCCGCGCCATCGGCATCTTCGCCATGCAAGACGAGAAGGGTCCCGATCATAAGATCCTGGCGGTTCCCGTCTGGGATCAAAGGCAGGGGTGGTTCGATCTGAGCGACGTGCCCCGGCCCTTTTTGAAGGAGATCGCCCACTTCTTCGACATCTACAAGGATCTGGAGGAGGGCGAGGCGACCACAGTGGGCGACTGGACCAGCCGGGAGGGAGCCGAGGAGGAGATCCGGCGGGCTCAGGAGCGCTACAGTGCCCGTCGTCAGGACGAGCCGGAGGGCTAGCGGAGAGCCGTCTCCATCCGCTCGAGCACCTGCTCCAAGATCGCGGCAGTGGTGCCGATATTGACCCGCAGGTGGCCGCAGCCGGTGCTGCCATAGGGCGGGCCGCCGCCCAGCGCGACGCGGCCTTGCTTCAGGAAGTGGTCGACAGCCTCTTCGGGCAGGTTCAAGTCGCGGCAGTCCAGCCAGGCTAGGTAGGTGGCGGTGGGCGGTGTGTAGCGGATTTGCGGGAAGCGTTCACGCACCGCCTCGGCCAGGAAGTCCCCATTCTTCTGGACGGCACTGAGCACCTGGTCCAGCCAGTCCCCGCCCTCGTCGTAGGCGGCGATGGCGGCCAGAATGCCGAAAAGCCCGGCGTGGACGCCGAAGCTCGGCGGCAGCCGGCCGATCAGCGCTCGCATCTCAGTCGACTGGCTGACGATCTGCGCGCACTTCAGGCCAGGGAGGTTCCAGCCCTTCGAGGCGGCGACGAAGGCAATCCCTTGGGCGGCCGCCTTGGGACTGGCGGCCAAGTAAGGCGTGAACTTCTGGCCGGGCAGCACGAGCGGCGCGTGGATCTCGTCGGAGAAGACGAGCGCGCCGTACCGCTCAGCCAGCTCGGCCACCTGCTCCAGCTCCCGCGCCGAGTACACGATGCCTGTCGGGTTGTGGGGACTGCAGAGGAGGAAGGCGCGGGCTCCGCCTCGAAAAGCCGCTTCCAGGCCGTTCAGGTCCAGGTGATAGCCTGCCTCGTCCAAGAGTAGAGGCGACTCGACCACCGTGCAGCCTGCCTCCGCCACCTGGCGGAAGAAGGGCGGGTAGACAGGGGGATTGATCACCACCCCGTCGCCAGGCGTCAGCGCGAGCTTGAGCAGCTCCGTGATGCCTGACATCACATCTGGTGAGAGTGTCACGTCGGTTGGCTCGACCCGCCAGCCCAAGCGGCTCAGCGCGAAGCGGCTGTAGGCCTCTCCCAGCTCGGGCTGTGGACAGGCGTAACCGGTGTCGCCGAGCTCGGCGGCTGCCGTGAGGGAGCGAACGATGGCAGGGGCCGGCCGGAAGTCCATCTCGGCCACGAACGCGGGCAGCACATCCTCCGGATACGCCCGCCACTTGTAGCTGTGACGCTGCCGTAGCTCGGCCAGTGAGATGTCATCGAAGCGCCGCTCGATGGCCTGGGCTGTCGAGACCTGCATACAGGGCTCTGATGGTAAGCGGTCCAGGTGCGGGCTGCGCCGCCGCTGGCCGAGAGGGCACCCGGGCTGCCGTCGGGTGGGTTCGGGCTTCTCAATTCACGGCCGGGGCCAGCGCATCCAGCCGACGTTTTGTCAATCGAAGAGGGGCGGTTGCCAGGGACGGCCCTCTCTTTAAGGCAGGCCTGTTCTATTCTCTCGCCATGGGTGAACTGAGCGACAGGAAGAAGGACGAGCTGCCGAACAGCGATTTCGCCTTTCCCAACGAGCGCAAGGAGCCGCTCACCGACGCGAGCCATGTGCGCAATGCGTCGGCGCGGTTCAACCAGGTGAAAGGCGTCAGCGAAGGTGAGCGCAGGCAGGCCAAGCAGCGGATCGAGAAGGCCGCCAAGAAACACGGAGTGGAGCTCAGCAAGCAACCCGACTGAGGTTGTCTTGGCTCAGAGCCATTTCAGGTAGCGCACCTCGACCAGCTCAGCCGCGCCCAGGCTGATTGCTGACGCGGGCGGCCCGCCAGTCACCTCGCCAGCACCGAAAGGTGCCACACTGCCAGCCCAATCAACTGGCACTTGCCCTGCATCCCCTAGGCCTCTACGCAGGGCACGTGGTGATGCCTTCGTGTTGACGAACATGACGTCTATCACCTGCTCCTCTACCGCTATTCGGCGTCCGAGGTGGCCCGTCAACCCTTCCTCGGGCGACCAACTAACTGTCGAGGGGACAGCTCCAGTGCCGCCTGCCGCGGCTGAAAGTGATCGCCGCCGGCTGGTCGGTCCAGCCCACCTGGTAGGGCTGACCTTGCAGTGAGCGGCGTTGGGCCAGCAGGGATCTGTAGTGGGCCAGCATGGCCCGGTGTGGCGGAGCGTCCAGCTCAGACCAGTTGAGCTTGGAGCGCCGATAAGTCGCCGGATCCTGGGGGTCGGACACCTCCTCCCGCCGCCAGCCGAAGCCGGCGAACTCCCTCACCCGTCCTTCCGTTGCGAGCCGAGCAATCGTCGGATCGCGGTGGTCGCTGAAGAATTGGAACGGAGTGGACGCCGCCCATTCCTCACTCATGAAGAGCATGGGCACGTAGGGCGAGAGCAGAGTCAGGGCGGCCGCTGAACGGCACTGCTGCGGCGAAGCCAGATGACAGAGGCGCTCACCCTGGGCTCGATTCCCGACCTGGTCGTGGGTCTGCGAATAGGTCAGGACCCGCTCGTAGAGCACGCCCAGCTCTCGCGGGGCAAGCAAAAGGCCCGCCAGCTCTTCTGGGCTGCCGGTGTAAGGCGCGTAGTAACCCTGGCGCTCGGCCGTGAAATGGACGTGGAGGGAGTGATGGACGTCGTCTTCCCACTGGGCATCCAGCCCGAGCGCCAGCAGCGGCGGGTCGATGAAGGGCTGCTCGCCGATGAGGGAGAGCGACCTGCCGAGCTCCCGGCCCAGCTCATGCACGCGGTCCGCCAGCTCGGTCAGAATGTGACGCTCCGACGAGTCGAGGATGGCGCCCACCGCGTCCAGGCGCAGCCCGTCAACGTGGTAGTCGCGGAGCCATATCAGCGCGTTGTCGATGACGAAATCGCGCACCCCCCGTTTGGTGACGCGACGTGAAGTAAGTCCCGTACCTGCCGAGATAGTTGCCCTCGGGGCCGAGGTGGTTGTAGACAACGTCCAGCACCACAGCCAACCCGTGCTGATGGCAGGCGTCGACCAGCCGCCGCAGGGCCTCCGGTCCGCCGTACGCGTGGTGCGGGGCGTACAGGTCTACGCCGTCGTAACCCCAGCCTCGCTCACCCGCAAACTCCACCACCGGCATCAGCTCCAGGCAGTTCACGCCCAGGCCGAGCAGGTGGGGCAGCTTCTCGATGATCCCCTCGAGAGTGCCGGCTTCGGTGAAGGTGCCGGTATGCAGCTCGTAGATCACTGCTTCGCTGAGACCCAGGCCTCGCCAATCAGCGTCCGACCAGCCATAGGCCGCCGGAGCGTCCACCCAGGACAGACCGTGGACGCCATGTGGCTGCCAGCGCGAGCGCGGATCAGGCAGTGGCTCGGCACCGTCCAGTACGAATCCATGGACCTGCCCCGGCCGAGCGATGACAGTTGAGCTCCACCAGCCTTCCGGCTTCCGCTCCAGGGGCAGGCGCCGGCCCTCCAACCACAGCTCGACGCGCTCCGGCCTGGGTGCCCAGACTTGAAAGGTTGCGCTCAGCCGATGCGCTCCAGCAGGGCCACCGGAAACGCGCCGAGCAGCTCCTTCAGCGCCACCAGCCCGCCAGCGTGTTTGGCACCGCTGAACAGATCGCGCCAGCAGCCCTTGGGTAGCGCGGCGGCTGTGGCCGTCCCCCAATCTCCAGCCAGCCCCCAGACCAGCCTGGGGATCACGGTGACTGCACCGTCGCCGCGCTTGAAAGCGATAGCGTGATCCGCTTTGGGACCCTCGACCGCCACCGGCTCGTAGCCGGCTGCGAAGATGTCTGGTTGCCGCTCGCGTAGGCGGAGCGCTCGCGTCACGACCAGCAGCTTGGCCAAGCCCGAATCCTCCCTTTCGTGCCACACGCTTGCCGCGCCGTCGCCCATCGCATCCAGTTCGTCCAGTAGCCGAGCCCGCTTGGCGAAGTCCACTGGACGACGGTTGTCAGGGTCCACCAGGCTCAGATCCCAGAGCTCGCAGCCTTGATAGCAGTCAGGCACTCCCGGCGCTGTCAGACAGAGCAGCTTTTGGGCCAGTGAGTTGATCCGGCCGGGCACGATCAGAGGCTGTACAAAATCCTCCAGCTCGGCCAGGAACTCCGGATCAGCCAGGACGCCCCTGACGAAGCGCTCCAGCGCGGCCTCGTAGCCATGGTTGTTAGCGATCCAGGAGGTCTCGGTCTTGGCCTCGCGGGCCGCCTTGACCATGTACTCCACGGCTCGGTCAGGGCCCAGCGGCCAGGCGCCGACCAGCGTCTGGTAGAGCAGGTACTCGGCCGACCTGTCAGGGCCGTCCGGGCTGAGCTGCCGCTCGTTGAGCTCCGACCAGCGAGCCGTGGCAGCGGACCAGATCAGTGGCAGCTCCGAAAGCAGCGCCAGCCGGGCTCGCACGTCCTCCGACCGCTTGGTGTCGTGAGTGCTGGTCGAAAGCATGGCCGCCGGCCAACGCTCAGCGCGATGGACGCAGGCGGCGTGAAAGGCGGCCGGAGAAACGCCGAACCAGCCGGGATCGCCGCCCACCTCGTTGAGGGCCACAAGCCGGTTGTAGACATAGAAGCTCGTGTCCTCCACGCCCTTCGCGGTGACCGGGCTGGAGGTCTGCTGAAAGCGCGCGATCAGCTCGACCGCTTCCTCGCTGAGCGTCTCTTCTTTGAGGATGAGCCGGCCCAAGAATCCCAGGAGCTCAGGCGCCAGCTCAGGCCTTCGCTGTCGCACTGCCGCCACTGCCGCTTCGATGACTGCTCCGTCAGCCAGGGAAGGTGGCTCCTCGGTTTGCGGCCGCACATAGGTGCGGTACACCGGCAGGCAGGCGATCAGCTCGGTGAGGCAGTCCCTCAGCTCGCGGCTGGTGTAGTCGCGGTATCTGCGATCGGTCTCGCGTACCCGCTCGAAGTGAAGCAGCAGATTGTTCAGATCCGAGCCGAGCAGCTGCTCCATGACCTGCCGCTTCCGGCTGTAGACCACCTCGGCGTACGGCTCACGGAGGCCAGTGAACTGCTGAAACGCCTCGCTCAGGCCAGGCTCGCCCTGGGGGTCGATGACGAGGCCTAGGGCGAGGTTCAGGAAGTCATAGCCTGTCGTGCCGGCCACCGGCCAGTCCTCTGGCAGCTGCTCTGATCGGCCCAGGATCTTCTCGGCCACGAGCCAGGCCGAAGGTGCCTCAGCGGCGAGCTTCTGAAAGTAGCCCTTAGGGTCGCGCAGGCCGTCAGGGTGGTCGATGCGCAAACCGTCGAGGACACCTGCGTTGACCCAATCGATGACCAGCCTGTGGGTCTGCTCGAACACCTCAGGATCTTCGACGCGGATGGCCGCCAGCTCTGACACATCGAAGAAGCGGCGGTACGTCAACTCTTGGGCGGCCACCTGCCAGCGGGCCAGCCGGTAGTGCTGCCGACCCAGCAGCGCGTCGACAGCCTCCGCCTCGGCGTTCAGCTGGGCGAGGCGCTGGTCGACCAGCAGAGCCAGATCCGGCTGCTCAAGCTGTCCCAGCAGTGCGGAAGCGAGACGATGGCGGCAGCTGGCGCCGTCTTGGTCGCCTGGCCTCACGTCCGGCAGGGCGGCCAGCTCAGCGCCCAAGCCGGTCAGCACCTCGGGCAGCACCAGCGCATAGGTCCGCGGATCGAGCGGGAACTCCTGCTCAAAGTAGGCGACATTGACGCGCGAACCGCGGCGCACCAGCCGCAGCTGGCCCGATTCCAGCGCCCGGGCATAGTGGTCACCTAGCACCGGCAGCAGGATCCGACCCCGCAGCATGCGCTCGGGCGCATCCCAGAACAGGTCGAAGTAGGCGGCGTAGCGGCTCGAGCGTCCGTTCTCCAGCACGTCCCACCACCAGCGGTTGCGCCGATCGTTGACAGCCATGTGGTTGGGCACGTGGTCCAGCACCTGGCCCAGGCCGTGCTCCCGCAGCGCCGAGCAGAGGCGGGCGTGAGCCGCCTCGCCGCCCAGGTCCTGATTCAGGCTCTGGTGGTCGACGACGTCGTAGCCGTCACGGCTGCCGGCCCGCGCCTGCAGGTAGGGCGAGCAGTAGAGGTGGCTAACGGCCAGGCGGGCCAGGTAGGGCACGATCTCGGCCGCAGCGTCGAAGCCGAAGTCGGGTGTGAGCTGGATGCGATAGGTCGAGCGGGGCGTCAGGACTTGTCAACCCTCATCAACACCGCCACTGAGCGCTCCTGCACAGGCACCTGGCCGCCTGCACGGTAGTAGCGCACCAGCGGGTCAGCCGTGTCGAGAACCCGCTTCCAACGCTGGCCGAAGCCGCGGGGCAGCGAGAAGCGGATGGGCTCGAAGTGGGCGTTGAACAGCAGGAAGAACGAATCGTCGATCACCTTGCGGCCGCGTAGGTCGGGACTGGCGATCTCGTCGCCGTTCAGGTAGACGGCCAGCGAGCGGGCAAAGCCCACATTCCAGTCGTCGGACGTCATGCGGCCGCCGTCGGGTCGGAACCAGGCGATGTCACTCGTCTCCTCGGCTTGGATCTCACGGCCGGCGAACCAGCGCCGGCGCCTGAAGACGGGGTGCGCCCGGCGAAACTCGATCAGCTTGGAGCAGAAAGCGAGCAGGTCGTGATCCACCTTGCTCCAGTCGAACCAGCTGATCTCGTTGTCCTGACAGTAGGCGTTGTTGTTGCCCCCCTGAGTGCGGCCGAACTCGTCGCCGCCCAGGAACATGGGCACGCCCTGCGAGAAGATGAGGGTCGCCAGAAAGTTGCGCTTCTGACGCTGGCGCACAGCGTTGACAGCGGGATCGGTGCTCGGACCCTCCTCGCCGCAGTTCCAGGAGCGGTTGTAGCTCTCGCCGTCGCGGTTGCCCTCGCCGTTTGCCTCGTTGTGCTTGTAGCTGTAGGACACGAGGTCGTCAAGCGTGAAGCCGTCGTGACAGGTGACGAAGTTGACACTTGCATACGGCCGGCGCCCGTCCAGTTGGTAGAGGTCCGAGGAGCCTGTGAAGCGCATGGCGAACTCGCCCAGCGTGGCCGCCTGGCCCCGCCAGTAGTCGCGCACGCAGTCACGGTACTTCCCGTTCCATTCCGACCAGAGCACAGGGAAGTTGCCCACCTGGTAGCCGCCCTCACCTACGTCCCAGGGCTCCGCTATCAACTTCACCTGAGAGAGGATCGGATCCTGCTGGACCAGGTCGAAGAAGGCCGACAGCCTGTCGACGTCGTGCAGCTCGCGCGCCAGGGTGGCCGCCAGGTCGAAGCGGAAGCCGTCGACGTGCATCTCGGTGACCCAGTAACGGAGGCTGTCCATGATCATCTGCAGCACGTGCGGATGGCGCATGTTGAGGCTGTTGCCAGTGCCCGTGTAGTCCATGCAGTAGCGCGGGTTGTCGGCGATGAGCCGGTAATAGGCGGCGTTGTCGATGCCCCGGAAGCAGAGCGTCGGACCCAGGTGGTTGCCCTCGGCGGTGTGGTTGTAGACAACGTCGAGGATCACCTCGATGCCTGCCCTGTGCAGGTTCTTCACCATCTGCTTGAACTCCTGCACCTGTTGGCCGCTCTGGCCGCTGGAGCTGTACTCGTTGTGGGGCGCGAAGTAGCCGATCGAGTTGTAGCCCCAGTAGTTGCGCAGCCCGAGCTGGTTCAGGCGGTTGTCGTGCACGAATTGGTGCACGGGCAGCAGCTCGACGGCCGTGATACCCAGGTTCTGGAGGTACTGGATCGCCTCCGGCGTCCCGAGTCCGGCGTAGGTGCCGCGCAGTTCGGGCGGAAGTTGTGGATGCAACTTGGTGAAGCCCTTGACGTGCACCTCGTAGATGACTGTCTCGTGCCAGGGGATGCGCAGGTGTCGGTCCTCCTCCCAGCTGAACCAGGGATCGCTGACCACCGACTTGGGCACGTAGGGCCCGCTGTCGGTAGGGTCCAAGGCCAGGTCCTGAGCGGGGTTGCCCTGGTCATAGGCGAAGATGGTGCCGTTCCAGTGCACGACACCCTCGATTGCCTTGGCGTAAGGGTCGAGGAGGAGCTTGGCGGGATTGCAGCGCACTCCGTGATCAGGTGAGTAGGGGCCATGCACGCGGAAACCGTAGCGATGGCCGGGCCTGACGTTGGGCACGTAGGCGTGCCAACAATGCGCTGTGACCTCGGGCAGAGCCAGGCGAGTCTCCTCACCGCTGGCTCCGTCGAACAAGCACAGCTCCACCTTCTCGGCCACCTCCGAGAAAATCGAGAAGTTGGTGCCCACACCGTCGAAATGCGCCCCCAACGGGTACGGCTGTCCGGGCCAGATCTCCATATGTCCGTCCGCAACGGTACGGTCAGCGCTCAATCCACCGTCGCACGCCGATCAAGTTCGTCTCTCGGCGGCAGCTACAGTCCAGGGGAGTGAGCGAGCAGCAAGATCAACGGCAAGGGGAGGCAGGCCTCCCCTTCCAAACCCCACCAGGTGGGCGTTGAACCGATGCCCCCCTCGGTGCCGAACTCTTGAGGAGGACGGCCGTTTGTACTTCGCACTGGCCGGCGCCGAGGTCCGGCTGGGATGAACCCAGCCTTTCGGCCTAACGTCCATCTACTAGCGCGGCGGGAGTCATGAACTCCGGCCACAGACCTGTCGCCGAGCAGCGGGATCGAGCGCGCGCCTGGCGGGTGGCCATGGGTTATCACGACCAGGAAGGCCGCTGGCAGGAGCCTGAGCCCGCGGCGCTGGAGCGCATCCTGGTGGCTTTGGGAGGCGATGCGGCTGAGCCCCCGCCGCAGCCGGTTCGGTTCCTCCGGCCGGGCCAATCACTCGCGCTGAACGAAGCTCACGAGCTTCTCACCGAGGATGGGGCGGTGCTGGCCCTCGCAGACAGGACGCCGGCTGACCTGCCCGCCGGCTACCACGAGCTGCGCCGCCTTGCCGACGGAGCTCGGCAGCGGCTTATCGTCAGTCCGGGCGCCTGCCGGCCTCCGGCCAGCGCCAGGGCCTGGGCCTGGGCGGTCCAGCTCTACGCCCTGCGTTCGCGCGCCAGCTGGGGCCTGGGTGACCTGGCCGACCTGCGCCAGCTCGGGCGGTGGTCGAAGGCCGCCCTCGGCGCCGGCGGCGTCCAGCTCAACCCGCTGCACGCCGCGCTGCCGACTCTGCCTCAGCAGCCGAGCCCCTACTACCCAGCCAGCCGGCGCTTCCGCAGCCCTCTCTACCTGCGCGTCGAGGAGGTGCCGGGCGCCGAGCGGCTCGCCGGCCGCCTGGAGCCTTTGGCCAGAGCGGGCCGGGCGCTGAATCAGACGCGGCTGATCGACCGCGACTGCGTCTTCCAGCTCAAGCTGGAAGCGCTGGCCGCCATCTTCGAGACGTGGTCTGGCGACGCCGAGTTGGATGGCTACGTCGAGCGGGAGGGCGCCGGATTGCGCGACTTCGCCCACTTCTGTGTGTTGAGCGAGGAGCACGGCTCGCCCTGGCAGAGCTGGCCCCAGGAGCTGCGCCGGCCTGACTCGCGTGCGGTTGCGCGGTTTGCCCAGGCCAACCGACGGCGGGTGCGGTTCCACGAGTGGCTTCAGTGGCTGCTGGACAGGCAGCTGGCGGCAGCCGCCGGCGAGATCGGGCTGATCAATGACATGGCTGTCGGCGTGCAGGGCGACGGAGCTGACACCTGGCTCTGGCCCGAAGCTTTCGCAGAAGGCGTCTCCGTCGGCGCCCCACCTGACTCCTTCAACCCGGCCGGCCAGAACTGGGGTGTCCTCCCTTTTCATCCTTGGCGGCTCGGGCAGGCCGGCTATGAGCCCTTCATCCAGACGGTGCGCGCAGCCTTCCGTCACGGCGCCGGACTGCGCTTCGACCACGTGATGGGACTGTTCAGGCTGTTCTGGATCCCAGCCGGCTCAGACGGCAGCCAGGGCGCCTACGTTCACTATCCCTTCGGTGACCTGCTCGACGTCCTGGCGCTCGAGTCGCAGCGCGCGGGAGCCTTCGTGGTGGGCGAGGATTTGGGCACCGTGGAGCCGGGGACGCGGGAGGAGCTGAGCCGCCGGGAAATCCTTTCCTACCGCCTGCTCTGGTTCGAGGAGCAGCCGCCGGAGAGCTACCCGGCGCGGGCCCTGGCGGCGCTCACCACTCACGACCTCCCCACGCTGGCCGGCGTCTGGGGCGGCGTGGACACGGATCCGGAGATCAAAGACCGGCTTCGCGAGCACGCCGGCTTGACCGGCGAGGAGACAGTGGCGGAGGTGATAGGTCCGGCGCACAGGGCTCTGGCGCGCAGTCCTGCCCAGATCTTGAGCGCCACGCTGGAGGATGCACTGGGCGTGGCCGAGCGGCCGAACCATCCAGGCGGGGACGCGGACTGGCCCAACTGGCGCCTGGCCCTGCCGCTGTCCCTGGAGCAGATTCAAGAGCAGACAGGCGTGGCCCAAGTCGCCCGGGCGCTTAGCCTCGGCGACTTGGACCACTCACGCTGAGCGGTCGCCACGTGTTGAGATAGAGGAACATGCAACAAGACGCACCGGTCGATGCCAAGGGAACGACCGGGAAGAGCAACCGGCAGACGCCCAATGTCTATCCGCCCATCGGCGATTACGCCTTCATCAGCGACTGCCACTCGACGGCGCTCGTCAGCACCGATGCGTCGATCGACTGGTGCTGTCTGCGCCGGGTCGACGCCGGCAGCTGCTTCGGCCGCCTGCTCGACTGGCAGACCGGCGGCTACTGCTCCATCACTCCCTGCAGCGAGACCTACGCCAGCCACCGCGAGTACGTCTCGGACACCATGGTGCTCAAGACCACCTTCACGACAGGTGGCGGTGAGGCGACGGTGATCGACTGCTTCGCAATGCGCACCGGCGGCCGCGAGCAGCCGCTGATGGAGCTGATCCGCATCATCGAGGGAGTCCGGGGCAGGGTCGACTTCGACCTCGAAATCGTTCCCCGCTTCGACTACGGAGAGATGAGGCCCTGGCTCCGCCGAGCCGGCATCCGCACCTGGGCTGTGATCGGCGGCGACGACGGAATGCTGGTCAGCAGCGACGTGGAGCTGGCCCTCGGCGATCACCATGACCTCCGAGCCCAGGTTTCGGTCCACGGCGAGGAACGGATCAGGCTGGTGATCCAGGCCAAGCCGCCCACCGAGTTGGACGGTGGCGCCTGGGATCCTGTGCCCGCCGATGTCATCGACGAGCACCTGAAGAGCACCGTTGCCTGGTGGCGGCGGTGGACGAAGCGGGCCACTTTCGGTGGCCCCGACCGGCCGGCCGTGCTGCGCAGCGCGCTCGTGCTGAAGGGGTTGACCAACGCGCCGACAGGAGCCATTGCGGCTGCGGCGACCACCTCGCTGCCCGAGGAGATCGGCGGCCCGCGCAATTGGGACTACCGCTATAGCTGGATCCGCGACTCCTATCTCAGCGTGCACTCACTGGCCCTGATCGGCTGCGACAAGGAGGCCGACGGCTTCCGCCGATTCATGCAGCGCAGCTCGGCCGGCTCGGCGCATGAGCTGCAGATCATGTACGGCGTCGGCGGCGAGCGGCGCCTGACTGAGATCGTGCTGCCGTTGGACGGCTATCGGGGCTCCAGGCCTGTTCGGATCGGCAACGCCGCCTCCGAGCAGCTGCAGCTGGACGCCTACGGGGAGCTACTGCTGCTGACCTGGATCTGGCATCGCCGCGGCCACTCCCCCGACGATGACTACTGGCGCTTTCTGGCCGAGCTGGTCGACGTGGCGGCGGAGCGCTGGCGGGAGCCGGACTCAGGCATCTGGGAGATGCGGGGGCCCCGCCGGCACTTCGTGCATTCCAAGGTCATGTGCTGGGCCGCCGTCGACCGCGGCCTCCAGCTGGCTGTCGAGTGCATGCGCCAAGCGCCGCTCGACCGCTGGCGCAAGACGCTGAAGGAGATGCGGGAATCGATCGACGCCAACAGCGTGGACTCAAAGCGCGGCTGCTTCGTGCAGTCGTACAAGAGCCGACAGCTGGACGCCGCGCTGCTCACACTGCCCAACGTCGGCTACTGCGCGTACGACGATCCCCGCATGGTGGCCACCGTCGAAGCAATCCGGGCGGAGCTGGAGCAGGAGGGGCTGATCCTGCGCTACAGGACCGACAAGGTCAACGACGGTGTGAAGGGCGGCCGGGAGGGCTACTTTCTCGCCTGCACGTTCTGGCTCGTCGACTGCCTGGCCGGGCAGCGCCGCTTCGCCGAAGCGCGGGAGGTCTTCGATCGGGCCACCGCCGCCGGCAATGACCTGGGGCTGTTTGCCGAGGAGTTCGATCCCGAGAGCGGTCAGCTGCTCGGCAACTTCCCCCAGGCTTTCACTCACCTGGCGCACATCGCCGCGGCTGTGCGGCTGTCGGAGGCCAGCCGCACCTGAGCGAGGGGGCGCTGGAAATGCCACGCCGCCGCTACCACGCCTACGACGAGCGGGCAGAGCGACTCACCTGGACTCTGAGCACAGTCATCCAAAGCCTCCTGGCCGCCCGCTTCGGGCTCGAGCTGCTGGGCTTGACGGGGCTGCCGGGAAGCACTCTCCTGCTGGCTGTGACCCGGCCGCTGCTGCTACCCTTCGACCCGCTCAAGCTTCTGATCTGGTGGCTGCAGGACCAGGGCGACCCACCCTTCCACTTTGAACCGATAGTGCTGGTGGCGATGATGGCCTACGGCATACTCGGCTGGCTGGCCGGCCTCTTGGTCGCCATCCTCAGCAACCGCCGACCTCCGGCCTGAGCGCCGGGCCTGCTGGTGGGTCCGAGCCTGCGGCCGGCCGCAGGTGCTAGTTGCCTGTAACGGCCGATTGGGCCGTAGCTCGGGGCAGGCGCCCGCCCAGGGCGCCGGTCAGGGCGTCGAGGCGAAGGAAAGGGTGGAACGAGGAGGAGCGGATTTGAAAATCCGTAACGACGAAGGGCCGGGCCCC
>JAEKNQ010000056.1 GCA_016464825.1 Candidatus Dormiibacter inghamiae | reverse complement strand
CGATACGATGCGGTCCCCAACGCCGACGTCGCCGCAGCTGGAGCACCGCCGCGACCTCCCTGGCCGAGGTCTGACGAGGCGAGCTCCGAGGCCGCGAGGAGCGGTCGTCGAGTCCCGCCATGCCTTCAGTTTGGTAGCGGCGAAGCCACTTGTAGACGGTCATCCGCGAGACCCCAGCCGACTCTGCGGCTCTCGGCACCGACCAATTCTGCTCGCACACTCGCTGAACCAAGAGCAGCCGGCCAAACGGGGTGAGCATCGCTCTACGATGTGGCATAGAGAGCCTCCTGCGTGGGTGGGCGTCGACACCTCAACCCCACAGGATGGCTCTCCTCTTGTCAATAACCTATTTGAGCAGTACAGCTAGTGTCCTGGAACTGAGGTCCGCGGCATATTCTCGGGCTCCGGGGGCCGGAGCAAACCGGGGTCGCCACGAAGTCGATGACTTCCTGGGGTGGAAGGAAAGGGTGGTCCAAGGAAGCGCGCACTACCAGCCGGGGGCGCCGCCCAGCGGGGGCGTGCGACGCCGCGCCGGGCCCCTTGACACCGGCTTCAGCGCCGCAGGCTCCCGCCGCCTAGCCTGGGAAGATGCAAGGAACTTCGGACTTAGGACACTAGCTGTCGAGCAAAGCGATCGGTCGGACGGGCGAGCCGGTGGCTCCCACGAGCTTCAGCGGCAGGCAGACGAACGTGAAGCTCCTGACGCCGGCAGCGGCCAGCTCCTCCAAGTAGAGGTTCTCCAAGATGTGGATGCCGTGCTGCACCAGCAGGATGGTGTGGCCCGGCAGCGTGCCGTAGCCCGGATCGGGTTCGAGCCAGTCCCAGGCCAGGTTGTCGGCGCCGACTGCTCGCGGTCGAAGCTCGGCCAGCCAGCTGGACACGGCCGCCGCCATCCCGGGGCCGCGAAGGTAGCGCTCGGGCCTCTGCCAATTCGCACCGTTGGCAGTGCGGATCAGTACGACGTCGCCAGGCGCAGGCGCGATCTCTTGCTCTGAGGCCGCCAGGCGCACCCTTTCGAGCGAGATCCAGCCGGGCTCGGCCACGACGCCCAGGTCGATGAGCCAGCCCCGAGTCAGAATGGGGGCGATCGCTTCCGCGCCAAGCAGCGAGAAGCCAAAGCTGTCCTGCGCGGCAACCGCATCCGCGCCGCCATGCAGGCGTCCGTCCCAAGCCTGGTGGCAGAGGGCGTCGATATGCGTTCCCGAGTGCTCGCTTGCGATCATCACCCCTGAGGCGGAAGTGCGGTGCTCGGGGCTCGGCGCGTGGCGCCGATGAAGCAGGTAGGAGTAGCCCGGTGGCTGGTGGGAGGGGTGGATGGGCGCCCCCTTCCGCCGGGGTTGCTCGAGATCGAACAAGCGCCGGCTGGCGAGAGGCGAGCTCATAGTTCTGGTCGATGCTACGGCCGACGGCTCGAGCATCAACGAAAAGCCGCCAGGACACGAGCTGCGTCGTCCTGGGCGCGCCGCCGCTCAGCGGTCAGGGTCAGCCCGGCTGCAACGAGCGCCGTTCGAACGTCCCGATTCTCGAGAAGGGCCGCCAGTGCCGCCGACCACTCATCGGGGTCGTTCTCGCAGAGTGCCCAGCCGGCCCTTCCCATGGCGCGGGGGAGCGCCCCGACTGCGGCGAAAAGCGTTGGCACGCCGCAGGCGAGGGCTTCCAGCGCCCCCAGGGCCGAGCCCTCATAGTGGCTGGGATTAAGCCAGGCCAGGGCGCCGCTAAGCAGCCCAGGGAGGGCGTCCGGTTCGACGTAGCCCAGATCGACAGCGCCCCTGACGCCTCCCGTGCCCGGGCCGGCCAGGACAAGCCCGACTCCAGCTGTCCGCACGGCCGAACACCGTGCCCAGGCCATTTCCAAAAGCGAGAGGTTCTTGCGCCGGCTGCGGCGCCCGATGAAAAGCACGTAGCGCTCGGGTAAGCCGAGAGCGGCTCTGAGCAGTTCGACCTCGGTTCTAGGCCGGCGACGAAAGCGTGAATGCGGCAGCGCCTCATAGACTCGAATCGATGCACGTGGCACTTTGAGCCAGGTCTGCAGCGCGAAGGCAACCGCCTCAGACGGAACCAGTACCGCATCTGAGCGGCGCACCGCCGAGGCGGTTCGCCACATCTGCGCGGCAAGCTGCCTCCGCGTGTACGCATCCCGCCGGTAGAGGTGGCCGGCGTCCAGCACAGTTGTGACAGTGGCACAGCCTCGGTGTCCGCGAAAGTTACCATCCAGGTTGAGAATCACATCTGCCCGACTGGCCTCGGCCACCAGCTCGAGTCCGGGGGCAGCGGCCAGGGCGCTCAGCAGGGAGCGGGCGTAGGCCCGCGCCCCGACCGGCGGCACTCCGGCATCAGTTGCGGGCAAGGCCAGAATCCTGAGCATCAGAGCAGGGCATCCAGACAGCCTGCTGCCGAACCGGTCACCATCTTCGCAAGGGCCGCCAGGCGGCTCGGGCGCCGGCGCCAGGGTGCATCCGCTGGCGATGATATAGCTGTGGAATCCAAGCGCGTACTCGGAGTTCGAGTCGATTGCGTGGACATGGCTGAAGCGCTGGCACTCGTCGAGCGCCTGATCGAGGCTCGGGGGCCTGTGGGGCTCGTGGCGACAGCCAACCCCGAGTTCATCATGCGCGCCCGCCGCGATCCGGCATTCCGCCATGTGCTGGAGGGCTCGGCGCTGTGCGTGCCAGATGGCATAGGGCTGGTCTGGGCGCTGCGTCGACAGGGCGCCGAAAAACAGGAGCGCGTGGCAGGCAGCGACCTGGTGCCCGCGCTGGCTGAGCTTTGTGCGCGGCGCGGCTGGCGGCCTTTCCTGCTGGGCGCGCTGCCCGGCGTGGGGGCAGAGGCGGCGAGACAGCTGCAGAAGCGGTATCCGCCGCTGCGAGTGGCGGGCGCGCACGCCGGCTCGCCGCTCCCGGCCGACGACTGGGAAAGCCTGCGGCGCATCGAAGCGGCGCAGCCCGACCTCTTGCTGGTCGGCTATGGGCATCCTCGCCAGGAGTTTTGGGTGGAGCGTAATCGAGAACGACTGCGGGTGCCCGTGGCCATCGGCGTGGGAGGCACTTTCGACTTTCTCGCCGGCCGCGTTCGGCGGGCTCCGGAACCTGTACGCAGGGTGCACCTGGAGTGGTTATGGCGACTGCTGCTCCAGCCCTGGCGCATCCGGCGTATGTGGGTTCTACCGGTGTTCGCGCTGGCGGTGGCGCGGAGGCAGCAAGCCTGAGCGGTCAGGCCCTGGACCTCAGTGTGGTGATCCCTTGCTTCAACGAGATGCGACGGCTGCCGACTTCGGTGGCAGGGGTCGCTCGGTGGCTTCTGGAGCGCGGCCGGCCGTTCGAGATCATCCTCGTCGACGACGGCAGCTCGGACGGTACCGGCGCCCTGCTGCAACAACTGGCCCGCGAATATCCCCAAGTCCGGGCCAAGACGCTGCCGCGCAATCGGGGCAAAGGCCGGGCCTCGGCCGAGGGTGTTGATATCAGCCGAGGCAGTCTGGTGCTGCTCTTCGACGCGGATGCATCGATGCCCATCGAGGAGCTGCCGAAGCTTGAGGGGGCGATCGCCGCTGGCGCCGACATCGCTATCGCTTCCCGCGCTGTGCTGGGCGCCCGGGAGATCGACCAGCCCTTCCACCGCCGGCTGCTGGGGAAGGCATTCAACCGCCTGGTGCGGGTGACGCTTCTGCCCGGCCTCCGTGACACGCAGTGCGGTTTCAAGCTCTTCCGGGGCGAGGCGGCACGCTACCTTTTCAGTCAGCTGGAGATCGATCGCTTTGCTTTCGATGTCGAGATCCTGCTCCGGGCTCGGCGTTCCGGCCGGCGGGTGAGCGAGGTGGGGGTGCGCTGGCTGAACTCCGACGCAAGCAGCGTTTCGCCGCTGCGGGACGGCGGCCGGATGGTCTGGGACCTGGCGCGGCTAAGAGTGGGCAGTGTCGGTCGGAGCTGAGCCGGCGCCCCGGCAGGCGGAAAGAGGCGGACTGCCTCTGCCGGTGGCTTCAGTAGGCTTGCCAAGCGTGAGTCAGGAGCCGAAGCCCAAGCTGGTCGACTACTGGCTGCTGGCGCTTCTCACTCTGCTTGCCCTGGCGCTGATCTGGTACACACTGGGCGGCCAGATCGTCCAAACGCTTCGTGGCACCGCCGAGGCGCTCCAGCTCTAGCTGAGAAACGCCAGCGCGGCCTCCTTGAAGGCTCGGGCGGGTACTGAGCTCATGTGGTCTCGGCCCCGCAGCTCTACATAGCTGGCATTGGGCATCAGGGCAGCGATTGACTCGGCCTCAGCAGCTATCGGATCGCGATCACCTGCAACTAGCAGAGCCTTTACAGCTACTCGGCCCAGAGCGGCCTCCTGGAGCGGTGGCTGGTCGCCCAGGATGCAGCAGGCCAGAGCCTCGAGATCATTCACCGGCCGGGCCGAAGCGAAGGAGAAGAAAGACACGGCCACCGGGTCGGTGATCCCGGCATCGCCCCGAAAGCGGCGGGCGACCAGCCGAGCGCGCTCAAAGTCGTCCGAGCCGTTCAACCCCCCGAGAACCGCGCGCCGGACGCGCTCGGGAAAGCGCTGCAGCAACTCCAAGCCGATGCGCGCGCCCATCGAGTAGCCGAGGTAGTCGGCGGCCTGGAGGCCGAGCTCGTCCAGCAGCCGGGTCACATCCGCTGCCATCTCCGGGCGGCTGTACGCGGCCGGGTCTCGCGGTTTTGCCGAAGCGCCATGACCGCGGCTGTCAAGGCCTATCACGTGGAAGCCGGCGCCGGTCAGCGTCTCCTGCCAACGAGTACCTATCCAGTTGAGCGAGTAGTCGCTGCAGAAGCCATGGCCCAGCACTATGGGTCTGCCGTCGGCCGGCCCTGCAAGCGCGTAGTGAAGCCGAACTCCGGCGGAGATAAAATCAGGCACTGAGGTCGACGTAGCTTAGGCGACATGGCGCGAACTGGGCAGGTCCTCCGGCTCCGGCACGTGCCCTCCGGGCGCGTCCTGGCGGAGCGCCTGCTGGTGCCGCGCACCTTTGTCGGGCGGGGCCTGGGCCTGATGTTCAGGCCTGCTCTCCCAGCCGGGCAGGGGATGTGGATCCAGCCCTGCAACGGCATCCACATGTTCGGCGTTCGCTTTCCGCTCGATGCAATCTTCCTCGATCGAGCTCAGCGCTTGGTGTCGGCCCATCCAGGCCTCCGGCCTTGGCGCGTCGTGCCCTTTGTGGCGGGCAGCCGGAGCGTGGTCGAGCTGCCTGCCGGCTCACTTTCCGGCTTGCCCCTGGAGCGAGGCGAGCAATTCAGCATCGAACACGTCTGAGGCGAGGTCTGCGGGCCAATCAGCAAGACCTGCGCTTGGTGAGTTGTCGATCGCTCTGACTGAGCGAACTGCCTTCGCTCGAGTGCGGCCGATCTTCACCGCCCAGGCTGACAAGGCGGCTCGGACATGGCAGCGTCGTGGACATGGCCGGTTGGAATCGCCTGCTCGACTGGCTCCTGCCGCCCCGCTGTGGCGGCTGCGGAGCCGTGGGCGCCTGGCTGTGCGCCGGCTGCAGGGACCGCGTGCGCCGGCTGGAGGAGCCCCTCTGCCGTCGCTGCGGCCGGGAGCTGGAGCATGCAGGCATCAGCTGCGGCTGCCGGGCCCGCCTCCGCTGCCTGTCCCGCCTGCGCTCGGTCGCCGCCTACGAGGGACCGTTGGAGCGGGCCATTCACCGCTTCAAGTACGCCGGCTGGCAGGCGCTGGCACCCGCGCTGGCCGGGTTGCTGACAGAGGTAGTTAGCGTCGAGGTCGGCGTGCACACCGACGCGCAGCTTGTGCCGGTGCCGCTGCACCCGCGTCGGCTCCGCCAGCGCGGCTACAACCAGGCGGTATTGCTGGTCGGCGACCTTCGGCACCGGCTGCGGCTGCAGAAGCCTGCCGGCCGGCTGATCCGCGTGCGGGATACGCCACCGCAGGTCGGTCTGGACAGGCTGCGCCGGCGCAGCAACGTCGATGATGCATTCGAATGGCGGGGGCCGCCCCTGGCCGGGGGCGCGATTCTGCTGGTGGATGACGTGGCCACCACCGGGGCGACGCTGGAGAGCTGCGCAGCCGCGCTGAAGGCGGGCGGCGCCGGTCAGGTGGTGGCCGTCACGTTGGCCAGGGTGGATGTCTGAGGGCTTCAGTTCGGCTTGGGCGACGAGGGGCGTGGGTATCATCCCTTCAGTGAAGGTCGCGGTCCCCGGCCGGACCAGGGCCTCGAGCGTGGTCCGGAACCAGCCCCCAGCAGCTCAGCTCCGCCTGCCTGGTTGCCTACCGAGCCCGGGGCGGGAAGCCTGATGAGGCTCTTCGGCGGCGTCTTCAACCCGAATGAGCGGGAGATCCGCCACCACCTGCGCACCGCTCAGCGGATCGGTGAGATCGAAGCCGAGTTGAATCCGCTCAGCGACGCCGAGCTCAGGCGTCGGGCCGTGCTGCTGCGCAGCCGGGCCTCCGACGAGTCCCTGGACGACCTTCTGGAAGAGTCCTTCGCTGTGACGAGAGTGCTCGCTCAGCGCACCATCGGGATGCGACACTTCGACGTCCAGATAGTGGGTGGGATTGTTCTCCACCACGGCAAGATCGCGGAGATGAAGACAGGTGAAGGCAAGACGCTAGTGGCCACGCTGCCGCTGGCTCTAAACGCCCTTTCCGGAGAGGGCGTTCATCTGGTCACCGCCAACGACTACCTGGCGCGGCGCGACGCGGGCTGGATGGCGCCCGTCTACCATGGCATGGGTCTCAGCACAGGCGTCATCGTCGGCGACCCGCACCAGCCCAACGGGTCCTTCGTCTACGATCCTGACTACGAGGATCCCGACCACTCGGATCCGCGCCTGCGCCACCTGCGGCCTTCCGGCCGGCAGGAGGCCTACCGCTCTGACATCACATACGGCACCAACAACCAGTTCGGCTTCGATTACCTGCGCGACAACATGGCTACCGACTTGACCCAGCGGGTTCAGCGCAAGCTCCACTACGGCATTGTGGACGAGGTCGACTCCATCCTCGTCGACGAGGCCCGCACGCCTCTCATCATCTCGGCCCCCGCCGCCGAATCGACGGATAAGTACTACCAATATGCACGCTATGCGGCCAAGCTGGAAAAAGACGTCGACTACATAGTCGAGCTCAAATACAAGTCAGCCTCGCTGACCGAAGAGGGCATCGCCAAGATTCAGCGCCTGACCGGGATCAAGAACATTTACGATCTGGAGCAGGCGGTCGAAGCCCACCAACTCAACCAGGCGTTGAAAGCCAAGGCGCTCTATCACCGAGAGGACCACTACCTCGTGTTGAACGGGGAGGTGGTGATAGTTGACGAGTTCACCGGCCGGACGATGCCAGGGCGCCGTTGGTCAGACGGGCTGCACCAGGCGGTGGAGGCCAAGGAGGGCCTCAAAGTCCAGCAGGAGATGCGCACCCTCGCGACCATCACTTTGCAGAATTACTTCCGGCTCTACGACAAGCTTGCCGGGATGACGGGCACGGCCATCACTGAAGCGGAGGAGTTCGACAAGATCTACCGACTCACGGTCGTGGAAATTCCCACCAACCGGCCCCTCATCAGGCTTGACGAGGCGGACGTCATCTATCGCGACGAGGATTCCAAGTTCGCCGCAGTCATCGATGAGATTATGGAGATGAACGAATTGGGGCGGCCGGTGCTGGTGGGCACGGTTTCCGTCGACAAATCAGAGCGGCTTGCCCGCCTGCTGCAGAAGAAAGGCGTGAAGCACAACGTCCTCAATGCGAAGCAGCACGAGCGTGAGGCGAGCATCGTGGCCGAGGCCGGCCAGCAGCGGGCTGTCACGATCGCCACCAATATGGCGGGCCGCGGCACCGACATCGTGCTCGGCGACGGTGTGCAAGCTTTGGGCGGACTGCATATCGTCGGCACCGAGCGGCACGAGAGCCGACGCATCGACAACCAGCTGCGCGGCCGGGCAGGACGGCAGGGCGACCCGGGCTCGACGCGCTTCTTCATCTCCCTGGACGACCAGCTGATGCAGGTCTTCGGGCCCGCGGCCGACCGCATAGGCAGGTTGATGGACAGGCTCGAGGGGGACCGCATCGAACACGGCTGGGTGACCAGCTCCATCGAACGCGCTCAACGACGTGTAGAGGGCATGAACTTCGACGCTCGCAAGCACGTAGTCGAATACGACGACGTGATGAACACGCAGCGGGAGTTGATCTACGCCGAACGCGAGAAGGTGCTGAGCGGCATAGACACCCGGGCCAACATCCTGGAGTACCTGCGCGAGGTCATCCACAGGGGCGTGGAAGCGAACTGCACGGGACGGCACCCCGACCGCTGGGGCCTGGAGGAGCTGCTGCGCTACCTGTCTCACTACATGCCGATAGCACCCGACACTGAGCTTCCGGACGAGGCTCTGAACTCGGGCAAGGAAGGTCTCGCCAACTACCTCTACGAGGCGGCGCTGGCCGCCTATGAGCAGAAGGAAGCGGAGTTGGGCGATCCCGAAGTCGTGCGCCAGGTGGAGCGCTTCGTGATGCTGCGAACCATCGACACCAAGTGGGTTGACTTTCTGACCACCATGGAGCACTTCCGGGAGGGCATCAGCCTTCAGGCCTACGCCCAAAAAGACCCCCTCGTCGAGTTCAAGAACGAAGCGTTGAAGATGTTCAATGAGCTGACCCTTTCCATCCAGGGGGATGTCGTCGCCAGCATGTTTCGAGTGCAGCTGGAGCCCGAGAGACCGCCACCACAGGTCGCGGCGCCGGAACGGCAATCAAGTTCCAACCGCGCCGAACGAAAGGTTCCCGTCGGCGCCGCGGTCGGTGCCGTCGCCCCCAACGGCACCACAACTGGTGGCACACCCGCCGGCAACATCAAAGTCGGCCGCAATGAGCCCTGCTGGTGCGGCTCCGGCAAGAAGTACAAACGCTGTCATGGCCGCTGATCGCACGCCCGCGGAGCAGCTCCGGCGCATCCTCGAGCTGAAGGAGCATCTTTGACCTGCCCGAAAAGCGGCGCCTATCTGAGGAGCTCGAGGCCAAGCTGACCGAGCCCGGCATCTGGGACGATTCCCAGGCGGCCGGGGGGATTGCCCGAGAAGCCCGCGAACTGCGCGACGAAGTCACAGTCTGGGACCAGCTGCAGCGGCGAGCCGAGGACTTGGAGGAGCTGGCGCAACTGGCCGGTCAAGACGAAGAGCTGGCGGAGCAGGTCAAAGTCGACAGCCTGGCGGTCGATCTGGAGCTGCAAAAGCTGGAATTGGAGGTGCTCTTCGCCGATCCCTACTCGAGCCACCACGCAGTGCTCAGCATCTCGGCCGGCCAGGGCGGCGTTGACGCTCAGGACTGGGTCGAGATCTTGATGCGCATGTACATGAAGTGGGCGCAGCCGCCGGCCCAGGAGCGGTCAACGCTGCGCCCTGGCTGCGAGGTGGAGGTGATCGACACGGCGGCTGGGGACGAGGCAGGGCTCAAGGGGGCCACCCTGGTTCTCCGCGGCCGCCGAGCCTACGGACTGCTGCGCGCCGAGCACGGCGTCCACCGCCTGGTCCGCATCTCTCCTTTTGACCAGAATCACCGCCGCCACACCTCGTTCGCCCTGGTGGAGGTCATGCCCGAGCTGGCCGAGGGGGAAGAGGCGCAGGTCGAGATAAGTCCCGAGGACCTTCGCGTCGACACCTACCGCTCGACGGGCGCCGGTGGCCAGCACGTCAACAAGACCGACTCAGCTGTGCGCCTGACGCATCTCCCGACCGGAATAGTGGTCTCCTGCCAGAACGAGCGCTCCCAGCTGAAGAATCGCGAGCTGGCCATGAAGGTCTTGAGAGCGCGGATCTTCCAGCGCCAACAGGAGGAAGCTGCCAAGAAGCGGGACGAATTGCGGGGGGACGTGATGCCTGCCGAGTTCGGGAGCCAGATTCGCAATTACGTGTTGCAGCCGTACACAATGGTCAAGGACGTGCGGACGGGCGTTGAGGTCGGCAACGCCCAGGCTGTTCTGGACGGTCAGCTCGAGCCCTTCTTGGAAGGCTGGCTTCGCTGGCGGCTGGCCGAAGCCTAGCGAGCGGTGCGCCGTCCTGGAGGCGGCCGCTGCACTTTGGCCGCCAGGGCTGCATTTGACCGGGGCTCAGGCCGGGTCTATACTGCTCAAAGTCGGTCGTCCCGCTTAGCGGCTGGCGGTTCCTTCACCGTCACACCATTCGTCGCAGCACCCATGATCCTAGCTCCACGCTTCAATTCCAGGCCCGTCATCAGCTTGCAGCACGTCTGGAAGCGATATCCGAACGGCACGCTGGCGCTGCGCGATATCTCATTGGAAGTCCCCGCCGGCGAGTTTCTGTTTCTGGTCGGCCCCTCCGGCGCCGGTAAGTCCACACTCGTTCGGCTGTTGATCCGGGAGGAGAAGCCCAGCAAGGGCAAGATCTTCATCAACGGTTTGGAGTTGGGCCGCATGAAGCGCTGGCGGCTGCCCCACTTTCGGCGCCAGGTGGGCCTGGTCTTCCAGGATTACAAGCTGCTGCCGCGACTCACTGTCTACGAGAACGTGGCCTTCGCACTTCGCGTCCTGGGTGAGTCCAGTCGCGTGGTCTCGGCTCGGGTCAGCGATGCTTTGGCAACCGTCGGCCTCGAAGATAAGCGGCGCAAGTATCCCAGCGAGCTTTCCGGTGGCGAACAGCAGCGGGTCGCCATCGCCCGCGCTCTCGTGCATGCTCCGCGCCTCATCCTGGCGGACGAGCCGACCGGAAACCTGGATCCCGCCACGGCCTGGGAGATCATGCAGTTGTTCCTGCGCATCAACGCTGGCGGGGCGACAGTGGTGATGGCCACTCACAACCGGGAGATAGTTGACATGCTCCGGCGGCGGGTGATCGCCATCGACGGCGGCCAGGTCGTCAGAGACGACCGATCAGGGAGGTATCATGAGGTTCTTCCGGCAGCTGCTGTTCACCTCTAACAGCGGCTGGCAGAGCTTCTGGCGCAACGGCGGCGTCACTGTTGCCGCTGTGCTGTCGATAATGCTCATCCTGCTGCTGGGTGGGACGAGCCTGCTGCTCGGCCATGCGCTGAGCCAGGTGCTGGAAGGCTACAAGCAGCGCGTGAGCGTGATCAGCGTGAGTGTCGCGGACGGAACTCCCCTCGCGTCAGTCAGCGATTTCATGGCGGATCTGCGGGAGCGCCCCGAAGTGACCAACGTCCGCTTCGTCAGCAAGGAGGAGGAGCTGCGCCGGTTTGCCAGCGATCCTCGCAACCAGCAGCTGCTGCAGCAGCTGGACAGCAATCCCGTGCCGGCCAAGATCGAGGTTTCGGTCCGGCACCTCTCGGACGTGAGCACTATCGACGGCCTGGCCCGAGGCTGGCGCGGCGCCGATCGGACCAACCCCACCGATTATCAGGGCGACTTCATAGCCAACATGGTGAGGCTTTCCAACTATTTGACCATTGCCGGCCTGGGACTTTTCGCAGTGCTCCTGCTGATCTCCGTAGTGATAGTGATGAACACCATTCGCACAGCTGTCTATCATCGCCGGCGCGAGATCGAGGTGATGAAGCTGGTGGGAGCCACCGAGTGGTTCGTCCGCCGGCCTTTCCTGATCGAGGGCTGGCTGACTGGAATGATCGCCGCGGCGCTGGCGGTGGCGGTTCTCCTCGCCATCTACAGGCCCTTTGTCGCGCGCTTCCAACAGGATTTGTTTTTTCTTCCGCTCGCCTACGACCCCAGCTTCGTGGTCCCGCTGGGGTTGGAGATGCTGGCGTTGGGCAGCGGGTTGGGACTGGTCGGGAGCTTCATCAGCGTCCGCCGCTTCGTGAGACTCTGAGCCGCTGGTGCGCGCTCTCCTGCTGCTGCTTCTGCTGACCACAGCCTTAGTGCCAAAAACCGTGCTGGCGGATTGCGACCCCAACGATCCGATCTGCCAGCAGATCAAACAGAACGATCAGCACAAGAAGGACGTCGAGGCACTGCTCCAACAGCTTCAGCAGAGCCTGGCTGACGCTCAGGAGAAGGAGCGCGTGGCGCAGGAGCTGATCAAGCAACTCTCGGGGCAGATCGAGCAGCAGAAGAAGGCGATCGCCGACACCAGCCTCAAGCTGGCCAAGACCGAACGGGATCTGCGCTACACGGGGGCCGACATCACCCGCCGCGACCAGCAGATAACGCTGAAGCAGCAGCTCCTGGATCAGCGTGCCCGCGAGCTAACGAAACACGGAGAGCTGAACTATGTAGAGGTGCTGGTGACCTCGCGGAGTTTCACCGACATGGTCGACAGGGTGGCCATCATGCAGCAGATCATCGACTCCGACCAGAGACAGGTGAAGAGCCTCAAGGCCGATAAAGAGCAGGTACGACAGCTGGAAACCCAGCAGCAGGGCCGCCGTCAGGAGCAGGCTGCACTTCTGAAGCAGCAAAAGGACCAGAAGGCCGCGCTTGACAAGTCCCTGGCCGACCAGCAGTCGGTGCTGGCCTATGAGCAGTCATTGGAAGCGCAGTACAAGGAGCAGGCGGCGGTCCAGAGCGCCGAGAACGACCGCACGGCCAAGAAGGCGATAGAACTGCAAGCTCAATACGCTGCCGAACTCGAGCGCCTTCGCCAGGAAGCCGCCCAGCGGGCCGCCGCGGGCGGCGGTGGTGGTAACACCGGCGGGGGTGGAGCGGGCCGGCTGGGCTGGCCGGAACAGGGTTACATCACCCAGGGCTTCGGCTGCAGCGACCTGCTCGGAGAGCCCTACGATCCCAGCTGCCCCAGCCGCCACTTCCACCAAGGGATCGACATCGGAGCCGCCTGGGGAACGCCCGTTGGCGCCGCGGACATGGGCATAGTGAGCGATGTGGTGACAGGCTGCAGCGAAGGCTTCTGGAGCTGCGGCGGCGGTTATGGCAACCACGTGATCATCAGTCACGCCGGTGGCTTCACCACCTACTACGCGCACCTCTCAGCTGTCAACGTCAGCGTCGGCCAGCACGTGAATCGGGGCGACATCATAGGCAACGAGGGCTCGACCGGCTACTCGACTGGCGCTCACCTCCACTTTGGCGTGCTGTACAACGGGAGCTGGGTGAACCCGCAGGCATATCTCGCGTGACGCACAGGACGTAGGGCAGAACGCTCAGAATCCTTCGCCAGCTCAGCTTCGGCTGGTGGCGCCGCGCCGTGGCCGGGCTGGTCCTGGTACTACTCTCGTTCACGGGCGGCGTCTGGGCGGACCAGAACTTCCCCGACGTAGTTCCGGTCCTTCCCGGCCAATCGGGTCCGGGGCAGTTCGACCAAGCCAGCGTCAACCAGGCGCAGCGGCTCCTGCGCACCCAGTACTACAACGACAAGCTTGACTCGGGCAGTTTGAGCCAGGGAAGCATCAGAGGCATGGTGCAGGCCCTGGGCGATCCCTACAGCGCCTATTTGGACCCTGCCCAGTACCGCCAGCAGCAGGACAGCTACTCAGGCCGCCACGCGGGGCTCATCGGCATCTACGTTGACTACCAGGACGGCTATCCGGTGATCACTGGGCTGCTGCCGGCTTCACCGGCGCTGAAAGCTGGCCTCAAGACAGGAGACGTGATCCTGGCCATCGACGGCAAACCGGCTTTGAACTTAAAGCCGGAGGAGTCCTCCGCCCTCATAAGAGGCCAGGTCGGCACCCAGGTGGTCCTTCATCTCCGGCGGGGCGGCGGCGAACTGGATGTGACTGTGGAGCGGCAGGACTTCCGAAGTCCGAGCGTTGAGGCAGCTTCGCTGCCGGGCTCGGTGCTGTATCTGCGGGTGTATCAGTTCGGCGATCGCACTCGGGAAGAATTCGACAGCCAATTGGTGGCAGGCTTGCCGGCGGCCCGCAGCGTGGTGCTGGATCTACGCGAGAACGGGGGCGGGCTGGTCAGCGCCGCGGTGGCGATGGTGAGCCGTTTCGTCGATCGGGGAGAGGTATTCGAAGAGCGCGGCCGGAATGGCAGCGTGCAGCGGACCGACGTCGACGGTAACCACCCAGCAGCGGCGGTTCGCCTCTTCGTGCTGGTGAACGAGAACAGCGCCTCGGCCTCCGAGATAGTGTCGGGTTCCCTCCAAGCGCACCACCGCGGCGCCCTAATCGGAGCCAAGACCTTCGGCAAGGGCTCGGTTCAAGTCGACTACAGGCTCCAGAACGGCGGGGATCTCCACCTGACGATAGCGCGCTGGTACCTGCCTGACGGCCGCTCCATCGACAAGAGTGGACTCCAGCCTGACATCGCAGTGGCGCTGGCCAAGAAGTCGGCCATGTTCGATGTGTTGCAGCTGGAGCGAGGTCACGCCGACGACGCGCAGTTGAACGAAGCTCTGCAGCTGGCGTCCTCTCCGTAGACTCTGCGGTCAGGCCTCGGGGCGGTTAGCTCAGCTGGTCAGAGCGCCTCGTTTACACCGAGGAGGTCGGGAGTTCGAACCTCTCACCGCCCACGCCCGGAGCTGGATGACCTGGGTGATCAGGTCCACAGCCAGCGTCCTGGACACGAGTGTCCTGGAACCGAAGTTCCTTGCCTCTTCCCGGGCTAGGCGGCCGGCCGCCTGCGGCGCTGAAGCCGGCGCCAAGGGGGCCCGGCGCACGCCTCCGCTCCGCGGGGGCCCCCAACTCGAATGCGCTCCTCCTTGCACCACCCTTGCCTTCCACCCCACGAAGTCGTCGACTTCGTGGGGACCCGGTTGGCTCCAGCCCCGATCCGGGGAATATGCCGCGAACCTCAGTTCCAGGACACTAGAATGGTCCGCCGTGCCGAGATAGCTCAGCTTGGTAGAGCACTTGACTGAAAATCAAGGTGTCCCCAGTTCAAATCTGGGTCTCGGCACCATCCCCGTCCTCGCGTCTTGGGCCGGTGAGGTCGGGCCCAGCTGACCGCAGCGTAGAGTCGGACGCACATGGCTGATGAGCGCAGGTGGGACGAGGAGGATGACGCATGATAGAGGTGCAGGGAGTTGACGTCAGGGGCCCCGTCCGGGGGCGCCACGCCGAGATACTGACGCCGGAGGCGCTGGAGTTCTTGGCAGGGCTGCACAGGCGCTTCGATGGTCGGCGGCAGGAGCTCCTGGCCTCCCGGCGGGAGCGGGAGAGCCAGCTGGCGGGCGGCGTCCGGCCAGATTTCTTGCCGGAGACAAAGCATATCCGCGAGAGCAGCTGGAGGACGGCGCCGCCGCCTCGCGACCTGCAGGACCGGCGCGTCGAGATCACAGGGCCCGTCGAGCGGAAGATGTTGATCAACGCCCTCAACTCCGGCGCGAGGGTTTTCATGGCCGACTTCGAGGACGCGAACTCACCGACGTGGCAGAACAATCTGGACGGCCAGCTCAACCTGATCGAGGCCATCGAGGGGAGCATCGAGCTGCTGACGCCGGAGGGCAAGGAATATAAGCTCAAGCCGAATCCTGCCTACCTCCTGGTACGCGCTCGCGGCTGGCACTTACCCGAAAAGCATCTCTTGGTCGACGGCGGCCAGATCGCTGGCGGCCTGATGGACTTCGGGCTCTACGCCTTTCACAACGCTGAGAGGCGGCGACGCAAGGGCCTCAGCACCTGCTTTTACCTGCCCAAGCTGGAAAGCCACCAGGAAGCCCGGCTCTGGAACGACGTCTTCACGCATGCGGAGGAGACACTGGGCGTTGAGCGAGGCACGATCCGGGCCACAGTCCTGATCGAGACGATCCTCGCCGCCTACGAGATGGATGAAATCCTCTACGAACTCCGGGAGCACTCCATCGGGCTGAACGCGGGCCGTTGGGACTACATCTTCAGCGTCATCAAGAAGTTCCGCGACCGCTCCGACATGGTGCTGCCAGACCGGGCCCAGGTCACCATGACGGTTCCCTTCATGCGTGCCTACACCGAGCTCTTGGTGAGCACTTGCCACCGCCGCGGCACCTTTGCCATGGGCGGCATGGCGGCTTTCATCCCCAGCCGCAAGGACGCCGAGGTAAACCGCGTGGCCTTGGAGAAGGTGCGCGAAGACAAGGTGCGGGAGGCAGAGGCCGGCTTCGATGGGACCTGGGTGGCCCACCCGGACCTCGTTCAGGCCGCCACGGAGTGCTTCGACGAGGTGTTGGGCAAACGGCCCAACCAGATCGACAAGTTGCGCGATGACGTCCAGGTGAAACCGGCTGAACTGCTCAATCTCGCGATCGGCGGTGGGGCCATCACCGAGGCGGGACTCCGCCTCAATGTCAGCGTCGGAATCCAGTACATCGAGTCCTGGCTGCGCGGCAACGGAGCGGCAGCCATCAACAATCTGATGGAGGACGCGGCCACCGCCGAGATTTCACGCTCTCAGGTCTGGCAGTGGGTGCGGCACGGTGTCCGCCTGGAAGATGGGCGGCCGGTGACCAAGGAACTGGTAGCTGAGATCGCCGACCAAGAGCTGGAGATGCTTCGGCAGAACTATGGTGAAAGCTACTCCTCTGGGCGCTTCAACGACGCTCGCAGAGTCTTCGACGAGGTCGCCCTCGCCGACGGCTTCGTCGACTTCCTGACCCTGCCCGCCTACGAACTTCTGGACTGAGGGCCGCGGCGTCCGTAAAGCGCTTAGCCGGCAAGCAAGCTGCCTTTAGCGGGGAGGCTTACCGGGCAGCCGGCGCCATTGCCGGGGCCCGACCCCCCCGTTCGGGTTGCCGGGAATGAAGGGCACGGAGCCTTCCTTGACCAGGCAGAGATCCTTGCGCACGACTGTGCGTTCCCCGCTCGAATGCTCCACCACAACCGTTCGCTCCAGAACCGCCCGAACATGCACGCTCTCCTCGTTGACGACGGCGTTAAAGCCGGGGCCGACTTCAAAGTTCTCCGGCGGAACGACGTTCAAGAGCGGAATCAGTTCAACGGTGCTGCTCATGCGGGACCTCCGGCTACCCAAAAAAGAACGCCGGTCCGACCGGACCGGCGCTGGCTGAGTGTACCAAAAGCCCTCTGCAACTCAGTTCTACAGTTTGCCTTTCAGGCTGCGCTTTTCCCCGCCGCCCGATTCCGTCGAGCGGCTTCGCGGCCCCGCTTCGCAGCGTGACGAGCCGCCAGAACTCCGAAGCGCAAACGTTTGGGATCAACCAGGCAGCGATGGCGGTTGACCAGCAGCTTCGGTTCTCCGGGGGCGGGCTCGATAACCGCTGTCCGTTCGAGAACAGCGGTGACCCAGACTTCTCGTCCGTCCAGCTGCGCGGGGAAGTCCGGCAGGATCTCGATATCGGTCTCTGTGGCTACTGAATCGAGCGGTACAAGCTCCATCTTCTCTGACTTCGACATGACATGAATGATATCACATTTGGCCTCTACTTAAACTATGAATAGACAGTTTCAGAGCAGAGTTGGGATCAGCTCCAGCGTCTCGCGGCACGCCGCAGCAGACCGCGCTCGTGCGCAGTGTAAGTGACCGCGACCAGCACCATCAGCAGCAATGCGAGCGGCACCAGGTGCGCCGGAACGAGGCGAAAGAGCAGCACGACCCGGCGCCCTAGCAGCCTACCGAGCAGCAGAAAGATGGTCGCCCACGCCAGGGACGACACCAGGACTGAAAGCACGAAGGTCACCGGCGGGACTTCCACGATGCCGGCAAACGCCGAGAGCACTATGCGCAGGCCGGGAATGTGCCGGCCCAAGATGATCGCCCATGGGCCCCAGCGTGAGAAGGCCCGCTCCGCCCGATCCAGCCGCTCAGCATCGATCCCCAGGAGCTTGAACACACGCAGGATGAAAGGCCGGCCGAAGCGTCGGCTCAGCTGATAGAGGCAGAAGCTGCCAGTCACGGCGCCGGTGACGACCGCCAGAAAGGCAAGCGGGAAGGCCATGTTTCCTGTCGTCGTCAAGTAGCCGCCCCAGGCTATGGCGACGTCGCCTGGCACCGGCAGAGGGATGCCCAGTTCCTCCGCGAAGACAACTAGGTAGAGGCCGACCGCCGTGTGCTCATTGATGAAGTGGAGAACCGCTCGCTGGAGGGGCCAAAAGGTGCCTGGCATCTGCAGCCGGCGAGGCCAGTTCCACGCCAACACGAGCAGCGCCGCAGACAGCGACGCTAAAGGTTGGCTGTGCATGCTGCCGCGATCATAGGAGCGGGACGCCTGAGCGCCAAGAGTGTGAAGAGGCTAGAGGTCAGTAGGCACCGCCAGCGGTTCAGAAGGTGACGGCAGCTGCCCTGCGACCGGCTCGGGCAGTGCGTCGACCGCCGACCAGTGGAGTGAAACCCCGAACTCCGCTGCAAAGAACGGCGCGTAGCCGCAGGCGGCCTCCTGAACGGAAAGTCGGGGGCCGCCCAGCTCGAGCACCGAGGTGGCACGCTTGCCGCTCAAGCCACAGGGCACTATGCCTGAGTTGAACGTATCGAGATCGCTGGTCAGATTGAGGGCAAAGCCATGGCTGATCACCCGCTGGTTGAGCTTTACGCCGATGGCTGCGACCTTGGCCGGGCTCGGCGGCGCCGCCCCCCGCGACCAAACGCCTGTCAGACCCTTGCCGCCGGGTTCCGACGCAATGCCGAGGCTCGCCAAATACGCGATCAGGCTCCGCTCCAGGCCACGGATGTGGCGAAGAATGTCGCTTCCCAGCCGAGGCAGGTTCAGGATGGGATAGCCGACCAGCTGGCCAGGCCCATGGTAGGTGGCATCGCCGCCACGGTCGCTCCAGACGACCTCGACTCCCCGCCTGGCGCACTCGTCAGCGGTCCAGAGCAGAGTCGAGCCGTCGCCTCGCCGGCCAATCGTGAAGACAGCCGGATGCTCCAGCAGCAGCAGGGTGTCAAGCTCCCGGCCGGCCTTGACAGCCTCGACCAGGACGCGCTGGAGACTCCAGCCGTCCCGGTATGGGACGCTACCCAGCCAGCAGGCTCTTACGACGGGCTGGGATCTGCTCATCGGCGTGATAGGACGATCGCACCAGGGCGCCTGACTCCACGTGCTCGAAGCCCAGCGCCAGGGCCTCCTCCTTCAGCTCCAGGAACTCGCTGGGCTCGTAGTAGCGAACCACCGCTGCGTGCTTGGGAGTTGGTCGCAGGTACTGCCCTACGGTCAGCACGTCGATGTCGTGGGTCCGCATGTCGCGGAAAACCTGGAGCAGCTCTTCCCTCTCCTCACCCAGGCCCACCATGACACCCGACTTGGTGACCAGATCGGGCTGGAGCCGCTTGACAGTCTGGAGGAGCTGGAGGCTGCGCATGTAGGCAGCCTTGGGGCGAATCCGGCCATAGAGGCGCGGCACCGTCTCGGTGTTGTGGTTGAAGATGTCAGGCCGCGCCTGGGCGACGAGTCGGATCGCGTCGGGGGCGCCCTGAAAGTCGGGGGTCAGGACCTCGATCGACGTCTGTGGACTCAGACGGCGGACTGCCCGGATGGTGCGTGCGAATGTATCGGCGCCCCCGTCGCGCAGATCATCTCGATCGACCGAGGTGATGACCGCGTGGCGTAGGCCCAGCTGAGCGATCGATTCGGCCACGCGCACAGGCTCGCCAAGATCGAACTCGGCCGGCCGGCCGGAGGTGACTGCGCAGAAGCGGCAGGCTCGGGTACAAGTGTCGCCGAGGATCATGAAGGTGGCGCTGCGTCGGTTCCAGCAGTCGAAGATGTTGGGGCAGCGGGCTTCCTCGCAGACAGTGTGCAATCGCTTGTCCTTGACCAGCTGCTTCAGCTGCTTGTAGCTCTCGCCCTCATGGACGCGAACGCGCAGCCAGTCGGGAAGTCGCCGCGCCGGTTGGATGGTCTCCGTCATGGTCCTTGGTCCACTAAATACGGATTGCTGCGGGTGTCCAGCCCTCCAGTCTGGACTTGATCAGGCCCAGGAAGTCGCCGGCCAGCTTGCCGTCGATGACCCGGTGATCGAAGGAGATGCACATGTTCATCATGTGCCGCACTGCGATGCCCTCGCCGATGACTACCGGCCGCTTCACTATCGACTCGGTGGTCAGGATGGCCACCTGCGGTTGATTCAGGATTGGCTGGCTCGCCACCGAGCCGGTCGGGCCTGTGTTGTTCAGGGTGAAGGTGCCGCCCTGCACGTCCTCAGGCCGGAGCCGCCGGCTGCGGGCCCGCTGGACGAGATCGCCCGCTGCCCGAGCGAGATCGCTGAACCCCAGGCGGTCGGCGTTGTGGATCACGGGGACGATCAGGCCGTCCGGGATGGCGACCGCCAGCCCGACGTTGATGTACCGCTTGAGGAGAATCCCGTCATCGGTCCAGCTGGAGTTGAGGAGCGGAAATTCGTGAAGAGCGTCGCCGAGCACCTGGATCACGAACGGGAGGTAGGTGAGAGGGGTCCCGTTGCGCTGGGCGAAGCCCGACTTCTCCGCCTCGCGGTAGCGGACCAGCTCAGTCATGTCGATCTCCTGCAGGGTCCAGGCGTGAGGACTGGTGGCGAGGCTGCGGGTCATATGCTCAGCGATCGAGCGGCGCATGGCGCTGATTCGGACCAGCTCCTCGGGGGCGTCGCCCGCGGTTACCCGAGTCCCTTCCTCTGGCGGCGCGGACTGGGCGGGCTCGGGTCGGACGCTTGGAGCCTGCGGCTCGGCCACTCTTGGTTCGGCAGCTTTGGCCTCCCCTCCCTGCTTCGCCACCTGGGCAAGCACATCGTCGCGCGTCACCCGGCCACCTAGGCCGCTGCCTTGGATAAAGCTGGGGTCGAGCCGGTGCTCCTCCGCCAGACGGCGCACCGCGGGGCTGAAGCGGGCCCGGAAGACGCCGTCACCGTCCGCGCGAGCCGCTGAAGAAGTGATCGCGGCGCCCGAGGCGGCTGAGGCAGACGGCCCGACTGCGCTCTCGACCACAGTCGCCTCCGCGGTGGCCTGGGCGGCAGCCGTGCTGAGGTCAGCCTGCTGCGGCTGCTGTAACTCCGCCTGCTCGGCCGCGACCTGTGCTTCGGGCGCGGCATCAGCGACTTCCATCTGGGCCAGCACCGTGCCTATAGGCACAGTCGTGCCCTCCTTGACAGCTATTTGCACGAGACGGCCCTCGAAGGGGGAGGGGATCTCGGCGTTGACCTTGTCAGTGACCACTTCCACCAGCGGCTCATCCCGCTTGACGTGGTCGCCCTCCTGTTTGAGCCACTTGTCGACTGTGCCCTCGGTCACAGACTCGCCGAGCTGCGGCATCTTGATCGGCGTGTCGGCCAACTGAAATTCCTCCAAAAGCCGTCTAGAGTGGAGGCGACGACCAGAATCGAACTGGTGATGGAGGTTTTGCAGACCTCTGCCTTACCACTTGGCTACGTCGCCGGCCAGCAGCGGATTCTACCGTCCGCCATCCGCGCAAGACAGCCCGCGCTGGCGAGTCTCAAGCGGCAGGCCGTAGAGGTCCCAGGCCACCTCCTGGGGTAGGGCAGCTGATGCTGGCGTGGGGAGGAATGTCAGCAGGTTCGCTGGGTCTCCTGCTCCGCCCCCCCGCAGTTCAACGATCGAACAGGAGACCAGCATGAGCAGCGATACCCATTCCAATCTTTTCTCGCAGGTCGACCGCACCAAGGATCCGGACTTCTTCGTTCGGTTTATGGATGAGGCACAGAAGCCCGTTGCGATTCAGGCGAGCAAGCGGCTGATGCTCGAACGGATCGCGGTGGTGCCCGGAGAAGCAGTCCTCGAAGTTGGCTGCGGTCCGGGGACCGATGTCTTCGACATGGTGGAACTCGTCGGTCCGGCGGGCCGTCTTGTTGGCCTTGACGCGAGTGAGGTTATGATCGCTGAGGCCCGACGACGTGCCAAGGAACTGCAGGTCGCAGTCACCTTTGAGGTCGGGCAGGTTCAGGCGCTTCCCTTTCCGGACGGCACCTTCGACGTGTGCCGCGCCGAACGCCTGCTGGAGCACCTCCCCAATAGCGAGCGAGCGCTGGCGGAGATGGTGCGGGTAACCCGCTCAGGCGGACGGATTGGCGTATTCGATTTCGACTGGGACTCGCTCATGATCGACCACCCAGACAAGGAGACCACGCGAACCGTTGTCCTCTCCTATTCCGATTCGATGCAGAACGGCTGGATCGGACGGCAGCTCCCGCGGCTCTTCATAGAGCGGCGCTTGAAGGTCCTCTCCCTCGATGCGGTGCAGGTCTTTGTCCACTACGCGATGGCCGAACTCTTCCTCGGCAGTCACCTCGCCGTGCTCCAGACTAAGGGAACGCTCTCTGCCGCTAGGGCTCAGCAGTGGTGGGAGTACCTGCAGCACGCAAACGAGCAGGGAACGCTGCTGATCAGCTTCACCGCCTTCATCATCGTCGGCGCGAAGAGCTAACCAAGCCGGCACGACACGGCCTTTCACGAACCGGAATTAGGGGCTCTCCCCGTCATCGGTGACCGATGCCGCAGGACATACCGGCGTTGCCGGCACCGGGTTCCGGGATGAAACCCGAGCTTCGAGGAAACGTCCACCCTTAGTGAGGGAGCTCGTGCTCTCCCATCTCGAAGTGATGCCCTATCTCGTGCTCCAGCGTGCGCCGGACCTGCGTTTCCAGCTCCTGCCAGCTGTCGGCGAAGTGTTCGTGAGTGTCCTTGAAGAGCGTGATGCGCGCAGGTAGGTAAGTCTCGGCCAAAGCTCCGGCACCCTCATACAGCCCGAAGAGGCGCAGGCCGGAATCGTCAGCGACGACGAAGTGGATATCCTCCAGGTACGGCTGAAATTCGGCCGGGATTGCTTCGATCGCCTGCATCACCGCCGCCTCGAAGCGCTCCCTGCTCACCGGGAACATCTGAGGAGAAGAATGGGGCAAAGAACTGACTGCTGAGACTGCGGCTGAACAGCGGGTGGTGATCGTGGGAGCCGGCACGATGGGCTCGCAGATAGCGCTGCAGACGGCCTACAGTGGTCGCTACGCGGTGACTCTGGTTGACAGCGTGCCTGAACAGCTGGAGCGGGCCCGAGCTCAATGTCAGAAGCTTTCCGCTCGTTCCGTGGAGAAGGGCAGGTTGAGTCAGGAGGACGCCGACCGGGCGCTGGCCGCTCTCGAGTTCTCGGCGGATCTGAAGCCGGTGGCGCAGGCGCAGTTCGTGATCGAGGCCATCGTCGAGGACCTCGGTGCGAAGCGGGACCTGTGGCGTCAGCTGGGCGAGCGAGCAGTCCGAGAGGCGCTCCTGGCAACCAATTCCAGCACCATCGCGATCTCGCGCTTGGCCTCGGAGGTCGCCGCTCCCGAGCGGTGCTGCAACCTCCACTTTTTTCACCCGGTCACTGTCATGCAGCTCTGCGAGGTGGTGAAGGGACCTGTCACCAGCGAAGAGACCATCCGGCGCGCCATGGAATTCGTGCGCTCGATCGACCGGGTGCCAGTGCTGATCAACAAGGAGGTGCACGGCTTCATAGTCAATCGCATCCTCTTCGCCGCCGCCGAGGAAGCCATGAATCTGCTCGAGGGCGGCTATGCGAGCGTGGAGGACATCGATACGGCCGTCAAGAAGGGCTTGAACTGGCCGATGGGCCCTTTCGAGCTGCTCGACTTCAGCGGCCTGGACGTCTTCTACGGCGGGCTGGAGGACCGGGCCCGCCTAGAGGGAGGCGCAGGCGCGCCGACGATCCTGAAGGTCAAGGTGGAGCGGCGAGAACTGGGCCGCAAGACGGGCCGCGGCTTCTACGATTACGACCAGTAGTGGACTGTTACGGTCCACCGGCACAGGCGGGTGTGGCGGAACAGGTAGACGCGCAGCTCTTAAAAAGCCGTGCCTGAAAAGGCGTGTGGGTTCGATCCCCACCACCCGCACCATGGGCAGCGCCCGGCGTTGACCCGACCGCCCTAACATCTAAAACCGATGCGCGAGCGATATGAGGAAGAGCCCGAGCCGGACCAGGAGCCTGACGCCGCCGGACCCGCGCTCAGCCTGCCAGTACCCACGGTTACGGACGGGGAGGGCGACCGGCACTGGCATTACAGGACCGACCTGCTGACGCCGGCCGAGATGATCGACGGCGAGACCCTGGTGGCGAAGCTCGCTGCGGCAGCCGAGGACAGCTGGGAGCTGGCTGGGGTCTACCCCGCGGGCGAGCGGCACGTCCTACTCCTGCGCAAGCCCAAGAAGGTGGAGCGGGAAGCGCGGCGCGTGGGCTTCGCCCCGCCCGGGCGCTGAGCCAAGCTATCTCGACCGATCGCGCCCGAGGTGGCCGGGCGGCTGTCGGAGACAGCCGTCCGATCGGAGTCTTCGACTCAGGCGTGGGGGGTCTCACAGTGCTGCGAGCGATCCAGGAGCGGTTGCCGCTGGAGAGCACCATCTACGTCGGCGATCTGCAGCACTTTCCCTATGGGCCGCGCTACCAGGAGGAGGTGAAGCAGTTCGCCTTCGAGATCATCCGCCACCTGCAGCGCGCCCAGGTCAAGCTCATTGTGATCGCCTGCAACACAGCCACAGCGGCGGCCTTGAACCAGGCCCGAGAGGTGTTCGATGTGCCGCTGGTGGGCGTGATCAGTCCTGGCGCGCAGGCGGCGGTTCAGGCGACCGGTAAGGGGCTGGTAGGCGTGATCTCGACCGAGGGCACACGCCTGTCGCAGGAGTACCTGCACGCCATCAAGGAGCTGGACCCGATGGTCGGCGTGTACCAGAAGGCGTGCCCCGAGCTGGTTCAGATAGTCGAGGAGGGCGACGCCGAAAGCCGGCGGGCGGAAGAGGCGCTGCGGCGCGATCTGGCCCCGTTTGTGGATCTCGGTGCCGACGTGCTGGTGCTCGGTTGTACTCACTACCCGCTCCTGCGCCCGGCCATCCAGGCTGTCTATCCCGGCGCCTTCGTACTCGTCGACTCGGCCGAGACGACCGCCGCCGTGGTCGAGCGACGCCTGGACCACGCGCGCATGCGAGCGCTGCCTGGCACCGGTAAGCCGGTGCACGAGCTGCGGGTGACGGCTGTGACTCGACGCTTCCACGAGGTGGGGGAGATACTCTTCGGGCAGCCGGTTCCGCCGGTGAAGGAGATTCGCCTCGACGAGTCGTCCTGGGCTCGAGACCCGACGCCTGGCATCATTGCCCCGTGACCAAGCAACGCCGCACGCAGGCTCCAGTGGCGGCGCCCGAGGAGCCGCCACTGCCCATGCGGGCGCCTGCCGCCCTGGCGATCGCGCTGGTGGTCATCGCCCTCACGGTTGCTGCAGGGGTCGGGCTCAACTGGGCAGCGCAGGCCAAGCCGCCGACCGAGTTCGCCAGCTGCCATTTGGCCACCCAACTGGCGCCGGGCCGGTTCGCGGGGCCACCCGCGATGTGCATTGACGCCAAGAAGGACTACTCGGCAGTGATGTCGACCAGCAAGGGCGACATCCAGCTGACCCTCAGCAAGTCGGCGCCCATCACCGTCAACAACTTCATTGTTCTGGCCGTCAACGGCTACTTCAACGGCCAGCACTTCTTTGCTGTGCAGGACTGGCTAGTCCAGGCGGGAGATCCCCTGGCCAACGGTTCGGGCGGTCCCGGCTACACGTTGCCGCCGGAGCCACTGGGGAAGGACGAGCACCTGACGCCTGGCGCCATGGGCATGGCCCGCTTTCCCGATGGCAGTCTGAGCGGCTCCCAGTTCTTCATTCTCCGCGGACCTTGGCCGGGGAGCGAGCCGACGACCGTCTACAACCGATTCGCCACAGTGTCCGGTGCGAGCCTTTCAGTCGTATCACAGCTGGATGCGTCCGACCGAATCACCCAGATCAAGATCCAATCCTCACAGCCGAAGAAGGCCTGAGGCACTCGTATAATCGTATGGAGGTTACTTAGATGCCCTTTGGGATCCATCCTGGCTTTCTCCTCGTCCTCCTCATCATCGTGCTGGTCGTCTTCGGCCCGGGCAAGCTGGGCGACATAGGTGGTGCCGTCGGTCGCGGCATGCGCGAGTTCCGCAAGGAATCCGAGAAGATGATGAACGACGTCAAGACGGAGTCTGTCAGCGAGACACCACCAGTCACTCCGGCCACCCCCGTTCAACCTGTGGCCTCGACGCCCGCCGCCGCGACCCCGCCGCTCCCGCCAGAGCCAGCCAAGACCGAAACCGAGAAGTCGGCCTAGGGCCGCGTCTGATGGCGCTGCTGTCGCGGAGCGCTTCGTCGCGCCCGAAGACTGGGGATGTAACCCGCATGTCGATCATCGCGCACTTGGAGGACCTGCGCCGCGCGCTGATCGTCTCGATCATCGGTTGGTTGCTCGTCACTGTCGTGGCCTTCTTCTTCTCGGGCCAGGTCTTCGAGTTCCTGGTCCAGCGATCAGGGGTGCATCAGGTCTACTTCACAGCCCCCACCGATCCGTTCACTCTGAAGCTCAAGGTCTCCCTCTATCTGGGCGTGGTGGTCGCCTCACCGATCATCTTCCAGCAGCTCTGGTGGTTCGTCAGCCCGGGTCTTCATCTGAAGGAGAAGCGGCTCATCCTGCCGCTGATCATCGCGACCACCTTCTTCTTCCTGCTGGGGGTCGGTTTCGCCCTCTTCGCGCTGCCGCTCATCATCCACGTGCTCTTCGGTTTCCAGTTCCAAGGCCTGGCGCCGCTCATCACCGCGAGTGAGCTCCTCAGCTTCGTCCTCGGCATAGTCATAGCTTTTGGCGTCGTTTTTGAGCTGCCTGTCGTCCTCTACACACTGGGCCTCCTGGGCATCATCAGCTCCCGCTGGCTGTGGAAGCACAGGGCCTACTGGCTCGTCGCGCTGGGGTTGATCGCCAATGTCATGACGCCCGGCGCTGACCCCTTCACCCCGCTAATCGTGTTCGTGCCCCTGGCGATCTTCTGGCTGGGCACCACTCTGCTGCTGCGGCTGACCGGGAGGTAGGAAACATGGCCCGACCTGACGGACGTGAGCGCGCCGATCAGCTGCGGCCCTTCAAAATCGAGCTGGGCGTCAACGCGCACGCTGAGGGCTCGGCCCTGGTCGAGACCGGCAGGACGCGTGTCTGGGTGACGGCCAGCGTGGAGGAGCGGGTGCCGTTCCACCGCCGGGGCACCGGCAGGGGCTGGGTCACCGCGGAGTATTCGATGCTGCCCCGAGCAACTCACGACCGCGGCCAGCGGGAAGCCAGCCAGGGCCGGATCGGCGGCCGCACTCACGAGATCCAGCGGCTCATCGGGCGGTCGCTGCGCACCGTCGTGGACATGAAGGCGCTGGGCGAGCGGACCATCACGCTCGACTGCGACGTGCTGCAGGCTGATGGCGGCACCCGTACAGCGGCCATCACAGGCGCGTTCTGCGCGCTTTATCAGGCGATCAAGCGCATGCAGGCGGCCAAGCTGCTCAGCCACAACCCGATCCGCAACTACGTGGCCGCCGTCAGCGTCGGCATCATCGATGGTGAGCCCCGCCTGGATCTTGACTACGCCGAGGACTTCCTGGCCCACACCGACATGAACGTGGTGATGCTGGACGACGGGCGTTTCATCGAGCTCCAGGCCACCGCCGAGAAGGAGCCGCTGGCCAAGACCGAACTGGACGCGCTGGTGGCGCTCGCGCAGAGCGGGATCCGCGAGCTGATCGCGCAGCAGAAGCGGGCGATCGTGACCCTGGGCTAGGGTCGCGGGACTAGACCGGGCTGACGGTTCTCTTCCTGGCCACTGGGAACGAGGGCAAGCTGCGCGAGTTCCAGGAGCTGCTGCTCGGCACCGGGCTGCTGCTTGAGGTGGTCGACACCAGGGTGCCCGAGACCGGCGACAGCTACAGCGCCAACGCGGCGCTGAAAGCTGAAGCGGCGGCCAGGTCCCGGGCCGGACCGGCGCTGGGCGACGACAGTGGTCTCGAGGTGGCGGCGTTGGGCGGTTATCCCGGCCTTCTCTCGGCCCGGATCGCGCCCACTCAAGCTGAACGCGAGGCGCTGCTGTTCGAGCGCCTGTGCCCGCACCCCAAGCCCTGGCGGGCGCGCTTCGTGTGCTTGCTCGCGCTGGCCCTACCCGGTCGCCCGACCCTCTCGTTCAGGGGCGAGGCGGCCGGCGAGATCCGCGAGCCGGCCGGCAGGGGCCAGGGCTTCGGCTACGACCCGGTCTTCTGGCCTTCCGGGAGCCTGCTTTCCTTCGCCGAGCTGCCGCCGATCGAGAAGCACAGCCTCAGCCACCGCGGCGCGGCAGTGCGGGCGCTGCTTGCGAGTGGCGCTCTCGCGAGCCTCAGCCGGCCCTCAGAGCGCGGCGAGAGCCGCCGCTAGGTCGGGCCGCTCACCGGCGTGCTGGTTGGGCCTCCGGTAGACGACCTCGCCGCCGCCCGCCACAACTATCACGCCACCCTGCTGCCAGGGGTCTCCCTGGACCGAGGTCTGGCGATGACCGCGCAAGGTCGAGCGGGCGCCGGCCAGCAGGCTCCCGAGCGAGAGCGTGGCTCCGACGCCGCGCTTCATCCCGGCGGCGCTGAAGGTGCCGAGCGAAGGATCGGTATAGACCGGGATCCCCGGCACCCTGTCCTGCTGGAATCTGGCTGCGAACCTGACAGACCCGTTTCCGACAAAGATGAGCTGAGCGCCCTTGGCCTCGATTTGAGGCAGTTTGCCGCGCACCTGCGCGGCTGTCTCGAGACAATGGGTTCAACCGAAGTGGCGGAGGAAGACGACCAGCAGCGGTCTCTCCGCGGCCAGCGTCAGCAGGTCGACTGTCTGTCCCTCGGTGTCGAGCACGTTCAGCGCAGTCGCTTGGGCCATCCCCCTCGAGACTATGCGGAGAGCACCAACGTCCGGCAAGTTCGAATTGGGCTAGGACCCTGGAAGTGAATCGCTTTCGCGCTTCAATCTTCGCCAGCCACCTGCGCGGTTGTTGGCAATGATGCGCCTGAGCATGGCGCTCAGGGCGGGCGCGTTGATCGCTTCGCCCTGGCGGACAGCCACTGTACGGGCGGTCTGGTTGTCGCGTCCGGCTGTGATGATTCCTTCGGGGTCAGGGACCATCGCGCCGTCGTAAAGGAACACGTTCACATGGTCTTTCGCCGCCAGCAGCGCGCAGATGTTGCCCTGCAGGACGAAGTAGGGACGGTTGGTGCGCTTGATCGCCTCAGTGACCTCTCGGTCGGCGGCGTGGACTAAAGCGCGCACCTCACGGCAGATCGGCTGCTGCCAATCGGGTAGGGCCTCAATGTAGGCGTCCACGCCCGGATGGAAGGACCCCATCAGGAGTCCGCCAGCTGGGGGACCTGGCGTCTCGGCAGCGCGCTGCCCCTTGGTTCAGGTAGACGCCAGGCGCCTTTTCTAGCGGCCTCGTCCGCGATACCAGAAGCCGCCGCCGCCGAGAACTACGACAATCACGACGATGACGATGATCAGTGTGGTCGTATCCATGGCCGGACTATAAGCCCATGTGGCTCCGGACATATTGGGTTAGGACAACGGGTAGGCCAGAGCCCCTGCTGGACTGAGTCGAGCTGTCACCCCAGATCACCAGCCTTCCCCCTGACCCTCTTGATCAGCTAACTGAGGACTTGGAGTAGCGGCCTGAGCTGGTCATTGACCTCCCGGGCCTCTGTATCTTTCACTATCGTTCACTTCGCCGTGTCCTTCGCTGCCAGCAATGTCACTGCTGTCGCGAGAAGGCAGCGCTTCGCAGCGCGGTTTCGGCAGCAGGCACGGCAGCTGAATTCAAAGACACGGGCGGTAGCGCAGTCTGGCAGCGCGCCTGCTTTGGGAGCAGGAGATCGCGAGTTCGAATCTCGCCCGCCCGACCACGTCATCCAGTTGTCTGCGGTTACAGTCGGAGCATGTCCGAGCGGCTCCTGAGCGACCTCGACAGCTACCTCAACACTCATCTCGACGGTTGGGTCGAGGAGCTGGTCGAGCTCTGCCGGGTGCCCAGTGTCTCCGCCCGCCACGAGGGCATAGAAGAGTGCGCCGCGCACGTTTGCCGGCTGCTCCAAAGGCGCGGGTTGGCAGCCGACGTGCTGCCCACAGACGGTCATCCCGTGGTGGTTGGCGAGCTGGCGGCGGGGCGCTCCAAGACCATGCTCTTCTACAACCACTACGACGTCCAGCCACCTGAGCCGCTTGACCTCTGGTTGAGCCCGCCATTCGAGCCGGAGGTGCGAGACGGCCGTCTCTATGCGCGTGGCGCCAAGGACGACAAGGGCGAGCTGATCGCCCGGCTGGCGGCGGTCGACGCCCTGCACGCGGTGACCGGCAGCCTTCCCTGCAACGTTCGCTGGCTGGCCGAGGGTGAGGAGGAGGTGGGCAGTCCCCATCTGCCGGTGTTTGTCGAGCAGCATTGGGAGAGGCTGCGCTGCGACGGCGCCATCTGGGAAGAGGGTGGCGTCGATCCTGAGGGCCGGCCGCTCGTGACCCTCGGCACTCGCGGCCTGCTCTACATAGAGCTGAGCGTCAGGGCCAGCGGCCGGGACGGCCACTCCGGTGAGGCAAACTTAATCCCCAATGCCGCCTGGCGCCTGACCTGGGCGCTCAGCACCGTGAAGGGTCAGGACGAGCGCATCAAGATCCCCGGCTTCTACGACGGCATCCCGGCACCCACCGCTCGCCAGGTAGCGATGCTGGCTGAATTGCCGAGCCCCGAGCGCGGGCTGCTGGCCACGTACCAGCTGGACTCGCTGCTGCTCGACCGGACGGGAGCTGAAGTGCTGGCGGCCCGATTCCAACCGACGTGCAACATCGCCGGTGTAACGGCCGGCTTCCAGGGGGAAGGAGCCAAAACTGTCATCCCGGCGCGGGCCAGCGCCAAGTTGGACTTCCGGCTCCTTCCCAGCCAGGATCCCGCTGCCGTCGCCGGCCGGCTGCGCGCCCACCTGGACGCGAAGGGCTTCCCCGACGTCAATCTGCGAGTGATCGGCTGCGAGCCGGGCGCCTTCATCGACCCAGACGACCCGCTGGTCAGGCTGGCCGCAGAGACGGGCGCCGAGGTCTACGGTCAGCCAGCCCAGCTGGTGCCCCTGTCCGGCGGCACCACTCCGATGTTTCTCTTCGCGGGCCGCGGAGTGCCGATTGTGGCGCCGGGCGTCGGCTACGGCGCCAGCAACCTCGCTCACAGTCCCAATGAGAGCGTGCGGCTGGAGGACATCCGGCAGGCCGCCCGGCACGTCGCCCGGCTGCTTCTCCGTTTCGGCGAAGGTTAGAGGTGCGGCCGAAAAGCCCGTCCGGATCTTGGGCGTTTATGCGGGCCATCTCCGGCGTCGCCTCCTGCGCTCCTCGCTGCGCGTATTCGGAATACGCTCACCGCGGTGCTCGTCGGCTCCTTGGATCTGACCCATCTGGCCACCCAATCTCTCGACCGGGTTCCCGGTCGCACCTTTAGAAATCAAGCAAAGCCAGCTCGCTGAAGCCGCCAGGATGGTGCTGCGCGGGAACGACGCGGGCGACTGGACGCGGCCGTCGCCGCATCAATACCCCCATCAGTGGAACTGGGACTCCGCGTTCATCAGCCTTGGTTGGGCCACGTTCGACTGGCCGCGTGCCTGCCAGGAGCTGGAAAGCATGCTGGCCGCCCAGTGGTGGGACGGCATGGTGCCTCACGTCCACTACGATCCCCGCCACCTGGCCCAGTACTTCCCCGGCCCTGACCGCTGGCCTCGTGCGCAGCGCCACGTCCGCAATGCCGGCCAGCTGACCAGCGGTATCAGCAACCCGCCAGTTCTGGTCACTGCCGCTTGGCTGATAGGGCTGCGCCAATCCGATCAGCGCCTCCGCCACGCGTTCTGGCGGCGTGTGCGGCCGTCGCTGGCCAAATACGTCGAGTACTGGGGCTCCGCCCGACGTGGGCCAGGCCAGCCGCTGCCTGTCATGGTCCACCCCTGGGAGAGCGGCTGGGACAACTCACCCCGTTGGGATGCGCTCAGGCTGTCAGGCCTGAAACCGCGGCAGCCCTACTCTCGACTGGACAACCGTTTCGTCAGGGCCAGCGAGCGACCGACTGACAGCGATTACGACGCATATCTGGCCCTGGTCGAGAAGTTGGAGGACGCTGACTTCGAGCTTGAGCGCTACAGATTGGACTCACCCTTCTGCGTCCACGACGTTCTGCTGGACGCCACTTGGTACGGAGCGGCAAATGACCTGAACTCCATCTGCGAGTCACTCGCCGAGCCGCCCGCTGTGAGCGGTGAACGCCTGGCCGAATTTGCCGCCGCGTTTGAGGCGCGCCACTGGGACGAGGCGGCCCAGCTGTACTTCGACTGGGACTGCCGCCGCCAGGAGCGGATCAGGACGGCCACGGCTGCCGGGGTGGCCGCTCTGGCGGGCGGCGTCGCCAAGCCCCGGCGTGGGCGGGCCGCCTGGCGCCGCTACGCTCAGCTGTGCCGAGACGCGCTCGCGGTCTGTACAGTGCCGCCGGCGGACCCCAACTTCGAGCCTGAGCGCTACTGGCGCGGGCCGGTCTGGCTCAACGTGAACTGGCTTGCCGTTCGTGGGCTCGAGCACATAGGTCTGCGGGCTGAGGCGCACGCACTGGTCAGCCAGAGCCTGGGCCTGGTCCAAGAGCACGGCCTGGCCGAGTGCTTCGACCCCTTCGACGGCAGCCCGCTCGGAGCGGGCGGCTTCTCCTGGAGCGCCGCCCTAGCGTTGGATTGGCTGGAAGGCTAGGCTAGGCCAACAAAAAAGGGAAGCCCGCCTTTGGGAGACGGGCTTCCCGGCTGGGGTGGGGAAGATGTCGCTTTTGGGGTCCTCGCTTACAGGATGCTACAAATGGTAGCACAACCCGGAGCAGAACACAACATGTGACGGCCTGCGCCAATCAGTGGCCGAGAATCCGGGCCAGGTCATAGCTGACAGGTTCCTCCAGCTGGTCATACCCGCAGGTGCGAGGATCCCGGTCTGGGCGCCAGCGCCGGAACTGAGCTGTGTGGCGGAAGCGCGTCCCCTCCATGTGGTCGTAGGCGACTTCGCAGACCAGCTCCGGCCGCAGTGCCACCCAGGACAGACCCTTCTTCGCGTTCCAGCGTGACTGGGCTCCGGGCAGCCGGCCGCCCTGGTGCGCTTCGGCCCGTGCCCATTCCGCCCAGGGGTGGCCGTCCAGGTCGTGCTGTTGATATGGCTCGAGCTCCTGTACCAGCTCCCTGCGCCGCCGGAGCGGGAAGGAGGCGGAAACCCCCACGTGCTGCAGCTGCTCCGACCCGTCGTAGAGGCCGAGGAGCAGTGATCCGACCACGCGGTCGTTCTTGTGCCAGCGGAAGCCGGCCACCACGCAATCCGCAGTGCGATCGTGCTTGATCTTGAACATCGCACGCTGGTCAGGTCGGTAGGGCAGATCCAGCGGCTTGGCGACTATGCCATCCAATCCGGCGCCCTCGAACTGCTCGAACCAGTCTCTGGCGACACCCAGGTCCTGCGTTGCTGGAGTCGCGTGCACCATCGGTCCTCTGATCAGTGCCCGCTCTAAGAGCAGGCGCCTCTCGCGGAACGGCTGGGCCATGAGAGACCTGTCGTCCAGCGCCAGGAGATCGAACGCTATCAGTGAGGCGGGGGTTTGGGCGGCGAGAAGACGGACGCGCGAATCAGCCGGATGGATGCGGTTCAAGAGGGCGTCGAAGTCCAGCTTTTTCCCCCGCACAATGACTATCTCTCCGTCGACCACGCACCGGGCGGGCAAGCTGTCTTTCAGCGCTGCCACCACTTCCGGGAAGTAGCGGGTGATGGGGCGCTCGTTGCGGCTGCCCAGCTCGACTTCGTCTCCATCCCGAAACACGATGCAGCGGAAGCCGTCCCACTTGGGCTCGTAGTGAAGGCTGGGCGGTATCTCAGGCACCGACTTGGCCAGCATTGGCTTCAGGGGCGGCATCACAGGCAGCTTCACGGTTGTCTCCATGATGCCCCGAGCCGTGCTCAGCCTGAGGCCTGCAATGGCCCATAGTCGAGAGCATGGCTGAAAGCGACAGTCCTCTAAACGAGCTGGACCTCGGTCGGGACCCGCTTCCGGCGTTCAACCGCTGGTACGCCGAGGCGGAAGCCGCCGGTGAACTCCAGCCCAACGCCATGGCGCTGGCCACAGCGGGCGAGAGTGGGGCGCCCGCGGTTCGATTTGTGTTGCTGCACGCGGCTGACAGCCGCGGCTTCAGCTTTTTCAGCAACTATGAGAGCGCGAAGGCAGCCGATCTCGCCGTCAACGCCCAGGCCGCACTGGCGTTGTGGTGGCCGCGACTCCACCGGCAGGTGCGCATTACCGGTTCGGTCGAGCGGACGAGTCGGGCGGAGTCGGAGGAATACTGGATCGGCCGGCCCTATGGGAGCCGCATCTCAGCCACTATCTCGCGACAGAGCCAGGTGATCGGCGGCCGAGTCGAGCTGGAGGAGGCTGTGCAGCGGTTGGAGGCTCTTCAGCCGGATGCGCCACCCCTGCCAGATCGGTGGGGGGGTTACTGGCTGCGGCCCGCGAGCATCGAATTCTGGCAGGGGCGGCGCAATCGCCTTCACGACCGGCTGTTGTATCGCCGTCGGGAGAGCGGCTGGCGGATCGAGCGGTTGGCGCCGTAGGCGCCCTTGGACACTGTGGTTCAGTCGCCTGCCTTGAGGCCCATCGATCGTTGGGCTGAGCCCCGGCGTCGGGCACGACCCCGCCAGCGGCACATGAGTGGACTTGGCGCCACCCCGGGTGGTACCCTTAACAGGTTCATCACCGCGCAGCCACGCGCGCATCCGCTCCGACTCGAGCCTGAGCGCGTGAAGGGAACAGTCTAGCGACTAACGCGGTTGAAACAGGAAGTCAAAGAATATGGCACAGATCAACCCCGAGACCGCAGCCGCTGAGCTTTCCCGAGAACAACTGGAAGGTTTGACGACCAGTCTGGACCGCGCGAAGCAAGAACCTCCTGAGGAGGTCGAGAGCGCAGCCCTGGACGATGCCGTGCGCGCCTACTTCCAAGAGATCGGTAGGGTCAAGCTGCTCACCGCCAGTGACGAGGTGGAGCTGGCGAAGGGCATCGAGGCAGGCAGCAGCGAATGCCGCCAGAAGATGATCCAGGCGAACCTGCGCCTCGTCGTCTCAGTGGCCAAGAAGTACGTGGGGCGTGGGTTGCCTCTGCTCGATCTCATCCAGGAGGGAAATCTGGGGCTGATGCGTGCAGTCGAGAAGTTCGACTACCGCCGCGGCTTCAAGTTCTCGACCTATGCCACTTGGTGGATCCGCCAGGCGATCCAGCGGGCTGTCTTCGACGATGCCCGGACGATTCGGATCCCTACTCATAACGCCGAGCTGATCGGCAAGCTGGTGCGCGTCCAGGACAGGCTTCGTCAGGAGCTCGGCCGCCAACCCACCTCGGCTGAACTGGGTCTCGAGATGGGCCTGGATCCGGGCAAGGTGGAGTGGCTGTTCGAGATCGCCCAGGAGCCCGTGTCGCTGGAAACGCCGCTGGGCGAGGAGGGCGAGACCGAATTGGGGGACCTGCTCGCCGACCACCGGGCCGAGTCCCCGGCCGCCGCGGCTGCGGCCAGCGCCCGCAAGGGCGACATCGAGGCGGCACTGGAGTCGTTGATGCCTCGGCAGCGGAGGGTCCTGCAGCTTCGCTTCGGGCTTGGTGACGACCAGCCGCGCACCATCGAAGAGGTGGCCAAGCGGATGGGGGTCAGCCGGGAAGAGGTGCGCCGGCTGGAGCGCGGCGCTCTCGAGTGCCTGCGCGAGAGCGGCAGGGCCGAGCTTCTCCGCGACCATCTGGCCCCGCCGGCGGCCTAGCCACAGCCAGGTATCGGGCCGCTGTTCCACGCGACAGTGGCCTACGGTCGCGGGACCAGGGACGGCCGCGGTGGCCGCCCTCGCGTTCACTGAGCTGAGATCAGCTGCATCCGGTCGTCGAGCCGCAGTTCAGGCACTTGTAGCAGCTACCGCTGCGCACAGTGATGGAGCCACAGTCGGCGCAGGAGGGAGCGTCTGCATTCACAACAAAGGTGACATTGCTGGTGGTGCCCCCGTTGGTCTTCGCCACGAGCTTCAGCTCAGCGTTGGCCGGCGTCTCGATCTCTAGCGAGACGGGCTGCCGGCGCACTATGCCGACCGCGTCCTGATCCTCGGCGTTGAGAAAGCGGGTAGCCAGCCAGCGGAAGATGTAGTCGATGATCGACTTGGCGATCGGGATCTCCGGATTCTTCGTGAACCCGTTAGGTTCGAAGCGCATGTGCGAGAACTTGTTGATCATGACAGGCATCGGCACGCCGTACTGAAGCGCCACTGACGTCTGCGTGGCAAAGGCGTCCATCATGCCGGAGATGGTTGAGCCCTCCTTGGCCATTGTGATGAACACCTCGCCGGGCGCCCCGTCCTCATACATGCCGACTGTGATGTAGCCCTCATGGCCGGCCACGTCGAACTTGTGAGTCAGGGACTGACGCTCATCCGGGAGCCGGCGTCGAATAGGCCGGCCCTCGGCCGGAACCTTGGCCTTGCCGTCCTGGTTCTGGCTGGACGTCGACAGTGGCTGGGAGCGCTTGCAGCCGTCGCGATAGATGGCGATGCACTTGAGACCAAGCTTCCACGACTGCAGGTAGACGTCGGCGATGTCCTCTGCGCTCGCAGCATGGGGCAGGTTGACGGTTTTGGACTGCGAACCGGAGATGAAGGGCTGGACCGCCGCCATCATCCTGACGTGACCCATGGGCTTGATCGAGCGCTGGCCATTCAGCGGCTTGAAGGCGCAGTCGAACACTTTGAGGTGCTGGTCGGCTAGTTCCGGCGCGCCCTCGATGGTGTCGTGCTCGTCGATGTACTTCACTACTGCCTTGGTCTGAGCCGCGTCGTAGCCAAGCTTGCGCAGCGCCTGCGGCACTGTACCGTTGACGATCTTCAGCATCCCGCCGCCGACCAAGCGCTTGTACTTGACGAGGGCCAGATCGGGCTCGATGCCTGTGGTATCACAGTCCATCATCAGTCCGATCGTCCCGGTCGGGGCCAGCACTGTGGCCTGGGCGTTGCGATAACCGTGCTTCTCACCCAGCTTCACCGTCTCATCCCAGGCCGCTCGGGCGGCCTCGACAGGGATGCCGGCAGCGCCTGCGGCGTTGAGCGCGTACGCGGCTCCCCGATGCTGGTTCATGACCCGCAGCATCTCGCTTCGGTTGTCCTGGAACTCAGCGAAGGGGCCCTTCACCTCGGCCATGCGCGCCGATTGGGCGTACGCGCGGGCTGTCATGATGCCCGTGATGGCGCTGGCGTAGCGGCGGCCTTCGTCGGAGTCGTAGGCCAGACCCATCGACATCAGCAGCGCGCCGAGGTTGGCGTAGCCCAGGCCGAGCGGCCGCAAACGCTCCGAGTTGGCGGCGATCGCCGGCGTGGGATAGCTGGCGTAGGAAACGATGATCTCCTGGGCCAGAAAGCAGATGTCGATGGCCTTCTCGAAGCGTTGGGAATTGAAAGTCCCATCCTCGCTCTGGAACTTCATGAGGTTGAGTGAGAGCAAGTTGCAGGCTGTGTCGTCCAGGAAAACGAACTCTGAACAGGGGTTGGTGGCGTTGATCCGGCCAGTGTTGGGCACGCAGTTCCACTGCTGGATGGTGGTGTCGAACTGCAGCCCGGGATCTCCGCAGATCCAGGCGGCTTCAGCGGTTTCCCGCCAAAGGTCGCGCGCCCGGTGCTTCTCGAGCGGACGGCCGTCGGTGACTGCCTTGGTCGCCCACTCGGTGTCGTTCTCGACGGCCTCCATGAACTCGTCAGTGAGCCTGAGCGAGTGGTTGGCGTTCTGAAACTGCACCGAGTCATAGGCGCCGCCCGGAATGTTGAACCCGGCCTCGTAGCCGGCGTCGATCAAGGCCCAGGCCTTCTTCTCCTCGTCTGCCTTGCAGGCGATGAACTCTCTGACATCAGGATGGTCACCGTTGAGGATGACCATCTTGGCCGCCCGGCGGGTGGTGCCGCCCGACTTGATCGAGCCGGCAAAGCTGTCGTACCCACGCATGAACGAGACGGGGCCCGAGGCGGTGCCGCCGCCGGCCAGCCGCTCCTTGGAGGAGCGCAGAACTGACAGGTTGGTCCCGGTGCCCGAGCCGAATTTGAACAGCATGCCCTCGGTCTTGACCAGCTCGAGGATGGACTCCATGGTGTCCTCGACGGAGTTGATGAAGCAGGCGGAGCCCTGCTGTGAGCGGTTGGGCACGCCGAGGTTGAACCAGACGGGGCTGTTGAAGGAGGCGTGCTGAGTTGCGAGGAGCCAGCGCAGCTCCTCCTCCCAGTTTTTCGCATCCTGCTCGCTTCTGAAGTACTCTCCTCGCCGGCCCCACTCGCCGAGCGTGTTGACCACCCGGTCGATGAGCTGCCTCACACTGGTCTCGCGCTCGGGGCTGCCCTGATGACCCCTGAAGTACTTCTGAGCCACCACGTTGAGCGCCAGCTGCGACCAGGAGCGCGGAACCTCGATCTCCTCTTGCTCGAAGATCGTCACTCCCTTCTCACTGGTGATCGCGGCGGTCCGCCGCTCCCACTCGATCAGGTCGTACGCATGGGTTTCGGCGGGTGTGAAATATCTGCCAAACTGGAGGCCTCTGGGGGCTACGTGCGGTTCTTGGTGAGATGCTGCGACGTCGGCTACGTTCTTCGCCATTCCTATCTTCAGGAGCCTCCAAACACCCTCGCCGGACTCACCGGCGGGGGAGAAAAGGCCCCGGAGCATGCCCGCCAAGAAATGCCCCAGGGCCACCGAAACAGAACTCCTCTTAGGATACGGCTTTCACCGTCAAATGTCAACATCTTGCGGTCGCCTCTCCCCTCAGCCCCAAGATCATGGCGTGGACAACCTGTGGAAGGTGTGGGGCGCGACCTGTGGACGAGTGCCTTCAGGTGGGTAAAGCCTCCGGATTCGGCGCCTGGTTCAGAGGCGCCGAGGAGGAGCCTGCCCGCCGCCAGACTCCCACTGCGTCGGAGATGTCTGCTGTCAACTCGTAGAGTCTGGCGGCGCTGCGGTCGGCGCCACGACTGGGCCCCGGAAAGGCCGCTTGCCCCCGGAGGCCACCCCAACCCGCCTCGGCAGCTTCGCAGATGGCGTCCAGCCAGCAGGCGGCCAAGTCCACCTGATTCAACGGCTCGACCAGGGATGAGGGCGTCTGGAAGGCGAAGCTGAGCTGGCTGCGCAGCGTTTGGATTCCCCAGAGCTGATCTGCGTGAGTCAGGCTGCTCAGTTCGGACAGGAGGCTGCGAAGCTCTTTCAGCGCGCGAAGAAAGTGGAGGGGCGGGAGGGGAGTCTGGGGATGAGAGCGCGCAGCCTCCATGACAACCGATGCTGGCAGGTCCGCGCGGACAGCTGCCGGACGATTGGGCACTTCGGCGAAAGCACGCCTTCTGAAGAGCCAGGCGCTGCCGCCTGACCGGTCCTTGGCCGCGCACTGCTTCCGGGCCAGAATGCACGCTCTGGGAGCGGGCCGTGTCACGATGAGAGCCATGAGCGCACGCCCCCGATTTGGACTCAAGTTGGCTCCCATGAACTGCAGCCTCCAAGAGCAGCGCGAAGTATGGCGCGTCGCCGATCAGGGCGGCTTCGACCATCTCTGGACCTTTGATCACCTGAACCCTATCAACGGCGATCTGGCTGGAGTGGCCTGGGAGGGGTGGACTCTGCTTCCGGCCATGGCGGAGGCCACCAGTCGCGTGCGGATTGGCTGCATGGTGACCGGCAACACCTATCGTCATCCCGGCCAGCTGGCGAAGATGGCGACCACCGTCGACCATCTGTCCGGCGGCCGCCTCGAATTCGGCTTGGGGGCCGCCTGGGCGGAGGCCGAGCACACGATGTTGGGCTTGGAGTTCCCCCTGGTGGGAGAGCGCATTCGTCGGCTGGGCGAGGCCTGCACAGTCTTGAAGCAGTTGTGGAGCGGGAGTCCCGTCAGCCACGACGGGCCCGCCTATCACCTGCGCGAGGCGGTGCAGAACCCGCCCCCGTTGCAGCGCCCGCACCCGCCGATCTGGATCGGCGGTAGCGGCGAGAGGAAGACACTGCGGGTGGTGGCCGAGCACGCCGACTGCTGGAACGCCGTTGGCCCCGACGTCGAGGAATGTAGGCGGAAGTCCGAAATCCTTGATCGGCACTGCGAGACCATCGGTCGGGATCCTGACGTCATCCGTCGAACAGTGCAGATCCGCACTGAAGCGAACGACCTAAATGACACAGTCCACCTCTGCGAGAGCTTCTGGTCGGCAGGCTTTGTTGACGTCATACTTTATGTCTCGCCGCCCGATCCGGTCCGCAAGGCTGAGCAACTGGCGAACGAACTGCTTCCGCGCTTTCGCTGACGCCCCGGGCGTTTGCTGAACCCACCACCCAGGCTCCGCGGCGTGGATCAACCGCGTTTTGCCGAACCGGCCAAATTAGCGGGGGAGTGCTTCCAGGTGAAGCTGCGGCTCATCGGGCAGGGCCTCCACTGTCAGCAGCGGGACCGCGTCGGGCTTGGCCTCCGCGCCGGCCGCCTCCTCCGCTGAGGAAGCTTGGAGTGCTGGGTCGACGTCGAGGTGCTCGGTGGCCTGGATCGACTGGACTGAGGCTCTAATCCGAGACGAGATCTGTCTGCCCTCGGCGAACGTGTTGCTGAGCAGGGTGACGGCGCGCTGCAGCCGGTTCTCCAACTCCCCGTCCAGCAGGTCAAGCTGGCGTTCGACATTGATGAGGCACGCCTGCAGGTTGTCCATGTCAACCGTCCTCGAGAACTGCAGGTGCATCTGGTAGAGAGCCAGGAGGTAGGGGAGGGCCATTGAGTACCCGACGACCAGCACATGCATCTGGTGCGCTTCGGCGAACGCGCCCCGGCAGATGCTGTAGGCGCCGTCGGGCACCGCGGCCAAAGCAAACGGAGTGGTGCCGGAGGGGTCGATGTACTGCCCTATTTCGCGCACGCGCCTCACCACGTCCTTCTCGATCCGGTCGCAGAGCTCGCTGCGGCGGGCCGGCGGGAGATCTGGCTGGGAGAGCTCCTCCAACGCCGAGCGGGAAGTCCACTTGGAGTCGATCGGCATCAGTTTGCCGCCGGGCATGCGGAAGCCGAATTCGCAGACTTTGCCCTTGATCCGGAAGTTGCGGACGATCATCTCCGGCGGCAGGTGCTCGAAGGCCGCCTCCAGGATGTTCTCGCCCGCCGCTCCGCGCGAGGAGCCGCCCGCGATCACCGCCTCCAGCCGGCGCAGGCTCTGTCGCGCTTCGTCCTGCATCTGGTGACGGGCGACCACGGCCGACCTCATCCCTTCCAGGAGTTGGGCGGCTTCGCCCAGCCGGGCACGAAGCTCGTCGCTCGCTCGACCCTGGCTCTGGCTGCCGAGCTGAAGTTGGCTGCGGAGCTCACTCAGCTCGGCGGCCTGGGCTTCGCTCCGGCGGGCCAGGTCGGCGGCCTCGGATTCACTGCGCCGGTTCAGGCTGCTGAGCACGAAATAGACCATGGTCACACCAACCACGAGGGACACCAGGAGCAGTGCGAACAACAGTTCGGAGAACGACATGTGGCTAGTCTAGCTCAGCGGTGACCCAAAGGCAACCCTTAACATGGCCCTCCGTGGGTGAGCCGAAGCCTGAGCGGATACCTCTGGAGGAGGTCTACATGCGGATGGCCGAGGAGCTCGCCAAGCGTTCCACGTGTGCCCGCCTGCAGGTCGGTTCGGTAGTCACGACGCGGGATCTGACCCAGGTGCTCGGCATCGGCTACAACGGCAACGCCCGCGGACTGCCCAACTCCTGCGACGGGCCCGATCCCGGCCGCTGCGGGTGCCTCCACTCGGAGACGAACGCTCTCATCAAGGCCGGCGCCCATGAGCCCGACAAGACGATGTTCATCACCGCCTCACCCTGCGTGATGTGCGCCAAGATGATCATCAACTGCAATGTTGGCCGGGTCTATTACCGCACCAGATACCGTGACGTCAGTGGCCTCAGGACCCTGGCGGCCGGTCGTGTGCAGACCGTTCAGTACGACCGCTGGGCCTCGCTCTGGCGGTAGGGCGGCTTAGCCGAAGACCGGCCTGGCGTCGTCGAACACGTCATAACCGGCGCCGTCGGGGCGTGGCCGCAGCACCGGCCTGATCGGTGCCGGCTCTGGCAGACGTCTGAGTCGTGCGATCAGCGCCGTCGCATCGGGAGCGCCGTCGATCGTCTCCAGGATGCGCCGGGTGGCGTGGACCAGTGCCGGTCCGCCTTCGGCCAGCGCCTCGCTCACACTGAGCCAAACGCAGTCGACCACCTCGCCGGGCGCTGGCCGGACCCCTTGGCGGCCAGGCCGTCTGGCCAGGTAGAACCGGGTGTCGAAGCGGCGGTGCATCGGCTCGGGCGTAATCCAGCGGGTGAGCAGCGTGAGCCGGTCGAAGGCCGGCTGCAGACCTATCTCAGCCAGTGCCTGGAAGAACTCGAGGCCGCGAGTCAGAGCCTCGCCAACCCCGCGGCTCTCGCGCTCAGAAGCCAAACGGCCGCCGGGCCCGCGGGCGAAGAGAATGCCCACCTCCTCAAACGTCTCCCGGATGGCTGCCGCCCGGCAGGGATCGCTCCACCGCTCATCCTCCGGCTGAACACTGCCACCGGGGAAGACGTAGGCGTCCGGCGCAAATTCGGCGCCGGCGGGTCGCCTCATCATGAGCACCTGCCACGGGCGCCGGCCCCCGTCGATCACGAGTAGCGAAGCTGAAGGCCTGGGCACCACCGGCGCGCCCCCCTGCAGCGGACCGGTCAGGGCCGCCCTGCCGCTGCCTGTCACCCGCGTAGCTGAAAGTGCATTGCAGACTGGCGCTGTACACCGTACAGCCCGGAGATCTCCGGCATCAGGGGAACCCCGGGCCAGCCGAGGTTGACTCGTCCTTACCGACAATGCGGCGCGAGCGATTGCCTTGGCGCTCCGGCCCAATCGGCCGGTACTAGCATGTTCGCAGTGAATCTGGGCCTGGCGGGACGGACCGCCCTCGTCACTGCCGCCACCCGCGGCATCGGCCTTGCCATTGCCCGCAGCCTTGCCGCGGAGAATGTGCGCGTTGTCATCGCCGCGCGCACCAAAGACGATGTCGAACGGGTGGCAGCTGAGCTTCACGGCAGCGGTGTGCCCGCTGAGCTGACAGGTGAGGAGGGCTGCCGGGCCGCCGTCGAGGCTTGCCAGGGCCGACTCGACATCCTGGTCAACAACCTGGGCCTGCGGGCCGGCACCGGCTGGGCGGACACCGGCGTGACTCAATTTGAGCAGGCAATGGCAGGCAACCTCTACCCGGCAGCCCGGCTCTCACTGCTCGCCCTGCCGTTGATGCGGGAGCGGGGCTGGGGCCGCATCGTTGTCATCTCCTCAGTCTTCGGCCGCGAGTCCGGTGGGGCGCCCGCCTACAACGCCACCAAGGCAGCGGAGATCAGCTTTGCGACAGCGCTCGCTCGTGAGGTCGGCCGCCAGGGCATCACCGTAAACGCCGTCGCACCCGGCTCAATCCTCTTCCCGGGCGGCTCCTGGTGGCGCCGACGGGAGGCGGACCCGGCGGGGATCGCAGCCTTCGTCGAGCGTGAGCTGCCTCTCGGCCGCTTCGGTACTGCCGAGGAGGTCGCTGATGCCGTCACCTTCCTCTGTTCGGAGCGAGCCGCGCTGATCAATGGCGCCTGCCTGCCTGTCGACGGCGGTCAGTCGCGCAGCAACATCTAGTGTCCCGCGCCAGAAATTCGTTGGCATATTGCGGCTCCGGATGCCTATGCCAGCGTCAACCCACCCCACGAAGCAGGCTTCGCGGGGACCCCGGAAATGGGGCCCGGCCCTTCGCCGTCACGAACCTTCAGATCCCTCCTCCTCGTTCTACCCTTTCCTTCGCCTGGGCCCTCTGACCGGCGCCCGACGGGCGCCTCCCTGAGCTACGGCCCATCGACGGTTACAGGCAACTAGAGTCAGGTTTGTGGTACACCCCACCCGACCGGAGCTGAAAGGAAGCTTCGGCATGGTGGCGTCCACGCACTGGCTGGCCAGCGCAAGCGGGATGGCCGTCCTGGAGCGGGGCGGCAACGCTTTCGACGCCGCCGTGGCCGCAGGCTTGGTTCTGCAGGTGGTCGAGCCGCACCTGAACGGGCCGGGCGGCGACATGCCGGCGCTCGTCTACGAGGCCTCACGGCGGCAGGTGAGCGTCCTCTGCGGCCAGGGGCCGGCTCCCAGGCTCGCCACAGTTGAGCGTTTTCACAGCCTGGGCCTGGATCAGATCCCGGGCACCGGCCTGCTCGCCCCCTGCGTGCCGGGGGCTGTCGGCGCCTGGCTGACACTGCTCCGAGATCTGGGTACCTGGCGGCTGCGCGACGTCGTGGAGTTCGCCGCCGGCTACGCCCACGCCGGTCACCCGCTCCTGCCCCGTGTCGCCGCCACGATCGAGGACGTGGCGCAGCTGTTTCAGACCGAGTGGTCGACGTCAGCGGAGATCTGGCTGAAGCAGGGCCGGGGGCCGCGAGCCGGCGAGCTCTTCAGCAACCGCGTGCTGGCTGCGATGTTCGGGCGTCTGCTGACCGAGGCAGAGGCGCGGGCCGGACGGGAGAACGAGATTGAGGGCGCACTGGCTGCCTGGTACGAAGGCTTCGTCGCCGAAGCTATCGACGACTTTCTCCGCCAGACCCAGGTTCAGGACTCCAGCGGCCGGCGCCATGCCGGCCTGCTGAGGGCCGACGACATGGCGGGCTGGCGACCTGGCTGGGAACGCTCTTGCAGCGCCCGGTACGGAGCCTGGCGCGTGCACAAGCCCGGGCCCTGGAGCCAGGGTCCCGTGTTCCTGCAGCAGCTGGCGCTCCTCCAAGCATTGGGTTTGCAAGACCTTGAACCCGGCACCGCTGAGTTTGTGCATTTGGTAGTTGAGGCTGCCAAGCTCGCCTTCGCCGACCGCGAGGCTTGGTACGGAGATCCAGCCTGCATGCCTGACGTGACGCCGGAGCTGATGGCTCCAAGTTATGTCCAGGAGCGATCGAAACTGATCGCTGAACACTGCTCGCTGGAATTACGACCCGGCTCAGCGGGCGGCCGCGCGCCGCTCCTGCCTGACTATGGGGCTGCGGCCGAGGCTGGCGCCTCACCCGGTCTGGGTGATCCCACCTTCACGCCGGCTGTCCCGCAGACGGGAGACACCTGCCATCTGGATGTTGTCGACCGCTGGGGCAACCTGGTGTCAGCCACGCCGAGCGGCGGCTGGCTGCAGAGCTCGCCCGCCATCCCGGCGCTTGGCTTCTGTCTCGGGACGCGAGCGCAGATTTTCAACCTGACTCCCGGCCATCCGAACGTGCTCGCCCCAAGCAAGAGGCCGCGGACAACCCTAAGTCCGTCTTTGGCCGAGAACGAGGACGGCGGCCGCCTGGCCTTCGGTACCCCGGGAGCCGACCAGCAAGACCAGTGGGCTCTCAACTTCTTCGTGCGGCTGGCTCAGTGCGGTGAGAATCTCCAGACCGCAATCGATGCGCCCATGTTCCACACCGACCACTTCCCTCGTTCCTTCTGGCCGCACGACTCCCGGCCGGGCAGCCTCTACATCGAGGACCGCGCCGGCCAAGCGGTCATCCTCGAACTGCGTCGGCGCGGTCACCAGGTGGCGGTCCAACCTGGTTGGTCGCTGGGCAGGCTCTCGGCAGCCGGCCGGGACGCTCGCTCGAGACTACTGAGAGCGGCCTCCAACCCGCGCGGTGACCAGGGTTATGCGGCCGGTCGCTGAACGATGAACGAAAGCTTGGACCAGAGCCTGCTCTTCTTGCTGCGCGAGACTTCAGCATCGCGGTGCGAGCGATCCCATCCACCTGTGATGGCACATGTCGGGAGAGGGTTCCGATCCGCTCCTCGCCACGAGCAGGTCCCGCCGCGGGGCTGATTCCACCACCGGAGCGCCTTCCTCCTAACGACGTGTCTCCTAAGAACTCCTAACAGGAATGATCTTGGAAGCCGGTGCTGTTGCTCGCCGGTGAGTAGGACGCCGGGCTGTCGCCGCGGAACGCCGCCGAGTATGCCGGTCTCTTCGGGCAGGCCGAATTGGCGGTGCAGCCCAGAGCCGGGCACTCTCCCTGGCTCGACGATCTCGCGTGGATCCCGTGGACGCTGGCGGCCTTTCGCGCCTGACCGCGTCGACCAGCAGCGTCGCGGTCACCCTCGCCCCGTCGGTGCGGATCGTGCCGGCGGCGGTGGTCGCTCGTGCCCGGGTCTCGGGGGTCAGGGCGGTCCTGAGCGCGGCTGGTAGGGACTCGGTGGTCGGAGTCCGACCGTCGTGTGCCGTGCCGACGCCCAGGTCGGCCACCCGCCCGGCCCTTCAGGCTCCTCGCCGACGCCCTGCGCGTCCACCGCCTGGGACCGCCACGGTAAGCACTCAGTCACGCGGAGGAACGTGCATCAACGCTTGTGGCGTCGAAGTTGCCGTTCGGGTGTGCGGGTAGACGTCCACTCCATTCGGCGTTCGGTTGGGCCGAGTATCGCGTCGCGTCATGGTGATCCGAACCAAGTAGTCAGCGCGTCGCGCAATCCGGTATCTGTGCCGTCCCCCACCCAGGCGATGTATCCATCGGGTCTGATCAGCACGGCAGCGGGGGCTGCTACTTGGCCCAGGACCGGAAGCTCCCAACCGCCAACGTACTCAACGTCGATCAACTGGACCCGGTCAGCCCATGGAGTGATGTCAAAGCCGCCGGGCTCACCGACGTCGAGCAGCACAGGCTTGGCGTCGTGCAGCAGCTCGAAGACGCGGAGCGGTCCGTCGGCGGCCACGAGGTCCAGATCGGGCATGCGGCGTCCAAGAAGCGGGTGTCCGTCTCCGAGGTCGTAGTGGATGTCGAGACCGGAGAGCATTGCGGCGATGCGCCTGCGCGGCTCGTCCATGCTCAGCAGTTCGGCCATGGTGTCGCGCAGGGCCTGGTGACGGTCGTCGGGGCTGCTGAGCGCGACTTGCGCCATGGTGTTGTGCAACACCCGGGCACCGACCGGATGCCGTTCGGCGTGGTAGGTGTCCAGGAGGCTCTCGGGTGATATCTTGCCGACCACCTGGGCCAGCTTCCATCCCAGGTTCACGGCATCCTGCACGCCCGTGTTGAGGCCCTGGCCGCCCTGCGGGGGATGCACGTGTGCGGCGTCCCCGGCGAGCAGGACACGGCCGTGGCGGTAGGCGGCTGCCTGCCGCGTCATGTCAGTGAACCTGGAGATCCAGCTGGCGCTGCGAAGCCCGTAGTCGGTCCCGTACACGGCGACGAGTGCTTCGCGCAGCTCGCTCATGGTGGGGTCGCCGGTGTGTTCGGGGTGTCGTTCAGTGACTACGACCCGGAACGGCCCCCTGCCCGCCGCCCGGTTGACGGGACCGATGCCACCTCCCTCGCGGCGCATGCCCAGCTTCGGCTCCTCGTCCATCTCGACCTCGGCGATCATCCAGCTGGTTGAGGGATCCAACCCGGCGAAGTCGATACCGGCTGCCCTGCGGATCAGACTGCGCCCTCCGTCGCAGCCGACGAGATACTCCGCTCGGAGCGACGTGTCGCCGGACACCTCGACATCGACGCCGGTGTCGTCTTGGGTGAAGCCCACCACCTCGCGGCCACGAAGGATCGGCACCCTGAGCTCAGCGACCCAGTCAGCCAGGATGGGCTCGAAGAGGCTCTGCCACAGCGCCAGCCCGTAGTTGTGGCGGGTGGGGAAGTCGCTGATGTCCAACCGGACCCCGGCGAACCCTCGGATCTGCATCGTCTGCCCCGCCGAGAGGAATCGCTCCGCGATGCCACGCTGATCGAGCACCTCGAGGGTGCGGGAGTGAAGACCCCCGGCTCGCGATCCATCGACATCCTGATTGGTGCGTCGTTCGACGATGACGACGTCGACCCCCGCCAACGCCAGCTCGCCCGCCAACATCAGCCCCGTCGGGCCGCCCCCGGCTACAACCACCGCATGTTCGGCCATACTCCACCCCCATTTCCGTAGGTTCTGGTTTTGGCTGGAGATTCTGCAGCACGACTCCGGCCCTGCCGCAAGCGCCAGGCGCGCAATACATGAGAACGGCAAGGGGTGGATACTCCTTCTCCTTGTCCGCTGCGGACCTACAAGCCGTTGCGCAGCGGCGGTGCGGCGCGTACGGCGCTGCTCGATGACGTTGCAGCCGCGGTAGGCGTTGCGGTCGTAGGTGACTTGCCGTCCGCCGCGTGAGCCGCGGCGCTTGCGGTGGGCCTTCTGGTCGTCGGCTTCGGGGCCCAGCCTTGGAGATACGCCCTAGTCCTTCGCTGTGGCTAAAGGTCTGGGGCCGGTCAATGGCCTGCGGCCAGCGCGTCAGCGGCGCCGGTCAGGCCGAGAGCGAAGACGAGGGCGGGATAGAGGCTGATCGCCAGCGCCATCACCGCGCTCAGCGTGACGACACCGACGACGGCCGGCGAGCGCCAGAGCCGACGCTCAGAGGTGACTGGCGACCAAACGTGGTAGACCACCCGCACGTAGTACGCCACCGAGATGACGCTGGCGAGCACAGCGATCACGACAACAGCCGTCCAGCCGCTCTGCACGCCGGCAGTGAAGAGGAACAGCTTGCCGAAAAAGCCGAGGCTGGGTGGGAAGCCTGCGAGGGAGAGCATGAAGGCGGTAAGCAGGACTCCCAACAGCGGATGTCTGTAGCCCAGCCCGTCAAGATCACTTATGCGGTCGTGCTCCCCCTCGGGTGTGACCAGCATAGTCAGCACGGCGAAGGCGCCGAAGTTCATGAACAGGTAGGCGCCCAGGTAGAACAGGGTGGCGCCGAAACCCGACTTGCCACCGGCTATCACGCCCACCAGCATGTAGCCGCCCTGGGCGACCGAGGAGTAGGCCATAAGCCGCTTGAAGCTGGTCTGGACGACTGCCGCCAGGTTGCCGATCAGCATGCTGGCCACAGCGATGAAGGCCAGGATCAGGGCCCACTCCGCCTGCAGGTGGGCCAGGCCCGTGCCGAAGACGCGGATGATCATGGCGAACGCTGCAGCCTTTGTGCCGACCGACATGAAGGCGGTGACGGGCAGCGGCGCGCCCTCGTACACGTCAGGCGTCCACTGATGAAACGGCGCCCCGGAGATCTTGTAGCCAAAGCCGACCGCCATCAGGATCACGCTCAGGATCAGCAGCGGGTTGTGCGCGTCCTGCTCGGTGACGCGCTTGCCGATCTCACTCAGCACAGTCGTGCCGGTCGCGCCATAGGCAAGCGCCATGCCGTAGAGCAGAAAGGCGCTGGCGAAGCCGCCCACCAGCAGATACTTGACTGCCGACTCCTGTGAGGCGGTGTCTCGGCGGGAGTAGCCGCAGGCCACGTAGAGCGCCACCGAAAGGGTCTCCAGTGAGATGAAAACGGTGACCAACGAGGTTGCCGATGCGAGCGCCATCATGCCGGCGACGGCGGCCAGAAGTAACACGTGCAGCTCGGCTTCCAGCAGGTTGCGGCGGCGCACGTACACGCGCGAGATGACGACACTCAAGAGTCCCAGCGCGGCCAGCAGCATCTCGAAGAAGAGGGCGAAGGTGTCGCCGCTGGCGAAACCTGAGTAGGCGCTACCGCCACCACCTGTCGCAAAGCGCAACGCCGCCACCAGCAGCGCGAGGGCAAAGCCGGCGGCCGCTGTAAGGGCCGCGGCTGTTCCGCGCAAGGGCTGGGGCAGGCTGAAGTCGAGCACTATGGCCACCAGCAGCGCCACCGCCACCAACGCGATGGGCAGGATCTGGCTCAGATCAGACCCGGCCTGGCCGACGCCGTAGTTGATCTGGGGCACTGTGCTCAGCAAAGTCAACGCCACGGCACCGGCAGCGGGAAGGCGAGGGCGTTCATCGCCTGCGTGATGAGGTAGGGGTAGAGCCCCAGCACGAACATGAGCAGCACCAACGGCAGCAGGATGCCCAACTCGGCCCGACCGAGGTCCAGGCGCGCCGGGCGCGCTGCCACTGCGGCCACCGGCTGGGGGATCGAACCGTCGGCTGTTGTCGGCAGTCCACTTACGTGCACTCCTTCAGCGCTTTCGGCACTGGGTGCGCTCAGCTGCTCTCCCCGCGCTGCATACATGACGCCCTGAAAGAGCCTGAGCATGTAGACAGGTGCTAGCAGCAGCCCTATGCAGCCGGCCACAGCCAGCCAGGGCGCGAACTGCCAGGCCCCCAAGAGCGTCATGAATTCGCCAACGAAGCTGTTGAGCCCCGGCAGCCCCAGCGCGGCCAGCGTGACTATGAGGAAGATGCCCGCCAGCACAGGCATGCGGGGAGCCAGGTCCTTCAACACTGCGCGGTCGCGCGAGCCTGTGCGAGCGCCGATCCAGGCGACGAGGAGGAAGAGGGCGGGGATTATCACTCCGTGGTTGATCATCTGGATCAGGGCTCCCTGCTGCCCTGGCTGGTTGAAGGAGAAGATGCCCAGCACTATGAAGCCCATGTGGCTGACGCTGGAGTAGGCGATCACCATCTTCATGTCGCGCTGAGTGAGGGCCAAGAGCGCGCCCCAGGCAATCCCGATCACCGCCAGAATGGGCATGACGCCGTTCCAGTCCCACCAGAAGACTGGATGAGGCAGCAGAGGGATGAGAATCCGCAGCATGGCGTAGGCGCCCGTCTTGCCCATCACGCCGGCGAATGTGACCAGGAACGCGGCGGGAGCTGCCCGGTAGGCGTCAGGCAGCCAGCCGTGGAAGGGGAAGAGGGGCACCTTGATGGCGAAGGCAAGTCCGAGGAGCAGGAACAGGCCAAACTGGATGGCGGGCGTCGGCGGGTGCGCGGCCAAATCCGCCAGCTGGAAGGTGTTGCCGGCATAGATGTACTCGCCGATCACCCCGACCAGCGCCAGCAAAGAGCCGACTAGCGTGTAGAGGATGAACTTGAGCGCGGCTCGGCCCGAGCGGCCCTCGCCCCACTGCCAGAGCAGGAAGTAGGCGGGGATGAGCTGGATCTCCCAGAAGACGTAGAACAGCAGTAGGTCGGCGGCCAGAAAGATGCCAGCCAGGCAGCCTGCCAGGAAGAGCAGCATGGCTATGAAGCCGCGGAGGCGCTGCAAGCGGGGGCCAGTGGCCAGGATGGCGATCACAGTCAGTAGAGCGTTCAGCACCAGCAGCCAGAGGCTGATGCCGTCGACGCCCAGGTGATAGGCGACCTTGTACTGATCCACCCAGGGCAGGTTCTCCTCGAACTGGTAGCCGCGGTGACCGGGGTCGAAGCTCACCGCCACCGCCAGCGTGAGCAGCAGAGTCAGCCCGGCGACGCCCAGGCCGACGGACTTGGTCAGATGGCGGGGCAGCAGCGCCACCGCCAGCGCCCCGGCGATCGGGAGGAGCCAGATCGCTGTCAGCAACAGTTGCCAGTAACGGCCGATTGGGCCGTAGCTAGGGGCAGGTGCCCGTCAAGGGCGCCGGTCGGGGGGGCGAGGCGAAATCCGGGGTCCCCACGAAACCAGAGGTTTCGTGG
>JAEKNQ010000057.1 GCA_016464825.1 Candidatus Dormiibacter inghamiae | reverse complement strand
TCTACCTCTCCAACCAGGAGCGAGTACAGGCCCTGCCGCTCTGGCTCGCCTACTACAACCATCACCGCACCCACACCGAGCTCAAAGACCAGACTCCAATGGCCGCGCTTGTCAGCAACGTATCCAGGAAGTACAACTAGGCGGTGCGGGCGGCTGCCGCTCGGCCGACCGGCTGGACATCCTGCAGGCGCACGGAGACCAGGTGCGAGCAGCCGCTCTCGTCCAGGTGGACACCGAACAGGGCCGAGGCACTGGCCATGGTCAGGTGGTTGTGGGTGATGATCATCAGCTGGCGTGTGCGGCCCAAGCGCTGCAGCACCTCGCCGTAGCGCGCGACATTGGCGTCGTCAAGAGCGGCGTCCACTTCGTCCAGGATCGTGAAGGGTGCCGGGTTGATCTCCTGCAGCGCGAGCACCAGGGCGAGCGCTGTCAGCGAGCGTTCACCGGAGGAAAGCAATGACACGTTCTGCAGCCGCTTGCGCGGCGGCTGAACCAGGATGTCGAGGCCGCAGCGAGGGCCCTCCTCTCCGGGCACATGCTTCAGCGTCCCCCGGCCGCCCGCCGTCAGCTCGCCGAAGAACTCCTCAAAGTTAGCAGCGACTGCCCCGAAGACGGCGTCGTAGCGACTCTCCTCCTCGGAGCGGAGTTTCTCGATCAACTGCTCCAGATCAGCCCGGGCCGCTGTGATGTCCTGCAGCTGGCTGCACAGCGTGCTGTAGCGCTCCTCCAGCTCGCCGAACTGGGTCTCGGCCAGGGAGTTGGTGGGACCGATCTCGGCCAGCCGGCGCTCGAGCTGCCTCATCTCCCGCTCTCGAGCCTTGCCGCCCGGCACCTCCTCAGGCCCCAGCCCCTCTGGCATCCTCGCCCGAACCTCCTCCATGCGGGCAGCGCAGAGCTCGGCCTCGCGGCGATGCAGGCCAATGCCGCCCTCCAGGGTGCTGACGCGAAGCCGCGCCTCGACCCGCGCCTCCTCGACAGCCACCAACGCTTTGGCCGCTGCCGCCAGCTCCTCGTCCTCGTCCGGCTGGGAAGCCTCGACCTGGGCCAGATCAATCCGCGCTTGCTCCACCGCCTGCGCGAGGTGGCCCAGCCCCGCTTCGGAAGCTGCAGCTTCGCTTCCTGCCACCGCTAACCGTTGGCGGTGCGCCGCGATCGCCCGCTCCAAGTCAGCACTGTCTCGCTCCAGCCGGGCGGATTGCCGGCGCAGATCTCCGATCCGCTCGCGCCAGCGCAGCCTCTCCAGCTCCAACCGCCGGAGTTCGGCGCGGTGCTCCTCGAGCCGGCGCCTGTGCAGCTCGACCGCCTGCATCAGCTGTTCAGCCTCGGCGCCCGCGCCGGCAGCTGCGCCCTCCAAATCGGGCAGCCGGGCCGACTCTCGCTGCTCTGCCTCGGCTGCGGTCCGGATTTGCGCCAGCAGCTGTTCGAGAAGGCTGCGCTCGCCTGCCTGGGCTCGGAGCAACTGCACACGGCGCTGGGCCTCGCGGCTTTCTGCCTCGCGCTCAACCGCGCCGCTCGCCAGCGGCTCGAGACGGTGCACCTCGTCCGCCAGCTGGCGCCGGCGAGCGGCGTTCGCCACCCGCGGGTCGTCTCCCGCTCGCAGCAGACCGGGCTCGGCGTAGGTGCCGTCGGGGGTAACCTCGCGGCCTATCACCTTGCTGCCCAGCAGCCAGAGCCCCAGAGGCTCGAAGCCAGGCTCGCAGGTAACGTGGTCGAACAAGCTGCCCGGTTCCGCCCACGGCTCGCCGGGCAGTGGGAAGAGCACTGTCGTTTGCTCTCGGCGGCTTTCCAGCGCCTGCCGGGCCATTGGCTCGGTGGGCGCTGTCCAGGCGTCGACCAGCGGCCCCAGCACGGCCGAGAGAGCCGCCTCGTAGCCAGGTCGGGCCAAGATCACGTCGCCGACGCGAAGCCGACCGGGTCCCGGCGCTGGGCGGAGAGAATCAAGCCCTTGCAACTGTGCCTCCAGCCGGCCCATCTGAGCCAGCGCCTCGGCCGCCTTGCGAGCCGTCCCCAGGGCTTGCTCGGCCTCGCTTTCGGCGCCGGCCAGAGCTGCTTCCGCGGCCGTCACCTCTCGCGCCAGCCGCTCGCTGTTCTCCTGCAGGACCTGACGCCGGGCCTGCGCCGCGGCCAGAGACGTGCGCGCCTCATCCAGACGTCGCTGGGCGACCTCTGCCTGCCGCCGGCATTCCTGCGCTCCCCCGGGTGCCTCCGCCGGAGGCGGGGACGGCGCCGGCGCGATCTCGCTCAGCGATCTCTCGGCATCTTTCAGCTCGATCGCGAGACCCGCTCGCAGCTCCTCAGTTGCCGCCAGCCGCTGGGCGAGATGCTCAGCCTCGGCTTCCGAGGCGGCGGCCAGCGCTGCCTGCGACCGGCGCCGCTCTTCATTGAGCGACAGTTCGTGCTCGGTCTGCTGCAGCGCGAGCAGGGCGGCGCTCACCGCCTTCTGCCGCTCGAGACGGCGGTCCTGCGCCTGGCTCAGCCGCTCCCGCGCCTCCTTGAACTGCCATTCGGTTGCTTCAGCCGCCAACTGCAGCTCCTGGTGCCGGCGCTGGAGCGACTGGACCTGCTGAGTGGCCCGCCGGTGGGCGTCTCTCGCCTCGCGCCACTCCTCCCACGCCAGACTGCCCCTCAGGACCTCAAGCCGTCGCTGGGCCCCCGCAGCTTCGCGCGCGGCCTCGGCCTGTTGACCAACCGCCGCCAGACGCGGCTCGATCTCGCCCTTCACGTCCCCCAGCCGGAGCAGGTTCTGAGCCAGCTCGCGAAGTTCGCCGGCGGCCTGCGTACGCTTCAGCTTGACGCCCTTCACCTGGGCCGCCGCCTCGATGAGCAGCCGCCGCTGCTCGGGCGTGGAGCTGATGATCGACTCGATGTCCCGCTGGTCGACGATGGCGTACGAGTCGGTAGTGAGGCCGGTGGGCGCCAGCAGCTCCAGCAGGTCCCGCCGGCGCACCCGGCTGCCGTTCAGAAAGTAATCGCTCTCGCCGCTGCGGTCCACCCTGCGCCTGATGGCCACCTCAGCGTAGTCAAGGGGCAGGCGTCCATCGGCGTTGTCGATCAGGATCGTCACCTCGGCCTGAGCGGCGCGGCTGCGGCGCTGGCCGCCAGAGTAAATGACCTCCTCCATCTTCCTGCCACGGAGATCTTTGGCCTGCGACTCCCCCAGCACCCACTTGAAGGCATCGACAGCGTTGCTCTTGCCCGAACCGTTCGGGCCGACAATCGCCGTCACGCCAGGATCGAAGCTGATCTCTGTCGGGCGCGCAAAGGTCTTGAACCCTGAGAGGGTGATGGAACGCAGGCGCACTGGCGCCCTGACCTTAGCAGATCGAACGGCGGTTTGGTCCGGACCGCACCATGTGGGGCACGGGCATTACAGCTAATACAAGAGCTTGGCGCCATCTACTGAGGAGCCCGGCCCACCACAGTGACATGTCTCGCCCTCTCAAGTCTGGGCGGAGGCGGGGGAACCGGAGCCCGTTGAGGGCGAAGGCGGCCGCCGGGGTCGAGGCGACCGCCGGCGAACAGGAGCGCTGGATCTGAGCGGGGTGGCCGCCGCTGAGTCGGGCGCTGGGCCCCCAGCAGCGCTCCGCTGAGTGGGAGGGGCTGTCTGGTTCCGGGCGGTCGCGACCTCCGGCACAGCTGGCACACCAGCCGACACAGCCGCTGCGAGGGCCGCCATGGCGCTCCCGTCACCCGCTCCGGCTTCGTCAGTTGCGCCCGACGCATCGCTGGCGCCGCGTCGCCGTCGGCCCCGGCTCCGGCGAGAAGGCGCCGCCTCGCGTGCAGGGGCCAGGGCCGGGGAGACTGACGATCCGACACCTTGAACCCCGACCGGCGGCCCTGTCAGCTGTTCACTGCCCAGCACCTCAGCCGCCGGCTGATCAGCCGCTGCAGCCGGCTCTGCCTGCCCTCCGGGACTGGCGCCTGGCCGACCGGCGGGCTCCTGTCCGCCACCTGCAGTGGCGGAACGACGCCGGCCAGCCCGCGAGCCGCGGGGTGCGGCCGCTTTGGCAACGAACGGGGGCTCGCCCGGCACAGGGTGCTCGGTCTCCGCCGAAGTCGGCTCTCCGCCGGCGTTCAAGAAGGGTGGCTCGCCAGGCACTGGCTGGGCCGCCTCCCTGGCCGCTTCGCGGGGTTCAGCCGGGACACCTGGGGCCCGCCCTGGCTGGCGATCGGCGGCAGCTGTCAAGTCGGTTCGGCGGCGGCCGCCGCGCGAGCGGCGCCGCGGTACTGTCAATCCGTTTCCAGTGTTCAGGGGGGAAGTGGCCGGCGCCGCCACGACCGAGGCGCCCGGCAGACTGGCGCTTCCCGCGCCTTCCAGCCTGGCGAGCGCCGCCAGGGCGGCATCCTGTTCCGCCCCCTGCTTGGTGGAGCTATGGCCGGTTCCCAGGGCTTCAGAGCCGGCGTAGACCACCGCCGTGTACTCCCGCCGCCGGCCCACCCCTGCACCCACGCTGTCGTAGACGGGGGCGCGGTTGAACAGGTCCTGAACGACGCGCTGCAGTCGGCCCTTGTGGTTCTCGTCAAGCAGCGGCTCGGGGAGCGCGCGGAACTGGGCGAGGTAGTGGTGATAGGCGGCGTCGAAGCCGGCGTCCAAGAAGATGGCGCCGAGCACCGCTTCGAAGGCGTTTGCCAGCAGCGACTTGAGGCTCCGACCGCCTCCCTTGGCGATACCCTTGCCGAGATAGAGGAAGCCGCCCAGGCCGAGGTTCTCACCCAGCAGGGCCAGAGTGTTGGTGTTGACCATGGCCGAGCGCACCTGGGTCATCTCGCCCTCATGGGCACCCGGCCTGAGCTTGAATAGATAGTCGGCGGTGATCAGCTGCAGGACCGCATCGCCCAGGTACTCCAGACGCTCGTTGTCCCGGGGCGAGAGGTGTGGACTCTCGTTGGCGAAGGAGCTGTGAGTCAGCGCCTCCTGCAGGAGCGATGGGTTCTTGAACGCGATCCCTATCCGCTCCTGCAACTGCTCAAGGGTTCCGGCCGGGACTGGATTGTCCAGGTCGGGACGGCGTCCGGTTCGGACTATGAGGCCGACTTCTCCTGGATGTACTCCCACGCCTGACCGACAGTCGTGATCTTCTCGGCGTCCTCATCCGGGATCTCGAGCCCCGTGTTCTCCTCGAAGGCATAGATCAGCTCGACCAGGTCCAGGGAGTCCGCGTTCAGGTCCTCCTGAAACGAGGCATCCATCGTGACCTGCTCCGGCTCACAGCCGAGCCGTTCCACGACTATGTTCTTGAAGTCTTCAAAACTGATTTTCTGGCTTTCCAACGATCCCTCCGCATGGGTGGCACTTCACCTGGCTGAGCACTCGCCCAAGCTGGTGGCAAACGCGACTAATGTACCTGCTCCGCCGCCTCCAGGGAGGAGATCGGTTGGGCGCTGGCATCTGGCACCAGCTCTCGCATCATGCCGCTCAGCGCTCGCTTGGGGCCCAGCTCATAGAACGTTTCACAGCCCAACCGGCTCAGACGCAGCACAGACGCGCCCCAGCGCACCGGCGAGCTCACCTGCCGCTCGAGTCCCGCCGCAATGGACGTGGGGTCCTCGTACGGCTCGGCGTTGAGGTTGGCCACTACCGGGAACCGCGGTGCTTCCCACTCGAGGGTTTCCAGCAGGCCGCGCAGCGAGGTCCCCGCCTGCTCCACCAGAGGCGTATGGAAGGCGGCCGCCACGTTCAAGGGCACGAGGCGCCGGGCACCCGCCTCCCGCAGCCGTTGAGCGGCGCGGTCCAGCCCAGCCATCGTCCCCCCCACAACAGTTTGGGTGGGCGTGTTGTAGTTGGCGGGCCAGACGCTGGGTATGCCTATCAGGGCAGCTTCCAGGCTCTGCTCCGGCAGACCGAGGACCGCCAGCATGGAGCTGGTTCCAGGCGGGGCAGCCTCCTTCATGGCTCGACCTCGCTCGCGCACAGCCCTGATGGCATCCTCGGGGCTCAGCGCCCCCGCCACACAGAGGGCGGCGTACTCGCCCACTGAATGCCCCGCAGCCGCAGTCGGCCGGATACCGCGGCGGCCCAGCAGGCGCGCCAGCGCCAGGCCCATGAAGACCAGTGCGGGCTGCGCATTGGCAGTCTGCTTCAGCTCTTCATCGTCGGCCTCGACGAGCAGGTGACGGAGGTTGACGCCAGCCGCGGCGGAGCACCTGTCGCAGAGGTCCGCGAGCTCCGCATCGGCGACCAGGCCAACGCCCATACCGGCGTGCTGCGAGCCCTGGCCGGGGAAGATGAAGGCGACTGTCAAAGCGAGCCGACAGGAGTCGGGATCAGTCGGTTTTGATGACTTCCCGACCCGCGTAGTGGCCGCAGTTGGGGCAGACGCGGTGCGAGGCTCGGGGCTGCCGGCACTGCGGGCATGGCGTGAGCGAGGCAGTGAGCAGTGCCAGGTGCGAACGGCGGCGACCCTTGCGTCCCTTGGACAGCTTGACTTTGGGATGTGCCATGACCGACGGCGGAGTGTACCAGAGCCCTCATCGCGGCGCCCCCGGAAACCACCAGTCACACTAGCCCGAGCGGGTGTCAGAGGCGTCGGCTTCCGCTTCCTCCGCCGGCGCGGCGGCAGTACTCGTCTGCAGCACCTCCACCCCGCGCTTCACGGTGCCCAGGGTTCGGCTCAAGTGCGCCTCCAGCTGTTGAAGCTGTTCCAGCGCGTAGGTCTCGGATTCGCGGATGACCTGATCAGCCCGCGCTGTCGCTGAGGCCAGCAGCTGCTCCGCGTCGCGCTTGGCCCGCCGCTGGATCTCGTGTTCTTGGACCGCCTGCTCAGCCCGCTCGTTGGCGCGGCTCAGGATCCGGGAAGCCTCGCCGTGAGCCTCGGTGATGAGTCGCTGCTGCTCCTGCACTGTCCAGTTCGCCTGCTTGATCTCCTCGGGCAGGTTGAAGCGCAGCTGATCCAGCAAGTCCATAACCTCGTCCTCGTCAACCATCACCTGGCTGGAGAAAGGCACGTGGCGGGCGTGGTGGACCAGATACTCGATGCGGTCGAGGACTTCGTCGACCTTCAACTGAACTTCTCCTTGACACGACTGGCGACCGCTGCTGGGACGAAATCCGTGATGTCACGGCCGTAGCTGGCGATGTCCTTCAGGATAGATGACGACACGAAGATGTGAGCAAAGCTCGACATCAGGAAAACCGTGTGCACATCAGGCGCCAGCTTGCGATTCATGAGCGCCTGCTGCAGCTCGGCGTCGAAATCCGAATAAGCCCGCAGCCCCCGCACGAGCGTGGGGATGCCGCACTCACGGGCGAAGTCGACAGTCAGTCCCGTGAAGGAGGTGACCTGTACCTCCGGTCGCTCAGCGAACACCTCCCGGATCATCGCCACTCGCTCCTCCACAGCGAAGAGGGCTGTCCGCTTCTCCGGGTTGGCGGCCACCGCCACCGTCAGCTGGTCGAAGAGGCTGAGCGCCCGTTGAACCACATCCTGATGGCCCAGGGTGAAGGGATCGAAGCTGCCAGGATAGAGCGCTCGGCGCAGCATCAGTGGCCGGCAGCCGCAGCGGGAAGCTCAAGGATGGTCAAGCCCGTGTCTCCATACCGCTTGGAGCGGATCTGACGCAGTCGGTCGAGCTGAGGGAGGACCAGCTGGCCCGAATGCTCGACGACCACGCCCGCCGGCGCCTTGAGTAGGCCATCCAGCGATGTCAGCACCCAGGCCAAAGTCGGATCATTGTAGGCAGGGTCGAGCAGGATCAGGGTCGCCTCTCCGACCAGCTGCGCGTTCGCCTCAAGCCAGCCTGGCAGCCGGCCCTGCCGCACGGCGCTGCGGCCTTCCAGGGCCAGGCGGGCCAGGTTTTGACGCAGTACCTGGAGTGTTCGGTGATCGTTGTCGACGAATGTTGCCTGGGCGGCTCCACGGGAGAGCGCCTCGATGCCCAGTGCGCCTGAGCCGGCAAAGAGATCGAGCACCTTGGCGCCGACGACTCCGGGCCCGAGCGAATTGAAGATCGCCTCCTTGATCAGCCCCTGGCTGGGTCGAATGCCCGGCGGCGTCAGCAAGCGCCGACCCCTTGCCTCCCCGCCGTGGACGCGTAGGCCGGGCGCCACTTTTTCAGCCGGAAGCGACCGACCGCCGCACTCGAATCTGGCCCTCACTCACCTTCCCGATCCTTACCGCCGGATAAGCTTCATCGGCCAGCAGCGACTCGAAGCGCGCGGCTGCCTGCGGCGGCAGCGCCACCAGGAGGCCGCCCGACGTCTGCGAGTCGCAGAGCAGGAGCCGTTCGGTCTCATCCAGGTCGTCCCAATCCACCTGCGCCTGGATCGCCCCGAGGTTGCGACGGCTACCGTCCGGGAATAGACCTGCGGCGGCCAGGTCCCACACGCCTGGCAGCACCGGCACCCGGTCGAGCTCGATCTCCGCCCCGTGCGTCAGATTGCGGAGATGGCCGAGCAGCCCATAGCCAGTCACGTCGGTGGCGGCCGAGGGCCCCGCGGCGAGCATCGCTTCTGACGCCCGTCGGTTGAGATGGCTCATCACTGCGACTGCAGCATCCCGCAGGGCCGGCGGGCAGGCCTGCCGCTTGATGGCAGTGGCGACCAGTCCACTGCACAGCGGCTTGGTCAGGTACAGCAGGTCACCGGGCCGGGCGCCTCGGTTGCCCACCAGCTGATCGGGCCGCACCTCACCCGTGACGGCGTAGCCGAACTTGGGCTCGGCGTCATCAATGCTGTGGCCGCCCACGACAGGCACGCCTGCCTCGCCCAGTTTGGCAGCCCCTGCCCCAACTATGCGCTCCAGGTAGCCGCTCGCCAGCTCAGCGCGGGGAAAGCCGACCAGGCTGAGGGCGAAGAGCGGCCGGGCGCCCATCGCATAGACATCGCTCAGCGCGTTGGCCGCTGCGATGGCGCCGAAGGCCTCTGGCTCGTCCACTATGGGAGTGAAGAAGTCGACAGTGGCGACCAGGGCCCTGTCGTCGGAAACCCTGAACACGGCCGCGTCGTCCCGGCTACCGGACCCTACCAGCACCCGCGCGTCTTGAAGGGGCGGTAGCGCGCCCAGAACCTGCCCCAGCTCCACCGGGCTCAGCTTGCAGGCTCAACCAGCCCCGTGACTGAACTCCGTGAGTCTCAATTGCGTGTCCAAATCGGCTCCAGCGTAACGCTCTGCCTGCGCGGAACAGGAGTGCGGGCGCTCAGCTGATGGCTGTCGATTCGAGCCGCCGGAGGGCAGCTTCCCGCAGCGCCGGCTCTTGGTTCAAGCCAGGGTCGGCGGCCAGCAGCGACTCCGCCTCCTGCCTTATCTCGGACAGCAGCTCAGGCCTGTGGAGTGCCTCCATGGCGAGATCCGACATCCCGTGCTGCCGCGAGCCCATCAGCTCCCCAGCCCCCCGCAGCCGCATGTCCTCGGCGGCGAGCCGGAAACCGTCCTGGATCTGAGCCACAAGCTGCAGGCGTTCCAGCGCCCGGCCGGTCACCTGGTCGCTCAGCAGAAGGCAGTGTGACTGCTGGGCGCCCCGCCCAACCCGACCCCGGAACTGATGCAGCTGGGCGAGCCCGAATCGCTCGGCTCCCTCTATCGCCATCACCGTCGCGTTTGCGACGTCCACCCCAACCTCGACCACTGCCGTCGCCACCAGCACGTCGATGTCGCCTGCTTGGAAAGCACGCATCACCTCGTCCTTTTCCTTGAGGCGCCCATGCACGAGACCGAGCCGCAGGTCGGGGAACACCTGCCGGCGCAGCCGCTCGAACTCGACAGTGGCGGCTTTCGCCTCCAGCGCTTCCGACTCCTCGATCAGCGGACAGATGATGAACACCTGCCGTCCCGCCCCCACCTCCCGTCGGATCAGCTGGTAGGCGACCTCTCTGTCGTCAGGCGGGATCACACGGGTGATGATGGCCGGCCGGCCCGGCGGCAATTCGTCCAGCGTCGAGAGCGCCATCTCGCCGTAGAGCGCCAAGGCCAGCGAGCGCGGGATGGGAGTGGCGCTCATGCAGAGGAAGTGGGGGCGGCCGACCCGGGACTTGGCGCGGAGCAGTTCCCGCTGGCGCGTGCCGAAGCGATGCTGCTCATCCACCACCACGAGACCGAGCGCTGCCAGTTCGACCTCCTCCTCGATCAGCGCGTGGGTGCCTACCAACAGCCCGCAGTGCCCGGATGCCGCCGCGAGTCGGACACGGCGTCGCTCGGCAGCGGCCAGGCCGCTCACCAGCAGCTCCACCCGGAGATCGGGGAAGCTGGCCTCCAGGTAGTGCCTGAACCTGTTCAGGTGCTGGCGGGCGAGGATCTCGGTGGGCGCCATGACGAGCGACTGCAGACCTGCGTGGTGGGCCATCGCCGCCGCCGCCGCCGCCACGGCGGTCTTGCCGGAGCCGACATCGCCGTCGAGCAGCCGGTTCATCGCCTCCTGCTTTTCCAGGTCTTGGTAGATCTCCCAGATCGAGCGCCGCTGAGCGTTCGTCAGGCGAAAGTCGAGGCCCCGTTTGAACGCTTCGATCACTTCCTGCCGGTAAGGAACCGGGCTGGCACTCTCCGCCTCCAAACGCCGCCGAGCGAGCAGGAAGGCCGCCTGCAGTTCGAGCAATTCGGCGAACGCGAAGCGGCGCCGCGCCTCCCGCCATTCGGCCTCCGAATCAGGCTGGTGGCCCTTACGAACGGCCTCGGCGATCGGGAGCAGACGCTGCGCCTGCCGGGTGGCGGCGGGGATGACGTCCGCCAACCCATCAGCCAGCGGCAGCGCGGCGTTCACCCACTCGACCAGCCGTTGCGGCTTGAGTCCCTGGGTCAGGTGGTACTTCGGCTGCAGCGCACCCAGGCGTGGCGGTCTCGAGCCATCCCGGATGACCTCGTGCAGCGGGTTCAGCAGCTCCAGCTCGCCGTACCGGCCAGACTTCGGCGTACCGGCCAGCACCAGCCTGTCGCCGGGCGCCAGCTGCCGGGCCAGGAAGGGCATGTTGAACCAGATCACCTTGAGCGGCACACCCGCGTCGTCCCGCACAGTCGCCTCGCTGAGACGAATCCCCCGCCGGGGTGTCCGCTTGGCGACCACCCTTTCGACCACGCAGGTCAGCGTGGCCGGCACGTTCGGCTCGAGGCTGCCCACACCTGCCACCTCGCTGAAGGATTCCCAACCGAAAGGCAGGTTGCGCAACAGATCGCTGACTGTGCGGATGCCCAGCCGGTCCAGCGCTTTCACACTAGAGGCCGCGCAGTTCGGCAGGTCGGACACGGGCGAACGGAGTGTCAGCGGCACAGCCGGCGCCGGCTGCCGGCGCCGGACGGTCACCGCGCCGCCTCCGGATTGATTCGTCGGCACAGCACTAGGATCGGACATCATGCCTCTTCCGCCCGGCAAGCCTGGCCGTGAAGCCGCTGAAGTGATCCATGGGGTAACCGTCAGCGACCCCTTTCGACACTTCGAGGCAGGCGCTGAACCCGCAGTTCGGAGCTGGGTGGCAGAGCAGAACCGGCGCACTCGCGAGCTGCTTGGGGCAAGCTCGCGCCGCGCCGAGTTGGCAAACCGTTTGCAGGAGCTCCTTTCGCTGGGCGCTCTCGGCCGCTCACTGATGCGGGGCGAGCAGCGGTTCTTCACCCGCCGAGACGCTGGCCAGGACCAGGCTTCTCTCTACGTGATGGGCGGGAGCGGCGTTGAACGCTGCTTGGTCGACCCGGCACCGCTGACCGCCGATCACACGAGCAGCCTGGACTGGTGGGCACCCTCCGAGGACGGCTCTCTGATCTGCTTCGGCGTGTCGGAGGGAGGGTCGGAAGACTCGACGCTGCACCTGCTGGAGACGGCCGGCGGCCGCTGGCTGCCAGACAGCATCCCGCACTGCAAGCTCGCCGCTGTCTCCTTCGAGCCTGGCTCGGCGGCACTCCTCTACACCCGCTATCCGGCGCCGGGCAGCGTGGCAGCGGGTGAGGAGCAGTACCACCGCCACGTCTGGCGGCACGTGCTGGGGACCGCCGCTGAGCAGGATGTCAGGGTCTTCGGCGAATCGCTCGCGGCCACTGATTATCCTGACTCGATCTCGATTTCAGCCGATGGCCGCTGGACAGTGATCGAGGTGCAGCAGGGTTGGGACCACAACCAGGTCTTCCTGCGCGACGGGGGCGGCGACTTCCTGCCCATCTTCGGAGATCTTCCTCACCGACTGCACGCCTGGTTCGAAGGAAACCGGTTGGTCGGCCTGACGAATCTGGCCGCGCCGAATTACAGGTTGGTCGACATCGATCCTGAGCAGCCGAACCTCGAGTCTTGGCAGGAGTTGGTGGCGGAGTCGGAGCACGTGCTGCTGGAAGCGGCCTTCGCCCGCAGTACCCTGATCCTCCATCACCTGGTCGACGCCACATCCCGGCTCTCGCTGCACCGACCCGACGGCGCCTGGGAAAGAGAGCTGGCACTGCCTGACTTCTCAACTGTGAGCGGGCTCGGCGCTCACAACAGCTCCTTCGGGGTGCCCATCACAGTCGAGGGCTTCCTCAGCCCACCCCGGGTGATCGAAGCCGCCAGCGGTCACCTCCTGGCTGAGCTGCCGACGCCGCTTCTTGAATATCCTGTGCGGCAGGAGTGGTTGCGGTCCGCGGACGGGACGCGGTTCCCCGTGTTCCTGATCGGCCGACTAAGTGATAGAGGGCAGGTGCTGCTGACCGGCTATGGCGGCTTCAACGTCAGCCGCACCCCTCAATGGTGGCCTTCAGTGGTTCCCTTTCTGGAGTCAGGCGGTCTCGTCGTCGCGGCGACGCTTCGCGGCGGTGGAGAATTCGGGGAGGCCTGGCACCGGGCCGGCCGGCTCGAACAGAAACAGAATGTTTTTGACGACTTCATAGCGGCGGCTGAATGGCTGATCAGCCAAGGGCTGTGCAGCCCCTCCGAGCTGGGCATCATGGGCGGCAGCAACGGCGGCCTGCTCGTCGGGGCAGCGATGACCCAGCGGCCTGACCTCTTTGGCGCAGTCGTCTGCCGCGTGCCTCTGCTCGACATGGTGCGCTACGAGCGGTTTCGGGTGGCCCGGCTCTGGGCAGCCGAGTACGGCAGCGCCAGCGATCCGGAGCAGTTTCGCTGGCTCCACGCCTACAGCCCCTATCACCACGTGAGCGAGGGGGTTCAGTACCCGGCTGCACTCTTCTTTACAGCCGCGGAGGACTCTCGAGTCGATCCGATGCACGCCCTGAAGATGACAGGCCGCCTCCAGAGCGTCGGCGCTCAGGCCTGGCTTCGGGTGGAAGAGCGCGCGGGCCACGGCCAGGGCAAGCCGGTGTCGAAGCTGGTCAAGGAGGAAGCAGACGTCTGGACCTTCCTGGCTTTGAAGCTGCGGTGCCCGGCCGCAGCTCCCGCGGCTGAGTAAGGTGAGGGCACGCTCGCTCAGAGGCGGGCTGAAAAGCAGAGTTAGCTACCAGAGGAGACAGAGAGCATGGCAGTTGAGAGCACAGCCAGCGCAGTCTGGGAGGGAACGCTGATGGACGGCCGCGGCACTGTCCGCCCGGCCAGCGGAACCTTTCCCGAGCTGCCCCTCACCTGGCGCCAAAGAGCCGAGACCCGCGACACCGGCACCAGCCCGGAGGAACTGATCGCCGCCGCCCACGCCAGCTGCTTTGCCATGGCACTGTCATTCGGGCTCGGCAATTCGGGCCACCCGGCCGAGAAGCTGGAGACCACCGCCCAGGTGAGCTTTCAGCCCGGCACCGGCATCACCGGAATCCACCTCACGGTGCGCGGCCGGGTTCCGGGCCTGAACGCCGACGGCTTCCAGGAAGCCGCCGACGGGGCCAAGGCAAACTGCCCTGTCTCGAAGGCACTGGCCGGAGTACCGGTCAGCCTGTCGGCCAGCCTCGCTTAGAGCGTACCGGGGCAATAAATAGTTAGTCGCGCTCGGCCGCAGCAGGCCCGCGGCGCGCCCAAACGCTCGCCAGCAAGAGCAGAAGGCTAACAGTGGCGATGACCAGGGCCAGCGTGTGCAGGCCTTCGCTGGTGGCGCCGCGCCCGAAAACCAGTCCTATGGTAACTGTTGACAGAGTGGCGCCAAGGTAGCGGAAGGTCTGGAACAGGCCTCCTGCTGCGCCGATCTGGGCGGCCGGGGCCGCCTTGTACAGGATCGCCTGCAGGCCGAGATTGTTGAACCCGTTGGGGACACCCAGGACAGCCCCGACGAGCAGCAGCACAGTAAGCGGCGTGGAAGCCCCGAAGAAAAGCAGCAGGAGCGAGCCGCCCAGAAGCAGGCTGGAACCCGCGACCAGGGCTGGTCGGGGTCCCGAGCGGGCGATCACGCGGCCGGCGACAGGTGTCGCCAGCACTCCGACGCCGGCTACCGGTAGCAGGATGAGCCCGACAGTTTCGGGAGCGAGGCGCCGCGTCTCCTCCAGCCAGAGCGGCAGGCCGAAGAAGACGGAATAGAAAACCAGGTTCACAGCAGCGAACTGGGCGTAGACGCCGACCAGCAAACGGTTGGCCGCCAGAAGCCGAACGTCGAGGAAGGGAGCGCCCACCCGCTGCTCGCGCCAAAGAAGCAGAATCGCCGCGGGGACGGCAAGCACGAGTAACGGCCACAGCCGCCGACCGGAAAGGGAGAGGAGAAAGCCGAGCAAGCTGGTGAGAAATACGCTGAACAGCACAACTCCCGGAATGTCGAGCGACCACAAACCTCCCCACCTCCCCCGCGACGCCTCACCGGTCCCGTACCGCTCAGCCGGATCGGGCGGCAGCCAGATCCGGGTCAGGACCAGTCCCACTGCGGTGACGGGAACGTTGACCAAGAAGATCGCCGGCCAGCCGGCCAGCGCGATCAGGCTCCCACCGAGGATCGGACCCAGCGCTGCACTCACCGAGGCGGCCACCGCCAGGGCGCCCAGCGCAGCCACGGGTGGGCGGTCCCGCCGATCCCGGGCCCGCATGATCGCGAGTCCTGCCGGATAGGCTGTCGCGGTGCCGAAGGCCTGGGCTACACGGATGGCCAGCAACCACCCGAACGAGGGAGCCAGCGGCGCCGCGGCACCCGTCAGACCGACCAAGACCAGGCCCAGACTGAAGACGCGCCGAGGCCCGAAGAGGTCGGCGAGCCTGCCCATCAGCGGCATGCCGATGGCTCCCCCAAGGTAGAAACCTGAGATCAGCCAGGTGGCAGTGGCGATGCTGACGCCGAAGCTTCGACCGAGGCTGAGCAGGGCCACAGCGATCATCGATGAGTTGAGCGGGTTGAGCAGAGTGCCCACCAGCACACTGCCCACGAGCCGCCAGGGGAGGCGCTCTGACCCCTTGGCAACGGTCGGGGAGGCAGTCAGCGAAGGAGCTCCCCGCTGCTCCAAAGCAGGCTCGAGACCGGGTCAACACCCCTCACCTCGCTCCGCGCGAACCCTCTCCCCTCGGACCGCCTCATAGCCACAATCGTCGGCCATTTCGCTGAGCGTCCGTTCCGCCCTCCCTTCAGCCGGTCGCCCGGCACGGCCGAGGTGGTTGAGCCAGCTTCGCTAAGCAGGACGAGCACAAGGCTCGCCCGCCGCCGTCGTGGGCGTCAGGCCGTGAGGTAGGCGAACCCGACAGCTCCGGGCCCGGTGTGGGTGCCGAGCACGCAGCCGATCTGGCCGATGACCACCTCCACCTCCGGTAGCTCCCGCGCCAGCTCCTCCCGCAGGCGTTCGGCGTCCGCCGGGGCCTGCGCGTGCATCACCGCCAGTCGCTCGATCGGCAGATCCTGTCTCAACAGCTGCAGCAGCCGGTTCAGAGCCTTGCCGCGCGTGCGCACTCGGTCGACGCTCTTGATCTCCCCCTCTTGGAGAGAGAGGATCGGCTTCAGATCGAGCATCGTGCCCAGCATTGCCTGGGCGCGGCTCACCCGACCGCCCAGCTCGATGTAGCGCAGCGTGTCGAGCAGAGCGAGAACCTTCTGCCGGCCGAGGCGCTCTCGCACTCGCTGCAGCGCCTGATCCAAATCTGGCGCTTCGGCAGCCACCTGGGCAAGAAAGCCGACTGTCATCGTCACCGAGCCGGAATCGATGACGTGGACGGGAAATCCGTCCAGGCCGGCTGCGCCCAACCGGGCTGCTTCGGTCGTGCCGGAGAGGGTGCGCCCGATGTGGATGGAGATGATGCCCTCACACTCAGTGCTCAAGCTCTCATAGAGCTCGGCGAAGGCGCCCGGGGAAGGAGCGGAGGTGGTGGGCAGCCGGTCGGCGGTCTTGAGGCGCGCGAAGAACTGCGCGTCGGTCAAGTCCACCCGGTCACGGAAAGGCTCCTGGCCGAAGAGCACTGTCAGCGGGACGACGCTGATCCCGTAGCGCTCGATCCATTGCGGTGGGACGTCGGCGGTCGAGTCGGTGACGACCCGAAAACGAGAGCCGGCGCCCAAGCGCTATTCGACCGACAGGATGAAGGGGTAGTGTTGCTGGCCGCCGGCCTGCAACTCGACCTCCAGGCTGGGAAAGCGGCCCCGGATCGATTCGGACAGCTGGTTCACTTCGGATTCGCTTGCCTGCGAGCCGCGATAGATGGTGACGAGCTCATAGTCGTGTGCTCCGATGCCGTCCAGCGCCCTTTCCACGACCGCTCCATAATCACCGCCGGCGTGGCGGAGCTTGTCGTTGATGAGAGCTATGACGTCACCTTTCTTGACCTCGACGCCGCTGGCGCGGCTGTCGCGCACTGCATGGGTGACCTCGATCGTCTGCACATGCTGCGCAGACTCCTGCATGGCTGCCGCGTTCTCTGTCACGGTCCGGTCGGGGTGAAAGGCGACCAGCGCTGCCACCCCCTGCGGCACTGTGCTGGTCGGCAGAACGTGGACCTGCTTGGCAGTCAGCGCAGCAACTTGGCGCGCGGCGAGAATGACGTTCTTGTTGTTGGGCAGCAGTAGCACCTCCTGATAAGGCACTTGCTCCACAGCCGCGAGCATGTTCTCGGTACTGGGGTTCATGGACTGACCCCCCTCGACAATGGCGTCAGCGCCCAGACCTCGCATGACCTCCGCCAGGCCGACGCCCGAAGCGATTGCCACCAAACCGACGCCGTTGGGCCGCGTGGAGATGGGCGCGGCGGCCGTCTCGTCCGAACCGCTTACCTCCTGCTCCAAGATGCGTCGGTGCTGGCTGGACATGTCGCCGACGTTCAGCCGGTCGATCTTGCCATGGGCGCCGGCCAGGCTCAGAACGCGCGCCGGGTCGTCGGTGTGGACGTGCACTTTGACCGCCGACTCGTCACCTACCACGAGTACCGAATCGCCGAGGGCTGCGATCTCAGCGCGAAGGCCATCCAGGTCAAAGTCGGCGCCCAGGATGAGGAATTCAGTGCAGTAACCCCAGCCCTCTTGGGGGAGGTCGAGCGCGGCCTGGGCGGCCGGCTGCAGACCGCTCAGCCGTTCCAGCTCCGCCTCCGTCTCCTCGACGGAATGGAGCATGCCTTCCAGCATCACCTGCAGGCCATAGCCCCCTGCGTCCACCACCCCTGCTTCGCGCAGGACACTCAGCTGGCTGGGCGTCCTCTCGACCGCCGCTCGCGCTCCGGAGGTGGCCGCCTCGATCACCCCTGCCACAGTGGCGCTCGGTTCCTGGGCGGCGACCTTGGCCGCCCGGCCCGCCTCCCGAGCGACGCTGAGGATGGTTCCCTCGGTCGGCTTGATCACAGCCCGGTAGGCGGCGTTGGCCGCTTCCTCGAACGCTGCCGCCAACTCACCGGGGGTCAGCTCCGAGCGGCCCTGCACAGCGTTGCCGAAGCCGCGGAAGATCTGCGAAAGGATTACCCCCGAATTGCCGCGAGCGCCCATCAGGCTGCCGTGGGCGGCGATCCGAGCGATCTTGGAAACCTCAGTTGCGCTGGACTCCCGGATATCCTCCACGGCTGACTGGAGCGTCAGGAGCATGTTGGTGCCCGTGTCCCCGTCTGGCACGGGAAACACGTTCAGCCGGTTAATCTCCTCCTGCTGCGCCAGAAGACGCGCCAGGCTGCCGAGCAGCGCCTGCTTGAGCAGGGGACCGTCGACCACCTTCCGCCGGCCGCCGCTATCCCGACCAGTTATCTCCGTGTACCCCCTGGACGTAGACGTTCACCTCGACCACCGAGACGCCGGTGGCCCGCTCCAGCTCGAAGCGAACCGCCATCTGAAGGTTGTGGGCGACCTCAGTGATCCGGACCCCGTATTGCACTATCACGTAAACGTCCACCGCCACGCCCCCTGGCACCTCTCGAAGGTCGACGCCCCGGTGTAGGTTCTCTCGCCGCAGGAGCGTCGCGACGCCGTCCCGCAGCCCCCGGTCGGCCATGCCGCGCACGCCGTAGCAACCGGCAGCGGCGTGTCCGGCGATCGCCGCCACGACTGCGGGAAAGACCTCGATGCGGCCGCCTGGACGTACTGCGCTGAGCGGGCGCGCGGGATTCTCGACGCCGGCGCTCAGGTTCAGGCTCACGATCGCCTATGGTACAATCCGGCTTCGTTCCCAGTGTGAAGGACGTGGCGTGCTTTCCAGCCCGGCAGTCCTGACCGGTCCCCAGTGGCCGGTGCAAGCGGAGCGTTTTCCAAAGTATGGCTCAGAGATGCGAACTTTGCGGCAAGGGCCCGCAGTACGGACACAACGTCAGCCACTCGAAGCTCAGGACCAACCGGCGGTTCCTACCCAACCTGCAGACCGGCCACGTGCTGATCGGCGGGAAGCTGGTCAAGGCCCGCGTGTGCACCCGCTGCCTTCGGCGGAGCACTTCCGGGCGGCCCTGAAGGGCTGATCTACCTCTTCGGGGCGGCCGTGGCGTTCCTCGCCAGCCTGGCACTTCAATTCCTCCTCTACGTCAAGGTTCTGCAGCCTGCGTTGGCCGGCCCCACCGAGGCGCGCCTGGGCACGGTCCGACGCTGGCTGAAACTGGTCGCCGGCTGCAACCTGGCGCTGCTGGTCATCTGCGCCGCTTACCTGCTTCTGATGCGGCGCCGCGAGACCGGCTTCCTCTGGCTGCTGCCGCCGGCGGCGGCTCTGTTCGGGGCCGCGATCTGTCTCCAGCTGGGCGCCGGCCGCATTGCGCGCGAGGCGCTGCGATGATACGCCAAGGCCTGGCTGGGCGTTGACACTCTGATGAGGATTCCCGCCCCCGCAGCCGCTGTAGGATCGTCCGCATCCGGCCCTAGCCAGCAGCGGCTGGCCGAGCTCACGTCCAAGCCATGAGACAACGCGCCAGCCGACCCAATCAATCGGGAAAAGTCCTCTCCGTCCGCTTCGTGATCCTGACGCTGATCGGCTTCCTGCTGACTGGCGGGGCGGGAGCCGGAGCCTACTTCCTGCCCGCGCTGGCGGCCGCTCGCCAGATCACTGACGTCGGACCGCCGAATCTCGGCCAGGTGACGCAGCCGAGCGCCCCCGCGATCGCCGTGTCGAGCACCCTTCAGCCCTTTACCGTCCTCCTGCTCGGCTCGGACAACGATGCCAAGTTCGACCCCAACCAGTTGCTGACCCAGTCGATGATCCTGGTCAGGGTTGACCCCGCGGCCCACAAGGTGGCTATGTTCTCGATCGCCCGGGACCTGTACGTGCCGATCCCACAAAACGGCACTGCCAAAATCGACAAGGCCTACGCCTATGGGGGGGCCAGGCTGGCTGTCGCCACAGTGCAGCAGAACTTCCAGGTCCGGATCGACAACTATGTCTGGATCGGCCTGGAAGGCCTGGTCAAGCTGATTGACATGGTCGGCGGAATCGACGTGGTGACCAGCAATCCCGTGCTGGATGACTACTACCCCGACGACATCCATTCCAGCGACCCCTACGGCTACACTCGCGTCGCCGTGCTGCCGGGGGCGCAGCACCTTGACGGCATCCACGCCATGCAGTACGTACGCTCCCGCCATAGCGACCTGCGGGGTGACTTCGGCCGCTCTGTGCGCCAGCAGCAGGTGCTGCTTGCTCTACGCACCAAGGCCAAGAGCCTGACCGCCGCCGACATCCCTGACCTCGCCAGCACTTTCAACGGGCAGCTGAAGACTGACCTGAGCCTTGATCGCATCCGCGCCCTCCTGCCGGTGGCCGCCAAGGTTCAGACGCAGGATGTGAAACAGATGACGCTGCTCAACTACACGGTCGGCGAGAACATCGGTGGCGAGGACGTCCTGCTGCCAAGTGACTGGGCGGCCATCCACTCGCTCGTGCACCAGGACTTTCCTTCCTGAACAGCACAGCGCAGTGGGTCCGCCGCGGGCTGGCCCTCGTTCTCGTGGCAGCGATGGTCGTCTTCGGCTACGGCGTCTACCACTACCTGGGCTCTCTCAAGAGTCGCGTCACAACTGAGAAGGCCGTTGCCCCAGCGAAGGCGAAGTTCAGCCTGCCGGGCAGCGTGTATGTCGCCCAGGGCGGCGCTCTCTACCGGCTTCGCGCCGGCAGCTTCCAGCAAATCGCGAGCGGCGGCTGGACACAGCCCTCGCCGGGACCCACGGGCCAGCTGCTGGCGGTGAAGCGGGAGGCTCAGTCCTCGGACCTCTACCTGCTCGACTACGACGGCCACGTCGTAAAGCAGCTGACACACAACGCCAACACTGACGTTCACCTGAACCACTGGTCGTTCTATCCCCGCCTCAGCGGGGACGGTCAGACAATTTATTACTCCTGGGATCCCAAGGACCCGGGCAACTTCTATCGCGTGGACCTGGCTGTCTATGCGATGCCTGTCGACGGTCTGCAGCGCCAGGCCCGAGCCTGGACCGACCCCAATCAGTACACGGGCGGCGACGTCCAGCCGGCACCACTCAAGAGCGGCGGTCTGATCTATGCCAAATTTGGGCTCACGCCGGACGGCAAGAACATCTCCCAGCTGTGGCTGACGACCCGCGCCCACGCCACCGGGACAGCGCTCACGAAGGAGGAGGATGGCTGCGCCCAGCCGGCGCTCTCCTCGGATGGAAAGCGCCTGGCCATGGTGTGCACGTCAGCCGGCCAGCCAAGCAAGCTGATGCTGGCCGACTTCGACGGGAAGGCGCTGGGTCCGGCGACTGTGGTCGCCAGCGGCCTGGTGGGGGCACCCGGCTGGGCGCCCGACGGAAGCGGCGTGCTGTATCTCAGCGGTCAGGACACGACGGGGCACTTCCAGCTCTTTTTTCAGGATCTGACACCCCCCGCCCAGATCCCCGCTGGACCTGCAGCTCCGGCCTCCGCGAAACCGACTGGGCCCGCCACCCCGCTCCCGGCGCCCACACCGAAGCCGGCGCGCCAGCTGACGACGAGCAACGACTACGACGCTACCTCAGCGCCCGCCTGGCTTGCTGGCTAGCGCCAGCCCCAGCTTCGTTCGGCCGCACCTGGGTCAGCGGCCAAGCTCCAGGCCCAGCTCGGCGGCGAGTTTGTGCAGGTCTCGGTCCAGCCCCTGCCAGATGTGCTCCTGCGTTTCGGCAGAGGGCGGGAACGGCTCAGGATCGATCAGCTTGGCGGCCAGCTCCGGCCGCTGGACCATCTCGGCGAAGAGCAGCGTCCAGGCCCGCGGCACCACCTCTCGCAGCGCATAGCCACCTCCGCCCAACGCCACCCAGCGGCCCTGGCAGAGCTCGTGCGCCAGCTTGTGAAAGCGGCTGCCAATGCGGGGCCAGATGGCGGTAGAAGCCTGCAGATGGGCGAGCGGATCGAGCAGGTGGCTGTCGCAACCGTCCTGGGTCACCAGCACAGTCGGCTGGAAGTCGCGGATGACGGGCATCAGCGCTTCAAACGCGGCCAACCAGGGCTCGTCCCAGCAGTACGGCTCGAGCGGCAGGTTGACCGAGGTACCCCGGGCTGCCGCCCTTCCTAGCTCATCCGGAAAGCCGGTGCCGGGGAAGAGGTAGCGCCCGCTCTCATGCAGGCTGACGGTGAGCACCTCGGGATCGGCATAGAAGATCGCCTGAGTCCCGTCGCCGTGATGCACGTCCACATCAATGCAGGCAACCCGGTGACCGCGTTCCCGAAGCCAGGCCACGGCTACTGCCACATCGTTATAGACACAGAACCCGGAGGCCCAGCGGGCCTGGGCGTGGTGCAGGCCCCCAGCCGGGCTGAAGACGTGTAAGGCGCCACCGCTGTGCACGGTTTCGGCGGCCACCACGCTGGCACCCACGACCGTGGCGGCGGCTTCGTGCATGCCGTCGGCTATCGGGTTGTCAGGGCTGCCAAAGCCGGCTGCCTCAACCTGCCAGGGGCCGACTTCCGCCCGACGGGCGGGATCGCTCAGGGCAGCCACCAGCTCGACATAGGCGCTGTCGTGAACCAGTTCCAGCTCCTGCCGACTGGCCATCTTCGGTGCCAGCACCCTCGCGTGGTCGAGCAGTCCCGAGGCTGCCATCTGATCGACTGCCAGCTTCACCCGGATCGGCTGGAGTGGATGGTCTTCGCTCAGCTGGTAGGCCATCAGGTCCTCAGACCACACAAGGCCTACCCTGCCAGGCACGCCGTCAGTCTATTTGACCCTGGGCACGACTGGCGGTGGCGCTGACGCCGGCCGGCCGCTGGCCACTCGCCGGAGCAGCAGGACAGGCACTGGTGAATGGTCGACCACGAATCTTGCGGTGGAGCCGAGCGAATGCGGTCCCGGCCGGAGGTCAGCCGCCGGCGGTCGCGCCCCGATGACTATCAGCTCGCAACGGCCGCCAGCCGCGAGCCTGACCAGCTCCCGGCCTGGCTCTCCCTCGCCCAGCCAGGTCTCACAGCCGGCGCCCAGCCTCTCCGCCACGGTGGCCGCCTCCCCCAAGATCGAGGTGGCGGCGTCCCTTTCTGCCGCGCCGATGTCACGGAGGCGATGACCGGGAAGGGGCCTACCCAAGAGGCGGCTGCGGATGAGGTCCAACTCGCCGCGGGCGCCGTTGTCGATAACGTGGGCCAAGAGCAGCGTGTGGCCGGCCAGGCGGACAGAGGTCAGCGCAGCTTCCAGCTCAGGCCCTGCGCCCACCTCACTCACCGCTATCAGCACAGCGCTCAATGAAAGCCCAAAGCTATGGCGATGCCGGCCGTCAGCAGCACAGCTGGCGTAACCACAACCCCAATCTTGACGTATTGCCGGGCCGAGACCTCCAGGCCCCGACGGCGCACGATGAGCAGCCAGAGCATGGTGGAGAGAGATCCGACAGGCGTCAAATTGGGGCCGATGTCGGCGCCGGCCAGGCTGCCCAGCAGGAAGGGCCGAAGGAGTGGCTCAGGCAGATGTGCAGCATGCGCACCGGAAATCAGGACCAGGCTGGCGGGAAGGTTGTTGAGAACGTTCGAACCGACCGCAGCGCCCACCAGCCCGGCTGCCGCGGCCGTCGCCGGAGTCTGAGCGAAGCCAAGGAGCGAGCTGACCAGGCCGGCCGTCAGTCCTGTCAGCTCCACACCCTTGACCAGGAGCAGCAAACCGCTGACGTAGCCTAGCAGCGTCAGGCTGAAGTGCTCCTTGACTCGGGCCGCTTGGAGGCCACCGCTCAAGGCCGCAAGCCCCGCCAGCAGCGCGCTGCCAGCGATCGCCACCAAGCCCAGCGGGAAACGGGCTAGCGAGGCAGCCACATAGGCCAGCGCGATCAGGCCCAGGCCGCCGGTGGTCAACCCGAACAGTCGCTGCTCGGCGCGAGCCCGGGGCGGCTGCAGAGCGCGGCTGGGCTCGAAGCGCTGCCTGAGCTGACGCCGGAAGAGCAGGAGGAACAGCCCCGCATTGACAGCGACTGCAAGGAGGGTCGCCAACAGCAGATGCTCGGCGTAGGCGACCAGGTTCAACTGCAGGGAGTCACTGATGAGCACGTTGACGGGATTGGAAACCGGCAGGGTCAGCGAGGCGGTATCCGCCACAAAGGTGGTGGCGAAGAGGAAGGGCAGCGGTGGCAGCCGGAGCCGGGTGGTCAGCGTGTAGACGACGGGGGTGAGGATCAGCGCTGTGGCGTCGTTGGAGAGGAAGGCCGTCACCAGGGCACCGACGGCGAAAATCGCCAGGAGCAGCAGCCGGCCGCTGCCGCGGGCGCTGCGAGCGGCCAGAGCGGCGGCGGCGTCGAAGAAGCCTGCCGCGTCCGCCAGACCTGCTGTCAGCATCAAGCCAACCAGGAAGAGGAGGAGGTTCCACTGGCTCGCCAGGGTGCTCGCTGCTTGCAGCGGGCTGAGGAGGCCGAGAAGAAGGAGTCCCGCGGCCCCCGCCAGCGTCGCAGCCGCCTCGTTCAGGCGGTGTGGCCGGGTCAACACCAAGAGCAAGACCAGCCCAAAAATGGCTGCTGCCACAGCCTCTCGGCTTGCGGAGCCGGCCAGCCTAGTTGCCCATAACTGCCGATTGGGCCCAAGATGCGGCCCTCGCGGCTGGTACAGGCAACTCGGGTCCCAAGCCAGATGCACGGTGGCCTATCCCGGCTCCTGACACTTGCCGGAGAGCCTCTAAGCCGGTGGCCGCGACGCCCCTCGGCCCGACTTGAGCGGCCGCGGCACTATCGGCTGGTCCGCCCGGCGCAGCTCCCCGGCCAAGCCGGCCTCCGCACCGTCCTCTGTATCTTCGACGCCTTCCTGTAGCCGGTTGATCAGGTTGGCCATCTCGATCGCCGTCTCGGCGGCTTCGGCGCCCTTATTGTTTTTGGGCCCGGAGCGCGCCTGCGCCTGGTCTCTGTCGTAGGTGGTCAGGATGCCGTTGACACAGGGCACTCCGGTGTCGAGATTGACATGCATGAGGCCGGCCGCGGACTCGCCGGCCACGTACTGGAAGTGGGCGGTCTCGCCGTTGATGACGCAGCCCAAGGCCAGCAACGCGTCAAAGGCGCCTGACTCCGCCAGGGTCATGGCCGCCAGCGGGATCTCCATCGCCCCAGGGACCCAGACCACCTCTGGATCGGCCGCGCCATGCTCGGCCAGCGCTTCCAGTGCGCCGCGCAGCAGTCTTCTCGAGATGTCGAGGTTGAAGCGGGAGACGATGACACCCACCCGCAGCCGAGTGGCATCCAGGTCTTCAGGGGCCGGTCGCTCCCGGCCGCGCTCACCCACCGGCGCTCAGCGCTCGCCCGCTTGCCGGGCGGTCAGAGCAGGTGGCCAAGCTTCTCTTTCTTGGTCAGCAGATAGCGCGCATTGTGTTCGGTCGGCTCGATCCGGATCGGCACCTGCTCGACCACCTCCAGCCCGAACCCCTCGATGCCTATCAGCTTCCGGGGGTTGTTGGTCAGCAGTCTCAGGCGCCGCACGCCCAGGTCGTAGAGGATCTGGTTGCCAATGCCGTAGTCGCGCGAGTCAGCCGGCTGATCAAGCGCCTCATTGGCTTCGACAGTGTCCAGCCCCTGGTCCTGCAGGTTGTAGGCCTTCAGCTTCTCGACGAGCCCTATGCCGCGCCCCTCGTGGTTGTCGAAGTAGAGCAGGACGCCGCTTCCCGCCTCTCCGATAGCCGCCAGGGCGGCATGCAGCTGAGGCCCGCAGTCGCAGCGCTGGCTGCCGAAGACGTCGCCGGTCAGACAGCGTGAGTGGGCCCGGATCAGCGTCGGCCGGTCAGGGCTGATCTGGCCCAGCACCATCGCCACGTGGATCTCCCCTGTCAAGACCTCCTCGTAGGCGTGCGCGTACCAGCGGCGGCCGTCCAGCGGGATCGGCGTCACGACCCGCCGCTGCACCAGCCGCTCGGTCCGCCGGCGGTAGGCGATCAGGTCCTTGATGGTGATCAGCTTGATTCCGTGCTGCGTCGAGAACCCCTCCAGCTGGGGCAGGCGGGCCATTGTGCCGTCGTCGTTCATCACCTCACAGATGACGCCGGCAGGGTAGAGCCCGGCCAGCAGAGCGAGGTCCACTGCCGCCTCCGTCTGGCCGGCGCGCTTCAGCACGCCACCCTCCACCGCTCGGAGAGGAAAGGTGTGGCCCGGCTTAGCGAAGTCGCTCGGCTCGGCCTTCGGGTTGACCAGATGCCGGATGGTGGCCGCCCGATCCTGGGCCGAGATTCCTGTGGAGACGAACTCGCGCGCCTCCACTGAGACGCTAAAGGCTGTGCCATAGCGGCTTGTGTTGTGCTGCACGGCCGGCTCGATTTGCAATTCGTCGAGCCTGGTCGACAGCATGGGAGTGCAGATGAGCCCGCTCGCCTTCTTGGCCATGAAGGCAATGTGCTCAGGGGTTGCCAGCTGGGCGGCCACACAGAGATCGCCCTCGTTCTCGCGATCCTCGTCGTCGACGATGATCACGAACTTGCCCGCCTCGAAGTCGGCGATGGCTTCCGGGATGCTGGCCAGCGCCATCAGCGTGACGTCCTGGCTCTTGGGCGGCAGCCTACGACTCCAAGGACCACTGGGCGAATCACTGGGCCGAGCCCACAGTCATCGCGCATCTTGAGAGGCGCTGCTCCTTTCTTCGCCGTCGTCGCCTCGATTTCCTGATCGAGCGTGGCGCCAGCTGACCAGCGACCTTTTGCAACAGGACACCGGGCAAGGTTACCCAGCCTGCTTACGGGAGCCCAGCAGCCGCTCGACGTAGCGCGCCAGCACGTCAACCTCCAGGTTCACGGCGGTTCCGCTTTGGTAACAGCCGGCGATCGTGCGTTCGAGCGTGTGCGGGATGAAGGCGACGCTGAAGGACCGTGCGTCGGCAGCCAGGCCGGCCACCGTCAGGCTCGTCCCGTCCAGCGTCACCGAGGCCTTTTCCGCCACGTAGGGGGCAAGCTCGGCGGGTAGCTCGAACTCGATCTCGCTACCAAGTCCGACCGGCCGGACTGTGAGCACTCGGACCACAGCGTCGACGTGACCCTGGACCAGATGGCCGTCCAGCCCTTGAGCCAGGCTAAGCGGCAGCTCCAGGTTGACTGGTTGGTGAGCTGTCAAGTCGCCGAGGTTGGTCCGGGCCACAGTCTCCGGCACAACATCGGCGAAAAAGGCCTGACCCTCCACGTCGGTGACCGTCAGGCAGACGCCATTGACAGCCACGCTGGCGCCGATGCTGAGGCGCGCTGCGATGTCAGCTGCGGTTATGCCAAGGCGACCGCTCCGGGACTCCGCGACGCTACCCAGCGAGCTGACGATCCCTGTGAACATAGCCCGATATAACCAGATCGCTGCCGAGCCACTCGCTGCGGACACCTGTCAACCGCCAGGCTGCTGCCAGGCTGGCGGCACCCAAGCCGGCCACTGAAGGGATCGACGCCGCCCCGCCTACGACCTTGGGGGCCAAGTAGGCGAAGACCTGGTCCACCAGCTGCTGGTCGAAGAAAGCGCCGTGCACCTGGCCACCGCCCTCCACCAGAACGCTGAGGATCCCGCCTTCGCCCAGCCGGCGCAGGAGTCCTGGCAGATTGCGACCGTCGTCCAGCAGGTGCTCACCGCGCAGCGCCCGTGCCGAGCTCGGAATTCGGCCGCGGCTGGAAAGGACCACCCTAAGCGGCTGGCGTGCGTTGGGCAGGCGGGCGCTCAACTCCGGGTCGTCCGCGAGAACCGTTCCAGCACCCACGAGGATGGCATCGTGCTGATGGCGCAGCCGGTGACTGTGAAGTCGAGCCTTTTCGCCGGTCACCCACCTGGAATCCCCTGTGTGGGTGGCGATTCGACCATCGAGGCTGGCCGCGAACTTGACAGTGACGAACGGCAGCCCGGTCCGACGCTGCTTAAGGTAGAACCGGTTGAGCTCCTCGGCTTCTGCCGCCAGAACTCCCTCGCCCACTTCGAGCCCGGCCGCTCGCAGGCGCTCCAGGCCGCGGCCGGCGACCTGAACGTCGGGATCCCGCAAGGCGACCACCACGCGGCGCGGCCGGGTAGCAATCAGCGCCTCAGCGCAGGGAGGCGTTCGGCCCTGGTGCGGGCAGGGCTCCAGCGTGACGTAAGCAGTGCCCTCGTGCGCACGGCCGGCGGCCCTGGCGAGCGCGATGGCCTCCGCGTGGTCACTGCCGGCGCTGCGGTGCCAGCCCTCGCCGGCGAGATTGCCCCGGCGATCGAGCAGAACGGCGCCGACCATCGGGTTAGGGCTGGTGCGATAGTCGGCCCGAGCGGCCAGCTGCAGCGCCCGCCGCATCCACTGTTCGTCTACAACTGTTTGCGCGTCAGCTGAAGCCAAGCTGGTCACGCGGGATAAGGGCCCGGGCCGGACCCGAAACTGGCCCTCGGCCGTCCATTCCCAGGCAGCGGAGCTCACCCCCAGGCATGCTACTGCCTGGGCTGGCCGGACAATGCGGGCTCCGTGGGCCCCAATCAGTGGAGCGAGCCTACCAGCAACTGAATAGGGGTTCTGAGAAAGTTCATCGAGCTGTCGATCTACCGACGCGATAGTGGATCAAAGCAGCCACCTTCTCGAAGAGAAGAGTGGGTGCGTAAGTGGACAAGCCCTCGGGCGATTAGTACCGTTCAGCTCAAGCAGTCACCTGCCTTACACCTCCGGCCTATCTACCTGGTGGTCTACCAGGGCCCTTACCCGGTTACCCGGTGGGAGACCTTATCTTGAAGTCGGCTTCGTGCTTAGATGCTTTCAGCGCTTATCCGAACCGGACATGGCTACCCGGCACTGCCACTGGCGTGACAACCGGTACACTAGCGGTCCGTTCAACCCGGTCCTCTCGTACTAGGGTCAACCCTTCTCAAGTCTCCTACGCGCACGGCGGATAGGGACCGAACTGTCTCACGACGTTCTAAACCCAGCTCGCGTACCGCTTTAATGGGCGAACAGCCCAACCCTTGGGACCGACTCCAGCCCCAGGATGCGACGAGCCGACATCGAGGTGCCAAACCGCGCCGTCGCTGTGGACGCTTGGGCGCGATAAGCCTGTTATCCCCGGGGTAACTTTTATCCGTTGAGTGACGGTCATTCCACTTTGAACCGTCAGATCACTATGCCCGACTTTCGTCCCTGTTCGACTTGTAGGTCTCACAGTCAAGCTCCCTTATGCCATTGCACTCTGCGCCTGATTTCCACCCAGGCTGAGGGAACCTTTGGGCGCCTCCGTTACTTTTTGGGAGGCGACCGCCCCAGTCAAACTACCCACCAGGCACTGTCCGGCATCCCGATCAGGGACGCCGTTAGAACTAAGAACTAACAAGGCTGGTATTCCAAGGTTGACTCCACCCGAACTGGCGTGCGGGCTTCTCAGTCTCCCAGCTATCCTCTACAAATTAGACCCCAGTTCAATGCCAAGCTATAGTAAAGCTCCACGGGGTCTTTCCGTCCTGCCGCGCGTAACCTGTATCTTCACAGGTACTGCAGTTTCGCCGAGTCTCTGGCCGAGACAGCGTCCAACTCGTTACGCCATTCGTGCGGGTCGGAACTTACCCGACAAGGAATTTCGCTACCTTAGGACTGTTATAGTTACAGCCGCCGTTTACCGGGGCTTCAATTCAAGGCTCTCACCTCTCCTCTTAACCTTCCGGCACCGGGCAGGCGTCAGCCCCTATACGTCCCCTTCCGGGTTCGCAGAGACCTATGTTTTTAGTAAACAGTCGGTTGGACCTCTTAGCTGCGACTCCCGACGCTGCGGCTGCAAGAGCCATGACGCCGGAGAGCACCCCTTCTCCCGAAGTTACGGGGCTATTTTGCCTAGTTCCTTAGCCAGAGTTCTCTCGATCGCCTTGGAATCCTCTTCCCGACTACCAGTGTCGGTTTGCGGTACGGGCACCTGCATTCTCCCTAGAGGCTTTTCTGGGAAGCTTGGGATCAGTTACTACTCTCCCTCGCGGGAGATCCCCATCGACCTCAGGTAAACGCCCCGGCGGATTTGCCTACCGGAACTCCCTACATCTCTGGCCGGGCACATCCAATCGCCCGGATAACCTACCCTCCTTCGTCCCCCCATCGGTGATAACGAATACGAGGTGGTGCTGGAATGTGAACCAGCTGTCCATCGCCTACGCCCTTCGGCCTCGGCTTAGGTCCCGACTGACCCTGGGACGATTAACGTGGCCCAGGAAACCTTAGTCTTACGGCGGGCAGGTTTCTCACCTGCCTTTACGCTACTTGTGCCGGCATTCGCACTCGTGCGCACTCCACACGGACTTTCGTTCATGCTTCATCGCAGCGCACGACGCTCGTCTACCAGCGCCACTTACGTGGCGCTCCATGGCTTCGGTACGTGACTTGAGCCCCGATCATTTTCGGCGCCACTCCACTCGACCAGTGAGCTATTACGCACTCTTTCAAGGATGGCTGCTTCCAAGCCAACCTCCTGGTTGTCTGTGCAAAGTGACCTCCTTTGCCACTTAGTCACGATTTAGGGACCTTAGCCGATGGTCTGGGTTGTTTCCCTCTTGACCGTGAAGCTTAGCCCCCACGGTCTCACTGCTGCTGTATAACCTGACGCCATTCGGAGTTTGATTGGGTTTGGTAACGGGGAAACCGCCCCTAGCCCATTCAGTGCTCTACCTGCGCCAGCCCACAACAACGCTGCCCCTAAAGGCATTTCGACGAGAACCAGCTATCTCCGGGTTCGATTGGCATTTCACCGCTACCCACAGTTCATCCGCTCAGTTTGCAACCTAAGTCGGTTCGGGCCTTCACAAGGTTTTACCCTTGCTTCACCCTGACCATGGGTAGGTCACCCGGTTTCGGGTCTACTGCCTGCGACTACCACCTCTCTCACGAGAGGCCGCGCCCTATTCAGACTCGCTTTCGCTACGGCTCCGGGTGTCACCCCCTTAGCCTCGCCACAGACAAGTAACTCGCCGGCTCATTCTACAAAAGGCACGCCATCAGCCTGCCTGGAAACCGAAGTAACCAGACCTAGGCCTCTGACGGATTGTAAGTCCACGGTTTCAGGTTCTTTTAACTCCCCTCCCGGGGTTCTTTTCACCTTTCCCTCACGGTACTCTTCACTATCGGTCACCAAACGTATTTAGCCTTACGCTGTGGTCAGCGCAGATTCCCCCAGGATTCCGCGTGTCCCGGGGTACTCGGGTGCCGCTCAGGAGACCGGTCAGCTTTCGTCTACGGGGCTTTCACCCACTCTGGCGTTGTATTCCACCAAGCTTCGACTAACCGCCGGTTTTGTAACTCCTTGCCGGCCCGGCAGGGCCAACGGAACGGTCCCACAACACCGCGCGCGCAACGACTGCCGTCTTGGCACGCACACGGTTTAGGCTGCTCCCCTTTCGATCGCCTCTACTCAGGAAATATCTCTTCCTCCGGGTACTAAGATGTTTCAGTTCCCCGGGTGCCCTCTACCTGGTCTATGTGTTCAACCAGGAGTGCCTGGGCATTCCCCCAGGCAGGTTTCCCCATTCGGAAACCCACGGATCATCGCTTGCTTCCAGCTCCCCGTGGCTTATCGCAGGTAGCCGCGTCCTTCTTCGGCGTTTGGTGCCTAGGCATCCACCGTGGACCCTTAGTAGCTTGTCCCGACTTACGCCCACTCTTCCCTCCGGAAGCGGGGCGTAGAGCTACTCAATTCACTACATATTGAGGATCCTACGATCGCTGTCGGCTTGATCGTTTTTCAATTCGACTTCGAACTTTTTCTCAAAACTTACCTATTCAGTTGACAAGGTGCAGATGGAGATGACCGGACTCGAACCGGTGACCCCCTGCGTGCAAGGCAGGTGCTCTCCCAGCTGAGCTACATCCCCGTCCAACGGTTCGTACGCGACCGTGGCGCTTTGTGGCGAGAGGCATTCCGCCCCTCTCCCTCCGCGCGCGGCGCGACCGGCGCCGCGGGAGGTGCAAACCAGACCTTGACGGTCTGAAGAGTGAGAAGGACAGAACCGGATTCCAGGGAATCCTCATTTATTCATGAGTAGTCATGCACTCGATCCACGCGCTGCCGAAGCCGCGCGTGCTATTTGAGCGGATTTCCACCGTGCGCTGAGTCGCCTACCGGCCGCCGGGCCGATTGGGCTGTTTTCGGGACCGTACTCTTCGAAGCTCAGCCGGCTTTTGTAGCCGGCCAGACCGAGGTCGAACTGCCCGGACGGGGCCGAACGCTTCTAGTCTTCGGGACCTAGTCACAGTCATTACTGCGGGTCTCTGACTTGACGAAGCCTCCTTCCTTCCCGCCGGCGCCTCGCGGCACCCTTGGGTCCCCCTTTGATCAGAGGGGTTAGGTGGACTCCTTAAAGGAGGTGATCCAGCCACACCTTCCGGTACGGCTACCTTGTTACGACTTCACCCCCCTCACCGGGCACTCCTTCGGCACCTCCGTCCCTTTCGGGTTCGGCCAGCGACTTCGGGAGCACCAGACTCGGGTGATGTGACGGGCGGTGAGTGCAAGGCCCGGGAACGTATTCACCGCAGTGTGCTGACCTGCGGTTACTAGCAACTCCAACTTCATGCAGGCGAGTTGCAGCCTGCAATCCGAACTGAGACCGGCTTTAAGGGATTACCTTCACGTCGCCGTGTCGGAACCCGTTGTACCGGCCATTGTAGCGTGTGTGTAGCCCTGGATATAAAGGGCATGCTGACTTGACGTCATCCCCACCTTCCTCCGGGTTTCGCCCGGCAGTCTCCTTAGAAAATCAACTAAGGACAGGGGTTGCGCTCGTTGCGGGACTTAACCCAACACCTCACGGCACGAGCTGACGACAGCCATGCACCACCTGTGCAACAGCCTCTTGCGAGGGGCCCCGGCTTTCGCCGGAGTTACTGAAACATGTCAAACCCAGGTAAGGTTCTTCGCGTTGCATCGAATTAAACCACACGCTCCGCTGCTTGTGCGGGCCCCCGCCTATTCCTTTGAGTTTTAATCTTGCGACCGTACTTCCCAGGCGGCGAACTTAATGCGTTAGCTGCGGCACTGACGAGGTCAATCTCGCCAACACCTAGTTCGCAACGTTTAGGGCGTGGACTACCCGGGTATCTAATCCGGTTCGCTCCCCACGCTTTCGCGTCTCAGCGTCAGTTACAGGCCAGGCAGTCGCCTTCGCCACTGGTGTTCCTCACGATATCTACGCATTCCACCGCTACACCGTGAATTCCACTGCCCTCTCCTGCACTCTAGCCAGGCCAGTTAGCGATGCAGTTTCCGGGTTGAGCCCGGAGATTTCACATCACTCTTGACCAGCCGCCTACACGCGCTTTACGCCCAGTAAATCCGAGTAACGCTTGCCCCCTACGTATTACCGCGGCTGCTGGCACGTAGTTAGCCGGGGCTTTCTTGGAGGGTACCGTCCGTTCTCTTCCCCTCCGACAGTGGTTTACATCCCGAAAGACTTCATCCCACACGCGGCGTCGCTCCGTCAGGCTTTCGCCCATTGCGGAAGATTCCTTACTGCTGCCTCCCGTAGGAGTCGGGGCCGTGTCTCAGTCCCCGTGTGGCTGGTCGTCCTCTCAGACCAGCTACCCGTCAATGCCTTGGTAGGCCGTTACCCCACCAACTAGCTGATAGGCCGCGGGCCCACCCCAAAGCGCATTGCTGCTTTTCTCATCGAAGATGTCTTCGATGACCACATGCGGTATTAGCACCGATTTCTCGATGTTATCCCCCACTTTGGGAAAGGTTGCCCACGTGTTACTCACCCGTTCGCCGCTAGGAACCCATCTCTCTTGCGAGAAATGAGCCCTCGCTCGACTTGCATGTATCAGGCGCGCCGCCAGCGTTAACCCTGAGCCAGGATCAAACTCTCCGTCTAAAGCAAGGACCCCAGGACATCGCAGTCCTGAGTCCGATTGGACTCTTTAAGTCCTTCTCACTCTTCAGTTGTCAAAGTGCTGGCCGCCCCCTCCGACCCTGGCCCTTGGGCTTGCACGAAGGCCCCTCAAAAGACCTTCAACCAACCCGGCGCAGGGCGCACAAAGCCTTCTCGGCGGAGGCGCAACGTCAATTGTACACCGCCGCGGCGGGCTTCAAACCCTTCCCGGACGGCTCACCTTCTCGCGTCCGGCCGGCTCAGTGCCTGCCCAGCGCGAAAGATGATCGTAGCACCTTCCAGCTCACCCGTGGGGCGGCTGGTACAGGCAACTAGAAGGCGCGCCGACCGCTCAGGGCACGGGCCAGAGTCAGCTCGTCGGCGTACTCCAGGTCGCCGCCGACTGGCAACCCGTGAGCTGGTCGGGTCACCTGTACGCCCAGCGGCGCCAGGGCCCGCAGCAGGTAAACGGCAGTCGCCTCACCCTCGATATCGGCATCCGTGGCGATGATTACCTCCCGCACACCTCCCCTCCGCACCCGCTCGACCAGCTCCGGCACGTGGATGTCGCCGGGACCGATCCCATCGATCGGTGAGATGACACCGTGCAGCACGTGGTACAGGCCGTGGTACTCAGCTGTCCGCTCCACTGCGAGGAGGTCGAGCGGCGTTTCGACCACGCACAGCTGCGTCGGCTCCCGGCGCGAGGAGAGGCAGATCGAACAGCGCCGCCCTTCGGCTATGTTCCAGCACTCCTCGCAGTAGCCGATCCGGCTCTTGACGTCCATCACCGCCTGCGCCAGGGCCTCCGCCTGCGAGCGGTCGGAACGGAGGATGAAGAAGGCCAGGCGCTGGGCAGTCTTGGGACCCACGCTGGGCAGGCGCGACAGCTCCCTGATCAGCTGCTCCAGGGGCAGTGGCAGCTGCAGCATTTATCAGAGGGTCGCGGAGGGTCGCCGGCTCAGATCAAGCCCGGCGGCAGGCCCAGGCCGGCCGTCACCCCCTGCATGCGGGAGGCGGCCAGATCGCGCGAGTGGTCCAGACCCTCGTTGACGGCGGCCAGGATCAGATCCTGCAGCATCTCCAAGTCGTCGGCCACCTCGGCATCGATCTCGATCGAGACCAGCCGCTGCTGGCCGGAAACCACTGCCTTGACAGCGCCGCCGCCGGCTGTACCTTCCACGGTGGCCGCCTCCAGCTCGCCCTGGACCTGCGCCATGCGCGCCTGCATCTTCTGAACCTGCTGCATCATCTTCATCTGGTTCTGCATTTGAAACAGCTCCTCAGCTCTACAGCTCTGACTTGGAACCGGCTCTGGGACCAGGCATCTGCTTCACGCGCAGAACCTTGCCCTCCAGCTCCCGGATGGCCGCCTTCACGAGAGGATCATCCTCCGGCGACTGCGCCGCCGTCGCGGCGGCGGTCCGCATGGCGGGCGCCTTAGCGTCCTGGAGCAGAAACTCGACGGTGGCCCCCTCCCCCAACCACGCGCTGACAGGCGGCGCTATCTCGCCGGCATTCTCCTGCGCCATCTTGTGGTGGAAGGCGTAGGCGAAGGTGAGGCTGAGCCGGGAACCGGAGACCGCCGGCTGGGCGTCCCGGAAGTAGGCCTTCATCTTGGGCGATAGCTGTTCCAGCACTCCGCGCCAGCCCTCGACAGAATCGCTCGAGGAGCTCGCCCCGACCGGCGCTGGAGCTGACTGCGGAGCCGGGGCGGGACTGCCGGCCGGCGCCGGGGGGGCGGTGTCCCTAGGTGGCGGGGCGCCGGCCACTGGCACAGGTTCAGAGATTGCAGCCGGGGCTGGCAGGGGCGGGAAATCCGTCGGCGTCGCGGTCTCGCTCTGGGCGACAACCTCCGTCACCTGCTCGACTCCAACCGCAACTCCGCCGGTCGCCTGAGAGTCGCCAGGGGCGGCATTCGCCGCCAGGCGAACCAGCGCAGCCTCGACCAGAAAGCGCGGCTCGCCGTGTCTTCTCACCTCACCGTCCAGGTGAAGGAGAGAATCGAGCGCAGACGACAGCCACGCCCGGCGGCCTTCCTCCCGACGTTCGATCGCCAGCAGGAGGAGGTCGCGACAGCGCTCCATCAGGCCCCGCACAAGCTGCCGCAGCTCGCCGCCGGCCTCGTAGACGCGGGCCAGTTCCGTCAGCGCCTCGCTCGCCCGGCCGGCCAGCACGAGGTCGAAGATGCGCTCCACCTGGCGGGGATCGGCGAGCCCCAGCAGGTCCCGGGCGGCCGTGCCGGTGATCGTCTCTCCGGCGAGCGGCACCAGCTGATCGAGCAGGCCGATGGCGTCGCGCATGGACCCCTGAGCGACCTTGGCCATGAGGCTCAGCGCGGCCGGCTCGACCTGGATGCCCTCCAATTGGGCCACGTGCTGGAGGCGACCAGTGATCTGCTCGTCGTTGAACCGACGAAAGTTGAACTGCTGGCAGCGGCCGACCACTGTCGCCGGCACCTTGTTCGCCTCGGTGGTGCAGAGCACGAAAACCACGTGGGGCGGCGGCTCCTCCAGAGTCTTGAGAAGAGCGTTGAAGGCCTCCGTCGTAAGCATGTGCGCCTCGTCGATGATGTAGATCTTGCGCCGGCCCAGGGCGGGGGCCAGATTTACCTTCTCGCGCAGGTCGCGGATCTCGTCGATGCCCCGGTTGGAGGCGGCGTCGATCTCGATCAGATCCAGGGCAGTACCGTTCTGGATCTGCCGGCAGGACTCGCACCGGGTGCAGGGTTCGGCACTGCCACAAGCCCGCTGAAGGCAGTTGACAGCCTTGGCCAGCAGCCGGGCGGCGGACGTCTTGCCAGTGCCTCGGGTGCCGGCGAAGAGGTAGGCGTGGGTCACCCGATCACCCCCGATGGCGCCTTGGAGGGCGCGTCTGGTCGCCTCCTGCCCCACCAGGTCCGCGAAGGTCTGCGAGCGGTACTTGCGGTAGAGGGTCTGGTAGGTCACGGTTCTCGACAGCTGTTCAGGGTTGCTTTTCGTTTCACAAAGCTGGGCAATGGCCGCGCACCCCACTTCGATCCCTGAACTCCTGCGGCACGCGAACTAGAGACTCCGGCCAGAATGGCTGCGGCACCCTCGGGCGGCCTCCTTACCGCTGCTTCCTTCCGGACCTGACGGGGTTCGGAGACCCGAGCTGCGCAGGTCCCAGCCTTCAACGCCTTCTTTCCGCGTCCGTTCAAAAGATCCGGACCTCGGCGGGGAATTCGACCCGGCTGTGGCGGATTGCCGGTGCAGGGAACCGCCAGCTCCCCATCTAGCGCGACCATCCCTAACTCTACCCGTGCACGGGCCCGGCCGACAGCGCCGATCGGTTGACCCAGGCCAGGTTCAGCAGTGCGGCGGCAGCCGACAGCGGGATCACCACCTCGGCCGCCAGCAACAGCCACCTGGCGTCCCTGCCCAACGCCACCCAGGCGGCCAATCCGATCAGCAGGAGGGCTATGGCCGCGGTTGAGGCTTGGCCCGCCGGCGTGTGTTTCAGCACCGGTTGGCGGCCAAACAGGAGCAGGAGTCCGCCGCCGAGGGCTGGCAACAGGTAGCGCAGGATCACCACGACTGCCAGCCAGAGCGGGTAGAGGGCTGCAAGCGCCAGTCCAACCCCGGCGCTGCCGAAGAGCAGCCCATCCACCACGGGGTCGAGAGCCCCGCCCAAGCGCGTGGGCTTCTCCCAGCGCCGGGCGGCGAAACCGTCCGCCAAGTCGGTCGCGGCAGCCAGCAGGATCACCAGCGCCAGCGGCAGCAGCGCGCGGGTTGCTCCCAACCCCAGCGCCGGCCCCGCCAGGTAGGCGCGCCCGAGCGAGATCTGATTTGCCAGCCCCGGTAAGTAAAGCCCGGCCGCGGCCACCGCGAGCGCCGCCAGCCCCAGCCAGGGCAGGGCCGGTGGCCTTGCCGCGAGGAGCCACAACGCAGTGGCGCTCAGGTAGACAAGCGAGGCGCCGGCGCCCAGCGGGCGAGGTCGCAGTCGCGGCCGAGGTCTATCCGGTGCAGCTCTCAAGACGAGGCGACGATAGCTTTCTCCCAGGGTGCATCTTCGGAGCACCAGAGAGGAAACGCTCGTGGGCGGCCTCCTGGCTCGTTGCTCGGGCCACGGCGCGATGTTGTGGCGTCCGAGCGTACCCGCTGCCAGCGCGATCCACCGCCCATCCCTACCACGTCGGCACATCCTGACCTGGCGAGACTAGCGGAGACCGAGAGCCGCAGCGCCCTGGCTGGCCAGGCTGTGGATGGGGAACGCGAACAAACCGTAGCCCAGCACGAGGACCGCCGGCAAGAGCGCGCTCACAGTCCAGACGGACGCCGGCCGGGGACCGCGGCGCGGCGGTTCTGGGGCCGCCTCGAGGTAGCTGCGGGCCAGCGTGCGGATCACGCCGTAGAGACCTGCGATCCAGCCCAGGAGGCCGGCCGCCAAGACCCAGCCGAGATTTGAGCGGATCAGTTCGGCAGCCACCGCAAACTCGCCGAAGAATCCGCCCAGCGGCGGTGCTCCGGCGAGCGAGAGCAGCGCCAGCCCCAGCCCGGCTGCCCGCAGCGGGTCGCGCGAGCTGAGCCCGGCCAGGGCCGAGGGCTCCAGTCGAGCGAGCAGGGCCGCGCCCACCCACGCGAAGAGCAGGCAGCCCAGCAAGAAAAGAGCGGCGGCAGTGCCTCGCTGCTGGGGGCTGGCCAAGGCGGCGCCGACCCAGCCCACCTGGCCCAGCGCCAGCCAGACCGCCTGCCGCTCAGGTCTGCTCAGCGCCGCCGCCCGCAGGCCGCCCAGGAGCATGGCAGCCGCCGATAGCACCGCCAACCAAGGCGCCCAAACGATGGTGGCGGCGGCCAAGCTCGGCAACAGCTTGGCCGCCACAAGCAGGGCGACGGCGCTGAGCAGGGCAGCCGGCACCGCCTGGCCCCGAGTGTCCGCCTTCCGGCCGCCATTCCCGGCCAGCGCCGCCAGCGCCAGGCGCAGCGCCAGGCCCGAGAGGACGAGCAGGACGATCAGGGCCAGCGGCAGAGCCAGCTGCCGGTGCGCCAGTCCCAGACGGAGGCCGGCCAGCGAGGTGGTGCCGGCCAGCGCATAGAGGAAGGCAAAGCCGAGGGCGAGCAAGCCGCCAGCTGTGGCGGATACCAACAGCAGCTCAGAGGCGGCGGTGCGGGAGCTGAAGCCGCTGGCAGCCACACCGGCCAGCGCGGCCAGCTCCAGGCCCGCCCAGAGGCCGACGAGCGTGGGCGCGGAGACGGCCACCATGCCGCCGAAGACTGCCAGGAAAGCAAAGGCCTCGAGGTCCGGCCACGCTTCTGGCTCACGATCAACGACTACGAAGACCAGAAGGCCCAGCAGCAGCGCCGCCTTCCCGAACAGGCTGAACCTGTCCTGCAGCCAACCGCCTGAAAAGAGCGAGCCGACCGGAGCGCCCAGCCAGAGCTCCAGCAGCAGCGCCGCCAAAACCGCCAGGGGTGCCAGCCAGTTGAGCTCCCGGCGCTCGGGAACGAGCCGCCGGCCAAGAGGCAGGACGGCGGCGGTGGCCAGGATGATCGCCTCCGGAAGAAGTGCTATGACCCTCATGGAGTGCTGCTCGGCCGGGGCGAGGCCGCCGGGCTTGTCGCAGGGGAGGGGCTGGCTGAGGGACTCGACGAAGGCGTCGGCGGGGGCGCCGGCGCGTATGCGGACGCCAGATCGGCGACTCCTGGGCTGATGACGTTGATCAGGCCAGGGTCGAAGAGTGGAATGCCCAGCAGCTTGGGACCACCAGGAACCAGGCCCACCCAGAGCAGGGCGCCAACCAGGATCCCCAGGTACCACTTCTCCGGCAAGCTGGCCTCCTCCGGCTCCGGGCCTTCCCGGTTGGCGGCACCGAACAGTGTCCGCTGCAGCAGCCAGGCCACCGCCCCCGCCACCAGCACCAGCGCGGCCGCGACCGCGAAGGCGGGCGCCGGCACTGTACCGAAGGAGCCCAGGAAAATCATCAGGTCGGCGGCGAACGTCGCCAGGAACGGCAGGCCAAGTACTGACAGGGCGCCGATCGCGAAGAGCCAGGCCAGCACAGGCATACGGCCGGCCAGCCCGGCGGCGAACTCAACTCGGCCCGTCCCCGCTCGCTCGGTCAGCGTGGCGGCGGCGCCCACTATCAGCGCCGCGGCCAGGCCGCCAGCGAAGAGCGACAGCACAGCCCCGTGGAGCGACAGTGGTGTGAGCCCAGCCAGACCCAAGAGCGTCAGGCCGCCCGGAACGAGCGCGAGATACGCTGCCACCCCCCGCACCTGCCGGCTGCGCAGGGCGGCCAGGCCGGCGTAGCCGACAGTCAGCGCGGCGAGGAGGCCGAGATAGGGAGCGAGCCGCTTGGCGCCGTCGTGCTCGGCGCCAGCCAGGAGTCTGACCAGCTCGTACCCCCCCAGGCGGCTGGACGCCCCGGCGACCAGGATCGCCACCCCCGTCGGAGCATCGCGGTAGACGTCTTTCACCCAGCCGTGGAGCGGCACCAGCGGCAAGCGGGTGGCGGCGGCGAGCAGGAAGAGCACGCCCGCGAGGAACTGCAGCCGCGTCTGGCCCTGGATCCCCGCCAGGCTGCCGAGGTCGAAGTTGGTGGCGCCGGTTCCCCGGTATAACAGCAGCCCTCCGACCAGCAGCGCAGCGGAGCCGAAGGCCCAGTAGGCCAGCACCCGAGCCGAGGCGCCTGGACGGCGGACCCAGCCGCCGGCCAAGAGCGCGACAGGCACAGCAGCCAGCGCCCAGAACAGGAAGAAAAGGAAAAAATCCTGTGCCGCGACCACGCCTGTCACGGCGGCCTGAGTGAGCAGCAGCAGAGCAAAGTAGGAGCGCGGCCGGTCCCGCAGCTCCCAACCAGCCAGCACTGCCACCACGCCGATCAGCTGGTTCAACAGCAGCACAGCCATGCTGATGCCGTCAACGCCGAGGTGATAGCTGACGCCAATCGAGGGCAGCCAGGGCAACCGCTCTTCGAACTGCAGACCTCCCGAGAAGGACTGGAACTGCGAGTAGCCGATGAGGGTGATGGCGCAGGTGCCGACCATGGTCCAGAACGCGACGCCCAATGGCCAGCGCTCGAGTCGGGTGCGTCCCCCGCGGGGGATCACCGCGATGATCCCTGCCATCACAACGGGCGCCCAGATCAGCACGCTGAGCAGGAAGCTGACACTGATGACGCCAGCCCCGAACGTGGTCGGCTGCGCGCTCGGACTCGGGCTGGGCAGAGCCACGCCGGCCAGCCAGAGGCTCATCGCCGCACCCCCGGCGTCAGCAGCGCAAAGCCCAGCGCCAGCACTGCCAGCACCGCCAGCCCCGCTCTCAGCAGCGAAAGCCGGCGCCCCGCCAACAGGCCAGCGGTGACCAGGGCCCTGCCCAGCGCTGCTTCCGCGACGGGGAGCCCTCGCACCTCCAGCAGGCGGGTCAGCTCCAACGCCGGCCGGCTGAAGAAGCGGCCGAAGCTCAGTCTGGCGATCGCCCAGAGCCGGCGATAGGCGGCGCCGGCATGTCTGAGCTGATTCATGGCCTGCGCTCGGCGGACGAAGACCAAAGCCGCGGCAAGCGCGAAGCCGACCAGGCCCGGCAGCAGCCAGATCAGCAGTCGGGCTGGGTCAGGCTGCGCGGTGCCGGCGCCGAGGAAGCCGAGCCAAGGTTTCCAGAGCAAGAGGCCCTGAGCCACCAGCGCGAGCCCGGCCGGCAGCAGCCCGGCAGCCATTGCCAGCGGCCGCATCTCCCGCACCCTGCTCGGCTCGAAGCCGCGCCGGCGGGGGATGGCTCCATGCGCCACCATGCTGTAGACACGACCCACCCCCAGCCCGGCCAGCAGCAGGGCAAGTCCGAAGACGACGCGGGCGGCAAGGGCTGTGCTGGGCTGGAGCGCGGGAGCGGCGAACGCGGCCAGGCTGAGCGTAAGCAGCGCCACAATCATGCCGGCGGTGGATCCCGGCAGCCGCTGCCAGCCAGCGCCCAGGTGCTGCAGCTCAGGAGACCTGTAGCGAAGTGCCAGACCACCGCCTACCAAGCCGAGTCCGGCGCGTGCCATCCCTGCCCCGAAAAGCGAGACGAGGCCTACCAACGCAACCCAGCGCGGAGCGCCCGCCGCCAGCCAGCCCAGCCCGTGCTGGGGTGGCATCGAAGAGAGCATGGCCAGAAGGGCCGCCGCCACCGCGCCGGAGGACGCGAGCTGCACAGCCCGGCGGAGGTCGAAGGCTAACAGCGAGAGAACCGGGCCCAGGATGGCTGCCAACGCCAGGGCCGCTGCCAAGCCCACCAGCACCTGCGGCCCAGCCTGCGTGATCACCGGCAGCCAGCGGTAGAGCACTACGCCGGCGAGCACCGGCCAGACGCCCAGCACCAGCGCCCAGAGCGACGGCGGCTGCTCAGTGGTAGCGGTCTGCCAAGCGGTGAAGGGCCAGATGGCTGCCCGGACGGCGACGGCCAGCACTATCAGGACGGCCAGCATGGACAGGAACTTGAGCCCGACCCCGGGCGTCGTGCGCACAGACGTCTGCAGCCGATCGAGGTCCAGGCTGGCGGCGCGAGAGTAGAAGAGCGAGATTGCGCTGAGCAGGGCCATGTCGCCCAGCAAGGGCAGCGCCAGCCCGAAGCGCGAGGCGCGTCCGAAAACATCGCTGCCCCAGCGCTGGGAGAGCAGCAGGTAGGTCGCCAGGCCGGCAGCAAACCAAAATGCAGCCAGTTCGGCCAGATCGCCGCTGACGATCACACCCAGCGCGCTGAGCAGCAGGAAGAGCGCGTTGACCTGGAAACGGATCGGCCCCTGTTCGCCACGGCCGGCGGCCCGGTGCCAGCTCAGCACTGCCAGGAAGATGACAGCCACGACGAGCGCCGCCACCAGAGTGACGTGGTCGAGCCGAATCGCCAAGTCGACGCCAAAACCCTGGAAGCGCGGGTCCCCGGAAAAGCTGACAGGAGTGTTGATCCACTGATAGGCGTAGCGCAGCGCTTCCTGGTTGCGGAAGCGGGCCCAGGTGATCAGGCCCAGATCGGCCATGGTCAGTACGACGGTGACCAGCCCCACGAAGGCTGCCGAGCGCCGGGTTCGGACGCCCAGGATCAGGATCAACAGTCCCAGCAGGGGAATGACCAGCACCCCCGGCGCGGCGTAAGGCAGTGCCTTCGTAGGATCGAGGTTGAAGCCTCGAGCGAGGGCCGCCGCCAGGAACGTGCTCAGGTGGCTCACGCCTGCTGCTCGCCTCGGTTGAAGGCGAGACCGAGCAGGAGCGCGGCCAGGCTGGCGACCACCAGCAGCGCTGCCATCTCCTGCCCGCTGCTCGGATCCTGCCTGCTGGCGGCGAACCGAGAGACGCCTGCGAAGGCGATCGCAGCGCCTGCACCCAGGGCTGGCAGCGACGCCAGCCGGGCTCGGGGTGCGTCGCTCCAACAGGCCAAAAAGACGCCTGCGGCAACGACTGCAGCGCCGGCGACCAGCGCCACGGCGAGGGGCTGGTTCACCGCCGCCCCCACCCTGTCCAGGTCTGGGCTAGAAGGCCTACGAAGAGCAGTCCGGCAACCGCGTCAGCAGCCAGGGCGTCTTGGCCGAAGAGCAGGCGGCCCATCGCGGCCGTCCCCAGCCACCCTCCGCTGTAGCCGGTGCGGAGGAAGTCGCCACGCAGGGCCGCAAAGCCAAAGAGCACCAGTATCAGCCCCGCGCCGACCGCCCCGAGCTGGGCCGCCAGACGCCTGGGCCGCACCGCCGGCACCCCCGCCGAACGTGCCGTCAGCCCGCGCGAGCTGACTGGAGACTCCGCCAGCAGCGGTGCAGCAGCCCCGAGCGCTATGAGGGCTACGAGTGCCGCGAACCCGGCGCCGAGGGATGCGAGCGCCCCCGCGGTCCCGGCCGCCAGCAGAAGCATGGCCCCTGCCCGCCAGGTGGCGGGCGCCAAGGCGGCGGCCAGCGCACCTGCGACCGCAAGGCCTGAGCACGTGGCAAGGATGAGAGTGAGAGATGTGTCCACAGGTGGCTTCAGTCGACCGGTCGGCGCGGCTCGCCGGAGGCCTCAGGCCGGGCGGCCAGCATACAGCCCTGCTCCGACCAGCCCGAGAGCTGCCAGAGCTGCGGCGACCGAGCCGCCGTGCCAGCGGCCGCCGCCGGCGAGGCTGAAGGCGTAGGCACCTACCAGCAGTAAGACAGGTAGCAGGACAGCTACCAAGATCAGCCAGTGCTCCGGCAGCGCGGCCAGACGCCGGTTGAGTTCGTTCATCGCTCGCAATTGTTCCAGACCCCGGCGGCCAGGCGTGTGGCACGGCAGTGTTCAGCTACCGGTTTCGCTCCCGGTGCGTGAAGAGCAAGGTTCCAATTCCGAGGCCGGCCAGGAAAAGAGCTGACATCGTGAGGACATCGATCAAGGTCCCATCGAGCACTACCCGACCGTACTCAGGACGCCCCGTGTAGAAGGCAACGCGCGTCAGGTCGACGGCGTAGCGCAGGGGCGACAGATGGGAGACGATGTCGAGGTAGATCGGCAGGACGTTGATGGGGGCGAAGATGCCTGCCAGAAAGTACTGCGGCAGGATGAAGAAAGGGAAGATCTGCTGGGCGGTGCGCTGGTTGGGCAGGGCGCCCAGCGTCGCCACCCCGAACGCACCCCCCAACAGGCAGCACGCCAGCCCCACCGGGATCAGCAGGGCGATCGCCGCCGGGCCCAGCCGGACGCCTATGACCAGCGAGAAGGCGACTATGCCCGCGCCCTGAATCAGGGCGACCAGGGTCTCACCGAGCACCTTGCCGGCGATGATCGTGGTCCGCCGAATGGGCGCCACGAACATCTCCTTCGAGAAGTCGTTCTCCCTGTCCTCGATCAGCGAGATGATGCCTGTCGCGGCGGATTGGAAGAGTGTCATGGCAAGCACGCCGGTGAAGGTGAAGCCGACCAGGTTGTAGGCGGTCGTCCGGCCCAGATTCGCCTGCAGGGTGCTGCCGAGCACTGCAATAAAGATGAAGGGGAAGACCAGACTGACTATCACCCGGGGTCGGTCCCGAAGGAACTTGATCAGATCACGCTGCGCGATCGCCAGCAGCGCGGTCAGCTCGGAGCTCAGATCGCCTCCTCCTCTCGGCCGACCAGGGCCAGGTACGCCTCCTCCACCGAGCCACCCTGGGTGCGGAGCTGTGTCAGCTCGGTCCTGAGGCCGCCGATGATGCGCTGAGCGGCCCCCGCGTCGAGCTCAATGCGAAAGGGCCCGGTGCCCTCGACCCGCAGCTGCAGGCCGCGTAGCTCGCTGCCGAGGCCTGCCCGGTCGACTGCATCAAGGATCAAGGAAGGCCGCACCAGCCGTTCAGTCACCTCCTCCGGCGTCCCCAACGCGACTATTCGGCCCCGATCGAGGATGCAAATCCGATCGGACCCTTCAGTCTCCTCCAGGTAGTGAGTGGTCAGCAGAACAGTGGTCCCCGTGTCGCGCTGCACCTGGTGCAGGTAGGCCCAGAGGTTGCGCCGGCTCTCGGGGGCCAGTCCAGTCGTCGGCTCATCCAGAAAGAGCACGCGCGGCCGGTGGATCAAAGTCCTGACAATCTCCAGCTTGCGGCGCATCCCGCCAGAGAACGACTTGACGGGACGGCCGAGGTCGGCTCCCAGACCCACCACGTCGGAGAGCTCGAGCACGCGTTGCCTGTATTCAGCCGGCATCAGCCTGAACAGCGGCCGCCAGGGGTAGATGCCGTAGAGCATGGCATGGAGCCGGACGTTCTCTTCGGCGCTGAGGTTCAGGTCGAGGGAGGGCTGCTGGAAGATGATCCCCACCTGCCGGCGCACTGCAGCGGCCTCCTGGGCCAGGTCCAGCCCGCAGATCCTGACGCTGCCCGAGGTCGCAGAGAGCGTCGTCGTCAAGATCGAGATGGTGGTGGTCTTGCCTGCGCCGTTGGGTCCCAGTAGGCAGAACAGCTCGCCCTGGTTGACCTGGAAGGAGATGCCGTCGACGGCGTTGGTCGGCGCTTTGCGGTAGCGCTTCACCAGGTCTTTGACCTCGATCACCGCCGCTCCCTGCTCCGCCCGGGTCAAGGACACGAATCCCATTTCCCGGCCAGCGTCCGGCTCAGGTTTCCGGAGCTCGGGGTCAGGCGGGCGGCGTGACACTCCCCCCCGGCCGGAGCGCCTGCCGTCCCATGCGGAGCACCACCGCCATAGTCGCCGCCGTGAAGAGGATTTCGGCGCCAAGTAGGAGCGAGCCATAAGCGGCCGCGATCGCCAGTCCCGCTGCCAGGCCGCCGGCAAGCTCCCAGCTGATGGCGACGGCAAACGCGCGGCGCAGTCGCTGAGCCGGCACGATGCCCGTCCGGCGGGCCGCCCGCGCTGCCGCAAAGCAGTACACGGCCGCGACGATCGTGCCCACCGGGTAGATCCAGGTGACGACCAACAGCTGATCGCCGCGGGTGAAAGCAGTTGCCGCGAGCGCCATCACCAGCGTGACCGTCGCAAGCATCCAGCCCCAAGCGGATGGTCGCCGAGTCCAGGCCCGGTATCTCACACCGGCGAAGCATAGGGTAGCCGTAGATCATGGCGCCGAGCCGGATGTTCTCGGCGCTGAGGATAACCACGATGAACGGCTGCTGCCAGCGATTGTTCGGCCCAGGCTTCGCGAGAGCCCGCGGCCCCGCACCCCGAGGCGGAGAGGCCAGCGCCGCACCGGTCAGGAACGGCAATCCTCCCGCCCGCCAAGCGCACGACTTACAGTTCCGTCCACGAGCAGTCTGAGTAGATGGAGGGAAACCGAATGGATCTGAAGGGCAAGGTTGCCGTCGTCACCGGGGCCGGGAGTGGCATCGGCTACGCCATCGCGCAGCGCTTTGCAGCCGCTGGGGCCGCAGTCGCCATCAACTACTTCGGCTACGAGAACGAGGCGCGGGCTCTGGCGGAGCGGATGAACTCGCAGGGCGGCCGAGCCCTCGCTGTCAAGGCCGATGTCGCCAAAGCGGGTGAGGTCGCCGCCATGGTGGAGCAGACAACCCGGGAACTCGGCGGCTGTCACGTGCTGGTCAACAACGCAGGTGTCGAGAAGGCGATGCCGCTGCTGGATGTCACCGAGGAGGAATGGGATAAGGAAGTCTCGATCAACCTGAAGGGAGCTTTTCTCTGCCTGCAGGCCGCCGGACGCGCCATGCGTGACTCCGGCCAGGGCGGATCCATAGTGAACATCTCCTCCATCCACGAGGACTTCCCCTTCCCCCTCCATGGCCCCTACTGCGCCTCCAAGGGTGGACTGCGCATGCTGATGAGAAACGCCGCTTTGGAGCTCGCCCCCTACCAAATCCGCGTCAACAATGTCGCTCCGGGCGCGGTCGCCACCCCTATCAACACTGGGACCCTGAACGACCCGGCCAAAATGCAGCGGCTGAGCGAGATCATCCCTGTCGGCCGGATGGCCAAACCTGAAGAAGTGGCGGATGTCGCGCTCTTCCTCGCCTCTGATTCCGCTTCCTACGTCACCGGGTCGACGTACTACGTGGATGGCGGCATGGTCCGCTACGCCGAACCGCTCTAGGGACACCGACTCTGCACCTTCACCTGCCGGGCTACCAAATGGGCGCGTGGTCTGAGCCGCTACGATGTTTTTTGAGCGGAGGTGTGGTTCGGACTCAGGCTGGGAACAGCCAGCCCAGGGCGGTGAGGCCGTTCTCGATGTATTTCTCCTCGCCCTTCTCAACGCCATAGGCCAGGTCCTCGAGGACGCTGCACCTGGCGTAGAAGGCGGCGCGCTCAGCCAGAGCCGGCAGAGGGTTGACATCGCTTCGGTAGGTGCGAAGGGCGGCGTCCAAGCCGGTCGGACCGAGGTCGCGGTACAGGAGGCCGAAGTCGTAGGCGGGATCGATGATCGCGGCGTCGCTCCAGTCGATGATGCCGGTGGCCCTCCCGGAGACTGGGTCGACGAGAACGTGTTCGATCCCGAGGTCGTTATGGGAGAAGGCAGGCGCGTAACTGTCAGCTCGCGGCCGGGTGTCCAGGAACGCCTCGACGGACGGCCTGTGCAGTGCAGGCACTTCGCCGGCAACCATCGCATAGGTCTCCACCGCCTCGCTTAGCCATTGGGCCGGGGGGTCGTCATCGGTGCCGGCGAGGTCGGTCAATCGATCGGCCCGGACGCCATGAAGGGCGGTGAGCAGCTCGCCAAGCGCAGCGGCTATCACTTTGCCATGGACCAAGCGCTGCGGCCGGGCAAGATCCAGCAGCGGCACCCCTGGGAGCTTGAGATAGGCAAGAAAACCCCGCTCGGCGGCCGTGAACAGTGGCTTCGGCACGGGCAGCGGTGAGATCTCCGCGACGAGGGCAAGAAGGCGAGCCTCCCGATCCACGCGCTGAGCGCGCCGCGCCGGATCAGGTTCCCGGCTGAAGCGGACGACCAGCTCGCCGTTGACCTCGTACGCCATGTTGTCCTGACCCTGACCAAGCGCGGCAGCCGAATGGACCCGGTATCCGTCCAGGTTTGCTTCGACCAGGCTGCGGATCTCCGCTACGCGCTCGCGGCTCAAGTCCGGCACATTCAGATCGTATGGGCACGGTGGCGAGACCGGCGAGGGGTTGGTCGGCTGCGTCTGGGCCTGCTCCGTGCCCTTCAAGGCCGCATCCCTAAGCTCTAGCAATGGGTTTTGACCAGTACCACGAACCGGCGGCCGAACTATCCCAGCAAACACGCACCTTCGCGCGCATGATCGCCTCGCTGGGCGAGGAGATCGACGCGATCAACTGGTACGAACAGCGCATCTCCGTCGAGAAGAACCGGGAGGCCCGGGCGATCATGCAGAACGCGCAACTGGAGGAGTTCAAGCATTTCGGCATGGATCTGGAATTCCTGCTTCGGCGCAAGCCGCAGTGGCGCGAGGTCGTCCAGGGCATTCTCTTCCAGCCCGGCAATATCGTCGAACACGGCGACGAAGCAGAGGAAGAGGCCGAGCAGTAGAGTGGCCCCCGGCCGGCCGCCCCGACGATTCTCTGCTCCCCAGCGGCTCTACTGGGTGATGAACCAGCGGCGGCGGTGCTGAGAGCCGGTGCCCAACTCGTCTCGGGAATCGACACCCCCGCCCATTGCCGCGGCTCCGATTAAAGCCGCACCGATGAGGATGACTAAAATCGCGATCATATCAAGACCTCCAGCTTCTATTCTACAAGGCGGAGGCGATGCCAGGCCTTTGTTCGTGACCTGCTGCGGCTCGATTAGCTGTCCATAGAGCCTACGCTGGTGGAATGAGCTTGGATTCGACGGTACCCCTTGACGAGACCGACTGGCGCCTGGTGGAGGCGCTGCAGGAGAACGCCCGTCTGACGCTTGCAGAGTTGGGTAGGCAGTTGGAGTTGAGCCCGCCGGCAGTCGCCGAACGCGTGCGACGGTTGGAGGTTCTCGGTGTCATCGCTGGCTACAGGGCTGACATTGATCCCGCCCGGCTCGGCCTGCCGCTGGAAGCCGTCGTCCGCATCCAAGCTTCGAGCGCAAACGAGTGCCAGACAATCGGCGACCGGATCAGCAAGGAGCCGGAGGTGCTGCGCTGCTGGCGCATAACCGGCAGCGACAGCCACGTGCTGCACCTCGCCGTACGCTCGGTCGAGCATCTGGACGACGCGCTGAGCCGCGTGATGCCACGCAGCGGAGGCACTGTCACGGGGGTGGTGCTGAACACTCCCGTGCCGCGTCGGACGATCACCCGGACGCTGGCGCAGGGAACGCAGCAGCGAATTCGCCCTACCCGCTAGGACACTAGACTGCCCGGGATTGGTCGGGGGCTCCGCGAGAGCGAGCGTGACGAGCTTTTGCAGGAACCGCTGACGGCGGTTCTGTCGACCGAGCGCAAGGCAGGCCAGCAACTGCAGGTTGGTGCCGACAGACGAGCCGGGACCGAGACTGCTCAGTGGACTGGAGTGCCGAGCGTGCAGCTGACCAGTCCGTGCTTCTCCAGGTACCGCTGGTGATATTCCTCAGCCCGCCAGAATCTCTCTGCAGGAACGATTTCGGTAACTATCGGACGCCTGAAGCGAGGCTGCCAGCGCTCTCGCGAAGCCTGGGCCGCCACAAGCTGGGCCTCATCTGAGCCGAAGATGACCGAGCGGTATTGGGTGCCGACGTCAGGACCCTGGCGGTTGAGAGTTGTCGGGTCGTGGTTCTCCCAGAACAGGTCCAGCAGCTGGTCGTAGGACACCCGCTCGGGGTCGTACTCCACCTGCAGCACCTCGGCGTGGCCGGTGCGCCCTGTGCACACCTCCCGATAGGTGGGGTTGGCCTTGCTGCCGCCCATGAACCCCACAGCGGTGTCCAGCACGCCGGCCAGGGCCCGGTAGGTCGCCTCGACCTGCCAGAAACAACCGGCGCCGAAGGTTGCGACGGCCATCAGCTCCTTCCCTCCTGACGAAGGTCCAAAGCCGCCGAATTCAGGCAGTAGCGCTGGCCGGTCGGCTGCGGACCGTCGTCGAACAGGTGGCCCAAGTGACCGCCGCAGTTCGTGCAGCGCACCTCCGTACGCGTCATGAAGAGGCTGCGGTCCTTGTGCAGCGTGACCGACCCGTCGTCCGCCGGAGCCCAGAAGCTCGGCCAACCGGTGCCCGAGTCGAATTTCGTAGCCGACTGGAACAGCTTGGCGCCGCAGCCGGCGCAGTGATAGCTGCCCTGGTCGTGGACGTCCCAGTAGCGGCCTGTGAACGGGCGCTCGGTACCCTGCTCCCGAAGGACGTGATATTGCTCAGGGCTCAGCTCCGCCTTCCACTCCTGCTCGCTCTTTTCGACTTTCGTGCTCATGGCTTCACTTTAGATCGAGCCGGCGTCCGCTCTGCCAACCCCCATTCGCCTCAGTCCCAGGAACGCTCAGGTGGCGGAGGCGATGATGCCGCCACCCAGCACCCGACTGCCCTCGTAGAGGACTGCGGCCTGGCCGGGCGCGGCGCCCGAGAACGGTTCCGCCAGCTCCAGGCGGCCAGCGGCGTAGATCGCCGTTACCGGCCTGGCGCGGTAGCGCAGCCGGGCCTGGCAAGCAAGCAGGTCCGGCGCGGCCCCTGCCACGAAGCGAACTGACGAGAGCTCCACCTGCCGCACTGCCAGGTCCTCCTTCCGCCCGACCGTCAGGTGATTTCGATCTGCGTGGACTGCTGTCACGTACCAGGGGCCGGGCTCGTCGAGCTGACCCAGCCCCTGTCGCTGGCCGACCGTGTACAGCGCCGTGCCCGCATGCCGCCCCACCACCCGTCCATCCTTGTCCACCACGTCGCCGGCGGCGACCGGCAGCCGCCGGCTCAGATAAGTGCGCGTCTGGCCGGACGGAATGAAGCAGATGTCCATGCTCTCGGGCTTGGTCGCCACTGGCAGGCCCATGTCGGCGGCCAGCCGGCGAACCTCCGGCTTGGTCAGCTCGCCCAGTGGGAAGCGCAGCTTCGCCAGCACCGGCTCGGTCAGGTGGTAGAGCATGTACGACTGGTCCTTGGCCGGGTCTCGAGCCTCGTGGAGCTCAGGTCCGAAGCGCCCTGCCACGATCCGGGCGTAGTGGCCGGTTGCCATGGCATCGAAGCCGAGGTCCAGCACGCGCCGCAGCATCAGGTCGAAGCGGACGAACGCGTTGCAGTTGAGGCAGGGGTTGGGGGTGCGGCCTTCGCGATAAGCCTGGTGGAACGGCTCGATGACGCGTTCGCCGAACTCCCGCTCCAGGTTCCAGACGTAGTAGGGAATGCCGAGCTGGGCGGCCACGCGACGGGCGTCCTCCACCGCGGAGAGCGAACAGCAGCCCCCATGCCGGCCCGCGGCTTGATCGCCGCGCGGCCACTGCTGCAGGGTGACACCTGTCACCTGGTGCCCTTCTTTCGCCAGCAAGGCGGCCGCCACGCTGGAGTCGACTCCGCCCGAGAGGGCTACCGCGATGCGCATCCTGCCCAGTCTAGAGAGCGATCACAGAGCCGACGGCCTAAGCGCCCCCCGCCACCGCCGGCACTATGGCGATCTCGTCGGTCGCCTTCAACTTGGAAGCCAAGCCGTCACCCAAGCGCACGTCGTCTTCGTTGAGAAAGAGATTTACGAACTCGCGCGGCTCGCCCTGGTCGTCGAGGAGTCGACCCCTGAAACCAGGGTGCAGGCCGTCGAGCGCATCGATGGCGCCGCGCAGATCCTCAGCCTGGACTTCGACGACGGGTTGACCGCCGCTCAGATTGCGCAGTGGACCGGGGATACGGAATTGGGGCACTTGTTGACTACTCCTTGGCTGTTCCGAGAACTCTCTCATGGAACGACCGCAGACTCGGGTCTATTTCGATCACGTGATCGAATTTCGCATCCGCGACCGCCTCGGCCGCCTTCAGGCCATGACCCGTCACGTAGGCCACGACCACCTCCTCGCCGCTCCAGCGGCCGGATCTTGCCAGCTTGGCCAGAACGCCGATGGTCACGCCGCCGGCTGGTTCGGTGAAGATGCCCTCCGTCCGAGCCAGAAGCCTGATCGCGTCCACTATCTCAGGCTCGCTCACGGCTTCCACGACGCCGCCCGTCTCAGCCGCGATGCGGACCACGTCGCCACCGTCCGAGGGATTGCCGATGGCGATGGAGCGAGCGATGGTGTCCGGTCGGACGGGCTGAACGCGTCGGCTCCCTGCCCGCCAGGCGTTGTAGACGGGCGCGCAGCCCAGCGCCTGGGCGCCCGTGAGCCGCGGCTGGTCAGCAGGCTCGGCCACCAGGCCAAGATCGATCAGCTCGCCCACAGCTCGCCGATGGCGGACGAACTGACAGCCGCTGGCGATCGGGATCACTATCTCATCCGGCAGCCGCCAGCCAAGCTGTTCGGCGGTCTCATAGGTCAGCGTCTTCGAGCCCTCGGCGTAGAACGGCCGCAGGTTGATGTTGCAGAACCCCCAGGGCACGTCCTCCAGCAGCTGGCTGCAGAGCCGGTTCACCTGGTCGTAGTTCCCCCGCACCGCCACCAGATGGGGCTGGAAAACGCTCGTCGCGGTCACCTTGGCCGCCTCCAAGTCGTCGGGGACAAAGACGTAGCAGTCCATTCCTGCCCGAGCGGAGTAGGCGGCCACCGAGTTGGCCAGATTTCCGGTGGAGGCACAGCCGAAGGTTTGGAAGCCCTGCGCTCGCGCCCAGGAGATGGCTACCGAGACGACCCGATCCTTGAAGGAGTTGGTCGGGTTCATGCTGTCGTTCTTGAGGTAGAGGTTGCGCAGCCCGAGCTCCGCGCCCAGCCGATCCGCCTTGATCAGCGGCGTCATGCCCTCGCCCAAAGAGACGATCGGCGCCTCGTCGGGCAGCGGCAGCAGGTCGCGATACCGCCACATGCTGGTCGGCCCCGCCTCGATGCTCGCCCGGCTGGCCCGCCGCCTGATCTCCGCGTAGTCGTAGGCGACGTCGAGTGGTCCGAAGCAGGCAGTGCAGACATGCGTCGCCTGCGTCTCGTACTCCTGCCCGCAGGCCCGACAGCGGAGGCCGAGCACCCGGCGGGACCTGGTGACCGGCGCGGCAGCACCGATCGGCGTCTGCATGTCACGAAGTGTATCCAGCCAGAGCAGGTTCGGCCAGCCGCTTCGAAGGATGTACCATGAGATAGTTAGGTAGGCTAACTAATATGTCAGCAACCATTGTTGAGCCGGCCAGCATCCCGGAGCTGGCCGGCCGCGTGCGCACTGTCGTAACCCGACTCAATCGCCGTCTTCGGCGCGACGCGGAGAAGGGGCTCAGCCCCACCGCGAGCTTGGCGCTGGCCAGCCTGCGCAGCCGTGGCCCCCTGTCACTCGGTGAGCTGGCCGCCGAGGAGGGCGTGAAGCCACCCACGATGACCGCGACAGTCCAGGCTCTGGAGGAGCTCCGCTACGTGAGCCGGCAGTCGGAGCCGGGTGACCGGCGCGTCAGCCGGATCGCTATCACCGCCCGCGGCCGGCAGGAGCTGGATCGGCGCCGGCGGCAGAAGACGGCCTATCTGGCCGCTCGACTGCAGCATTTCGCGCCCAGCGAACTGACCCAACTGCAGCGGACGCTGGAACTGCTCGAGAAGCTGCTTGCGGAGGGCCCGCGGTGACGGCTTTGCGTCGCCTGGCAGGGGGCACCTTTGGCTCCCTGGCGGTCCGCAACTACCGCCTGTACTTCTTCGGTCAGGTCGTCTCCGTCAGCGGCAGCTGGATGCAGCGGATCGCCCAGTCCTGGCTCGTGCTGCATCTGACCGGCAGCGGCGTCGCGCTCGGCGCTGTCAGCGCCCTGCAGTTCCTGCCTGTTCTGCTCCTGGGAGCTTGGGGCGGCCTGGTGGCGGATCGATTCGACAAGCGCCGCGTCCTCCTCGGCACCCAGGCGGCGATGGGCGTGCTGGCTCTGGGCCTGGCCCTGGCAACGCTGAGTGGAGTGGTCAACGTGGCCATGGTCTATGCCTTCGCTCTGGCCCTGGGCTTCGTCGCGGCGATCGACATGCCGGCCCGGCAGGCATTCGTGATGGAGATGGTGGGACGCCAGCACATCACCAACGCGGTCAGCCTCAACAGCGCTGTGTTCACCAGCGCCAGGGTGATCGGTCCGGCCCTGGCCGGCGTCCTGATCTCGGTAGCGGGGACCGGCTGGTGCTTCCTGATCAACGCCGCCTCCTTCCTGGCAGTGCTGCTGGCGCTGGCCGCGATGAATCCGTCGGAGCTGCACCGCTCAGTGCCGACAGCTCGCGGTCGAGGCCAGCTGCGAGCGGGAATCAGCTACGCCTGGGGGAACCGCGAGGTGCGGGCGCTGCTGCTGATCATCGCTTCCGTGGGCACCCTCGCCCTCAACTTCAACGTCATCCTGCCGCTGGTCGCGCGTAACAGCTTCCACGGCGACGCGACGACCTTCGGTCTGCTCTTCTCCACGCTCGGCATCGGTTCTCTGGCAGGAGCCCTCTTCACCGCATCCCGCCGGACGATTGGCTGGCCGGGTTTGCTGGGCGCCCTTTCGGTATTCGGCCTCTGCCTGCTCGCTGCGGCCGTGGCGCCGAGTCTGATCTGGGAGCTCCTCGTCCTGGTCCCCCTGGGCGTTGCCTCGCTGGCCTTCCAGGCGACAGTCAACTCCACTTTGCAGCTCAGGGTCGACGCTGCCTTCCGCGGCCGAGTGATGGCCCTGTACGGCGTGGTCTTCGTCGGCAGCACTCCCTTCGGATCGCTCCTCGTGGGCTGGGTGGCAGAGCACTATGGGCCTCGCTCCGGGTTCGTCCTGGGTGGCGTGAGCGTTCTCCTGACAGCTCTGGTCGCGACCTTCTGGTGGCGCCGCGAGCGCCAAAGAGGTGCTGCCAGAGCCAGCGGCGAGACGTGACGCGGGGAGCTGCGCGACCGGCCGGCCTCCTGATCCCAGCGCTGAGGCAAACCAAGCCGGGTCCCTCTACCTGTCAGAGCTGTCGCCGCAGCTCCTGCAGCCGTCCGAGCCGTTCAGGCGCTGTGGAACCGCGCCACCGCCGTGTCCAATCTGACGATGTCCTCGGTGTCCAGCCGAAGGTCGCCCGCGGCAGCGTTCTCCTCCAGCTGCGCCACGGAGCTGGCGCCCGGAATCGCTACCACCTGCGGCTGGTTCACGAGCCAGGCAAGCGCCACCTGGGGGGCGGTGGCGCCGTGCCGCTCACCGACAGCCCTGAGCTCAGCGCCGAGCACGGCCAGCCGCTGGGGACGGCGGAAGAGCGGATTCAGGCGGCGGATGCGGCCGCTGGGGCGCCGCTCAGGTCCGTAGCGGCCTGAGAGCGCGCCCTGCGAGAGCGGACTGTAGGCGATCACAATCCGGCCCTCGCGCTGGGCGAACGGCACCAGCCCAGCCCGCGGCTGCTGCTGAAGCAAGCTGTAGGAGACCTGGTTCGACAGCACCGGTGAACTCAGCGCCCGGTCGGCCCGCTGCCAGGCCGCCAGCGAGTAGTTGCTGACGCCGGCGTGACGGATGAGACCCTGCATGAGCAGCTGCCGCATGCCGCCCAGCTGAGCTGACGCCGGCACCAGAGGGTTGGGGAAGTGCAGTTGATAGAGATCGATCTGCTCGACCTGAAGGCGCCGGGCACTCCGCCGCGCTCGGCGCCGGATGACCAAGGGTAGTGGCAGGACCGGAAAGACCTTGCTGGCCAGGAACGCCTGTTCGCGGCGGCCGGCGATAGCCCTGCCGACAATGCGTTCGGAGCGGCCGAGCCCGTAGATCTCGGCAGTGTCGATCAGGTTGATTCCAAAGTCCAGCGCCCGATTGACTATCTCGCCGGCCGTCCGCTCGGCATATTCGCCGCCGTACCCCCACTCCCCGGAGCCGAACTGCCAGGTGCCGAGGCCGATAACCGAGATGCGCTCCCCGCCCGCCTCGACGTACCTCACCTGGGACTCTGGCTGCTTGTCACCCGCTCAAGTGATACGCACGTGAGCGGCCTGGGTAGAGTCGCCAAGTGCGCAGGGAGGTTTTCAGCGGGCGGCTTATCACTGTCTGCGTGGATGAGAGAGGCTACGAATTGGTGCTGCATCCGGCCGCCGTGGCCATCGCGGCAGTCGATGCGCAGGGCAGGACGGCCCTGGTCAGAGTGCACCGACCGATGACCGGCGGCACGCTGCTGGAAGCACCCGCCGGACTGGTCGACGCCGGTGAGACGCCGGAGCAGACGGCCCGGCGGGAGCTGCGAGAGGAATGCGGTCTGGAAGCCGGTCGCTGGGAACGGCTGGGCGGTGGCTATTCGAGTCCTGGCTTCTGCGACGAGCGCATCTCCCTCTTTCTGGCGACGGAGCTGCGCAGCGTGGGCGGCGAGGATCCTGACGAGTCGGTCAGGGAGCGGCTCTGGCTGCCTCTGGAGGAGGCCATCGGCGCGGTCGCTGAGAACCTGCCCTGTCAGGCAGCACTTCTACTGGCCGCGCGCCGGCTGAGCCCGCACCGGGGATAATCGCAGGCCAATGCGCATCTTTTCCGGCATCCAGCCGACTGGGGATAAGCACTTCGGAAACTATTCAGGCGGATTCCGCCAGTACGCGGCCACTCAGGCGGAGGGCGAAGCTTTCTTCTGCATCGTCGACCTGCATTCAGTCACAGTGGACTACCACCCGCCGGCCCTGCGGGAGAGCTCGCTCAACCTCGCCGCCATGCTCTTTGCCACGGGGCTCGAAGCCGACCGCTCAACCATCTTCGTCCAGAGCCACAACGTCGCCCACGCCGAAGCCGCTTGGCTGCTCTCCGCTGTCGCCAGCTTCGGCGAGCTGCGCCGCATGACCGGATTCAAGGAGAGGGCGGAGCAGCAGACCTTCGTCACAGCCGGCCTGTTCACCTACCCGGTGCTCATGGCCGGCGACATCCTCCTCTACCAGACGGATCTGGTGCCCATCGGCGACGATCAGCGGCAGCATCTGGAGCTGGCCCGCGACATGGCGGTCCGCTTCAACCAACGTTTCGGCGAGACCTTCAAGCTGCCCCGGGGACAGTACCCGGCGGAGGGAGCACGGATCATGGACCTCACCAACCCCGAAAAGAAGATGGGCACGACAACAAGTTCGGACATGGGCAAGATCCTGCTCGTCGATCGACCGGACGCGATTCGGAGGAAGGTGATGTCAGCGGTGACCGACGCGGGACGTGATGTGCGTAGGGCGGAGGACAAACCTGGCGTGACAAACCTCATCGACATCATGTCGGTGGCTTCCGGGCGCTCACCGGAGTCGATCGAGGCGGAGTATGACGGCCAGGGCTATGGTCGCTTCAAAGCCGCCGTCGCGGAGGCGGTGATCGAGTGCCTCAACCCCATCCGGGAGCGCTACCTGAGGTTGCGCTCCGATCCCGTCGAGCTGGAAAAGCTGCTCAGTCAGGGCGCCGAGAAGGCGCGCCAGGTGTCCGCGCCGACTCTGCAGGCGATGTACGACGCGATGGGTTTCGTACGCCGGAGCGGCGGCTAGACCGCGTCAGGCTCGGGAGCCTGCCGCTGGACTCGCAGTCCGGAACCCCCCTCCTCCACCCGCTCGCTGAGGAGCCTGTCGTACACCATCTGCGACCACGACTCCATGGCCAGGTAGTGGATGCGCATGTCCTCCAACGTGAGCAATTCACCTGACAACTTGTCGGTCTCCCGGATGGCGATGTCCGGCGAGTCCCCGTCGATCAGGAACACCACTCCCAGATGCACTTTGGAGACGGGCGAGGAATCGTCGTTGAGCAGGCCCAACAGCTCCGCCTCAGACCGGCCCTCGTACACAACCTCCTCCGCCCATTCCCGGCGCATGCCATCCGTGATCGGATCGCCGCCTGCTAGATCGGTCCGGTTGATGTGACCGCCCACACCCAGTGAATACTGTTGGCGGAGGCGCTTCTCAGAGGAGGCCTTGAGCCGGCGGGTCAGGAAATAGTGGTCGCCGTGGCGGAACACGCAGTAAGGGATGATCTGCTGGTAGGTGCTATCGTCTTCCACCTGACCCCGCGGCAGGAAAAACGACTGCTCCCGGATCACCCGCTGACACCTCTCCAGCCCCTCACCGACGAAGCCGTGCCAGGCGCCGTCGGGAAAGACCTCAGCGCGGCGCACGCACAGCACCTCCTCGCGCCGCGCGGCCATCAGAGCTGCGTCCCGTCGAGCAGCGGCTGAGTCCTGAGCGGGCTGAGTGGCGTCAGATCCAGCGGCGGAGTATCGCCCACCAGCATCGCCGCCAGCGATTCGGCCACCGCCGGCGAATGCATGACGCCGTGACCTGAGAAGCCGCACATTGCCCAGACGCCCTCTCGCTCGGTCGATCCCACCAGCGGGTGGTGATCTTTAGTCATCTCGTAGAGGCCCGTCCAGTGGTCCTCCGGCCGCTCGACAGCAGCCGGCGGGAGGCGGCGCTCAAGCCACTGGCGGTGATGCTCCCAGGCGTTAGGATCGCCCGGACCGATGACGAGCAGCCGGCCCTGCCGCTCGCGGCAGTGGTAGCCCGAGCCGGCCTCCAGAAGCACAGGAGTCTGGGGCTTCAACCAGTCGAAGGGGCCAACCTGGAAGACCCCCCGCTCGAGCGGCGTCACGCCCAGGTCGACGCCGAGCGACGCTCCCACCTGGCGCGACCAGCTGCCGGCACAGATCACCACCTCCTCGGCGGCCAGGTCCTCCCGACTGGCTTCGGTCTCATAGTGGAAGCGAGCGCCGGCGGCGGTGGCCTCCTCACGCAGGCAGGCCAGCACCTTGGCCGGCAGATAGACGCCGTCCCAGGCGCAGTAGTTGGTCCCGAAGAGGTCGTCCGCGACGATCTCGGGCAAGAGCGTGCGGGGGTCGGGGTGCTGGATGGGAAGTCCGTGCGCCGTCTGCAGCTCTGACCGCGCCGCCAACTCAGGTCCCGCCGCAGCTGTGTCGGCGAGATACAGGTAGCCGACGGGAGCGAACTCGATCCGGTCGGCTCGGGCGGCGAAGTAGGGCCGCGACGCCAGCGAGAGGCTGATGTTGAGAGTGCTGCCGTGCTGGACCCGGAAGCCGCCGAGCGCCTTTCCGGTCGAGCCCGTCGCGAACGGGCAGTGATCGACGACCACCACGTCCCGGCGCCCACGGAGGGCGAGCGCGCGGGCCAACGACGCGCCGGCCACCCCTCCGCCCAGGATGGTGATCACCTTGCGACTCTAACTGTGGGACACCGGCTCACGACACGCATACCCGCTCCAGGTCCTGCCAGAAGTTGGGGTACGAGATGTCGACGCAATCAGCGCTCTCGATCTCAGTCTCCCCCTCAGCCAGCAGCGCGGCGACCGCCAGGGCCATGGCGACACGATGATCGCCGTGGCTGCTCACCCGAGCACCCCGCAGACACGCGGGCCCGATGATCTCCCAGCCGTCTGCCAGCTCGCGGACATCCACCCCCAGCCGGTCCAGCCCCTCCGCCATGGCGGCGATGCGGTCCGACTCCTTTAGCCGAAGCTCGGCAGCGCCGGTCAGGCGAGAGGTGCCGGGGAGCAGGCTGGCCGCGACCGCCAGCACGGGCAGTTCGTCGATCAGGTAGGCGGCTTCGTTCGGCTGCAACTGGATCGGGCGCAGCTGCGCAGCCGTGCTGATCTCCATGTCGGCGAAAGGCTCACCGCTCACCTCCTGCTCAGCGCTGAGAGAGAACGTCGCGCCCATCCGACGGAGGACGTCAAGAAGGGCAGTGCGCGTCGGGTTCTGGCCCACGCTCAGCAGTCGCAGCTCCGCCTCAGGGTGAAGGCTGGCGGCCACCAGCCAGAAGGCAGCGGCGGAGAAGTCGCCTGGAACCTCCACATCCCGGGCTTGCAGGGCGTCGAACGGCCCGTCGATGGCGACTCTGCGGGGCGCCACATCCAGCGGTGCGCCGAGCGCCGCCAGCATCCGTTCGCTGTGGTCCCGGGAGTGCGCCGGCTCCGTTATCTCCGTGCGTCCCTCCGCCGAGAGACCGGCCAGCAGGAGAGCCGACTTGACCTGAGCGCTGGCGACCGGGCTCGCATAGCGGATGCCCCGCAGCGGTCGGCCCCCGACCCGCAGGGATCCCTGGTCGGCAGCCGCGCCCATCTGACGCAGGGGTACCACCACGCGGTCCATCGGCCGGCGCGAGAGCGAGTCGTCGCCGATCAGCGTGCTGGGGAACGGCCGGCCGGCCAGCAGTCCCGCGAGCAGCCGCATTGTGGTGCCGGAGTTGCCGCAGTCGAGCGGGCCGGGGGCCGGCCGCAAGGCGGCGAGTCCGCGACCCTTCACCCAGCCCTCCCCCATCTCCGCGCCCAGCGCCCGCAGGCAGCCGGCGGTGCTTGCGACGTCAGCGCCTTGGGAGAGGCCGCGCAGCTGGGCGCGGCCATGGGCGATCGCGTTGAGGATCAGTGCTCGATGGGAGATCGACTTGTCGCCGGGCAGCCGCAGAGTACCTGCCAGGCGCCGCGGTGAACGCACCGATACTGTGCTCACAAGCCGCGTTCCGCATGCTCGGCGGCCCAGCTGTCGCGCACCCGCTTGGCCTCGGCAAAGCCGTTCAGCAGCCCTTCGTCACCGGCTTCCACGCGGTGCCGCAGCGCTGCCAGATTCTGCTCGAGCGCACGCAGCGTCTCGGCCACGGGCCCCTGGTTGCTGGCGGCGATGTCGGCATAGAGGCGAGGATCACCGGCGGCGAGGCGGCTCACGTCGCGGAAGCCGGGGCCGGCGACCCGGCGCATGTCCTCCCAGTCAGGCGACTCAGCCAGAGCCAGCACGTAAGCCGTCGCCAGCAGGAAGGCGCCGTGGCTGATCCCGGCCACCACACGGTCGTGGCGCTCCGCAGTCAGGATGATCGGCTGGGCCCCCACCGAGCGAACCAGGTCGGCAACCACTGGTTCGTCCCGGCTCAGCACCCAGGCCGCACCGTCGTAGAGGTCGGCTTGAGCGGCGCTTAGGCCGAACTGCTCGCGGCCGCACAGTGGATGGCCGCCCACAAGGTCGAGGCCCGCCTCCTCAGCCCAGGCGAGGACCTGCACCTTGGTGCTGGCGACGTCGGTGACAACTCCCTCGAAACTGGCCAGCGTGGCCATCACCCCGCGCATAGACGAGATGGGACAGGCCAGCACTAGGAGGTCCGCTTGCCGCGGGTCGCCTTCGACGATGAGCCCGCCTTCCAGTGCTGCCCGCTGCGTCGCCGTGTCGGTGTCTTCGCCCAGCACTGTCAGGCCCGGCAGCCGCTGTCGCAGGGCCAGGGCCAGGGAGCCGCCCATGAGCCCCAGGCCGATGATTCCCATCCTCATCACCGCCTCATGTTGCCTGCTTGGGCCGACGCAGCGGCAGCACGTCGACGGGGATCAGCGCTCCCCCGGCACGCTTGCTCATAGCGGCCGCCGAGCCGCCGACACCTACGCAGGCTGGGGCGTGGTGGCGGCCTGGAGGCGCTGGAGATCGGCCATCAGGGCTGTGAAGTTCTCAAAGTCCAGCGATTGGGCCCCATCGGACAGCGCCAGATCCGGCTGGGGATGGACTTCGACTATCAGCCCGCAGGCGCCGGCCGCTACAGCGGCCAGAGACATCGGCCGGACCAGCGCCCAGCGGCCCGTGCCTTGGGAAGGGTCGACCACCACGGGCAGGTGCGAGAGCTGCCGCACCATCGGCACAGCGTTGAGGTCGAGCGTGAAGCGGGTTGAGGTCTCGAAGGTCCGAATCCCGCGTTCGCAGAGAACCACGCCTCGATTGCCCTGGCTCAGGATGTACTCAGCAGCCAGCAGCCACTCTTCGATCGTCGACGACATGCCGCGCTTCAAGAGCACCGGCTTGCCCGAACGCCCCACCTCCTGCAGCAGGGTGTAGTTCTGCATGTTGCGGGTGCCCACCTGCAGCATGTCGACGTACCGGCAGAGCAGCCCGACGTCCGCCGGGGCGACCACCTCGCTGACGACTGCCAGCCCCGTCTCCTCGCGCGCCGTCGCCAGCATCTTGAGCCCGGCTTCGCCCAAACCCTGGAAGCTGTAGGGAGAGCTGCGGGGCTTGAAGGCGCCGCCCCGGAGAATGCGGGCGCCCCGGGACTTCACGAAGCGAGCGGTGTCGACAAGCATCTCCTCGTTCTCGACAGCGCAGGGGCCGGCCATAATGACGACCTCGGCCCCCCCGACCGGCACGCCGCCCACGTCCACCACTGTGTCGCGGGGCAGGAACTCGCGGCTGGCCAGCTTGAAGGGCTTGGAGATCTGGAGGATCTCCTGGATTCCCGGCAGGTGCGAGAAGGACTCCCGATAGGCGTAGGCGTTCGCTCCTACCACCGCGACCACTGATCGGTCCTCGCCCCGTGTGACCTCCGGCTGTAGACCCAGCTCCACCACGCGTTCGATGACCCCCTCGATGTGGGCTTGACTGGCTTGGTGGGACATGACGATGATCACTGGGCGATTCCTTCTCTCTGCGACCTGTATCGGTCGAGCTCCTGTTTGATTGCCTGGGCCCCGCGGAGATAGACGTGCTTGAACTCTCGCTGGCGCCTGTCAGTGTTGTACAGGAGGACCACCCGAATGCAGCGCGCCACAGATCGCGCGTTGCCGGGGGGCACCGCCAGCTCCCGACCACAGAGCAGGGGGACGTCGACCCAGCCCAAGCGCCGGGCGCCGACCGCCGGGAACTCCGCGTCCAGATCCGGCGTGGTGGTGAAGTAAGCGAAGGCGATCTCCTCCGGATCGATCTCGTTGACCGCCGTCAGCCGCTCGAGCAGCTCCTGACTGACTCTGGCGATCGCCTCCGGCTCGTTCGCCTCGGCTGTCGTAGCGCCCCGGATGCCCCTCACCGGCAAGCTTGGAGCAGCTCCCCGGCCAGCGTCAGCGGCTCCTCGCCGGCGTGGATGCGGGCCAGCAGGGCGCTCGCCACGACTGCCGCGTCGGCCTTGCCGCGGAGGCGGCGCAGGTGGACAGGCGTCGAGATGCCGAACCCGGCAGCGACAGGCAGAGTCGTGGCGGCCCGAAGTCTCAAGAGCAGGGCCTCCAACCCGGGGTCCAGCTCCGCGCGCGGGCCGGTCACGCCGGCCAGCGTGACGCAGTAGACGAAGCCAGAACTCTGCTGCACTATCTGCCTGATGCGCGCGTCGGGACTGGTCGGCGCGACCAGGAAGATGGTGTCCAGTCCGGCGGCCCTGAGCGGATCCGTCAGCGGTTCGGACTCCTCCGCCGGCACATCGGGGACGATGACGCCCGCGATCCCGGCCCCGGCGCAGTCGGCAGCGAAGCGCTTGGCGCCGTGGCTCAGGATGGGGTTCACATAGGTCATGAGAACGACGGGCGCGCCCTCCTCCGCGATCGCAGCGGCAACGCGGATGGAATCGGCTAGCGTGGTGCCTTGGTCGAGTGCGGCCTGGCCAGCGCGCTGGACGACAGGACCGTCGGCGAGCGGGTCGCTGTAGGGCACGCCGACCTCGACGGCTGCAGCTCCGGCTCGGGCGTAGGCGCGGCCGTGCTCGATCGAGCGGGAGCGGTCGGGGTAGCCGGCCATCGTGTACGGGATGAGCCCCAGCTCGTCTCCTTGCCTGTGAAGCGTCAGCTCCAGCCGGCTTCCTTCTGCCCTCAGCTCAGTCCTGCCGGCCATCGAACTCCTCCACCGCGTCCAGGTCCTTGTCGCCGCGACCGCTGAGGCAGATCAGGATCCGGCCGGAGGGCCCCAGTTCTTCGGCGAACGCCCGGGCTCGGGCCAGCGCGTGTGACGGCTCCAGGGCGGGGATTATCCCCTCCAGGCGAGTGCAGAGCCTGAAGGCCGCCACCGCCTCCGCGTCGGTCACGGCTGTGTACTCGACGCGCTCCAGGTCGCGCAGGAACGCGTGCTCAGGCCCCACGCCCGGATAGTCAAGCCCGGCGGCGATGGAGTGGGTGGGTTTCACCTGACCGTCCTCCGTCTGGAGGACGTAGGAATAGCTGCCGTGGAGCACGCCTGGCCGGCCCCCGGTGAGCGAGGCGGCGTGCAGGCCGGTCTCGACGCCCCGTCCCGCCGCTTCCACGCCCACCAGGCGGACGTCCTGATCGCCGACGAACGCTGTGAACATGCCTATCGCGTTGGAGCCACCGCCGACGCAGGCCATGACTATGTCCGGCAGCCGACCTTCCGCAGCCAGGTACTGATCGCGCGCTTCGTCGCCGATCACGCGCTGCAGCTCGCGAACCAGCTCGGGATAGGGATGCGGCCCCACCGCCGAGCCGATCACGTAGTGGGTGCTGCCGACGTTGGCGACCCAGTCCCTGATCGCTTCCGACGTTGCGTCCTTCAGCGTGCCGGTGCCGAGCGTCACCTCGCGCACTTGGGCGCCGAGCAGGCGCATCCGCCGCACGTTGACCGACTGCCGACGCATGTCCTCCCGGCCCATGTAGACGACACACTCCAAGCCGAAGCGAGCGCAGGCGGTCGCCGCCGCGACCCCGTGCTGGCCGGCGCCCGTCTCGGCAATGATCCGCGCCTTGCCCATGCGCCGGGCGAGCAGCACCTGGCCCAAGGCGTTGTTGAGCTTGTGCGCGCCGGTGTGGCAGAGGTCCTCCCGCTTCAGGTGTAGCCGCGCGCCGCCGAACTCCTCGCTCAGCCTGTCGGCTGAGTAGAGCGGGGTGGGGCGGCCGATGAACGCGTGCTGCTGCGCCCGCAGCTCTAGCTGGAAGGCGGCGTCGGACCAGGCCTCCTCCCAGGCCGATTCCAGCTCCACCAGCGCTGCCATGAGTGTTTCCGGCACATACTGACCGCCATAGGGACCGAACCTACCTTTCTGCGTCGGCATCCCGTACAGCTTGCACGAAAGCTCGCACCAGCTCAGGGTCCTTGCGCCGAACCTGACGCTCGACGCCGCTGGAGACGTCCACGCCGTAGGGCCGAAGCTGGCGCACAGCTCGGCCAACGTTGTGCGGCGTGAGACCGCCGGCGACGAAGACGCGCCGCCGTCCGATCAGCTCCCGGCCGGCCGCCCAATCCCAGGCTTCGCCGCTGCCGCCGCGGCTGTCGGCGGTCCAGGAGTCGAGCAGGATTGGATCAGGCCAGTCGGCGGGGTCGGGCACCTTGCCAGCTCGAACCTTGAGGGCCTTCATCACGGGCCGCGGAGCTGCGAAGCTGCGCGGCTCCGACCCGTGCAGCTGGATCAGATCCAGTCCCACCGCCTGGCTGGTCTCACGTACGAGATCCTCGCCGGCGTCGATGAAAACCCCGACCAGCTTGGGCCTGCCGCCGGGCAGAACGCTCACGATTTCGGCCGCGGCCTCAGCGCTCAGCTGCCGCCGGCTGGGGCAGAAGTGAAAGCCCAGGAGATCCGCGCCCAGCGCGGTTGCCGCCAGGGCGTCCTCGGCGGAGCAGATGCCGCAGATCTTGACCAGCGTCACAGCTGGAAGCGGTTGTCCCGGATGACCGGCACCTCGTTGCCGCCGCGCTCCAGCCCGAAGACTTGAACCTCAGGGCCGCCGATCATGAAGTCGGTGTGGATGCTGGAGCGGGAGAGCGCCGCCTCCCGCTCGGCTTGCGGCACAAGATCGGGGAAGCCAGAGCCGAAGGCGATGTGACAGGCGGCGTTCTCGTCATAGAGCGTGTTCCAGAAGAGGTGACCTGCCTGCCCAACTCGCGACTCGCTGTCCACGAGCGCCACCTCGCCCAGCCGGCAGGCGTCGGCGTCAAGGCTCATGCGCTGCTGGATCAGCTCAGCGCCGCGACCAGCTGTGGCCTCCACGGTCCGCCCTGCCTCGAAGCGGAGGCAGAGTCCCACGATCAATGAGCCATCCAGCACCAGCGGCTGCGTGGCGGTCACCACGCCCTGCGTCAGTCGCTTGTCGGGGCAGGTGAACACCTCCTCGGTGGGCAGGTTGGGAATGAAATCCAGGCCCCAGCTGGTCTGACCGCCGCCGCCCAGCCAGCGGGACCCCGGCGTGAGGCCGACGAAGAGATCGGTGCCAGGACCATTGAAGCGAATGCCCGCGAACGCCCTCTCACTTAGCTGCCGAGCCCGCTCAGCCAGTCGTGCTGAGTGCTCACGCCAGGCCGCGATGGGATCCTCGGCGTCCAATCGCACTGTCCGAGCGAGCAGCCGCCACAGCTCCTCCACGTCAGGACGGCCCAGCACCCGCTCCGCCCAGCTTGGGGTTGCGCAGCCGGCCACCAGCCAGTTGCAGAGGCGTTTTTCCAGTGTCAACCGTTTGCTCAACCGGCCCCGCTCGATCATCTGGGCCCGGCCGGCCCGAACCGGGTCAGCTCCCGCCAAGACCTCGGGCGAGCCGTCGTCGACGAGCTGGATCAGCGCGCCCCGGCGGCGACCAAGGTCTTCCAAGGTGGCCAGCCAGCCGGCCGGCGAGTGGCCCAGCGCGTCCTCGGGGGCCAGGTCGATAAGCGCTCGGCGGAGGTGCTGGTCTGCATAGGCAACCTCGACCCAGCGCGCACCCTTGCGGTAGGCCTGCCGCGTTAGTTCGCGCGCCAGCTCCACGTGCTCTACCTCGGCCGTGAGGAGCACGTCCTGCCCCGCCCGGAGGTTCACGCCCACCCGCAGGAGCAGGTCGGCATAGCGCTCGACGAGGTGACTGGTCGATTCTTGCGTCATACGGCTGAGTCTGGCGGATGCCCGACTGAGCCGTTCAGACGCACAGCTCGCGCAGCTTCTGGGCCGGATCGGCTGCCCGCATCAGCGCCTCGCCGACGAGGATGGCGTCCACTCCGGCATGCCGCATTCGTCGCGCTGCCGCCGCATCGTGGATACCGCTCTCGGCCACGAGCACCACCGAATCGGGGACCAGTGGCCGGAGTCGCTCGCTGAGGCCCAGGTCGACTTGGAAAGTCGTCAAATCGCGATGATTGACTCCTACCAGGGCAGCACCGGCGCTCAGCGCCGTCTCCACCTCGGCCGCCGAGTGCACCTCGATCAGGGCCTGCAAACCCAGCCGGCGGGACGACGCCAGGAGTTCGCCCAGCCGGAGGGGAGTGAGGGCGGCGACGATGAGCAGCACCGCGTCGGCCCCCTGCGCCCGCGCTTCGAGCAACTGGTGCTCGCTCACAATGAAGTCCTTGCGCAGGATCGGCAGAGTGACTTCGCTCCGAACCGCCGCAAGGTGCTCGGGACTGCCGCCGAAGCTGGTCTCCTGGCAGAGCACTGAGATCGCCGCCGCGCCGCCGGCCTGGTAGGCAGCTGCACAGCGGCCGGGCCGGTAATTTGGAGCGAGCACGCCAAGCAAAGGCGTGCTCGCCTTGCACTCGGCGATGACGCGCAGGCGCCTGCCCCTGAGAGCGGCGGCCAGATCCAGCGTGCCGGGCTGCGAGGCAGCCTTCACAGCCAGCACAGCTTCCGGCTCCCGCGCCCGGCGTCGGGCAACTTCCACCTCCGCCTCGGCGACCAGCCGCCGAAGCAGGTCCGGCGTGGTGGTCGGTGTGGCTGAGCTGCGGTTGCTCAAGCGGCGACCAGCGCTTGCGAGGTCCGCGCCCAACGCTCTAGGACCGCCGCAGCCAGACCGCTGTCGATGGCCTCAGCCGCCAGGCCCAGGCCCTCCTTCCACTCCTGGCTCAAGCCGGCGGCGCGCAAGGCGGCGCTGGAGTTGAGCAGGAGGACGTCCCGCTTGGCGCCCTTCGCCCCGGCCAGCAGTTCGCGGGCGATCCGGGCGTTGAGCTCGGCTCCACCGCCGCGCAGCTCCTCACGATCCGTCGCGGCCAGGTTCAGCTCACGGGGGTCCAGCTGGTACTCGCGCCGGTCGCCTTCGATCATCTCGATCACCAGCGAGGGGCCGGCGGTGCTCAGCTCGTCCAGGCCTTCGCCCTGGAAGACAAGCGCGCGCCGACTGCCGAGCCGGCCCAGCACGTCTGCCATCCGCCGGCCCAGCTCCGCCTCCGGCACCCCGAGCGCCAGCAGACCGGCGCCCGCCGGGTTGCAGAGCGGCCCCAGGATGTTGAACACGGTCCTCACGCCGAGCTCGCGCCTGGGCACGCCCGCGAAGCGGAACGAGGGATGGAAGAGCGGCGCGAACAGAAAGCCGATGCCAGCCTCCTCCACGCAGCGCGCCACACCTTCGGGCTTCAGGTCGATGCGAACCTCCAGCGCCTCCAGAACGTCGGCGCTGCCGCAGAGCGAGGAAGCCGCGCGGTTGCCGTGCTTAGCCACCCTGACGCCGCAGGCGGCCGCCACGATGGCTGAGAGCGTGGAGATGTTGAAGCTGCCTGATCCGTCCCCCCCGGTTCCCACCACGTCCAACAGCGAGGCCGGATCCGGGATCTCGATCGGGGTCGCCAGCCGACGAGCGGTTCGGGCTAGGCCGGTGATCTCCTCCACTGTCTCGCCCTTCACCCGCAGCCCCATCAGGAAGCCCGCGATCTGACTGGGGGTCGCCTCGTCGCGCATGATCAGCTCCATCGCCTGGGCCGCGTCCGCCTCGCTCAGGTCCTGGCCGCGAGCCAAATGCGAGAGGTACTCGATCACGCCAGCGCCAGGAAGTTCGCCAGCAGCCGGGACCCGTCGGGGGTGAGGATCGACTCGGGATGGAACTGCACGCCAAAGCTCGGATGCCGGCGGTGAGCGAGGCCCATGATCACGCCGTCAGGATCCCAGGCGGTCGCCTCGAGCTGAGCGGGCAGGCTGGCCTCTTCGACGATCAGCGAATGGTAGCGCGTGGCCTGCAGCGGTTGGGGCAGGTCGCGGAAAACGTCCGAGCCGCGGTGGCTCACCAGCGAGGTCTTGCCGTGAACCGGGGGGTTGCTGACGACGCGACCGCCAAAGGCTACAGCCAGGGCCTGATGGCCCAGGCAGACGCCCAGGATGGGCACGCTGCCGCTGAGCCGTTGGATGGCTGCCAGGCAGACACCTGCGAACTCTGGCCGGCCAGGGCCCGGGGATATGACCAGCGCGTCGAACGCGCCCAAAGCCTCGGGTTCGACTGCATCGTTCCGGAACACGGTCGGCTCGCAGTCCATGGTGGCCAGCTGCTGAACCAGGTTGTAGGTGAAGCTGTCGTAGTTGTCCAGGACGGCGACGCGCATCATGGCATCGCCTCCGCCCGCTCGACTGCCGCGAACATAGCGCCCGCCTTGTCCAGCGTCTCCTGGTGCTCGCGCGCCGGTTCGGAATCGGCCACTATGCCGGCGCCCGACTGGACGTAGGCGATCCCGTCAGCTATGACTATCGAGCGCAGGGTGATGGCGAGATCCAGGTTGCCCCCGAAGCCGACGTAGCCGAGCGCGCCGCCGTAAGGGCCGCGGCGTTCGGGCTCCAGCTCGGCGATGATCTCCATCGCCCGGATCTTGGGTGCCCCGGACAGCGTGCCGGCCGGGAAGGTGGCCCGAACGGCCGCCAGCGAATCCTTGCCGGTTGCCAGACGGCCGGTAACAGTGGAGCTGATGTGCATGACGTGGGAGTAACGCTCGACCTCCATGAGGCGGGAGACCCGCACGCTGCCTGGCGCGGCCACGCGGCCCACATCGTTGCGGCCCAGGTCGACAAGCATCACGTGCTCCGCCCGTTCCTTCTGGTCGGCCAGCAGCTCCCGCTCCAGCGCGTCGTCATGGGCCGGGTCCAGGTCCCGCCGCCGGGTGCCCGCCAGCGGGCGGGTGGTGATCTCTCCCGCCTCCACCCGCACCAACACCTCGGGCGAGGTGCCGACTATGTAGCGGCCACCGCCGAAAGCGACGAAGAACATGTAGGGCGATGGATTCACCCCGCGAAGGCAGCGGTAGACGTCAAAGGGCCGCGCGGCCAGCGGCTTCCGGAAGCGCTGAGAGAGCACCACCTGGAAAGCGTCCCCGGCGAGGATGTGGGCTCGGGCCGCGGCCACCAGCCGCTCGTAGCGCTCCTGCCCCAGGTTCGATATCCACGCCTCCTGAACAGCCGTTGGCTTGGCCGGCGGCAGGGGTGGCTCGGCTGCCAGCTTGGCCTCCATCTCGTCCAGGCGGTGCACAGCAGCTGAGCGGTCCTCCTGGTCGGGCCGATGGAGCGTGATGAGCCGCAGCCGCTGCAGGACGTGGTCAAATACCGCCAGGCTCTCAGCCCGCAGGAAAGCGCTCTCAGGCAGCGGCGGTCCGGGGCCTGCCGCCTGGGGCAGTCGCTCGAAGTGGCCGGCACTCTCCCAGCCCAGGTAGCCAACGGCGCCGCCCAGAAAGCGGGGCATACCGGCCGCGTCAACCACCCGCTCGCGGGCGACCTGGCGCAGGGCAGGAAGTGGATCTCCCTCGGCGAGCTCCAGAGGAACCGGCTGGTGCCCGATGAAAGAGTAGCGCGCCAGCCGCTCACCGCCCTCCACGCTCTCCAGCAGAAAACCCGGCGAATCCGGCGCGCAGAGCAGGGCGTAGGCGCGAACCGGAGTGAGCATGTCCGCCAGCAGGTCACGATGCACAGGCACCAGTGGCGTTCGTGCTGTCGAAGGGCGCGCAGCCTCCGCCGAGGCAGGGATACCGCTCATCTCCTCTCTTCTAGAACTGGTCTGACGCTGGTCTCGTCTACTCTCGGCTGAGCATGTCTCAGCCCGGCACCGAGTCTATCAGGACGGTTGACTACCACACCGCGGGGGAGCCATTCCGCATAGTCACTTCCGGCGTATCGCCGCCGCCCGGGGAAACCATGCTGGCCAAGCGGGCCTGGGCGGAGGAGCATCTTGACAGAACGCGGCGAATGCTGGTGCAGGAGCCGCGGGGCCATGCCGACATGTACGGCTGTTTTCTGACCGCAACGCTGGATGCGGGAGCCGATTTGGGGGTGCTGTTCTTTCACAACGCAGGCTTCTCCACGGCCTGCGGTCACGGCACCATCGCGCTCGTCACCTGGGCTTTGGAGAGCGGCAGGATCTTTTGGCCGGAGGGATGCTCAGCGGCCAAGGTGGTGGTCGACGTGCCATCCGGCCGGCTCGTCACCTGGGCCCGCCTTGAAGGCGGCGACGTGACCTCCGTTCGCTTCCGCAATGTGCCCTCGTTCGTGCTCCAGAGGTCGGTCCCGGTGGTGGGCATGGAAGTGGACATCGCGTACGGGGGCGCCTTCTACGCGATCGCGCCGGCGCCGGTCGCCATCAACATCCAGAATCTGGACCGGCTGGTCACCGCCGGGCGCGAGGTAAAGGCTGCACTCAACGCTCGCGGTGGCATCGTCCACCCGCTGGAGCCCGGGCTGCGCGACATCTACGGCGTGATCTGGACGCAGGCTGATCGCAACGTCGCGGTCTTCGCCAACGGCGAGGTGGATCGCTCACCCTGTGGCAGCGGTACCTCGGCGCGCTTGGCGCTGCTCCACGCCACTGGTGAGCTGGCCTTGGGCGACGTTCTGCAGCACCGCTCCATCGTCGACTCGGAATTCACCGGTCGGATCGTCGAGGAGACCGACGTGGCGGGCCTGCCGGCGGTGGTCACTGATGTCGAGGGGAGCGCGCACCTGACGGGCCGCCATGAGTTCTTCCTGGAGCCCACCGACCCGCTCGGCCCAGGCTTCCTGCTGCGCTGATCAAAGCTCTCGGCCGGTGACGGCTCGCTCAGGCCTTGCCTTCGGCCTTCATCCGCCGTTTCACGTCACGGGCTTCCGCCATCGACTCGGGGGAGTCGACGTCGGCAACTGTGTGCCAATCAGCGGCGTAGCGCCCCCAACCCGCTGGCCTCACGTCGAACTTCTTGGCCAGAACAGCCACAGTGATCTTCGTCTTCTGCTCGCCGAAGCCGGGCAGTCGACCGATGCGCTGCGCCAGCGCCTCACCCGAGGAGGCTTCCCGCCAGACTTTGTCAGCCTGGCCGCCGTACTCCTCAGTCACCACTTGGCAGAGCTGTTGCACGCGCTTGGCCATGTTGCCGGGGAAGCGGTGGATCGCCGGGCGCTCGCGAAAGACATCCGCCAGCCGGTCGGGGTCCATCCGCGCGATCCGTTCGGCCTCGAGGTGACCGAGCCGCTGCCGCAGCTCGTAGGGCCCTGAGAAGGCCTTCTCCATCTTCACCTGCTGATCCAGGACCAGGCCGATCAGGAGGGCGAGAGGGTCTGACTCCAGCAGTCGATCGGCTTCCGGGTGGCCGGTCCAGGTGATGCTCATGGGAGAATCATCGCGCATGACCAAGCAGGAACTCGCCTGGCTCACAGCCACTGAGATCCGCAGCCTCCTCGCAGCAGGAGACATCCAGTCAGGCGATGTCGTCGCTGCCCACTTGGAGCGCATTGCCCGCCTCAATCCCGCGCTCGCGGCCTACGTTCATGTCGATCCACTGGCCGCGCCCGGTGCCGGTCTCCTCGCGGGCACCAGCGTGGCAGTCAAGGACACCCAACCGGTGACCGGAATGCCGTGGACGCATGGCTCGCCCCGCTATAGCGCTCGGGTGGCCGATCACGACGCCATCGCGGTCAGCCGCATCCGTCGTCAGGGGGCGGCCATCCTGGGCAAGAGCAATCTGCCCGAACTGGCGGCAGCCGTGGGCACGACCAACCCCCTCTTCCCTCCCGCCCACAACCCATGGCGCCCCGGTATCACGCCAGGTGGCTCCAGCGGCGGCAGCGGCGCCGCCGTGGCTGCCGGCCTGTGCACCTTTGCGACGGGGGACGACATGGGCGGCTCAATCCGCATTCCCTCGGCCTGCTGCGGGGTGGTGGGCATCAGGCCCTCTCGCGGGCTCGTGGCGGAAGAGAAGCCGGATCCGACAGGGCTCTCGGTCCAGGGCCCGCTGGCCCGCTCCGTGGCCGACCTGCGCCTGGTGCTGGGCGTCCTGGCCGCCCCACAGCTGGCACCGCCGGCGGCTTCCCGCGCAGCGCGCATAGGCGTCGTCCGCCACAGCAGTCGGGCGATCGCGGCGGAATGCGCGGGCGCCTGCGAGCGGGCGGCCCAGGTGCTCAGCCGGCTCGGCCACGAGCTGGGGGAACTGAGTTGGGAGCCTGAACCGTTCGCGAGCGCCTATCAGGTGGTTCGGCCCGCCTCTGTCGCCACCGAGCCCGGCGACCCCTCCGAATACGGCGAGTCAGCGGGCAGGCTCATCGCCGCCGGCCGCCGGCTGGCGCTGACCGACTACCTCTCCGCTCTGCAGTCGGGCCTGGCCGCCGGCGCCGCGCTGAGAGAGCAGTTGGGGGGCTGGGATGCGCTTCTCACACCCACCCTCGGCCAGCTGCCCATGGCGATCGAAGCGGTGCCCCCGTTCCTCTCAGCCGAGTGGAGCGAGTACACCCAGTTCGTGCTGCCTGTCAGCTTTGCCGGTCTGCCCGCCGTGTCGGTGCCGGCCGGCTTCGCCGGCGGCCTTCCGGTGGGGGTGCAGCTGATCGGCGGTTTCGGCCGGGACTGGGCGCTGCTGGACCTGGCCGAAAGTCTTGAGGCGCAGGAGGGTTTCGGCTTCGTCAGACCTGCCGAGCTGGGCTGACAGCCGGTGCCGGGCTGGCAAAGAGGCCGCCGAACATGCCGGGAAGTAGCATGCCCGGCATGATCAAGGGATTCCACGCCATCCTCTTCAGCGCTGACGCCGAGGCTGATCGCGCCTTCTTTCGGGACGTCCTTGGCTGGCCCTTCGTGGACGCCAGGGACGGCTGGCTCATCTTCGCAGCGCCGCCGGCGGAGCTGGCCCTGCACCCGGTGGAGGGCTCCCAGCGCCACGAGTTCTACCTGATGTGCGACGACGTCAAGGCAACCGTCGACGAACTCGAGCGCAAGGGTGTGGAGCTTGCCCGCCCCATCGGCGACCAGGGCTTCGGACTCATCGCCTACTTGAGGCTGCCCGGCGGCAGCGAGCTGGGGATCTACGAGCCCCGGCACCCCTCTCCGCTTGCATTCTGAGACCCTAGCGCGCTCGCTCCACGCTTCCAGTGGTGCCGGCGCGCTGGCCGGCCAGGTAGCTTGACATCCGCTCCAGGCCGAGGCGGAGGTCTTCTTCGCCCTGCGTGTAGGCGAGGCGGATGAACCCCCTACCAGCCGGGCCGAAGGCCGTTCCGGGCAGTACTGCCACCCCCGCCTCTTCCAACAGGGCCGCCGCCAGGTTGCGCTCGTCCAGTCCGGTGCCTTCGATGTTGGGAAAGGCGTAGAAGGCGCCCTCCGGTCGCTGGCAGCGCACGCCCGGCATGTCGTTCAGACCGTCCACCACAATGTCCCGACGGCGGCGGAACTCCTCCACCATTCGCCTCACCGACTGCTCGGACTGCGGCGAATCGAAAGCCTCGATCGCCGCCATCTGCGTGAACGCGGCGGCGCAGGACGACGTGTTGATCATCAGCCGTTCCATCTGTACAGCCAGTTCCTGAGGCGCGACGCCGTAGCCGAGCCGCCAGCCGCACATGGCATAGGCCTTGGACATGCCGTCCATCAGGACTGTGCGCTCCTTCATCCCCGGCTCGGCCAGGATCGAGGCGTGCTCGAAGCCATAGGTGATCTGGGAGTAGATCTCGTCGGCCACCACAAAGAGATCGCGCTCGACCGCCAAACGGGCGACGAACTGCACATCCTCCTTGGTCAGCACGCCGCCAGTCGGATTCTGGGGCGTGTTCAGGATGATCATGCGCGTCCGGTCGGTGACCAGCGACGTGAGCTCCTCCGGATCCAGGCGAAAGTTGCGCTCCTCGCGGAGCCGGATGGGCACCTGCTTGGCGCCTACGAAGTTGATCAGCGAGGAGTAGACGGGATAGCCGGGATCGGGGTAGATCACCTCGTCGCCCGGCTCGATCAGGGAGAGCAGCACGAAGTGGAGGACGTTCTTGGAGCCGGGCACCAGGACCACCTCGTCAGGCGCCACCTCGACGCCCAGCCGGCGGCCGACGAAGGCGGCGACCGAGGCGCGGGCCTCCGGGATGCCGGCGGCTGGCGTGTAGTGCGTCCAGCCGCCCTGCAGGGCGGAGACGGCGGCTTCTGTGATGTGATCGGGCGTGGCGAAGTCAGGCTCCCCGATCTCCAGATGGACTATGTGCTTGCCCTGCGCTTCCAGCTTGCGCGCCTTCGCCAGCACCTCGAAAGCCCCTTCGGTCCCCAGCCGCTGCATCCTTCCTGCCAGCTTCATAGCCATCAGCTTTAGTGCACCCCCTTCAAAAGACCGCCATCCACCCCCAGAGTCTGACCAGTCACGTATCCCGCTTGCAGAGAACAGAGGAAGGCGCACACCGCTCCGTACTCCTCCGGCGTGCCCAGGCGGCCCATCGGAATCGTCTTCTCGACCTCGGGGATGTTATCGCCGTAGAGCTGTTTGGCGCGGTCGGTCATGATCGTCCCCGGCGCCAGGTTGTTGACAGTGACGTTATCGCCTGCCACCTCCATTGAGAGCGTCTTCGCCGCAGCTGTCACGGCGGAGCGGAAGGCGTTGGAGAGGACTAGGTTGGGGATCGGCTGCCGCACCGAAGTCGAGGTGACGTTGATGATGCGCCCGCGGCCGCTCTGCTTCAGATGCGGGAGCGCCGCCTCAGTCAGCCGAACAGCGCTCATGAGCGTCAGCTGGTAACCCTTGTCCCAGTCCTCCAGCGGCGTGCTCTGGAAGGTTCCCGCGGGCGGGCCGCCCGCGTTGCAGATCAGGATGTCCAGACCGCCGAGTGCGTCGACCGTCGCCTGCACTGCGCGGGCCGGGTTCTCCGGTCGCGAGAGGTCAAGAGCCAAATGACCGGCAGCGCCTATCTCCCGCTCCACCCGCGCCAGCAGCGCATCATCGCGGGAGACCAGGAAGACGCGGGCGCCCTCGTGCGCCAAAGCAGCCGCACAGGCCCTGCCCAAGCCTTTGCTGGCGGCTGTCACCAGCGCTCTGACCCCGTTCAAGCCAAGATCCACGATTTCTCCTCCCCAGGTGTTGGGCCCGAAACAGACATCAGCCAGTGGACGCCTAGGCCGCCTTGCTGTTTACGTACCAGCTGGCGGCGAACTGAAACCGGTCGACCGGATCGATGGCGGGGTTGATCCGGAAGCCGCGCACCCGCTTGTTCTGCAGGTACGCGTAATGGGGCTCGAAGAGGAAGACTGCAGGCGCGGCATCCGCCATGAGCTGCTGAAAGTCGTCATACGCCTGCTTTCGGGCTTTTCGGTCCACCCCGGCCCGGCCGTCCTCCAGGTCCTTGTCGATGAGCGCCTGGCGGAGCATCAGAGGGCCCGCAAAGTTGACGCCATCGACAGGGGGATCCGAGTGCCAGAAAAACGTCTGGTCGGGGTCGGGGCCGTTGTCGATGGCTCCCAGCGCCACCTGGTACTGCTTCGAGCGCAGGTCGCTGACCAGCGCCGAGGCGGAGACGGGCTCGATCTCGAGCTGGACCCCTACTGCTTTGTACTGCGCAGCCAGGGCATCGGCGACCTGCCTGTAGGGAAAGCCGTCAGCTGTCTTCAGCGTGAGCTTCAGTGCTCTGCCATCCTTCATCCGCAGGTGGGTGGCCGGATCCTTGGGCCAGCCGGCGGCGTCGAGCAGCTTCCCGGCGCCCTGCGGATCGTAGTCCAGCCGCTTGGCGGCCGCCGCTGAGTAGGCCCAGTCAGACGGAGGGATCGGCCCGCTGGCCACGTCTGCTCGCCCGTCGAGCTGCTGGCCGACTATCTGCTGCCGGTCTGCAGCCTTGGCCAGCCCCTGGCGAAGCGCGGCGGGATCAAGGCTGGCTGCCTGGTCCTGGCTCAGGTTGAAGAACATGGCCACGAAGGTGAAGGTCCTGCCTTCATGCAGGATCAGGTCCGGCCGCTTGGCCAGAGCGCCCAGATTGGGCGGCTGGAGGGCTCCGGCAGAATCGGCCTCGCCCCGGGCGACGGCATCGAGGGCGTCCCCGAGGCTTGGATAGCCGCGAAACTGGAATTGGTCGAGAAAGGGCGCCGGTTTGGCCTGCGGGTTGCGGCCCAGCGTCACCAGCCGTCGGTCTTTGGAGATGGCGTCCACCTTGAACGGACCTGTGCCGAAGGCTTTCTCGCCGCTGTGAGGATCGCCGGGAATGTCGGCCACAGCCACCTTCTCGAAGACATGCTTGGCGATGATGCCCTGCCGGAGCGCCAGGGGGAAGGGAGCGCTGGGCGCCTTCAGCGTGAAGCGCACGGCGTTGGCACCGGCCGGCTCGATCTTGATGTTCTTCCAGTCGGTGCCGCTGGAAACCCTGTAGTCAGGCGACTGCAGGACCGAATACGTGAAGAGCACGTCACCGACGCCGAACGGCTGCCCATCCGCCCAGCGCACGCCCCGCTTCAAGTCGACTGTGTAGGCAAGGCGGTCATCGGAGACTGTGAGCTTGGCCGCCAGCAGCGGCACCACCTGCTGATTCTGTCCGATTGTGGTGAGGCCCTGGTAGATCAGGCTGTCGATGTCTCGCGCGTTGTCCTCCTGCTCGAAAAGCGGATTCAGCGTGCGGGCGGTCCCCACAACCGCCTCGCTCACCGAACCGCCTTGCCCGGCGGAGCCCTGCACGTTCACCAGGGATGTGTTGGGTGAACAGCCGGCGACCAAGAGCAGCGACAGGAGCGCCAGCAGCGCTCGCGCCGTCAACCGGTGTGGCTCGAGAACCAGATGTTCGCTACGGAGACTATGAAGAAGGCGAACGCCAGTACCCAGCTCGAGTAGTAGATCTGCCGCTCAAGTCCCCGCCGGGTGCGGTAACCGCCGCCCAGGCCGCCGTCACCGCCGCCGATGGTGCCGCCCAATCCTGTCGCTTTGGGAGTCTGGATCAGGATGCCCGCGATGAGCAGGACACCTATCACGACTTCCAGGATCACGAATGCGTTGCGAATCTTATCCATGGTTGAAGAACCGGGCCAGTTTACCGCCGGCCGGGGCCGCGACCGGCCGGCGGACTGGGGGGCCAAGCCCAAGGAGGATTAGCGGGCGGCGCTCAGCCGCTCGTTCACAGCCTGCCAGTTGACTGTGTTCCACCAGGCCGCCACGTAATCCGGCCGGCGGTTCTGGTAGTTCAGGTAGTAGGCGTGTTCCCAAACGTCGACGCCCAGGATCGGCACGCCGCCCTCCGAGACTGGATTGTCCTGGTTCGGGAAGCCCTTGACCTGGAGCTTGCCGCCGGAGAGATAGGCCCAGCTCCAGCCGGAGCCGAACTGGCCCACGGCGGCCTTGGTGACTACATCCTTGAAGCTGGCGAAGTCACCGAAGGCCTGGCTGATGGCATCGGCCGCGGCGCCCTGCGGCTGGCCGCCGGCATTCGGTCCCATGATCGTCCAGAAGATCGAGTGGTTGAAGTGCCCGCCACCGTTGTTGCGGACGACTGTCCGGATGTCGTCGGGGATGGCATTCAGGTCAGCGAGAAGTTCTTCAATGCTCTTCTGAGCGAGCTCTGGGTGCTTCTCGATAGCCCCGTTCAGGTTGTTCACGTACGTCGCGTGATGCTTGTCGTGATGGATCTGCATGGTCTGGGCGTCGATGTGCGGTTCCAGAGTGTCCAGCGCGTACGGGATCGGCGGTAGTTCGAAAGCCATGGCGACTCCTCCTTGAGTTGTGGATGGGACTATTGCAAAACCTACCCAGACCGGGGATCGCTTCCACCTTTCTGGCTCCGGCCCTGGTTCTTGACAGCCTCGATTGAGCTAGCGGCCGCCTCGGGATCCAGATACTCTCCGCCCTCCCGGGCCGGCCGGAAGTCGCTGTCCAGCTCGTAGACCAGCGGGATGCCAGTGGGGATGTTGACACCTGCGATGTCCTGGTCCCCGATCTGGTCCAGGTGCTTCAGCAGGGCTCGCAGGGAGTTGCCGTGCGCGGCCAGGAGAACCACTCGGCGAGTCTGCAGGTCAGGCACTATCGACTCGTACCAGTAAGGCAGGAGCCTCATCAGGACATCCTTCAGGCACTCGGTTCGCGGCCTCAGCTCCGGCGGCAGATGTGCGTAACGCGGGTCGCGCGCCTGCGAGAACTCGTCGTCGTCCACAAGAGGTGGCGGCGGCTGATCGTACGAACGGCGCCAGAGCTGAAACTGCTGTTCGCCGTATTGGGCCAGCGTCTGCGCCTTGTCCTTGCCCTGCAGGGCGCCGTAGTGACGCTCGTTGAGCCGCCAGGAGCGGCGGACTGGGATCCAGTGCCTGTCGCAGACTTGGAGGGCGACGTCGCTGGTATGGATGGCCCGGCGCAGGACGGAAGTATGGACGATCTCGGGCAGGAGACCGCGCTCCCGGAGCAGCTGGCCGCCACGGACTGCCTCCGCCTGCCCCTGCTTGGTCAGACCGATGTCCACCCAGCCTGTGAAGAGATCGCGGGCGTTCCACTCGCTCTGGCCGTGCCGGAGAAGGATCAGGCAGTAGCTCACTCCGCCGCCCTGCCTGCGGCTCCTGCATAGACCTCCGCCACGGCGGCCAGCATGCGGGAGAACTCGAGGGCATCTAGGCTCGCCCCTCCGATCAGGCAGCCGTCACAGTTCGGCAGCTCGACATAGGCCGCCACATTGGCGGCCTTGACGCTGCCGCCATAGAGCAGGCGAACCTCGGTCGCCGCCTGGTCGAAACGCTCTCGCAGGCGCTGCCGGATCGCGCGCATGGTCGAGTAGGCGTGTTCAGGCTCGGCGCTGCGGCCGCTCCCGATCGCCCAGACAGGTTCGTAGGCGATCACCAACTGCCGAAGGCGGTGAAGCTCCATCTCGCCCAGCAGGACGTCGGTCTGCCGAGCAACAGTGTCCGCACTGCGGCCGGAGTCGAAGTCATCCGCCTGCTCACCGACACAGGCGATCACGTTGAGGTCGCTCTCCAGGGCAGCTGCCAGTTTTCGGGCCACCATCTCGTCGGTCTCGCCGAAGTGGCTGCGCCGCTCCGAGTGCCCTACTATCACCCACTGGCACCAGCCGGCCAGCATGGCCGCCGAGACCTCTCCTGTGTAGGCCCCGGACCTCTCCCAGTAGCAATTCTGGGCGCCCAGCTCCACGTGGCTGTCGTGCAGGATCTCGGCCACGCCGAGCAGCCAGCAGTAGGGCGGACAGAGCACCACGTCCACCTCGGTAGAGAGCCGCTCGCCGCGCCCCAGAACTCCCCGCGCCAGCTCCGCAGCAGCCTCTGCCGTGACGGGGTTGAGCTTCCAGTTGGCCGCCAGCAAGGGCCGCTGGTGACTCATCAGGCAGCGTTTCGCAGAGCGGCAACGCCGGGCAGCTCCCGGCCCTCCAGATACTCGAGAGTGGCTCCCCCGCCGGTCGAGACGTGCGAGAAGCGGCCCGACAGCCCCAACGCATCGACAGCGGCCGCCGTGTCACCACCGCCGAGCAGCGAATAGGCGCCCGAGCCGGCTATCGCCTCGGCGAGAGACAGCGTGCCGCCCGCGAACTCGGGGATCTCGCTGACGCCGACGGGCCCGTTCCACACCACTGTCGCCGCACCGGCCACCTGGGCGGCGAAGAGCTCCCGCGTCCGAGGGCCGATATCCAACTCCATCCAGCCAGGTTCGACCGATTCCACTGCGAAGGTTCGGAGCTCCTGCCCGGGCGCCATCTGCCTGGCGCAGATGGCGTCCAGGGGAAGAATCAGCTTCTCCCCCGCCCGGCCGGCGACCGAGCTGGCCTCGGCCAGAGCAGAGTCTTCGATGAAACTGCTGCCTACCTCCCTGCCTTCGGCCTTCAAAAAGGTGTTGGCCATCGCACCACCGATCAGCAGGCGGTCGACCTTGTCCAGCAGGTGCCGGAGAACGCCTGCCTTGGTCGAGATCTTGGCGCCGCCCACTATGGCCAGCAGCGGCCGTCGGGGGTCGTCCAATGCCCTGTGCAGCGCCTGCAGTTCACTCAGCATCAGATCGCCAGCGTAGGCGGGCAGCCGCTCAGCAACCCCGACCACTGAGGCGTGGGCTCGGTGCGAGGCAGCGAAGGCGTCGTTGACGTAGATCTCGCCCAGCCTGGCCAGCTGGGCGGCGAAGTCGGGATCGTTCGCTTCGTCGCCGGCATGGAAGCGGACGTTCTCCAGCAGGAGGAACTCAGAATTCCTCAGCTTGGCGGCTGCCTCTAGGGCGGCCGGCCCCACGCAGTCCTCGGCGAAGGCAACCGGCCGCTCCAGCAGCTGCGACAGGCAGGCGCCGATCGGCCGCAGCGAGAGCGCGGGGTCAGCCCTGCCCTGGGGTCGGCCCAGGTGCGACATGACTATCACCCTGGCTCCCGCGGCTGATAGCCCTCGCAGGGTGGGCAGAGCCGCTCGTAAACGGGTCTCGTCGGCCACGCGGCTGTTCTTGAGGGGAACGTTGAGGTCCTCCCGCACGAGCACCGCCCGACCCTCTACCGGGACGTCGTGATAGGAGGCCTTGAGGCTCACAGGCCCTTGGCGACGAGCCCGATGACGTCCACCATGCGGCAGCTGAAGCCCCACTCGTTGTCGTACCAGGAGACGACCTTCGCCCCCTTTTCGGTGAGACTCAACGTCAGGGGCGCGTCGACTATCGACGAGTGCGGGTTGCCCTTGAAGTCGGACGAGACGAGCTGGTCGTGCGAGACCTCCAGAATGCCCTTCAGGTCTCCGGCGGCCGCCTCGTCGAAGGCCTGGTTGATGGCTTCCACGTCGGCTGGGCGCTGCAGGTCGACGCTCAGGTCAATGACTGACACGTCCAGCACCGGCACCCGAAAGGACATGCCGATAAACTTGCCGGCCAGCTCCGGCAGCACCTCCGCCACCGCGCGGTTGGCGCCAGTTGAAGTGGGGATCACGTTGTCGGCAGCCGCCCGGGCGCGCCGCAGATCCGAGTGGGGCAGATCCTGCAGGCGCTGGTCGGCGGTGTAGGCGTGGACTGTGGTCATCATCCCCTTCTCGATGCCGAACCTATCGTTCAGGACCTTGACCACTGGGACCAGGCAGTTGGTGGTGCAGCTGCCGTTGGAGATGACGTGGTGCGAAGCAGGCTGGTAACCGCTGTCGTTGACGCCCATGACCACCGTGTAATCCTGGTTCTTGGCGGGAGCGGAGATGATCACCTTCTTGGCGCCACCCTCGTCGATGTGGATGCGTGCCTGATTGGCATCAGTGAAGAGCCCTGTGGACTCGACGACAATGTCCACGCCCAGCTCGCGCCAGGGCAGCTCGCCGGGATCGCGGTGGGAGAGGAACTTCAGCTCCCGGCCGTCGACCATGATGGCTCCGTCGGCTGCCTCCACCGAGCCCCCGAACGTGCCCAGTGCTGTGTCGTGCTTCAGCAGGTGGGCAAACGTGGCAGCGTCGCCCAGGTCGTTGACAGCCACGACGTCGATCTCCGGATTGAGCTGGCTGGCGGCCCGGAAGATGTTGCGGCCGATGCGGCCGAAGCCGTTGATGCCGACTTTGATGGACATGTGAGCCTCCGCTAATGGGTACCGGCGAGCTCATCGGAGAGCGCGCCCGAGCCGCCGCTGTGGGGACTTTTCAATGGTAGAACGGCACGCACGGGCGGCGCCTGCGTCGATTAGCTGTGTGGTTCGGAGGGCGAAGCCCCGGCCGCTTCCAGCTCCAGCCGGCGAAGGCGATGGTTGACGGCTGACTTCGAGACGCGCAACCGAGCCGCCAGTTCCGCCAGCGCGGCCTCGGGGTTGCCGCGCCGCAGGCGAGCGACGTCCCGGAGCGCCGGCGGCAGGCCCCCCAAACGACCGCCCCTCTCGAGCTGCTCGATCGCCGCCAGCTGGCGGACGGCCGAACCGACAGTCTTGCCGAGATTAGCCGTCTCGAAGTTGAGCTTGCGGTTCACCAGTCCCCGCACTTCCCGCACGATCCGCAGGCTCTCGAACTCCATGACTGACCGGGACGCCCCAAGCAGCGAGAGCGTCCTGACTATGCCGTTTCCATCCTTCACGTAGACAAGCGGTTGAGCGCCTCGAGTGCTGACGCCGCTGCGAACTGACAGTTCCGCCAGCGTCGCCTGGACCGCCTCAGCCCAGGCGACGCTGGGCGGCACAAACTCGAGGTGATAGCGCGCGCTCGGCGCGTTGATGGAGCCGCAGCCGAGGAAGAAGCCGCGGAGCAGCGCCTTGCGGTCGCAGGCGCGCTCAGGCACTCCCGGCAAGGCGACGAGGCTTGCAACGAGCGCTGTCGGCAGTTGGGCCTCCACGTCGTAAAGCGTCTGATGCGGGGTCCTGTGGTGCTGAAACCGTGACTCGGCCGCTCCCAGCGCTCTGGTCAGGCGCACGACTCGACGTGCCAGCAGATTGCGCAGCAGGGGAAAGCGGGCTAGCCGACCGGCGGTGTCGATGTCCCCATTGACTGAGTGGAAGGCGCCGCGCAGTTCGTGCAGCTGGCAGCAGGCTCGCGCGCTGGTGAGCCCGGCCAGCTCAGCCTTCACCTCAGCGGCGAACGACAACCCTGAACTCCCAACTGCTCACTACCGCCGCCGCCGCCAGGCCCAGAGGTACATCCGGCCTGAGAATAGGCGCTGGACGCCCGCCTGGTTGCCTGTAGCGGCCGATTGGGCGTAGCGCTCGGGGCAGGCGCCCGCTTGGGCGCCGGTCAGGGGGCCGAGGTGAAATCCGGGGATCCCCGCGAAACCAGAGCTTTCGTGGGGTGGAAAGGAAAGGGTTGAACGCGGAAGAGCGGATTGAAGATCCGTGACGACGAAGGCCCGGCCGCTTGCTAGGGGCCCCGCGAAGCGGGAATGCTGCGCCCGGATGGGCGCCCTGAGCCCCGAGATGCGATCTGTTCGGCTGGTACAGGCAACTAGAGGCACAGGTGGCGGATAATCGGCGCCATGAGCGATGAGAGAGACGGCCGGACGGCGACCACTACCGCTCCGAGCCACGTTCAACTCGGCCTCGGGCGCGACCAGCTGCTCACTATGTACAGCCAGATGGTGCTGGCCCGCGCGATCGATCGCCGCATGTGGGTCCTGAACCGGCAGGGCAAGGCGCCCTTCGTCATCTCCGGCCAAGGCCATGAGGCAGCTCAGGTTGGGGCCGCCCACGCCCTCCAGCCCGGCAAGGACTGGCTCTGTCCCTACTATCGTGACCTAGCCTTCTGCCTGGCGCTGGGAATGACGCCGCTCGACTTCCTGCTCTCCGTTTTCGCTCGCGCTGCCGACCCCAATTCCGGCGGCCGCCAGATGCCCAGCCACTTCGGTCTGAAGCGCGCCCGCATCATCACCACATCCAGTGTGGTGGCTACCCAGGTTGTCCATGCGGCGGGCCTGGCTTATGCCAGCAAGGTCCGGGGGTTGGGCGAGGTTGCGGTCGCCTGCCTGGGTGAGGGCAGCACCTCGGAGGGCGACTGGCACGAGGCCCTCAACTTCGCAGGTGTGCACAAGCTGCCGATGATCTGCGTAGTGCAGGACAACGACTACGCCATCTCGGTTCCCCACCGGCTTCAGATGAGCGTGGAGTCGGTGGCCAGCCGCGCAGTCGGTTACGGCATGCCAGGCGTGACTGTGGACGGCGGCGACCTGCTGGCCATGCATTCGGCCATGCGCCAGGCGGTCGAGCGCGCTCGGAGCGGCGAGGGACCAACGCTGATCGACGCCAAAGTCGCAAGGTTCACCTCCCACTCCTCGGATGACGACCAGCGACGCTACCGTCCGCAGGAGGAGCTGGAAGCGATGCTGCGCAAGGATCCGATCGAGCGTTTCCGGATCTATCTGCAGCGGCACTCACTGCTCTCGGACTCGGAGGACGAGAGCATCCAGCGCGAGGCAACGGCTCAAGTGGATGAGGCGGTTCAGCAGGCGGAGGCGGCCGCGTCGCCCGACGTGGCGGACCTGGCGCGGCATGTCTTGGCCGAGGTGGGGTAGGCGACCATGGCGCAGGGAACGCTGATCGAAGGCATCCGCGAGGCGATGGCCGAGGAGATGGAGCGCGATGATCGCGTCTGGGTGCTGGGGGAGGACGTGGGCCGCAAAGGCGGGGTCTTCCTGGCCACGGAAGGTCTCCACGCCAAGTTCGGCGGCGATCGCGTGCTGGACACTCCTCTGGCCGAGTCGGCAATCGTGGGGGTGGCGATCGGCTCGGCGCTTAACGGTCTTCTGCCGGTGGCAGAGATTCAGTTCGCGGACTTCATTCACCCGGCGTTCGATCAGATAGTCAGCGAAGCGGCGCGCATCCGCTACCGCAGCAACGGGGAGTTCGGCTGCCCGATAGTGATCCGGGCGCCCTACGGCGGCGGCGTCCACGGTGGCCTCTACCACTCGCAGTCGGTCGAGGCTTTCTACTCCCACGTGCCTGGTCTGAAAGTGGTCATCCCGAGCACGCCGGAGGACGCGAAGGGACTGCTCAAGGCTGCCATCCGCGATCCCGACCCCGTGCTGCTCTTCGAGCACAAGAAGTGCTACAGGCTGATCAAGGGTGAGCTGCCGGGTAGCGACCACTTGACTCCGATCGGCCCCGCCGCCATTCGCCAGGAGGGCGACAACATCACCTGCATGGCCTGGGGCCTCATGGTCCACTACTGCCTGGACGCAGCCGTGACAGTGGCCGAAGAGGGCATCTCCGTCGAGGTGATCGACCTGCGCACCCTGTCACCCCTGGACAAAGAGACAATCCTCCGCTCGGTCGAGAAGACGGCGCGTGCGATGGTGGTCCACGAGGACAACCTGACTGGCGGCTTCGGCGCCGAGATCGCGGCAATCATCGCAAGCGAAGGCTTCGAATTCCTGGACGCGCCGGTGGTGCGCGTCGCCGGGCCTGACGTGCCGGCCATGCCCTTCAACAAGCCGCAGGAGGACGCCTTCATGCCCAACCCGACCCGCATCGCCCAGGCGATGCGCGAGCTGGCAGCCTATTGACCACCGAGCTGCGGCGGGCGCCCGAGATAACTGCCGACGAGTTTGGCCGCCGCCGCTCGGCCGTCTGGGCCGGCGCCGAGGCGGCAGGCCTCAGTGCGCTGGCAATCTTCTACCCGGCGCGGATCGCCTACCTGACAGGGTTCCACCATGTGCCCACCGAGCGTCCCCTGGTGCTTGTGCTTGGCCCCGAGGCAAAGACGGTGCTGGTAGTGCCGGCGGTCGAGAAGGAGCACGCCGAGAGCGTTCCCGGCGTCGACCGGGTCGAGGTGTACTTCGAGTATCCCGGCGAGGGCCACCCGCTTAAGCGGCTGGCGCGGGTGCTGCGCTCACTCTTCGGCTCGGGCTCGGTGGGGGCCGACCATGACGGGGTGGTGCCGTATTGGGGCTACCGGGGGCCGCGGCTTTCCGAGCTGTTGGGGGCACCGGTTGTGGACGGCGAGATGCTCGTCGAAACGCTCCGCCGGCGCAAGTCACCGCGCGAGCTGGAGTGCATCCAGGTCAGCTGCGAGTGGGCGGCCAGAGGCCACCGGCGCATGCAGGAGGCCATCCGCCCGGGGGAAACCGAGCTCGAGTGCTACGCCCCTGCCGAGCTGGAAACACTGCGCGAGATGATCCGCAGCCTGCCGGGCTGGCGACCGCGCTCCTTTGGCGGCAACGGCGTAACGGCGATGTTCGTAGAGGGCCGCAAGACTGCCTATCCTCACGGCTTTGTGCGCGGCCACGGTCTGCAGCCAGGTGATGTGCTGGTCAGCGGCGCCTCGGCAGACATCGACGGCTACCACTCGGAACTGGAGCGAACCATGTTCATGGGCGAGCCGAATGCGGCTCAGCGCGACGCCTTCGCGAACATGATGGCCCTGCAGGCGCGGGCAATCGAGGCGTTGCGGCCGGGACTTCCCATGGCGGATGTGGATCGGGAGGTAGCCCGGTTCGCGGGCGAGCTTGGTTGCGCCGATCGGCTGCGGCATCATGTGGGCCACTCGATAGGGCTGGAGGGCCACGAGGCGCCGTTCCTGGATCGCGGCGAGGAGGCCGTGCTCGAGCCCGGGATGGTGCTCACCATCGAGCCGGGCCTGTACTTCCCCGAGCTCGGCGGCTTCCGCCATTCCGACACTGTCTGCGTCACCGACCTGGGCCACCGTGTGATGACCGACTACCCTCGCGAGCTGGAGGAGCTCGTAATCCCGGTCCATAGGTAGTGGTGGTCTTCTGAGGACCCGGGGCGTCGCCTGTTCGGCGGATCGCCATCGGTTGGCTACTAATGCGCAGATCCTTGCGCAGCAACTTCTCTGTGGTAACCAGCTCAGACAGCGGTGACCTGGTGGCCCCCGTCACTCTCGAGCGCCGAGGCCCGGAACGTCCACCCGCAGAACAGAGCGGCCGTGCGGGTCGGCTGTCGCCAGCAGCTCTTCACGGCCGCCCGGCCAAGACGTCAAGCGCAGTTGGAACCGGGCGCCCGGAACGACTGGTTCAAAGCGCAGGTAGGCAACCGGGGCCGCGTCGCTGGCCCGCTCTCCGGCTTCCTCCAAGGTGGTCTCGATCTGTGGGCGGGAGCCGGCGCTGACGTACTGCCAAAGCACTGAGTGAAAGACGATAGTCGCGACGCCTTCAGCGCTACGTTCGAGCTGAGGTGGGAGCCAGGCGGGGGCGTCTGCTCGATCGATCTCCACTCGGATGGAAGCGGCCAGGTCGAGCGCGGAGTCAAGGCTCGCCAATCGGTCGATCCGATCCGGCCAGACGAAGGAGCGCAACCTTTGGACGGCGTTTTCGTCCGCCAGGTCCAGCGGACTGACGTCGCAGCCTCGCCGCTCGACGATGGCTGGCACAGGGACCCGTCGAACGCCTGCCTCGAGCACGGCCAGGAACCAGCGAGCTTCCCAGTATTTGTCCCAGCGCAGGTTCAGGCCGGCGGACGCGCCCAGCTCGAGCAGGCGCAGCGGCAGGCCGGTCTTCCCGGCCACATGCAGGAAGCCGATTGCCAGGGGCGCGCTCCTCCCCACTTCATTGGTCTGGCAGCCGAGCGCAAGCTCTTCGTCCAACTCAAGTAGGCGGTCGGCACAGGCGGCAGCGAACTTGGGCCAGGCGCCCCGCGGTGGCAGCGTCCCGCCCGCCGAGCGGTAGTGCTGGGCCAGATCGGGCAGCTCTCCCCTCAGCACCCAGCGATGGATCGGCGCGAGAAGCCTGAGCGCCAGCGCGTTCTCGACCGGCGCCTCTGCATGCGGGCGAAGCAGTTCCGAGAGCCAGCCTCCGCCCTCGATCTCCGCGGCCGCGCAGCGGAGCAGGTGCCCATACAGCGGCGAACCGAGCGTGGCGCAGGCTTTTGCCTGCTGCTCGAAGGCGCTCGCCAAGTCGCGAGTCAAGGGTTCTTGTCCGGCCCGTTCACCAGCGCATCGGTGAGGGCCCGAGCCAGCCATGCCTCGTACTCCTCGGAGGTCCAGCCTGACTGGAAGACCAGCAGAGCATAGACCGACGCGGATCCGAGTGTGTAGAGCATATCGGTGGTGTAGCCAACGTCCCGGCCGCTCTTCGCCGCGAAGGGCTCCGCTATGCGGCGCATGTCGGCGCGCCGGTTCTCACGGCCCCGCTCTCGGCGCACGGCTAGCTCGGGGTCCGCGCCGGCGGAGGCATCTGCTGCCTCGAGGAGCGCGGCGCTGCGGCTGTGAAGGGCAGCTGTGAACCTGGCAAACAGCCGGGGCATCTCGGCCGGAACTGCCTCCTGCGTTTGTCGGAACCAGTCGCGATCACGCACTTTGACCTGCTCGTCGTCCCCACCCAGCGCCACCCCCATGACCTCGTTGAACAGCGCGAGCTTGGTGGGAAAGGCAAGGTAGATCGTCTTGCTGACCACGCCCGCCTTTGCCGCGATGTCAGCCACTGTGGTGGTGGCATAGCCCCGATCTACAAACAGCTCGGCGGCCGCCTCGCGGATCCGCCGCCGAGTCGCGAGGGCCCGCTCGGAGCGAACCTCGGAGTGGTACCGCCGCGTCTTGACCTGCCCAGCCACGAGAAAGCCTATACTATCGCTACATAATCTATGTAGTGAATTTGAGGTTGGAGGTGCTGTGGTGGTTGCGCAGATTGATCGGAAAGTTGGTGGACGGCTCTCAGTAACCTGGCTCAACGCCGGTGCCGGAGCCCTGGCGTTGTACAGCCTGGTGTTGGCAGTCCTGGTTCTCCTGATCTATCAGGAGAGCCACTCAGTCAATGTCCCGCTCGTCGTCCTCTCCGTCGCCGGTCTGGTAATCGCCGTCGCTATGGTGGCGACGCGGCTTTGGTGGCTCGCGTGGGTAGCTGCGGCCATGGCGGTCATCGACCTGGTCAGCGATGCACCCCATCAGATCCCTGAGATCGTTCACCCGGCGGGGGCAGGGCGGGCTGTGGGCGCTGCCGCGGTCCTCCTGGTCGGCGTGGCAGTGCTTGCGATCACGGTCAGGGCGGCGCTCCTCGGTCGTCGCGCGGCTGGTCGCTCAAGCCGGCCGGTCCCGTAGGGTCCGGGCGGGACTGACGTAGGAACCGACGTAGTCCACTCCCGGCCCCGCCTCCCGCCTGGCTGTCCGGATTCAAATGCAGGGACAACATCAGTTCGTCGAAATCGAGCCAGTGGCGGCCAGGTCATTAACCTCGGGCAGCTGCGATCTCCAGCTCCTGGGCGCGGTTCGCGTAGCCGGGATGGGAGGGCCGCTGCACCTGGTACCAGGCCAGAGTGTCGGCCAGCGCGTCCTCCAGCTGACTGGGCTTGAAACCGAGCTCAGTTCTCGCTCGGGTCAGATCATAGCCGGCCGAACGCTTGGGATCAGGGCCATAGGGGCTGGCGTACGGCGGCAGCTCGGCATACGGCAGCGGGACCAGCTGGGCGGGCCTGCCGAGCGCCCTGGCCAGAGCCTCGATGAGCGCCCGGAGGCTGACGCCGTCGAACGCGACGTTGTATGGCCCGTGCAGCTGCGGGCGCTGGTCCACTGCCAGGGCGCAGGCATAGCCGACGTCCTTCACCCAGGCCAGGCCTGCCTGCTGCTCGAACGTCTCTTGCGGAACGAGCAGGGGGCCGCCATCCTCGACCCGCTGGATGTAGGCGGCGATGCGCAGGGTGTGGTCGTCCGGCCCGAGGATGGCGGGCGGTCGGATCACCACCCAGTCTCGCTCGGGCCGACGGGCCAGAACCGTTTCGCACCAGCGCTTGCCCTCCCGGTATTCCAGGCTTTCAGCCGGAACGGGCCCTGGCAGGGGGCCGAAGTCCTCCTCCCGTGCCGCCCGCGGGCCGAAGTCGTCAGGATAGACGCCAGTCGAAACGAATACGTAGCGACCCTGCGGGAACAGGTCCAGCATGGTCGCCACCTCGGCCGCCTGGAACGCCGCCAAGTCCAGCACGACGTCCGGCCGCACGCGGCCTAACGCCTCAGCCAGCTGCACTGTGTCGCGGCGGTCCAAGGTGGTGTGGCTTGTGAAGGTGCCGTAGGGCTTGGCTGTCCGACTGGCCGCAATCGTCTCCACCCCACGCCGCATCAGCTCTTTGCAGGCGGCGACGCCGACGAACCCGGTGCCGCCGAGGACCAGGCATCTCACAGCTCCCGCGCCTCGTATCGCAGCTCGATTCCCGGCATATCAGCCAGCCGCTGTGCCATCGCTTCGGCCAGGGCCACTGAGCGATGCCGGCCGCCAGTACAGCCGAAAGCCACAATCAGCTCGTCCCGCTGGTAGAGCGGGATCGACCAGCGGAGCACTGACTCCAGCCGATCCAGCAGCTCGCGAGCGGCCGGCTGGCGCAGCACGTATTCGGCCACTGCCGGTTCTCGCCCGTCGAGCGGGCGCAAGCTCTCCTCCCAGTAGGGATTGTCGAGAAAGCGGACGTCGACGAGCCATGTCGCGTCCGCCGGCACGCCGTTCTTGTAGCCGAAGGCGAGGCAGGTGACCAGCTTCTTCTCGCGCTGCCGAAGCCGCAGCGCCAGCCCAGGCACCTCGGCCAGGGTGACTCGGTGGTGAGCCCGCTCGTAGCTGCCCTCCGCCTCACCGTCGTCTTCCCCGACGTGGATCAGCACGTAACGAAGGCCTTCCGCGTCCATCTGACGCAGCCGCTCCGCGCTGGGGCCGCTGATCACCTCCAGCGGACGCCCAGTGGCCAGAAAGTGAGCCTGAGCCGCGGCCCCTTCGGCTCCACCCAGGACGATCAGGCCGCTCACACCAGCTCCTTCAGCCGCAGCGCCACACGTTCCGGCACTCCCACCTGGACTATGTCTTCCAAGCTTGCCTCCCGGAGGCCCTGCAGCGATCCGAATGTCCGCAGAAGCGCCCGCTTGCGCGCCGGGCCGACGCCCTCCACCGAATCCAGCGGCGAGCTCAGCGCCCTCTTCGTGCGCGTCTTGCGGTGGTGCGTGATGGCAAAGCGGTGAGCCTCGTCCCGCACCCGCTGGACCAGGAACATGCCGCCGGAGTCATGCTCCTGCACTATCGGCTCGGAACGGCCGGGCGCGAACAGCCACTCGTGCTCCTTGGCCAGGCCAAAGGTAGGAATGTCGGCGAAACCGACCTCCTCCAACACCTCCATCGCCGCGCTCAGCTGGCCCTTCCCGCCGTCGATGAGGACGAGGTCGGGCCGGCTCGAGAAGGAATCGTCAGCCGTCCCAGCGGGTAGCGCTCCACCGTCGCCTGAGTCGGATCGGCGAAGCGAGAGCTCGAGGCGCTCGAAGCGCCGCCGCAGCACCTCCTGCAGCATGGCGAAGTCGTTGGGACCTGGCGTGGCCTTGATTCTGAAGTTGCGGTAGTGATCGCTGCGCGGCCGGCCGTCTTCGAAAACAACCATGGAGCCCACCGCCGACTGGCCCTGGATGTTGGAGATGTCATAGCACTCGATGCGACGAGGCGGCTCGTCCAGCTCCAGAGCCTCGGCCAGCGCGGCGAGCATCGGCTCGGTGCGGCTACGGTCGTAGTCAGCCTGGATCCGCAGCTGGGTAAGCTCCCCGGCAGCCGTGTCGCTCAGCTGCTGGACCAGCTGCCGCCGGCGACCGCGCTGGGGCACCTCCAGCTTGACCGCGCCCTGCCGGCGGCTAGCGAGCCATTCCTGGACCAGTGTCGGCTCATCGACAGGACCCGGCAGGAGGATGCGCCGAGGGATGTGCGTGGCGCTGGCGTAGTACTGCAGCAGGAAGCCGCGCAGCAGCTCACCTTCCCCGGCTTCCCCGGCGCCCTCCAGGGCATGCCCATCGTGGCCGATCAGCTTGCCCTGGCGGACGTAGGCCACCTCGACATAGACGTGGCGGCCCTGCCGCGCGTAGGCGACCAGGTCCTCGTCGTCCCGGCTGTGCGTCAGAACCTTCTGGCGATCGGCGATCTTCTCCATGGCCGCCAGCTGGTCTCGGAATCGAGCCGCGTTCTCAAAGTCCAGCGTCTCCGCCGACTGCTCCATCCGATCCCTCAGGCGCTTGGTGAGCATGTCCGAGCGGCCCTCCATGAAGAGGCCCACCTCCCTGATGCGCGATCCGTAGCTGGCTCGGTCGACACGTCCTTCGCAGGGCCCTGGACAGCGCCTGATGTGGAAGTCGAGGCAGACCTTGTGCTGCTTGAAGATGTCGTCAGAGCAGGTCCTGAAGGGAAGGAGCTGGCGCAGGCTCTTGACTGTGCTGCGCAGGGATTGGGCGCTGGTGTAGGGACCGAAGTACTGGGCGCCGTCGTTCTGGATCCGGCGCGTGTAGTGGACCCGGGGAAACTCCTCCCGCAGCGGCAGCTTCAGGTAGAGATAGTTCTTGTCGTCCTTGAGCCGGATATTGAAGCGTGGGCGGTAGTGCTTGATGAGATTGCACTCCAGGATCAGCGCCTCGACCTCGTTGGCAGCCTGCACCACCTCGAAGTCGAAAACCCTGTTGAGCAGCTCAGCCAGCCGCGCTGTCTGGCCGTAACCAGGGGTGAAGTAGTTGCGCAGCCGGTCCCGGAGCCGGATCGCCTTGCCCACGTAGATGACCTGGCCAGAGGCGTCGCGGAGCAGGTAGACGCCGGGTGTCTCGGGCACCGCGCGCAGCCGCTGACGGATCGATTGGGCGTGGGCTTCGCTCACTGGCTCGATCTTAGGAACTGAGCTAGTGTTGGACTGTGCAGGAACGCCCCTACCATCCCGACGAGCCAGCCCCGAGACCGCCTGCCCCACCACCGGGAGGCTGGGTGGGCGTCCCGGCCGGCTCTCGCCCCACCAACACTCTGGCCATCGTCAGCCTGGCCACCGGAGCCGCCTCCTTCGTGATCCTGCCCCTGGTCGGCGCCATTGTCGCAGTGGTCACCGGCCATATGGCGCGCCGTGACATCCGGCGGACAGGCGAAGCCGGCAACGGTCTGGCCGTCGCCGGACTCATCCTGGGCTACGTCCACCTCGCCCTGTTCGTGCTGGCCATCGCGGTGGTCATCCTGATCTTCGCCGGCCTGCTCGCGGGGGTCTTCGGACAGCACTAGCCGTGAATCGCTCGCTGCGGGCTCCCTAGAAGTGGACGCCTCGCATCAGGTAGGCCAGGGCGGCGGCTTCGGTCGACATCCCGGTTCCCCCTTCCCCGCGGCTGCCTCTGATCTGCCGCCCGACTCCGGGCAGGCGTGGTAAGCGCCGGTCATGACCAGCTTGAGCAAACCGGGCGCAACAGTGTCGACAGCCTCCCCCAAACTTGCCCAGCCGCGTCGATACCTCTAGCGGTCGGCAGAGAACCGCCTCGAGAACCATCTTCGCGGCCTGATCGGTGTCGATGGTGGGAAAGTCGGCGTAGATGTCGGTCGGCGCGATCATGGGAACCCTCACCAACGGCATGTGCACGTTGGTCACCGCCACTCCATCGTCCCCCACCTCCTGTCCCAGGCAGCGGGAGAGCGCCGCCAGCGCTCTTCGTAGCCACAGAGGCACGGGTGCGGATACGACTGCACGCCTATCGAGGAACGTTGATGATGTGGCCGCTGCCGCGCTGGCGCATGCCAGGCAGAAAGGCCAGAACGAGCTTGACGGCGCCGAAGTAATTGAGCTGCATCGTGCGCTCGAAGTCATGGAAGCGAAAGCGAGGGGTGAGAGCGCCCAGCAGCTTGAGCCACGTGCCCCTGTCGCTGAGCGTGCCGGGAACCAGCACCACCCGCTCCCCAGCGACCGCTCCGACCACTTCATGGGCCGGAATCAGCCCTGGTTGCCTGTGACGGCCGATTGGGCAGTAGCTCGGGGCAGGCGCCCGCCCAGGGCCCGGGTCAGGGGGCCTAGGCGAAGGAAAGGGTGGAACGAGGAGGAGCGGATCCTGAAGATCCGTGACGACGAAGGGCCGCGCCCATTGCTCAGGGGGCAACGCGACGCGGGGGATGCTGCGCACGCATCGGCGCCCTGAGCCGCGACATGCGGTCTTTTCGGCCGGTACAGCCAACTAGGCTCAGTTCAGCTCGTAGAGGTCGCCGAACTTGCATTCCACGTAGCGGATCCAGGGCCCCGCCTCTATCGCCCGTCCCGTCACCCGCTGAACCAGCTCCTGGGGCGTGAACTTGCGACCATGCAGGTAAACGTTCTCACGCAGCCAACCCAGGAGAGGAGCGAAATCACCGGCTGCGATCTGGGCGTCCAGCCGGGGCAGCCGCATCCGGACGCACTCCATCAGCTGGGCGCCTATCACATTGCCCAGTGCGTAACCGATGAAGCCTCCGAGCATCGGTTGGGTCCAGTGGATGTCCTGCAGCGGCCCCTCCGACCCTGACGGCGGCTCCAGGCCCAGGTACTCCTTCACCTGCACAGCCCAGGCCTCCGGCACTTCCTCGACCGAGAGCTGACCTTCCAGCAGCTCCTTCTCGATCTCGAAGCGGAGCATTACGTGCAGGTTGTAGGTCAGCTCGTCGGCGTCGACCCGAACGTAGGAAGGTCGAACCGCGTTGCAGGCGCGATAGAACTCCTCCTCCCCCACTTCATTCAGAGCCCCGTTGAAGGCCGCCTGCAGTTCGGGGTAGAAGTGCTGCCAGAAAGCCCGTCCGCGCCCTACCAGGTTCTCCCACAGGCGCGACTGCGACTCATGCACACCGGGCGAGGTACCCATGGCGAGGGGCGTGCGGGCCAGCGCCGGCGAGATGCCCTGCTCGTACATCGCATGGCCCGACTCGTGAATGGAGGAGAAGAGGCAGCCCTCTCGCAGGCTCGGCTTGACCCGCGTTGTGATCCGCACATCCCCGATTCCGAAGGAGGTGCAGAACGGATGGGCGGACAGGTCTTGCCGGCCCCGCTCAAAGTCGTAACCGAGACGCTCTACGACGCGGGTCGAGAAATTGAGCTGCGTTTGGGGCTCGACCTCGCGGTTCAGCACCGACACGTCCACGCGGTCCGAGTGCTCCTGAACCCGACGGAGCAAGGGCACTATCCGGTCCCGCAACTGACTGAACAGATGCTCCACTTGAGCGGTATCGAGACCAGGCTCGTTCAGATCGATGAGAGCGTCATAGGCCCTGCCCGTGGTGCCGATCGCCTCCGCCACCCGCTGCGCAAGCTCTACCGTGATCCGCATCCGCGGCGCGAACAGTGACCAATCACCCTTGGCGCGGGCCTCCTGCCAGACGGGCCGCGAGATCGCGCCCTCTCGCGCCATGGCCACCACGAGGTCGCTGGGCAGCCGGGTCTCCTGATCCCAGTCCCGGCGCGTCACCCGGACGAGGCGCGCATCGTCGGAATCATCGGCCAGGCCGGCAACCTCGGACTGGGCGGCTTCCAGCAGCCGCCCAGTCTTCGCAGCGACGAAGCGCTCGTGGGCTATGCGGCTCAGGGTGCCGAGCTGATTTGCCCGGTCCGCCACGCCGCCGGCAGGCATGTATGTCTCCTGGTCCCAGCCCAGCAGCTCAGCCGCTTGATGGAGGTCGCTGACCTCGAACAGCACCTCCTTCAGGTCCGCCAAAGCGCTCATGCGGGAACCTTCAGCGGCGTCTTCACGGCCTTTGGTTTCCGCGCGGCTCGGCGGCCGTTTCGGTCGGCGGCCAGGTGGGGCGGCTGGGCTCGCTCCAGCACCCGCCGTAGATATCTGCCGGTGTAGGAGTTGGCATTGACGGCGACCTCTTCTGGGGTGCCCTCGGCGACCAGGTCGCCCCCGCGCGCCCCGCCTTCGGGGCCGAGGTCGACAATCCAGTCAGCTGTTTTCAGCACGTCCAGGTTGTGCTCTATCACCACGACAGTGTTGCCGTGCTCGACAAGCCTGTGCAGCACCTGGAGCAGCCTCTCCACGTCCGCGTAGTGCAGACCAGTGGTCGGCTCATCGAGCACGTAAATGGTCTTGCCGGTGTCCCGGCGCGACAGCTCGGTCGAGAGCTTCACCCGCTGCGCCTCCCCGCCCGACAGCTGCGTCGCCGGCTGGCCGAGCCGGATGTAACCAAGGCCTACGTCGCGCAGGGTCTTGAGCTTGCTCAGAATCCGAGGGACGTTCTCGAAGACCTCGTTCGCCTCATCCACTGTCATTGCCAGCACTTCAGAGATCGAGTGGCCGCGAAACTTCACCTCCTGCACCTCGCGCGTGTAGCGCGTCCCCCGGCAGACCTCACACTGCACGTAAACGTCGGGCAGGAATTGCATCTCGATCTGGATGATGCCGTCGCCCTGGCAGGCTTCACAGCGGCCGCCCTTCACGTTGAAGGAGAAGCGGCCGGGGCCGTAACCACGCACCTTTGCCTCCGGCAGTTGAGCGAAAAGCTCCCGGATCGAGGTGAACATGCCTGTGTAGGTCGCTGGGTTGGAGCGAGGCGTGCGGCCGATAGGTGATTGATCGATCTGGATCGCCTTGTCCAGGTGCTCCAGCCCATCGATCCGGTCGTGGCGACCAGGCTTGTCCTTGGCGCGGAAGAAGTGCTGGCCGAGTTTGCGGGCCAGGACGTCGCTGATGAGTGACGACTTGCCTGAGCCGCTCACGCCGGCCACGCAGATGAAGCAGCCGAGCGGCAACCGCACATCGATGCCGCGCAAGTTGTTGGCCGCCGCGCCCCTGACCATCAGCTCCTTGCCGTTCCCTGGGCGGCGGCTGCGGGGCAGGGCAATGCTTAGGTCACCCCGCAGATAGCGGGCGGTGAGGGAGTCGCTCTTGGCAACCACTTCCTCCACCGGCCCCTCAGCCACCACCACGCCCCCGTGCTCGCCGGCGCCCGGGCCGATGTCCACCATCCAGTCGGCCGCCATGATCGTCTCCTCATCGTGCTCGACGACTATCAGCGTGTTGCCCAGGTCGCGCAGCTGAATCAGCGTCTGGATGAGGCGCCGGTTGTCGCGCTGATGGAGGCCGATCGAGGGCTCGTCCAGGATGTACAGGACCCCCATCAACTTGGAGCCGATCTGCGTGGCTAGGCGAATCCGCTGGGACTCGCCGCCCGAGAGCGTGTTGGCCGCGCGCTCCAACGAGAGGTAGTCGAGTCCCACATCGATGAGGAAGCGCAGCCGCTCGCGGATCTCCTTCAGGATGCCTCGGGCGATAGTCTGCTCCCGCTCGCTGAGGCGCAGCTTGTCAGCGAACTCCACCGCCTCGGTGACTGCGAGCCGGCAGACGTCGGCGATGTTGCGGCCGGCCACTGTGACGGCGAGGGACTCGGGCTTGAGGCGCGCGCCACCACAGGCGGGGCAGGGCTTCTCGGACAGATACTTGCCCAGCTCCTGCTTCAAGAACTCGGATTCGGTCTCGTCATAGCGCCGCTGAACGTTGGCCAGGATGCCTTCGAACGGGGCCTCGTAGTGGCGCCGCTGGCGATACTGGTTGCGATAGGAAAAGCGCACCTTCTTCTTGCCCGAACCGTTGAGCAGCAGATCGAGACCGGAACGGCCAAGCCTCTCGACCGGGCGGTCCATGTCTATCTCGGCCGCCTCGCAGAGGGCCTCCAGCATCTCCGGATAGAAGAACTGGGAGCGGCTCCAGGGGGCGATCGCGCCCTGCCGCAGAGTCAGCGACGGGTTGGGGATGACGAGCTCAGCGTCCGCCACGAGCTGCATACCCAGACCGGTGCAGGTCAGGCAGGCGCCGTGCGGTGTGTTGAAGGAGAAGTTGCGTGGCTGCGGCTCAGGCACGCTGTGGCCGTCGTACGGACAGGCGTAGTCCTGGGAAAGGGAGATCTCGGGCGGCGGCTGGGCGCCCGCCCGGACCACCGGGGCCAGCAGCACCGAACCCTGACCCAGCTTGGCAGCTATCTCCAGCGAATCGACCAGGCGCATCCGCTGGTCGGGCCCGACGACCACGCGGTCGACGACCACCTCGATATCGTGCTGCTTGTACCGCTCCAGCGGAATCTCGGCGCCCAACTCGTAGAGCGTGCCGTCGACGCGCACCCGCGAGAAGCCCTGCTTGCGAATGTCCTCCAGCAGCTTGTCGTACTCGCCCTTGCGGCCCCGCACGATCGGTCCCAGGATCATCAGCCGCGTGCCCTCGGGCAGCCTCTCCACCTGGTCGGCCATCTGCTCGATCGTCTGCTTCGCGATCTCCCGGCCGCAGATCGGGCAGTGGGGGTGGCCCACTCTGGCGTAGAGCAGCCTCAGGTAGTCATAGACCTCGGTAACCGTGCCCACTGTCGAGCGGGGGTTGCGCGAGGTGCCCTTCTGGTCGATCGAAATGGCCGGTGAGAGGCCGTCAATGGCGTCCACATCAGGCTTTTCCATCTGGCCCAGGAACTGCCGCGCATAGGCCGAGAGTGACTCCACGTAGCGCCGCCGCCCCTCCGCGTAGATGGTGTCGAAGGCCAGCGAGGACTTACCCGAACCGGAGAGGCCTGTGAAGACCACCAGTTTGTCGCGCGGAATGGCCAGCGTGACGTCCTTCAGGTTGTGCTCGCGCGCACCGCGCACGACTATCTGATCGTTAGCCATCTGCCTCCGCTGGCTGGAACGTGGCGGTGGCAGTGCCGACCAGGCGGCCATCCGAGCCGCTGATGGTGCACTCAGCGAGAGCCGTGCGACGGCCGGAATGGATGACCCTGGCCACCGCCCGCAGGCGCTCGCCGGCTCGAGCCACGCCTGTGAAGTTGCACTGCAAGTCGAAGCCCCAGGCCGCCTGCCCCGGCACCGCATCGGCGGCGATGGCCGCTTCCAGAGCTGACTGGGCCAGGACCGCCAGAAAGCCGCGATGGATGCGGTCGCCATCGGCGAAGTCGGACCGACCGTCCATCTCCAGCGCCACCTCACCCCTGCCGGCCGTCGCTGCCTGAATTCCCAGCCAGGCAAGCGGGCGCGAGTCCCTCTCCGGCATCAGCGCCAGCCTCCGTCGCGCGGGATGCGAAGGCAGGTCGAGGAAGCGTGGGCGATGAGCTTGCCAGCTTCGTTGATCACCTGCGCCTCACTGAAGAGCAGGTCTTCGCCCATCTGGATGATCCTGCCGATGGCCCGGATCCGGCCTTCCACCACCGGGCGGAGAAAGTTGATCTTGAGATTGATGGTGGTGTTCGCCTCCTGGTCAGGCTGAAGGGTGAGGAGGGAAGTGCCCATCGCGGCGTCGGCGATCTGAGTGATGACACCGCCCTGAACCACGCCGCCCGGATGGCGGTGTTGAGAGTCGGCGGTCAGCTCGACCACCACCCGGCCTGGCTCGACTTCCGCGAAGCGCGCCCCCAGGGCTTCGCTCCAGCCGGCTCGCGGCCCCTCGCCGCGCAGGCCCAGCCGGAGTGCTTCGAGGTTCGTCACCAGTCCATTTTCGAGGATGCCCAGCAGAGGCTCAGGGCCCGCGACGGCTGCGCCGCCAGTTCTGGACCTGGGTGGTGCGCTGCTTGGGCGCCGCCGCGATGGCCAGTGCCACCTCGGCGTCGTCCTCCCCACCGCTGTCCTCCCCGGCCAGCCGCTTGCGGATGCCGATGATCTTGTCCCTGACGCGCGCGGCATCCTCGAACGCCAGCTCCTTGGACAGACGCTTCATCTCCTTCTCGAGATCCCGCACGATGGCCAGCAGGTCCGCTCGGGGGACCCCGGCCCCGGCCATCAACTCCACAGCGTCGGCCTGCAGATCCTTGTGGTCGATCTCGAGGGCGTAGATGGCCTTCTTGACAGTCTCCGGGGTGATGCTGTGCTCTTCGTTGTAGGCGATCTGCCGAGCCCGGCGACGGTCGGTTTCGTCGATCGCCTCGCGCATGGAGTCGGTGATCTTGTCGGCGTACATGATCACGTGCCCCTCGACATTGCGGGCAGCTCGACCGATGGTCTGGATGAAGGAGCGGAAGGAGCGCAGGTAGCCCTCCTTGTCGGCGTCCAGGATGGCGACCAGAGCCACCTCGGGCAGGTCCAGTCCCTCCCGCAGGAGGTTGATGCCAACCAGCACATCGAAGTCCCCCTGACGCAGCCCGCGCAGGACCTCGATCCGCTCGATCGCATCCAGATCCGAGTGGATGTAGCGGACGCGGACACCGTACTCCTTCAGGTAGTCGGTCAGGTCCTCAGCGAAGCGCTTGGTCAGCGTGGTAATGAGGCAGCGCTGATCCATCTCGGCGCGCTGGCGCAGCTCGGCGACCAGGTCGTCGACCTGGCCCTCGGTCTTGCGCACCTCGATCGCCGGGTCGACCAGCCCGGTCGGCCGGACCAGCATCTCCACCACTCGCTGGCTCTTCTCCAGCTCGTAAGGACCCGGCGTGGCGGAGACGTAGACGATCTGGCTGGCCCGCTCATCCCATTCCTCGAAGCTCAGCGGCCGATTGTCGAAAGCGCTCGGCAGACGGAAGCCGTACTCAACCAGCGCGGCCTTGCGGGAACGATCGCCGCCCAGCATGCCGCCGATCTGGGGCACCGCCACGTGCGACTCGTCAACGAAGATCAGCGCGTCGTCGGGCAGGAAGTCGAGCAGGGTGTAGGGCGCCTCGCCGGGCTGCCGGCGGGTCAGGTGGCGGGAGTAGTTCTCAACCCCCGCGCAGGTGCCTGTCTCGCGCAGCATCTCCAGATCGAAGTTCGTCCGCTGGCGCAGGCGCTGGGACTCCAGCAGGTTGCCGTGCTCGTCGAACCAGCGGCAGCGCTCCTCCAACTCGGTCTCGATGTCGCGCATCGCCAGCTCCAACTTGCCGCGGGGGGTCACGTAGTGAGTGGCGGGAAAGATGGTCAGCTCCTCCCGCTTGCCGAGGATCTCACCCGTGACGCTGTCCAGCTCCTGGATGCGATCGATCTCGTCGCCGAAGAATTCGATCCTGTAGACCTTCTCCTCGCTGGCCGGGACCACGTCGACGATGTCGCCCCGGACGCGGAAGCGGAGGCGGCTCAGGTCGTAGTCGTTGCGCTCGTAAAGCATCTCGGTCAGCTTGCGAAGGAAGATCTCGCGGCGCAGCGTCTGGCCGGCCTTGAGAGTCAGCGACTCGCCCATGTAGTCCTCGACCGAGCCGATGCCGTAGATGCAGCTGATGCTGGCGACGACTATCACATCGCGCCGGGTGAGCAGGCTGCCGGTGGCGCGGTGGCGGAGGCGGTCGATCTCCTCGTTCCTGCTTGAGTCCTTCTCGATGTAGGTGTCGCTGCGAGCGATGTAGGCCTCGGGTTGGTAGTAGTCGTAGTAGCTGACGAAGTACTCGACGGCGTTGCGGGGGAAGAGTCGGTTGAACTCCGCCCAGAGCTGCGCGGCCAGCGTCTTGTTGGGGCTCAGCACCAGCACCGGTCGGCCGAGATCCTGGAGTGCCCAGGCCACGACGTTCGTCTTTCCGCTGCCGGTGACACCCAGCAGCGTCTGCTCGCGGACGCCCTCCCGCACGCCTTGGATCAGCTCTCGGATGGCCTGCGGCTGGTCCCCCTTGGGCTCGAAAGGCGCGTCGATCTGGAAAGCCGTCGGCATCCCCTCAAGTCTAGGGCGAACAGCCGTTCGGGATAGCGGGAGGCGGCCGGGCTGGCAGACTGCGAGCACGGGCAGTACATTGACAGTGCTCGGCAGCTGCGGCGCCTGGCCGGAGGCGGGCATGGCGTGCAGCGGCTTCCTTCTCGAGCATGAGGATTTCCGCCTTGTGCTGGATCTCGGCTACGGCACCCTGCCCCGGCTGCTCGGCTGGCTCGGCAATCCCGTCGCCGACGGACTGGATGCGGTTGCCATTACCCACAAGCATCCCGATCACATGGTCGATTTGCACGGGCTGTTTCGGGCTCGCTGGTTCGACGCACGCACCGCGCGCCCACTCCCGGTCTACGCCCCAGGCGGCGTGGTAGAGCGAGTCGCCGGGCTGGAGGAGGACGACGCCGGGCATGTGCGCAGCGTCTTCGACTGGCGGCGACTCCCGAATGAGCCCTACACCGTCGGGCCGTTCCAGCTCGAGAGCACAGAGCTCCCTCATTTCGTGTCCGACATCGGCTTGCGGTTGACTGCCGCGGAGCTGACTGTCGCTTACACCGGTGACTGCGGACCCGATCCAGGGCTCGCTGATTTGGGTCGCGACGCCGATCTCTACATCGTCGAGGCAACTGATCGGGACCAACAACCAGCTACGCCGCCTGCGCTGGCCGGGCGTCAGCTACACCTCAGTGGGCGCGATGCCGGCGCGGCCGCGATGGCGGCCGGCGCCAGGCGTTTGCTCCTCACGCATTTCTGGCCTGGTAACGACCGCGAACGGTCCCGAGCGCTCGCGGCGGAGGCATACCCGGGCCCGATCTTTATCGCCGAAGAGGGTCTCCGGTTGGCTCTCCCCTGACGGAAGGCCGGTAAGTCCGAGCAGGATACGATCCGCACCTCAAATTTGACGCGTGTGCGCGATGATGCCGACCTGGTGCCCTATACGGTACCCTACAAGCGTGAAGAAGACCAGCCTCTACCTACAGGAAGCCGACGTGGATCGGCTCCGCCGGCTCGCGGAGCGCGCCGGCAGGAGCCAGGCTGAGATCGTCAGGACGGCCATTGCCGCCTACGAGGCCCACCTCAAGGCCGACTCGAACTTTGCGCTGGCCGGAGCCTGGGAAGGTGATGGGACATCTGTCGCCGACATGCCAGAGCAGGAGCTCTTGAAGGGGTTTGGCCGCTGACGGTCATTGTCGACACGGCCCCTGTGGTCGCCCTCGGCGACTCGAAGGACCCCCGCCATGGAGCGGTCCGCCATGTCCTGGAGTCGGAGGCCGGGCGCCTCGTGATCCCCGCCCCGGTGACCGCTGAGGTCGACTACCTGGTGCGGCAGCGGGGCGGCCCGGAGGCGGGCCGCCGTTTCCTCGAAGACCTGTCGATGGGCCGTCTCCAAGTCGAGTCGTTGAGCGTCGAGGAGCATCGGCTCGCCCTCGCGCTGCACGACCGCTATTTCGATCTCGATCTCGGCCTCGCCGACCTCTCGGTTGCCGTCCTCGCCCACCGGTTCAGGACCAGGCGCATCCTGACCTTCGACGAGCGCGACTTCCGGACTGTGCGATCGCTCGACGGGGGCAGCTTTACCCTCCTGCCGGCTGACCTCTGATGCTGGGCAGTCTCAGTCCGCCGGCAGGCTGAGGATCAGCGCTTCCACCTGGCTGCCGCGCCGGACTGGCTCGTCGCCTGGCGGGATCCGCACCAACGCGTGCGCTCCGACCAGGCTCAAGAGCCGCGACGAGGATTGGGAGCCTGTCGTCTGAGCGATCAGCTCGTCGCCTTTCCGGCGCAGTGACACCCGGTGGTACTCGGTGCGGCCGACCGCCGGTTTGGCGTCGAAGTCGAGCCTGACCGGCAGGCGCGGCCGCTGCAGCTCGCGGAATCCCTGCATCCGGCGCAGAGCCGGCCGCACGAAGACCTCGAAGGTGACTAGCGAGCTGACTGGGAAGCCCGGTAGGCCGAAGGCGAGCCGGCCCTGAGACAGCGTGGCAAAGGTGAAGGGCTTGCCGGGCTTGAGCTTGACCCTACCGATGTGCACCTTGCCGAGCGATTCCAGGAGCGGCTTGACGAGGTCGTGAGAGCCGACCGAGACACCACCCGAGGTGACCAGCACCTCGTGCTCGCTCAGCGCCCCCAGCACCAGCCGGCGCAGCTGAGCCGGGTCGTCAGGAGCCGCTGGCAGCAGGCTCACCTCAGCGCCGGCCTCGCGCAGCGCGGCCAGCAGCGCCCAGCGGTTGGAGTCGATGATCTGGCCGGGTTCCAGCCTGCCGCCGACCTGGACCAGCTCGTCCCCCGTCGACATGAGCGCGATGCGGGGGTGCCGGTGCACGGTCAGGGACGGCCGGTTGAGCGCGGCGGCCAGGCCGAGCTCCGCCGGCCCGAGCACTTCTCCGCGTCTGAGAACGCGAGTGCCGGTGGTGAGGTCGGCCCCTGGACGGTGATAGTTACTGCCAGGCCTCAACCCGGCCGGCACCTCCACCCAGTCTGCGCCGGCTCGGACCTCCTCCAGCATGACCACCGTGTCGGCGCCCTCGGGCAGCACCCCGCCGGTCAGGATCCTGGCGGCGGCCGCCTCCGGCAAGCTGCCCTGGAACGGCCGGCCGGCCGCCGCCTCTCCGGCCAGCGGCAGACGGCCGCCAGAATCGGCGGCGCGCAGCGCATAGCCGTCCACAGCGCTGCTGGAAAAAGCGGGCAGATCCTGCTCTGCGATCAGGTCCTGAGCCAGCACGCGGTTCGGGCAGGCAGCCAGCGGCAGCTCCTCTGTGCCCAGTACGGCAACCTCGTGAAGGACCAGGGCGAGTGCCTGGTCAGGGTCGATCAGCGGGTAGGTGGAAGGCTGCATAGTTCTCCACGATCTCAAATCTCAGCCGCCGCTGCACCCGTCTCAGCGCAACCAGCACAGGGACTCCCAGCAGGAGGACCATCAGGGCGTTGCCCACGGCTCGGAATGTGTCGTAGGCCAGGGAGGTGAGCAGGTAGAAGCGGCCAAAGTGGGCGAGCGCTTCGCCGGCAGCCATGCCGGGCACCCAGCCCAGCTGCCCGGGACCGCTGTAGAAAGCCACCCAGACCTGGATGTCCATGAGAGCACCGAAGGCCCAGCCGCCCAGCCCGCCGACCGCGGCGAGCACTATCAGCGCCGGCCAGCGTTGCTGCCGCCAGCGGGCTGGCAAGAGGCGACCGGCGATGCCGGCGCTGACGCCCACCCAGCCGGTGGCGAAGATCTGGTAGGGCACCCAGGGCCCGACTGCGCCCTCCGCCAGAGAGGAGACGAGGATGGTGAAGCCGCCCAACAGAAAACCGTAGGAGGGCCCGAACACGAAGCCGGCGAGCAGGACCAGGAAGAAGATGGGGCTGAAGCCGCCCACGCCGGAGGCGGAGGGAATCGCAAGCCGGAAGGCGGTGTCCAGCGCAGCCAGCGCCGCCAGCAGTGCCACCTGGCGAGCGTCCAGGCGCCGGAAGCCGACCTCCAGCAGGAGCAGCGCCCCCAGCGCGGCGATGGCGATACCCGCCGCCGCCGTGTCGGCGGGCAGGCCGCCGCCCAGAAAGGGCCAGCCGAACAGCGCCAGCCCCCCAAGCGAGCTCAGGGTGAGCCTCATGCCAGCACGTCAGCCGGTCCCGGCGCTGCGCTGCGACCGGCGCCGAGCGCGGGCTGCTCGCGCACTGACCCAGCCTGCACCACCAGCACCCTATCGCAGAGCTCCGCCACCAGTCGGCTGTCGTGCGTGGCGATTATCACCGCTGAGCCAGCGGCCGCCAGCCGACCGACCAGCCGCCCCAGCCCGACGCGGGCTAAGCGGTCCATACCGCGGGTTGGCTCGTCGAGCAGCGCCAGCCGGGGCGACCCAACGAGCACCGCTGCGATCGCTGCTCGCTGCCGCTGGCCGCTGGAGAGGTCCCGCGGATCGCGTTCGGCCTCACCGAGCAGCCCCAATTCGCCGAGGACCTGCCCGGGCGGCTCGGCCGAACCTGCCCGATCCAGCGTCGCCCGCAGCTCCTCTCTGACACTGGCTCGGTAGAGCAGCGCAGCTGGGTTCTGAGGCAGGAAGGCGACCCTGCCCGGCGCCCGGCTGACCGCGCCGGATAGCGGCGGCAGCGTCCCCGCCAGCAACCGGAGCAGCGTGGTCTTGCCGCCGCCGTTGGGACCGGTCAACGCCACCACCTCACCGGTGGCCCCGGCCAGGTCTAGGTCCTGCAACAGCGGCAGGCCCGCCGGCCCGACCGTGGCCCCACGGACGGCCCAAGCCTCCTTGCCCTGGCGCCCCGGCGTTCGGGAGGCGGCCGGTCCGAGACCCGTGAATCGGTCCAGAGCCGGCTGCTGCAAGTCCTCGACGCGGCCGCCTTCCACCAGAAGCGTGCGCTGCTCCAGCGGCCGCAGCCACTCGAGGCGATGCTCTGCCACGGCCACCGCCAAACCCTCTTCGGCCAGTGCCTTACAGGCTGCCCCCACCAGCTCGGTACCCGCCTGATCGAGCTGCGAAGTCGGCTCGTCCAACGCCAGCAGCTGGGGCCTCAGCGCCAGCGCCGAAGCGAGCGCCACCCGCTGTCGCTCACCACCGGAGAGCGTCGCCAGCCGGCGGCCGGCCAAGTGCAGCGCTCCCACCCGCGCGAGCGCCTCCGCCACGCCTTGGCGGAGGGCCGGCCCCGCGACCGCCACATTCTCCAAGCCGAACGCCACCTCCCGCTCGACCCAGGAGCGCACCGCCTGCAGCTCGGGGTCCTGGAAGACGAAGCCAACTTCCCGGGCCAGGCGCCGAGTGGGCGTGCGCAGCACATCAAGGCCGCCCACAGTCACCTGGCCGGAGATCCGGCCGCCATGGAAGTGCGGCACCAAGCCGTTGAGGAGCCGAAGGAGCGTCGACTTACCACCTCCGGAGGGTCCGACCAGCGCTGTGAGACCGGCGTCGAGTTCCAGGTCCACTGCCCGCAGCGCCAGCTCGGCTGCGGCAGGGTACTGGTAGCTCAGGCCGCGGAGGGTCGCCCGGGCCATAGGAACAGAGGAAGCGCCAGAAGCAGGAACGCAGCAAGCGGCAGTGGCTCCAACGCAGGCAGGGTCAAGGAGGGATAGGGGTACCACTCAGCCGTCCGGCCGCCAAGCCGGGCAGCGATGAAAAGAACGAGCGCAGCCGCCGAACCGGCCACCAGCGCGCGGTCGCCTGGGCTCAGGCCCGGCCGCTGCCAGCGGCTGCGCGGGCCGGCGCCGTAACCCCGCGCCTCCATGGCTTCGGCGAGCTGGATCGAGCCCTCGACGGCCGTCAGCACCACCGGCACTGTGATCTCGGCCCAGGAGCGGGGCCCGCGCAGGCGCCAACCGCGCAGCCTTTGGCCCTCCACCACCTGACCCACTGTCGAGCGCAGAGCGCCGGCGAGGCCCAGCGTCATCGCGAGGGCCCCGCCCGTCCTATCCAGCCAGCCCGGCAGGGCATCGATGAGCTCGTCAGGTTCCAGCAGCAGCGTGAGTGAGGCGGCGCCGAAGAGGCAGGCCATGAGGCCCACACCACTGAAGAGCCCGTAGGCGAGCGCTTCCAGAGTCCAGGGACCACCAAGGCCAGGCAGCCAGCCTGGCAGCGTCCAGAGCACTGTGTCACCGACGTGGGCGACCACCACGTTCAGCAGGGCGGTGGTGGCAGCCAGGATGCCGGCCGCCAGGACCAGCCTGCGCACCCGCCACCAGCCGGCCAGCCGGATCAGCACTGTCAGGCTGATGACCGCCGCCAACACCCGGTAGAGCGGGTTGCTGGTCGCCAGGGCCAGTACCACGCACGCCAACGCCCAGGCGGCGACCGCTCGTGGATGCAGCCGGCCGCCCACCACTACTTCCGCTTGGGCAGGGGCGGCAAAGCAGGTGGGCTTCCCGTCTGCGGTCTGTACTGCCAGCCGATCGCGCCGCCATCCGCGACCTGGACCTGATCGAGGCCGGTGGGCGACTCCAGCCAACCCGGCTGGCCCTTGACGTCGAGGAGCAGATCCCAGTAGGGCGCGCCCGGGGGGAAGCACTGGTCGAAGTGGGCAGGCTCGTTGTCGACCTGGCAGATGCCCAGACCCAGAGAAGTGCTGGTGGTACGGAACTCGACGCCACTGTTCTTCATCAGGTTGGGGCCGTTGATGGAATCGCCTTCGAAACCTACACAGGCCTGCACCACCTTGCCTGACATATGTTCGACTACCACATAGGCTCGGTGCGGGGCCTGGGAGTCCTTACAGGTCGCCTGACCGGAAGAGGGTTGCGAGCCGGAACCGGAGCCGGCCCCACAGGCGAAAGTGGTGACGGCCAGTATCGCGCTGGCCATGAGCAGCTTGCGCATGCTTCTGATCTCCTGGCGGCGCTCTCCCAGCCGCGGGGAACGCCGGCCGCCGGCGGCCTCCCCACCGTTTCGCGCGGACGGGTTGCCCTCCCTGACGGTCAGGTCTCCTGGCTTTCGGATCGCCGCCCCGGCCCGCCTTCCCAGATCTTCATCCAGTGGCGTCTTGGGCGGGGCTCCCCGCTGACAGTTGCGCGACAGCGCCGGATTCACACCGGCTTCCCTTGCCCGTCAGGGCGTTGCCCATGCTACAGCGGGCCGGCCAGGCGCTTCAGCCGGCCGAAGAGTCGCTCAGGCGCGGGCTTACCTCGCTGGCGAGCCAGTGCAGATATTCGGCCGAGCCGCCGCTGACCGGCAGCTCCAGGATCTCAGGGTTCTCGTAGGAGTGCCGCGAGCGGATCTCCGCCTGGGCCGCCGCGGAAGCGGCTTTGGTGGTCTTCACCAGCAGCAGCGCCTCGTGTTCGCGGCGCAAACTGCCTTTCCAGCGAAAGAAGGAGTGAACCATGGGGACGACTGAGCCGCAGGCGGCCAACCGCTTCTCCACCAGCGCCTCGCCTATGCTCTCGGCCTCATCCCGAGCCGCCAGCGTGGTGATCAGCAGCACCGCCTCGACCTCAGCCACGAGGCACCTCGAGCCAGGCGATGGCGCCGGCGAGAGCTGCGCCCCCCAGCAACGCGCCCCCGATTACGTCCGACTGCCAGTGCACGCCCAGGTAGAGCCGATCGAGAGCCATCAGCGCAATCATGATGGCTGCCAGCGGCAGAGCCAGCCTGCGGCCCCAGCCGTCAGGCAGGAGCCTGTGAAGCACAAAGGCCAGGAGGCCGTAGACGAGCACTGTGCGAACCATGTGGCCGCTGGGGTAGCTGTTGGCGATCCCCGCGCCGCTGGCCGCCATATCGCTCGGACTCGGCCCGTCGGCGTGATGGAGGAAGGGCCCGGGATGGTCGAGCAGGCGCTTGTAGAGCACTTCTATCAGCACCGCAGCGGGATAGGCTAGCGCGACCCACACCTCCGCTCGAAAGCCGGCTCGCCACAGGTAGAGAGCAAGTCCCAGTATGAGGAGGACTGTGAACTCGACTCCGCCAAGCACCGCGAGCACCTGGCCGGCCGGCTCGCCGGCGGGACTCCAAAGCCCGGCAAAGAAGTGAGCCGCCCGCACGTCCAGGATCGAAGTTGCGCTTGCGGCGACGATCTGTGTGTAGGCGAGGAAGGCGAGACTGAGGATCGCCAGAAACAGCAAGCTTCGGTTCAAAACTGACACGTCAGGAGAACCGTACCCAGTCTGGGCGCGCCGCCTTCAACGCTGGCACCGGCGGCAGAAAACTGTGCTGCGACCGCCCAAGCGCGTCAGGGTCAGGGCGCGGCCGCAGGTGAGGCAGGGCTGGCCGCCACGGCCGTAGACCCGCAGCTGCTCCTGCTGGGCGCCCAACCCACCCCAGGCGTCGCGGTAGCTGTCTACGCTGCTGCCCCGGTTGGCAATCGCCTGCCGCAGCAGCACGTCGAGCGCCGCACGCAGACGTGCGATACGCGGGCGGCCTATCGCACCGGCGGGGCGGTCGGGCCGGATGCCCGCCCGGTGCAGGGCCTCATCCGCGTAGATGTTGCCGACGCCTGCCAGGACCGACTGGTCAAGCAGGAGCAGCTTGATAGGCGCTCGCCGGATGCGCAGCCGCCCGTGAAGGTCGGCGGCCGTGAACTCAGGATCGATGGGCTCAGGGCCCAGCGGTGGCAGCTTCCGGGCGGCCAGCAGCTCGGCTTCCGTGCCGAGCAGGAGCCGGCCGAAGCGGCGGACGTCGCGCCAGCGCAGCTGCCGGCCGTCATCCAGCGCCAAGACAGCATGCAGATGAGTGGGCTCGGGGTCCGCGGCCGCGGCCAGCCGCCACTCGCCGGTCATGCCCAGATGCACCACCAGCAGGCAGCCGCCGCTCAGGTGGTGCAGGACGTATTTGCCGCGCCGGGTGAGGGCCTCGATGCGCTGACCGGGCAGGCCGCGAGCAAAGGCCTCCGGCTCGGGATACCTGACGACTGCCGGAAATCGAAGGTCGCAGGCGGTGAACGTGCGGCCGATCAGATGTGGGCGCAGGTCCGCAGCAATTGTTTCGACCTCGGGCAGCTCCGGCAACGGTCCCTCCGCCCCTAGCCGACGATTGTCGCCAGCTTCGCCAGGTCCGCCCAGTTGGGCCCCTGCTTGGCTTCCACCTCCAGGCGGCTGGAGAGCTCGTAGGCCTCGGTCATCACTCTCGGCACCATCTCGGCGAAGCGTTCCAGCTCGACTTCCGGCGCCTCGAAGACGAGCTCATCGTGGACCTGGAGCAGCATCCGACCGCTGAGGCCCTGAGTGCCGATCTCCTCATCCAAGCGCACCATGGCTACCTTGATGATGTCCGCCGCCAGGGATTGGATGGGAAAGTTAATGGCCATGCGCTCGGCGGCTTGGCGCAGCTGATAGTTGGGCGAGCGCAGGTCTCCTATCGTCCGCCGCCGCCCGGTGGCGCTGACGACGAAGCCCTCTTCCCGTGCTTTCAGCCTGACCTGGTCGAGCCAGGCTTTCAGGTTGGTGTAGGTGGACCAGTACTCCTTCAGGAACTCTCGGGCCTCATCCCCCGGAATGCGCATCTGCTGCGAGAGTCCGTACTCGCCCTGGCCATAGATGGAGCCGAAGTTGGCCACCTTGGCCAGCCGTCGCTGGTCGGGGCTGACCTCGGCCAGCGGCACCTTGAAGACCCGGGCAGCGGTGGCCGCGTGGATGTCGTGGCCCGCCTTGAAGGCGGCCAGGAGGTTGGCGTCCTCGCTCAAGTGGGCGGCGATCCGGAGCTCGATCTGGGAATAGTCGGCGGCGAACAGCTGCCAGCCTTCCGGACCCGCCTGGAAGGCGCGCCGGATGCGCTGGCCGAGCCCGGTCCGGATCGGGATGTTCATCAGGTTGGGATTGGAGGACGAGAGCCGGCCGGTGGCCGTCGCCGCCTGGCCGAACGAAGTGTGCACGCGCCCCGTGTTTGGGTCGACCAGCGCCGGCAGGGCGTCAATGTAGGTCGACTTCAGCTTGCTCAGCTGGCGATGTTCCAAGATCAGCTCGACCACTGGATGCTTCTCCCGGAGTGCCTCCAGCGTGTCGGCGTCAGTCGAATAGCCGGTCTTGGTTCGCTTTCCGACCGGCAGCCTCAAGTCTTCGAAGAGAAGCTTCGCCAGCTGCTGGGGGGCGCTCAGGTTGAAGTTGTAGCCGGCCGCCTGGGCGACCTCGGCCTCCAGCGCCTGCAGCTGAGCCTCCAGCTCCGCCTGCATATCGCGCAAATAGGGGACATCGATCGCCACCCCGGCGCGCTCCATTCTGGCCAGAACGGCCGCCAGCGGCAGCTCCACTTCATGAAAGAGGTAGTCGACGCCGAGGTTCCGCATCTCGCTCTCCAGCTGCGGTCCTAGATGAAGGACAGCCTGCGCACGCGGCCCAGCGAAGTCGGCGCACTCCCGAGGCTCGCAGGCCGCAACCGGACGCGCGCCGCGGCCAGTGCCCAAAAACTCCTCTTGGCTCTTCAGCTGGCGGCCGAGAAACTCACGTGCCAGGTCCTCGAGGCGCGGGTCGCGGGAACCCGCGCCGAGCAGATAGGCGGCGAGAAACGTGCTTGACCGCCACGCGTAGCGGGCGAGCCGAAAGCGCTCCAGCACTAGGTCGGTCTCCTTGACGTCGTGGCCGGCGAGGGGCTTGGTGGCCACGGCTTCGCTGATCTCGCCGGCCAGCTCGGCGGGCACGTACCAGGCATCCTCGCCGGCGGCGACGGCCAGACCCGCCAAGGGACCGGACCGGGCGGAACCGTCCCACAGCCCGTAGACCGCCACCTCAGGGGCGGCGGCCAGGCGCCGGCCCAGCTCCGGCAGATCGTCGAGGCCGGCGAGCATCACCCCCGTCTCCGCCACCGGCTCGAAGCTGAGGGTGGGCTGAACCGGCACCTGGTCCGGCATTGGCAGACGGGCAAGAAGCTGCCTGAACTCGAGCTCGTCGAACACCGCCCGGGCTTCGTCGTAGTTGAAGCGCAGCCAGCGCGCTCGCTCCAGTTCCAGCTCCACCGGGGCGTCGCGATGGATCGTGACCATCCGCTTGTTGAGCGCCAGCTGCTGGCCTGCCGCCTCTAGGGCCGCGCGAATGCGGCCGGGCTTGAGCTGGTCGAGTCCTCCCAGCAGTGCTTCCACCGAACCGAACTGCTGGACCAGCTGCGAAGCCGTCTTCTCGCCCACGCCGGGGACGCCCGGGATGTTGTCAGAGGTGTCGCCCCGCAGCGCCTTGTAGTCGATGAGCTGTCTCGGCTCCAGGTTGTAGCGCTGCCGTACTTGGTCAGGGCCGTACATGGTGGTGTCGGTGATTCCGCGCCGCGGCACCAGCGCCTCCACCTGCTCGCTGACCAGCTGCAGGCAGTCCAGGTCGCCGCTGACGATGGTTACAGCCAGGCCGGCCGCCTCGGCCTGCCGGGCCAGCGTGCCGATCAGATCGTCTGCCTCAAAGCCGTCCACCCCGTAGATCGGGATGTGCAGCGACGTGAGCACCTTGCGGACGAGGTCGAACTGGACCCGGAGGTCGTCCGGCATGGGCTTACGACCCTGCTTGTAGGCCGCATACTCCTCGACCCTGAAAGTGGGTTTGCCCATGTCGAAGGTAGCGATCGCGTACTCAGGCCGGCTGGCCAGCACGATGGCAAGCATCGAGGTGAAGCCATAGACCGCGTTCGTCACGACACCGGCAGAGGTGCTCATCGGCGGGAGCGCGAAGAAGGCGCGATAGATCAGGCTGTGGCAGTCGATCAGAACCACGCGGCCCCGCCTGCCCCTGGGTGCCATCAGCCGACCACTACAACGTGGCCGTGGTAGAAGCACTGGGATGCCGGCACCAGTTCATTCTCAGGCAGATGCGGAGCCGGGCAGGGAGGCAGGCGGGGGTTAGACTTTGCTGCAAGAGGTGCAGGAACGGACGATCTGATCGAGGTCACGGTCGACAGCATCCGCGTGCACATGCCGACGCAGCAGCACGTGGTGATCCTGCGCGAGCGCGAGAGCGAACGCTACCTTCCCATCTGGATCGGCAACGACCTCGCCAACGCCATAGCTATGAAGATCCAGGGCGTTGCTCCTGACCGGCCTCTGACTCACGACCTGATGAAGTCAAGCTTTGAAGGGCTGGGCGTCCAGCTGAGCCGGATAGTGGTCACCTCCCTGGCCGACCAGGTCTTCTACGCCCGGCTCTTCCTCCTACAGGATGGCCGGAAACTGGACGTCGACTCGCGGCCGAGCGACGCCATCGCGCTGGCTGTGCGCTATGAGTGCCCGATCTATGTGGCCGCCGACGTCCTGGAAAAGGCGGGCGTCATCCCTCAGAAGGAGGACGAGGATGAGGAGGCAGAGGAGCTCGAACCCGACCGCCTGGCGGTCTTCCGCGATCTCGTCAACAACCTTGATCTGCCCGACCTCCCCGAAGAGCCCGGCGCCCACGGCCGGGGACCGTCGCGCAGCTGAGCCCGCAGGCAGGGTGAGCGTCAGCTGACTTGAGGGCAGTCTCCGCCTCGGTGCGGAGGGGCCGATGCGCAGTCAGGCCTTCCACCGGACCCCGCACTCGAGCTGCGCTATGGTTCTTGCGTCTTTTGGCCAAAGGATCCGAACTCGGCCTGACCCCGCGCCGCAGTGAGGCGCTGGCTGTTCTCCGTCGCCTGGCGGCGGAAAACGGCGGGGCGGTTCACTACTCCGCCGTCGGAAAGGCCATGAGCATCTCCGCCTGGACCGCCTACGGATTGCTGCGGGAGCTGGAGAACGCCGGACTGGCTCTGCGCACGCACTCCCTGGCGGGCAGCGATCGCCCGGCCGATCAGCGCCGGGGCGGCCGCTCCAAGATCCTCTTCAGCCCCACCCTGCCACTGCCGACCGGCGAGCTGGTCGATCGCCTGCGCTCGGCATTTGAGCGCTTCGCCGGCATCGCAGATGAGGCTGTGGCTGTGCGAACCTACCTGTCCGATGCCCTCCCCGGCGGCGATCCTGCCCTCGCTCTGGGATTCTGGTTGGCGCGCCTGGGGCGGGCCGGAAGAGACCCGGGGACGGCTGCGCGGACCGTGCTGGACAGCGCAGCTGTGCCGGCTGCCAAGATCCAGACGCTGGCCGGCATGGGCCTGGGCGCCGAGCTGATTCAACTGGGGAGGGGCCGGCTGACCGACTCAGTGACCGGCGCCGTGACAGCCCTGGCCGGCCGGCTTGAGGCATTCCAGCGCAGCTCCGACGCCCCGCTCGCAGCGCTCATCGAGGCGGCCCGCAGCCTGCCCGCCCAGTCGACACCGGAGGCGGCGCGATGAGCCGGGCCAGGGTGGCGGTGGTGACCGACTCCACCGCCGATCTATCGCCCGGCTTGAGAGAGCAGCTGTCGGTCACAGTTGTCCCGCTGACTGTCACAGTGGGCGGCCAGAGCTTTCTGGACGGCGTCGAGATCCAGCCTGAGGACTTCTACCGGCGGCTGGCTGCTTCGGGCTCCGTCGCCAGCACCTCCCAGCCTTCCCCCGGCATGTTCGCCGGCGCCTACCGCCAAGCTCTCGCTGAGCACGACCAGGTGCTCTCGCTTCACATCTCGGCCAAGCTGAGTGGCACCTACCAGGCGGCCGTCCAGGGCGCCGAGCTGGCGCAGGCGACAGAACGCGTCACCGTGGTCGACACGGGCCTGGTTTCCATGCCGCTGGCCCTGGTGGTGCTGGCCGCAGCCGAGCTGGCCGCCGACGGCGGGTCCGTCAGGGAGATCGCCGAGAAGGTCAGGGAGATCGCCCGCGAGACTCGGGTCTACTTCTTGGTGGGCACCCTCGAGCAGTTGCGCCGGGGGGGCCGGATAGGACGGGCCAGTGCGCTTGTCGGCTCGGTGCTGCAGGTGAAGCCGCTGCTCACCATCGCGGACGGGGAGGTGGCCCCGCTGGAGCGCGTTCGAACTCGGGAGAGAGCCCTCAGCCGGTTGATCGAGCTGGCGGGTGCCGGCGAGGAGCGCTGCTGCGCAATCGTCGGCCATGCCTGTTCTGAAGACGCTGCGCAGCGAGTGGCTGACGCTCTCGCTGGCCGGACCGAATCGCTTCTCGTTTCGCCCCTGGGGCCAGTCGTGGGCGCTCACGCCGGCCCGGGCACGGTGGGCGTGGGCCTCTACCCGGCAGCGCTCTTCCCCCTCGGCCTCAGCGACCTGAGGACGGCCGCCGCCACGTAACCCGACCGGGTTCGGCCAGCTTTTCCAGCCGACCCTCCCGGCTCAAGGACTGGAGGTGAGCCAGGCCCTCCTGCAGCGCCATGCGGCGGTCGATCAAATCCGCTCGGCGCCCCCAGACCCGGGTCGCCACCGCCCAGGCGCTCAGCTCCTCCACCCCGATCAGAGCCAGGATCTGCTCTTTCCGCCGAGCGTGGTGGGCCTCCAGGTCGCTGACGCGCTGCAGCACCGAGTCGAAGGGTCGGCCGTGGGCTGGCAGGATCAGCCGGGGCTTGAGAGCGGTAAGCCGGCGCAGCCCCGTGAGGTAGTCGTCGAGAGGATCGGGCGTGCTCTGCGGGTGGAGGCCGACGTTGGGGCTGGTGTCAGGCAGCAGCTGGTCGCCAACGAAGAGGAGGCCTGACTCCCGGTCGAAGAGGCAGATATGGCCGGGCGAGTGACCCGGCGTCCACTCCACGCGCAGACTCCTGGTGCCCAGTTCGATGGTCTCGGAGCCGTCCAGCTGCAGAGCGGGAGCAGCCACACCGACGTACTGCTTGATGCCGCGAGACGCGTCCTTCAGTTCGGTGACCTGAGCGTGCGGCACGCCGTGGACTTGCAGATGATAGCCGACCTCTTGGACCAGCTGCTCGATCTCGAGATAGCGAGGATGCACCATCGGCACCTCCAGACGGTGGAGGAAGAGCTGCGCGCCGTCCCGCTCAGTCAGCTCGCCGGCGCCGCCGTAGTGGTCGGGGTGGATGTGTGTCACGACGAGCCGCCCGATCTTGGCTTTCGCGCCTGCGACCTCCCTGGCCCCTGCGCGGATCAGAGCCAGCGACTCCTGCCCGTTCATGCCGCAGTCGATCAGATCGACCTCCTCGCCCCGCGGAAGCAGAAAGCAGTTGACTCGGCCATCTTCCCAGGGGATCGGCAGTCTCAGTTCGAAGACGCCGCTGCTCAGTTGAGTTAGCTCCAACTAGTCGGGCTCCGCGGCTGGCGCCGTATAAGATGGTTCGGGCGAAATGCCGCAGAGCGTCATAAGTGGAGGAGTCAATGACTGAGGAGCTTACCCCGCAGCAGGTTTTCGACAAACTGCCCGAGTACTTCCGCGCCGAGAAGGCCGGAAACGCGAATGCCAACGTCCAGTTCAATCTCACAGGAGATCAGGGCGGCCAGTGGTGGGTGAAGATCGCCGATCAGACTGCCACCTCCCATGAGGGCACTGTCGAGAACCCGAACCTCACCTTGACTGCGGACGGTCACGACTATGTCAAGATCGCGACAGGCACCATGGATGCCACGTCAGCCTTCATGAGCGGCAAGCTCAAGGTGAAGGGCGACATGGGCCTGGCGATGAAGATGGCCTCCCTCTTCAAGCGCCCCTAGGTGTCCGAGGGACACTTGGCGGACGATCTCGTGGCAGTGCTGATCTCGGAGTCCCCAGGGCTGATTGCGCCACGTCGCGTGATAAGTCGTGGCGGGCGTCCTTGTACGGCCGCATGGTGGCCGGCCCGCTTCGCTACCACGCCGCGATGGGCGGCAGCTCGGACTCACGCGTCGGGCGGCTCCCGGGCCTGCGGGACGCAATGATGGCCGACAACCTCAAGGTCATCGTTGCTCCTCGAGGCGCAGCGGGGAGCCACGCTGGTGTTCGCCCACAACCGCCACCTTGCAGAGGGACGCGCGCAAATGGCAGTTGGGACACCTGGCCCTGGAATGAGCGCAGATGACCCAGTCTTTGTAAGCGAGTGCAGATGGCTCAAAGGAGCCGCTGTCTGGACGCCGTTTCAGTACTGTCTGCCGAACGCCTGGACGCCACAAGGGAATACGGCGCTCTTGTCGTCGGTCGAAACCTGATAGCGTTGCCTGCCCCAAAGGGGCAGCAGGTTGGCAAAGAGGAGACAAGATGGCGGACACGGACGTGGAGAGAAAGCGGCTGGAAGCCGAGGCCGAGGCACTGTCTGCGCTTGCCTCCCAGTACGAGGAGGAGGCGGGGCTCGGCCGGCCGATCGCAGAGACGGTCGGCGATGTGGTCACCCGGGATCCTGAAGACACCGAGTTCGCGTCAGTCCTCAGTGATCGAGAGGTCGGCGAGAACCTGGTCCAGCTGCTGGAGGAGAACCGGGAACAGGTCGAACACGCGCTGGACCGGATGAACCAGGGCACCTACGGCGTCTGCGAGGACTGTGGCAAGCAGATTCCGGCTGAGCGCCTGCGCTTCCGGCCGGAGGCCACCCGCTGCGTCGACTGCCAAGCCCGCTTCGACAGGACTAACGTGGCCCCGGCCTGAGGCCCTCAGGCCGGTCCGGCGGCCAAGGACCTCAGCAGTGGGCGGAGAGACGGCTCATCGGCAACGCGGCCGAAGTATGCCCGGTCGCCGCTTTCGACGGCGACGATCGCTAGGACTGCCAGGTCGCGGCCGGCGGAGGTGACACCGAGCCGCCGGGCGCGGGAGTCGGCGGGATCGAGCTGCCGCGTGATCAGCCCCGCCGCCTCCAGTCTGCGGACAACCTGCGACGTCATCATCGGGTCGGTGCCGCAGTGCTCCGCAAGCTGACGCTGGCTGGGCGCCTCGCCCTGCTCACCGAGCCACCAGGTGCTTGCGAGGAGGACGAACTGGACATGCGTCAGGCCGAACGGCTGGAGGACCGCCGCGGTGGCGCGCTGCCACCGCAGCGTGGCGCGCCAGAGGAGAAACCCTGGACTCTCCCCCGGCAAGCCGATTCCGCCCTCCATCAGGCGCTCGCGCGCTCAGACCTCAGGGCGTGGTCGGCCAGCGCCGCCACTGCGGACGGGACATCCGCGGTGACCATCGGGCCCAGCTGCTGGGCCGCCGGACCGGTGATCACAACACGGTGAGTGATCCGAGTGCCACCGCCTGTCAGCGAGGCCAGGCGGTGCTCGAACCTCAGGGTGGCGGTCCCTGGGATCTCGGTCTCGTCGACGAAGCCCGCGTTCTCTGCCGCTTCGACCATCCGGAACGGGAGCGGATCCTGACCGGTTGGCGTCAGAACGCCGGTGGTGCCGGCGGCGAACGGTCCGTGGAGCTCCACCTGCGTCACACCCGCGTCCCAACTCGGCCACGCGGCGACGTCGCTGTAAAGCCGGTAGATCGCCGCCGCTGAGGCGGGCGTCTCGACGCTGTGCTCGAATTCGTACATGGCAATCTCCTGATGTGCACGACTGTGAGCTGCTATGTACGCATAGTACAAGCGCGCATAGCACCTGTCAAGCGCACGCGAGGTGCCTGTCAGTGGACTTTTCTAAACGATCGGTTCGGGACAGCGTCTGGCCGCGAAACCGGATGCTCCTCGGCTCTGCCGCTTCGCTGGACTTGCGACGTCAGAGCGAGCCATAGACAACCGCCTTCTGCTCGGTGTACTCGTGGAATGCTTCCAGACCGTGCTCCTTACCGAACCCTGACTGTTTGGTGCCGCCGAAGGGCAGCTCGTCGTGAGCGATCTGGAGTGCGTTGACCCACGTGTAGCCCGCGTCGAGCTCCTGCACCGCTCGGTGGGCGGCGGCCATGCTCCCAGTCCAAATCGACGAGCCGAGACCAAAGGGCGAGTTGTTGGCCCGCTCCAAGGCCTGGTCCAGGTCTTTGATCCTCATCACCGGCAGCGCAGGACCGAAGACCTCCTCGGTCACCATCCGCGATTCGTCGCTGACGTCGACCAGAATCGTCGGATTGATGAACCAGCCGTTGGCGTACCCCTCGCCTTGCGGTCGGTCACCCCCGAACACAACCCGGGCGCCGCGGGCCAGCGCGTCCTGCACCTGGGCCTCCACTTCAGCCCGCTGCTGTTCGGAATGCATGGGTCCAATCCGTGAGCTCTTGTCCATGCCGTCCCCAGGCTTCAGCTTGCGGGCGCGGGCGATGATCTTCTCCAGCAGTTCGTCGAAGACGCCTTCCTGGACATAGAGCCGCTTGATCGCCAGGCAGGCCTGGCCGCAGTTGAAGAAGCGCCCCACCGAGATCGCCTTGGCAGCCTCGTCCAGATCGGCGTCCTCGAGCACTATGCAGGGGTCAGAGCCGCCCAGCTCCAGAACCACCTTCTTGAGCTGAGGCGCGGCCGCCGCCATGACCTTGCGACCCGTCGGCGTGGAACCGGTGAGTGCGATCTTGCGGATCAGCGGATGCTCGATCATGGCCGGGCCGGAGCCATGGCCCAGGACCACGTTGACGACGCCCTCTGGCAAACCGCCTTCGATCAACGCCTCGACGCAGGCCAGGGTCGACAGGGGAGTGGTTTCCGAGGGTTTCAGCACCGCGCAGTTGCCGGCCGCGATGGCCGGCGCCACCTTGTTTGCCGCCAGCGTGAGAGGGAAGTTCCAGGGCACTATGGCGCCGGTCACGCCGATCGGCCGGCGCAGCACCAGGCCGTAGGTGCGGGCGTCGGGCAGAGTCACGTACTGCCCGTGGATCTTGTCCGCCAGGTCCGCGAACCAGGCTATGTTCTCACCGAAGCGCTGGGCTTCGATGCGGGATTCGAGGATCGTCTTGCCCTGCTCAGCGGTCAGTATGGGAGCGATCTCCTCCAGCTTACCCAGCATGTGCTCGGCTGCGCGATGCAGGATGCGAGCGCGCTCGGCGGGGGCGATCTTGCCCCACTTCTTCTGCGCTCTCTCCGCCGCCTGGGCGGCTCGATCGACGTCTTCAGGACCGCCGCTGGGCACCTGGTCCACAACCTCGCCGGTGGACGGGTTGCGAACTTCATACGTCTGGCCTGAAGCGGCGCCTGTGCGCTCGCTCTCGATGATCATTGTTGCCACTGTCGTTTCCCCCAAGCTTGGTTTCGTCAGGAATCACGCCGGTCGCCGGATAGGACACCATTATTCCGCCGCTTGTCATCAAACATCGGAGGCTCTCCATGGCAGTACGACTCGAGCGAGAGGGGCCGGTCGCAGTGATCGTCCTCGACCGACCGCCCGCCAACAGCTACGACTACCAGTTCCTCCGCGAACTGGGCTCGGTCATCGACGACATCCGTTACGACGACAACCTCCGCGCTGGCGTCCTGACCAGCGCCTCCGAGAAGTTCTTCTCGGCCGGGGCCGACGTGGCGGCTTTCCAGGCGGGATCAGCCCACCGGCGGGCGATGACTGCCCTCTTGGCCCACGAGGTCTTTCGCAAGTTCGAGCAGACGCCGCTGGTCTTCGTGGCGGCCATCGCCGGTCACGCGCTGGGCGGCGGTTTCGAGCTAGCGCTTGCCTGCGACCTTCGCTTCGCCGCCCGCGGCGGCTACAAGCTCGGCCTGCCGGAGACCAATCTGGGACTCTTCCCCGGATCGGGCGGCACTCAGCGCTTGCCGCGCTTAGTGGGGCTGTCCCGCGGCATGGACATGATCTTCAGCGCCAGCCAGTTCGGTCCCGAGGAGGCCGAGCAGCTGGGCGTCGTCAACCGCCTCTTCGACGACGCCGGCGCCTGCCGGACGGCAGCTGTGGACTACTGTCGCAGGATTGCAGAGGGTGCCAGCGAGGCGATCGGCCGGGCGAAGGTCGCGGCCTCTCTCGGCTATGCCGCCCCGCTCGATCTCGGTCTTGCCATCGAGCGCGAGGCAATCACCCGCGTCTTCGTGTCGGAGGACGCCGCGGAGGGGATCGGCGCCTTCCTGGAGAAGCGGAAACCCACCTTCAAGGGCCGCTGACCCAACCGCCAGGGTGCGACACCCACCAGTCAGAAGCCGATGTTGCACCAGGGCTGGAGGGGCCAGCCGAACATCGCGTCGGCCAGCGCCAGGGCGCCGGGACGGCTCTCCTCAACCTGGCCCGCCCGCTGGAGGTTGGTGAAGCTCGTGCCGGCCAGGTGGGCCGCTGCCAGTGACTGACCAGGCAGCACGAGGTCGGCGGTTTCACCCGTTCGGGAGCACGCCGCGCCGTCCGGGCCGCCTTCCAGCGCGAAGACTCCTGCGCCCTCGTGCCAAAAGCCTGCCTTGACCTCGAGTCGAAGCTTTCCAGGGACCTGGTAGCGGCGGCCGGCCAGGGCTCGGGGCACATCCAGCAGGTTGAGCCAGAGCTGCGGGGAGACCTGCTGGATGAGCGCGTGCGGATCCTGAAGCAGATGGCGCAGCGGCGAGTCAACAGGCTGGCTCGGAGCGCTGACCCGGCTCACCAGGTCGATGTCAAGCAGGTGGCGCCAGAGCGCTGCACTGGTGTCGGCCGCGAGTCCTTGCAGTGCCACCACCTGCAGCCGGCCGTCGGGCGAATGGACTGTCCAGCGCATGTCCTTGCGATAGAGCGCAAAGCCGGCTCGCTCCGTGCCGGGCGCCTGCAAGACGAGGTAGAGATTGCTGTAGCCGCTGCGGTCGGATTCATCGTCCGCCAGCAGATGCTCCCAAAACGCACGCGGTCCGGCGATGGCGCCCGGTTGGCTGAGCACGAAGCGACGCTCGATGTCCATGAGGACGTCGAGAGAGGCGGCGGGTTGGCGGTATTGGATGCCGACCAACTCCGGCTGCACCTTCATCGCCGAGCGTTCCCGAGCCAGTTCCAGGTCGGCTCGATAGCTGGCGATGCCGAAGCCGAAGCGGCCGTAGATGGCGCCCTCTGAGGCGTACAGTGCCGCGATCGGCTCCTCCCGCTCGGCGGCCTGCCGCAGCAGCTGGCGCATCATGTCGGTCAACGCGCCCTGACGGCGATGGGTGGGCAGGACCGTGACGGCCGAGATGCCTGCGGTGGGGAGCGCGACTCCGCCAGGAAGCGACAGCTGGAGGCTGTAGGCCCCGGCGGTGGCGAAGAGCTCACCGGCGTCGAAGTATCCCCAGCACCGCTCCCGTTCCAGCCGCTTGGCTCTCTCTTCCACCGCTTCAGGCTTGGGCGTCGAGCCGCCGAACGTCTCCCCGCACTGGATCACGTAGGCGGCGAGCTCCGCCTCGCGCAAGACCCTAAGCTCCCTCATCGGCTCCTCCTCGTCCAGAACCCGCCTGGGTCCAGCCGACGGATCTGGGCCAACTCTTCCCGACTCGGCTCCGGCGTCGCGGCGCATTCCTCCGACACCTCGAGCCGCCAACCTGTGGCCGCCTGCACCTGCGCCACTTCCACGCCCGGGTGGACCGACCCGAGATAAGCCTCGCCGCCCTGAGGCGGGAAGCGGAGCACCGCCAGGGTGGTCACGATGGCCGCCGGACCGCCGCCCAGCAGACCATGCCGGCGCCGCCAGCCGGGGCTGCCATCCCCGTGCCCGGGCGACGTCACGTATGAGACTCGCTCGACCAGGCGGCGCGGTTCGTGGCTCATCAGCGTCACCCAGCGCTGGGAAAGGATCGCGATGTCCGCGCCTCCCCCGCTCCCCGGCAGTTTCAGCTGCGGCCTGGCGGGAGAGCCGATATAGCTTGTGTTGAGGTTGCCGAAGCGGTCGACCTCTGCGCCGCCTATGAAGCCGAGGTTGACATCGCCCTGAGCCATCAGCGCCATGGTGCTTGACGTGCCGGTGGCCCACAGGGATCCTGCCACGTTGGGGGGGTCGCCCATGGTGCCCAGGAAGGCGTCGGCCGGCCGATCGCGGAGCAGGCCGAGCTCGAACAGCGCTCGCGCGTTCGGCGCGTGCGTGTTCCGGGCGACTCCATAGGCCAGGACGGGCAGCCGCATTCCCACAAACACGAGGTCGCCGTCCCGGATCTCGCGGGCGGCGGCTGCGACCATCAGCTCCTGCGCAGTGAAGCGCTCACTCATAGCCGTAGTCGGCAGGCTCGGAGAGAAGCCGGCGGGTGATTCGCAAGGGATCCAGCTCCAGCTTGGCCAGGTACGCTGCTCGATCCGGGACGTCCAGCACCCACTCGCGCAGCCAGCGCCCGAACCCCTCAGCGGTGCGAGAGAGCGCGGCGTACTCGCGAAAGGCTGCGTGATCGCGCTTCCAGTAGCCGGGCAGTGGCGAGGGCAAGCAGCCGCCCGGTTCGTGCACCACAGCCACCACCTTCGTCTCCGGCACCAGGACCCGGCTCGGATCGGAGAGGATCACCTCTGGCTCCACTAGCTGCTCGCAGGTGAGGATCACGCGCTGGGCCGCTAGCGCCGCCTCCTGAGCCACCCCAAGCGGGCCCCAGGTGTGCGCTCGGCCGCCGGCGTCGGCGCGCTGGACGTGGAGGACGCAGACGTCAGGCCTGACCGCTCCCACGCGGACGCTGCCGTCGACCAACTCCAGCGCCGCCTGACCGCTCAGAATGTCACTGCCCAGCAGGGTCGGAGTGGGGATATAGGGCGAGTTCCAGGCCGCCGCCCAGAGTGCCAGCGAGATCGAGAAGTTGCTGTGATCGCGCACAGTGAGCGTCCATGGGTCCCCGCTCTCGACTGCCCGCCGGTAGCAGTGGCCCAAGCCCTCCGAGACATTGCCCACCCAGGCAGCCACCACCTCGGCCACGCAGCCGGCGCCGATCAGCTGGTCGAAGAGCGAGTCGGAGATGGGCCCGATCAGCTTCAAATCTCGCCGCTGCTGGCGGATCAGCTCGTGGCCCGCGGCAAAGGGAATGGCCGGCTCCAAGCAGCAGCCCATCGCGACTGCGGCTCCATCGGGCACGAAGCGCTCGACCGCTTGAGCCAGCGACATGACTTGAGACATGCCGTCAAAGCTAGCCGCCGAAGCGGGTCAGGCGTCGATGGCGGCCAGATAGCTCCGCAGGTTGCGCTGCAGCTCGGCGACCGAGTCACCGCCGAACTTCTCCAGGAAGGCGTCGGCCAGCGTGAGCGCGACCATTGACTCGCCGATGACTCCGGCGGCCGGCACCACGCAGACGTCGCTGCGCTCGTAGTGCGCCTGAACCTTCTCGTGCGTCCGCAGATCGACCGACTGCATCGGCTTCTTCATCGTCGAGATTGGCTTCAGCGCCACGCGGAGGTCGATCGGCTCACCGTTGGTGGTCCCGCCCGTCAGGCCACCCGCGCGGTTGCTCAGATGTCGATAGTGGCCGTCCTGGAAGTCAATCTCGTCATGGAAGGCAGAGCCCGGTCGACTCGCGCCCTCGAAACCGGCGCCGAATTCGATCCCCTTCACTGCGTTGATGCTCATGATCGCCATCGCCAGACGGGCGTCCAGCTTGCGATCCCAGTGCACGTGACTGCCGAGGCCGATGGGCAGTCCGGTCGCGATCACGCGGAACGTCCCGCCCACTGTGTCGCCTCGGTCACCGGCGGCATCGATGGCCGCCACCATGCTCTCACTCAGGGCCGGGTCTGGACAGCGGACAGGAGAGGCCTCTATCAGTTCCTCGCTGAGCTTCAATGGATCCACCGTCCCGTAGCCCAGATCCACCGAGCCGATGGACTGCGTGAAGCTGAACACTCGGACGCCGAGGCGGTCCAACAGGGCGCGGGCCACCGCGCCCGCCGCCACCCGGGAGGCGGTCTCCCGGGCACTGGAGCGCTCGAGAATGTTGCGGACGTCGTCGTGGCCGTACTTGATAGCCCCGGCCAAGTCAGCGTGCCCCGGTCGAAGGCGAGAGATCGGCTGCGGCTCGAAGCCCTCCTTCTCCGGGCTCATCTCGGCGGTCCAGTTGACGTGATCGCGGTTCTCCAGCACCAGCGCCACCGGACTGCCGAGCGTCACTCCGCCCCTGACGCCTCCGACCAGCCGCGCCTGGTCGGTCTCGATCTGCTGCCGGCCGCCGCGGCCATGGCCTCCCTGCCGCCGAGCCAGATCGCGCCGGATTAGCACGCTGGAGAGCTCCAGGCCCGCCGGCACGCCTTCCATGATCACCGTTAGCTGTGGGCCGTGCGACTCGCCAGCTGTGAACCAACGCAGCATTTCCGAAGGATAGGGCCGGCCCGGCTCATCTCCGCTACGCGCGTGACTTCTACGATCGAGCGTTATGACGCTGGACTATGCTGGGGCCCTCGAGCGAGCTCGCAGCCTGGCGGGGGAGGGGCGGCGCGTCCTGGGCCTCGCCGGCATGCCCGGCAGCGGCAAGTCACATCTGGCCCAACGCTTGGTCGCCGACCTGGACGGCCGGGCTGTCTGCGTGCCACTGGACGGATTCCATCTAGCGAACTCGGAGCTGGAGCGGCTGGGCCGTCGGCAACGCAAGGGAGCGCCCGACACCTTCGATGCCGAAGCTTACTGCCAACTCCTGCGCCGTCTGCGCCGCCAGCGAGCGGACGATCTGATCACTGCTCCCGCTTTCGACCGCAGCCGCGAGGAGACCATGACCGACGCGATCAGGGTGGCAGCTGAAGTGCCGTTGATACTCACCGAGGGCAACTACCTCCTGCTGTCCGGTCATGGCTTCGGCCAGGTGCGGCAACTGCTCGACGAGAGCTGGTACGTGGATTGCCCGGAGTCCGAACGCGTCCGTCGCCTCATCGCCCGCCACCGGGCGTATGGAAAGAGGCCGACCGAAGCGCGGGAATGGGCTCTGGGCAGCGACCGGGCCAACGCCGAATTGGTCGGCGCCCATCGCCTGAGAGCTCGCTTCACTGTCCGCGGCTGACCGGTCGGCGCAGGGAAGGTCGGCTCACGAGCGAAAGGACCTAGTTAAAGAAGTGCCGCGATGGTTTTGTCTTCCGTTCGGCGCCCCCTTGCTGCTTAGAATTGGTCCCCGGCGCGTCGCAACGCGATGATTGGCAGCCAGGGGTGCCAACTAGTTGCCTGTAACGGCCGATTGGGCCGTAGCTCGGGGCAGGCGCCCGCCCAGGGCGCCGGTCAGGGCGTCGAGGCGAAGGAAAGGGTGGAACGAGGAGGAGCGGATTTGAAAATCCGTAACGACGAAGGGCCGGGCCCC
>JAEKNQ010000047.1 GCA_016464825.1 Candidatus Dormiibacter inghamiae | reverse complement strand
GCGCGTGGTCTCGAGCCGGGCATGGCCGAGGAGCTCGGCCACCAGGACCAGATCGGCGCCGCCCCGGACGAGGGTGGTGGCGAAGGTGTGCCGGAGGATATGGGCCGTGGTCTCGTCATCCAGGCCGGCAGCCTCGGCGATCGCAGCGACGAGGTCGCTGGCGCCCCGAACGGAGAGCCTTTCGCCGCGCTGGTTGAGGAACAGCGCCGACGTGCCGTCGGGGTTTGGCCAGTTGGGCCGCTCCTCGAGCCAGAGGGCGAGGTCGGTGCGCAGCTGGGCATGGACCGGCACCTCGCGCACCTTGCCGCCCTTCCCCAGCAGGCGCAGGGTGCCCTTGCGCGCTGAGAGCCGGACGTCGTCGACGTCGAGCCGCACGGCCTCGCTGATCCTGGCGCCTGCGTAGAAGAGGACGCCGACGAGCGCCCGGTTGCGTGGCGCCAGGTGCGCCTCGACGGCACGCAGCAAGCGCAGAGAGGCTCGCTTGTCGAGCGCCCGAGGCGCCTGGCGCGGCAGCTCGACCCGCTCGGCCCTGGCCGGCCCCAGGCCTCGCCGGGCGTAGAAGTCGTCGACCGCGGCCACCGCGCCGTTGACGGTGGCCGGTGCCGCCTTCGCAACCACCTGCAGGTGTGAGCGGTAGTCACGGACCGCCCAGTCGCGCGCCGCGGCGTCGGCGAGCGGGTCGCCGTCCAGGGCCGCGGCTCCGAGCCAGGCCAGGAACTGGCGGACCTTGGACAGGTAGGTCCGGCGGGACTCGGGGCTCAGCGGAGCCCGGGCCAGAGGGGCCCGGTACTCCTCAAGCAGGCTGGCCATGCTCGGGGCCAGAGGCGTGCCGGAGGCTCCTCTCCGGCTAGTTGGGGAGGGCTGCCTGTTCTCGGAAGTGGATCGACGCCTCTGGCGTGCAGGCTGGAGCGCGTTCTCGGAAGCCATTCCGGCATTCTACTTCCGAGAATGCTGGTTCTCGGAAGTCGCCCCATCCGGCGAGGAGCCGGAGCCCGCGATCCCCACTCGTGGCTGGACCAGGTCCGCGTTGAGCTCCAGGTGACCGTCGAGCTCGCCCGCCGCAGCGCTCATGTCGAGGATGTACTCGCCGAAGCGCTTCACGTTGTCCTTCTGGTAGGGGGAGATCGTCGCCAGGTCCTCGGCGAGCACTGGGAAGCCGTGGGCGAGCAGCTGGTTGACCGCAGCCGAGATGTCCAGGGTGGTGGAGAGGATGACCAGATTGGCCACCAGGTCGTTGAACTTGATCGCCTTCTCCTGCTCGTCGGGGTCGTTGTCCGCGATCACGCCCTCGTTGCCGAAGAAGACCCACTTCGCGAAGCCGTTGTAGGACTCGACCATGGTCATCGCCCGCCCCGTCTGCTCGCGCATCTCCGGGTCGGAGATGGTGCGCAGGAGCATGAGGGTGGCGATCACGCGGCCCAGCTCCCGGAAGGCCCGGTAGACGCGGTTCCTCTTGGAGTCGTAGCGCAGGCGGCGGAGCAGCGTCACGGAGGACAGCCTGCCCTCGCGGATAGAGAGCACGACCCGCATCAGGTCCTGCCAGTGGGTCTCGATCAGGCGCCAGTTGATCACGTTCCGCCCCGGCTCCCCGAAGAGGGCGTCGATGTGGGTGTAGCGGGTCTCCTGGTCGGCCCGGAAGAAGGTGCGTTCCTTCCAGTTGCGAATCCGGGGCAGGAGGTCGAAGCCCAGCAAGTAGGCAAGTCCAAACACCGGGAACGACTGGCCCTGGGTGTCCGCATGGATGGTGTCGGGCTGGACGTCGCTCAGGTTCTGGAGCAGGGCCTCGATGATGTAGACCGCCTCCCACACACCGCAGGGGATGAAGCGGGAGAAGAGGGCGATGTAGTTGTCGGCGACGTGGTGATAGGCGATGCCGCCATAGCCGCCGTAGCGGATGTGGTACTCGGCCAGCAGGTTGTCGACGTAGATCTCGTACTTGGTCCCGTCGGCGACCACGCTGGAGCCGTCGCCCCAGAAACGTGCCAGGTCCAGCTGCGCGAACCAGTTGACGACGTCGGCCTGGGCCAGGTTCAGCTTCTCGGCGGTGACGTGTCTGCGGGCGGTGGCGCCCAGCTCGTGCGCGGTTACCAGGCCGCGAAGATGCCGCGCCGCCTGGCTCGGGCCCAGGTTGCAGCCGTAGGTGAACGCCACCAGGATGTACCTCGCTAGAGGATCGGCCAGCTTGGGGTCCGAGCCCGAGAGCGGCCCGAAGTGTCGGTGCCAGCCGGTAGCCCGGCTCACGCGGGCCAGGATGTCCAGCAGCGAGCGCTCCGGCAGCCGGTCCTTGATCGCCGCCTCCAGCGCCAGCGCTGAAGGCCGGCGCTCCTTGCCCTTGCGAGCCTTGAGCACCGCCCGGCCCTCCTCGTCGATCACAAGGTCAGCGTTGTCCGGGTAGCCGGCGTCCACGCTGGCGGCCAGCTCGGCCAGCCGCGTCCGCAAGCCGTCCACGAACTCCGAGGGGCTAGTCGGCAGCCCCGCTTCGGCACCGTAGCCGGCCACCATTGGCTCGCATTTCTCCCAGGGCAGGAGCTGGGTCTGCCAGTTGGCGTATGACGCCGAGCCGACCACGGCCACGTCGCCGGTGCGCAGCTCGTCGGCAAGGTGCGAGAACACGCAGACCTCGAAGTGCCGGCGAACGAACCTGCCCGGCCGTCGTCGGTCCCGGATCACCCGCTGCCAGGCTTCCGAAGCGAACGAGTTGTCCACCGCGACCCCGTCCACATGGTCGGGAACCAGCTCCGCTGTCCGGGCCTCGTTGGCCAGGGCGAACTCCAGCGCATCGAGCAGTGTGCGATCAGCGCTGGTCGACTCCAGCACGAGGACGGACGCGAGTTTGAACAGCAGGGGACGGTGCCCTCGGTAGAAGCGGTCCAGGAGCGGCAGGTAGTTGGTGCCGTGGTGGGCGCTGAGCTCCTCGTGCTCGGTCGCCAGCTCCTCTAGCCCGCCGGCGCCCTCTAGCACGCTCGCGGCCTCGATGCCGAAGCGCAACCGCCAGTCGTCGTCCACCGCAGTCTGTGCCTCGCGCGCGGCCGCCAGGACGTCGCCGAAGACGGAGATCATGCGCTCGCTGCGTTCCCGGTGCCGCTCCTGGATCGTCGCTAGCAGCTCGCGTCCCTTCTTGTGGATCGCCGCCATGCGTTTGCAGAACATCTCGGCCAGGTCGTCGCGCGCTCGCACCCGGGCCTGGTGCAGCAGGCAGGCCACCAGCACGATCCGCTTCACCTCGCCCACGTCCCGCAGCTCGCTGGCGTCCAGCACCCTGGCCTCGCCGGCGAAGTGGCTGACCTTGATCGCCGGCACCCCCGCCAACCAGGTGTCCGTGGCGCCCACCGCGTCCAGCCACGCGATCAGCTCCAGGTGCTCGCGGAACCTCGACAGCGTCGCCGCCGGCGCGGTCTGCTTCAGCCGGTCGTAGCCGCTGCGCTTGGTGACCAGGTCGCGTTCGAGCAGGCTCAGCAGGCGAGCCCGGTCCGTCGGACTCATCCGGCCGTGGACCAGCTGGAAGATGGCCGCGTTGACCTCAGCTCGGATCCGTCCAGCCAGGCGGTCCAGCGTCGAGTACGCGGGCAGCTCGCACCGGGCACGGATCAACTCCTCCAAGGCCACGTTGATCAGGTCCGCGGGGTTGTCCTTGACCGCGGCCGCCGACCGTATGGTCTGCTCGGCGATCGTGCGCGCCCGCTCCGGGTCGGCGGTCAACCCGAGCCGATCGCGCACCAGTCCCTTGTGGCGGCGCGCCGTGCGCTCGGAATCGTGAGCGAGCGGAATCCCCTCGGCTACGTAGAGGCCGCCGCGCACGTGCTCCACCACTGCCGCCGGCACCTCTTCCAGCCTCGGGAAGTAGCCCAGCCCCTGGAAGCACTTCAGCAGCACCGTCAGGGCCAGCAGGTGCTCGTCGGATCGCGTCAATCCCCGGGCCCACTCGATCTCGTCCGGGCTCAATGCATAGGCGTCGCGCAGCTCCCAAGCAGACACCTGCCGTCTGAGGCGCGGATAGGCGGTTCGCTCGATCGATGCCATGCCTTCCCAACGAAGTGCGACCTACCTACGGCACTGCTGCCGTACCCGTGGTCAGCCGACACCCACATGCCGTGCCGACCGCCGCCGTCCGGCCCGTTAAGGTTGAGCAGCGTCTGTCAGGAGGAATGATGGCGGCGATCAGCGCCTGGACCCTGGTGGCAAGGTCGTCTCCTATCCGCCGCACCGCAGCACCTCCTCGACGCTCTTGGCGGCCGGGGTCACCGACCTCTCAGTCCTCGTGGCACTTGTCGGTGTGGATGGGCCAGGCCGTGACCGAGGGCGTGTTCGCCTGAATTCGGGCGAGCCCTGGACGCCTGCTATCGTTTTGGACAGCGCGCAGGGCGCTCCCGGTCCGCGGAAAGGGCGAAGCCCACCTGATCTCGCGACGACCGAGACCGTCGACCTCCTTTTGGGCCTGAGGATGCGGACATCAGGGCGAGTTCCGAGAGGAGGCAGCTATGCCGACCCGTCATCTCCCCAACGACCCCAGCCTCGAGCACCTCAAGAATGAGGCCAGAACCCTCCAACGACAGGTTCGCGCTGGCACGGCCGAGGCGCTGGAAGCGGTCCGCGAGCTCCACCCCAGCCCAGGCGAGCCGACGACGTTCCGGCTTGCCGACGCCCAGCTCGTCGTTGCCCGCGGATACGGCTTCCCGAGCTGGCCCCGGCTGCGCCGGCACTTGGAGACCATCGCCCGGTACTCGCGCTCGCCTCACAAGCAGCCGGTCGGCGGTCCGCTCAACGGCCCCGCCGACCTCGCCGACGAGTTCCTGCGCCTGGCCTGCCTCACGTATGGCGGCGACGAGAGAGCCAGGCACCAGCGGGCCCGTGAGCTGCTGGCCGAGCACCCTCAGATCGCGAGAGCGACCATCTACACGATGGCGGCGGTTGGCGACGTAGCCGCGGCGCGCGCCCTGCTCGCAGCCGACCCGTCGCAGGCCGGCCGTGAGGGCGGTCCATACGCATGGGAGCCGCTCCTGTACCTCGCCTACTCTCGCCTCGACAGTACCCAGATGCGACACTCCCCACTGGACGTGGCGCGGATGCTGCTCGGCCGCGGCGCGCATCCCAACGCCGGCTACCTCTGGGAGGGGTTGACCTCGCCGTTCACCGCGCTGACCGGCGCCTTCGGAGGCGGCGAGGATGCGGTCAACCAGCCGCCGCACCGGCACGCGATGGAGCTGGCGCGACTGCTGCTCGAGGCGGGCGCGGACCCGAACGACAGCCAGGCGCTGTACAACCGTCAGTTCAATCCGGTCAACGACCACCTCGAGCTGCTGTTCGAGTATGGCCTCGGGCGCGGCGACGGCGGCCCCTGGCATGCTCGGCTAGCGCCCGCCCACCCCACGCCGCAGCAGATGATCGAGGATCAGTTGCTCTGGGCCGTGCACTCAAACATGGTCGAGCGGGTGCACCTCCTGCTGCGCCACGTCGTCCATGTCGACGGGCACGGCACCGAGCACCCGGCCCTTGGCCGCCGGAGCGCGCACGAGATCGCGGTGCGGCATGGCAACACCGAGATTGCTGAGCTCCTGCTCGAGGCGGGCGCCACGCCCGTGCCGCTCGACCTGGTGCAGTCGTTCCTGGCCGCATGCATGCGGGCCGACCGGGCCGCTGTCGATGAGCTGCTGGCCGCCGATCCCACGCTGACAATGCAGGCAGTAGCTGCCGCTCCAGAGCGCGTCATCCAGGCTGCCGAGCTGGGCCGCCTCGCGGCGGTGCGGCTCATGGCGGAGCTTGGCTTCGACGTCAACGTGATCAGGCGGACGTCGGCACTGCACCGTGCTGCGTACGCCGGCGACCTCGAGATGGCGAAGCTGCTGCTAGAGCTGGGCGCCGACCCGGGGGGGCGCGACACCGAGTTCGACGCCACGCCTCTCGGCTGGGCGCAGCACAATCAGCAGCACGAGGTGGCCGAGTACCTCGCCGAGCGGACGCCCTAGCCATCACACGACCTTCAGCTGGGTGCCTCAAGCCCTTTACACGACGTGCATGCGGACAGGCCGTCCTGGCACCAGCGCGCTGTGATTCACCGGGCGCGAGCCGCCAGTCGTGATCGGCCCTAGCGTTGAACTACTGCCCGTCCACCGCTGACTACGGCCTATTGCCGCTTTTACACGTATCTCGGCTATACCCGTGGTCCGGACCGAGGCGTGGGTTAGCAGCTCGCTGACTACTTCCAGCCTCACGCCGGCCCGCAGCAGCGCTGTCGCATGCGTGTGCCGGAACAGATGCGGGTGGAAGTCGATGCCGGCCCGTCGACGCAGCCGTTTCACCAGGCTCATCACCGCCCAGTAGCCCATAGGTGTCCCGACCGGGCCGTTCCACATGTTCACGAACACGTAGTCGCAGTTCCCACGAGTCCGCGGACGATTCCCAGCGCGATCGTCAGCGGTCCCACTGGGCTGATGATCCGGCCGTAGCGCGATCCGAAGGATTGCAACCACGCCCTCCGCGATTCGGCGGGCTCGGCCTTGATGGCGGGAAGGAGCACGGTGTGATTGGTCAGCGACGATCCGAACCAGAAGATGCCGCCGAGGACGTGGAGCCACTGAATTGCGACCAGCAGGAAAATCATCTGCCTACGACTCGCTCGCGACCCGGGCCGCCGGCATCGCTTCGACGGCGGGGCCCACGCCGTCCACCAGCGCTCACGTCAGCCCGGCAGACCGGGCACCACATGGAGAGCTGGGTCAGTTTCAGCGTCATCCAGGGGGATCACGAAATTCGTAACGCACTACGACGGCCAGCTCCGCCAGCCGTCTAGACTGTCCTCTCCCCGAGAGGTAGCGACGCCTCCGGGTGCTTAGAGCCATAGGTTACGGTCGGTCAGAGCCTGCTCTGGGGTGAGGCCCTTGGTGCGCCGGCCCTGGTGAGTGCGATCGGTGTTGTAGATGTGCAGCTCGCGG
>JAEKNQ010000038.1 GCA_016464825.1 Candidatus Dormiibacter inghamiae | reverse complement strand
AGGGCGGCCTTGCGGCCGCCCCCCCGGTTATCGTCGCCAGCCGCAAGTGGCTACAGTCCAGCCGCTTTGCAGGCGTCGGCGTACTGCGCTGTGCAAATTTGATCCTTCGGCCAGAAGCCGTCTTTCACCACCGTGTCGTTGACGTTCTGCTTGGTGACGGCAACCGGCGTCAGCAGTTCTGAAGGCACATCGGTCGTGCCGTTGTTCTGCTTGCTCTTCGCCATGCCTGAGGGCAAACCCTTGCCCTGAGCCAGGCTGACCGCCAGTTCGGCGGCACCTTCAGCCTCCGGCTTGATCGCCTTGTAGACGGTCATGTACTGCTCACCGACGACGACCCGCTGAATGCCTGCCAGCTCGGCGTCCTGACCGGTAACGGGCGGGAAAGGCGCCTTGATGCCAGCCGCCTTCATCGCCGCAATCGCCCCGCCGGCGGTACCGTCGTTGGCCGCATAGACGCCGTCGACCTTGTTGCCAAGGGCCGTCAGTGCCTGCTGCGCCTCGTTCTGAGCTTGGTCGGGGCTCCAGTCAGGCGTGTCGTACTCCTTGGCGATCTTGACCTTGCCATCCAGCACGCTGTGGGCGCCGGCCTTGAACTGAGCGGCGTTGGCATCGGTCGGCGACCCATTGATCATCACGATCGTCGGGTCCGGCTTACTGGCCAGCCCCTGCAGCAGCGCCTGGCCCTGCAGCTGACCCACCTTGTGATTGTCGAACGAGATGTACACGTCGACGCCGTTCGCGTTCTGAATCAGCCGGTCGTAGGAGACGACAGGAACCTTCTGCTGCTTCGCCTTCTGGGCGATCGCCGCCGCCGCCTTACCATCGACGGCGTCCAGCACGAGAACATTGGCCCCGTTGGTCAGGGCAGCGTCCGCCTGGGACTGCTGCGCGGCCGCATCCTGGTTGGCGTTGCTGTAGAGGACCTGACAGTCGCTGCAGAGCGACTTGACCTTCGCCTCGAAGAGCGGGCGGTCCTTGCTCTCGTAACGGGCCGTCTTGGATTCAGGCAGCAGGAGCGCTATCTTCTTCGCACCACCGCCGCTCGAGCTTCCGCTGGAACTGCTGCTGCCACCGCAGGCGGAAGCGGTCATCGCCGCCACCACCGCCAGCACCGTGGCGATCCGACCAAATCTCATCGACTCCTCCTCCAAAAACCTGACATATCAGGGGTCGGACGATACTACACACCTTTTCTGGCCTGCCGCAGCGTTCCCGACCCAGAATGGGCTCCCGCCCAAACGGCCGGCCAACCAGAAGGCAGTCCTTCCTAAACCTCCACCACAGAGCCGTCCGCGCGGGGATCGGCGCCGCCCTGCCAGCCGCCGTCGGCGCCGCGGACCAGGGCCTGGGCGTGCCCGAGCTGGCTGGACCCGGGCGGCAGAACCTGCACTCCACCAGCCCCTGAGCGCAGCAGCTGCCGGGCGGCAGGATGGTCGGCTTCCAGCCAGAGCTGTTGGCCGCCGGACGCGACCCTCACTCGCGGCCGCGCCACAGCTTCCTGGGCCGACAGGCCGCGATCAGCCAGGTTCTGCCAGACCTGGGCCTGGATCTGGGGTTGGCCGTCGGCGCCCATGGTGCCGAAGGCTGCCCAGCAGCTGCCCTCGCGACCGGCCAGAGCCGGAATCAAGGTGTGCATGGTCCGCTTCCCCGGCTCCAGCCGATTGACGTGAGAGGGCTCCAGGCTGAAGTAGGAGCCGCGATTCTGCAGGAGCACGCCAGTGCCCTCGGCGACGATGCCAGAACCGAACGAGCCGGCCAGGGATTGGATCAGGCTGACCACGTTGCCGTACTCATCAGCAGTGCAGAGGTAGATCGTGTCGCCCTCGGGGAGCGCGTCGCCAGGTCCCCAGCCACGCGCTTCGAGTTCCAGGAACGGCGCCTCCGGGGTCGGGCTGAAATCAGGGTCGGTGATGTAGCTGTCCCGCAGTGGATAGACGGCATCCCGGGCTCGCTGCAAGGCCTGAACATAGCCGAGCGCCGGTGCCTGAGCAGCCGCTTCCAAGCGGCGGATCAGGCCTGCCGCGGCCAGGCCCTGAGTCGGTGGGGGCATCTCATAGACGACCAGGTCGCGATAGCGGAAGGCGACCGGCTGCACCCAGGCCGAGCGATGTTGGGCGAGATCTTCGGCGGTGATCAGACCGCCTCTCCCCTCCAATGCGGCGACTATCCGGGCGGCGATCGCGCCCCTGTAGAAATCGCTGAAGCCAGAACGGCCGATCGCGTCAAGGCTTTCCGCCAGGTCCTGGCTGCGGAGCAGCATGCCGGCGCGAAGCGGTGGCAGCAGGCGGGCCGATTCGGGATCTCCGCCCAGCAGCAGCGAGCTTTCGACCAGCGCCTGAGCCAGGCCCCGAGTCACGAGGAAACCGTCCCGCGCCAGGCTCGCCGCCGGTGTCAGAAGTGGCGCAAAGCCCAGGCTGCCAAAGCGCTCCAGCAGCCGGCCCCAGGCCTCGACGGTACCCGGCACAGTGACTGTCAGAGAGCCGGCCTGGGGCATCCGGCTCAGGCCTCGGTTGCGCAGCGCCTGCCAGGACGCCAGCGAGCCCGAGCGCCCGGCGCCCGCGAGGCCTATCGGTTCGCGGGCGCCTGCGGGCCAGATGAGAGCAAAGAGGTCGCCGCCAATGGCTGTCATGTGGGGATAGACAACGCAGAGCACAGCGTTGGCGGCGATCGCCGCATCTATCGCATTGCCGCCCGAGCGCAGGATGTCGCCCGCCGCCTCGCTGGCCAGGTGATGTGGTGTGGCGGCGATGCCGTGCGTCAGGGGACCACCAGCTCCAACGCGTGCGGCAACACGTCGAACTTCGCTGGCAGCTGACCCGGGCGCTCGCCGTCGATTTCCAGCCGAACTGCCTCATCAGGGGTACTGAGCTCAATCTCTCTCGCCAGCGCGTGCCAGATCTTGGGACCCCCGCGCTGCAGGTGAGTTCCTTGCCGGAACTGCCTCAAGGCGCGGGCACCCTCGAGGACGCCCAGATCACCGACGACTATCACATCCAGCCGGCCGTCGTCCGGCCTGGCGGGAGGCGCGATGTGCATGCCGCCGCCGTAGTAGCGGCAGTTGGCCACTACCACCTGCCGGGCCACCACCTCATGCTCGCGTCCGTCGAGGACTGCACGGATCCGCTTGTTGCGCCAGCGAAGACCTGTCGCGACGGTGGCCAGCAGAAAGGTTGCCTCACCGCCCGCCAGGCGCCCCGATCGCTCCACCCGATCCACCACCTCGGCCCCCATGCCGGCGCTGGCGATGTTCACGAAGAGCCGACTCACGGGCAGGCCGTCGGCAGTCGTGCAGCGCACGCGGCCCACATCGAGGCGGCGGCAGACCCCGCGCTTCAGCATCGCGGCGGCCGCTTCCGGTTCGGTCGGAAAGCCGAAGCTGCGCCGAAAGTCGCCACCGGTCCCCATGGGCAGGACGCCCAGGCAGGCGCGGCCGCCGACCGGCTGGGCCCCGTCGAAGAAACCGTTAGCCACTTCGTTGATGGTGCCGTCGCCCCCGGCCGCCACCACAAGGCGCCTGCCCGCCCGCACAGCTTCTCGGGCGATCTCGGTAGCGTGGCCGCGGCGGCCGGTCAGGGCCACGTCGAAGTCGAGGCCTGCGGCCCGCAGCCGCGCGGCGCGCTCAGGCCAGCCGCGCCCCGTCCGGCCGCCAGCGGCGGCCGGATTCATGACTATCATGATCTCCTTCATTTGACGCGCCCCCGATCGACCCCTCCGACGGCGGCCGGGTTCAGCCGACCCTGCGGGTCCAGGGCATCGCGCAGAGCCGTCCAGATCTCGCTCCAGCCACCCATCTCGGCCGCCACGTACGGCGCCTTCAGCCGCCCGACACCGTGGTGGTGGCTCAGCACCGCGCCTTGGACCAACGCCGCCCTGAGCGCGGCGTCCCAGCTCCCCCGGTAGAGCTTCTCCGCGGCTTCCTCCGCTTCGGCTGAGCCGGCAAAGGTGAAGTAGGCGCAGCAGCCCTGCTCCGAGGCGTGACTGAAGTGACAGAGGACCAGCTGGGCAGTCTCCGCGAGGCGCGACCGAACCTCGCGATAGAGCTCGGGCATGCCGGTCCAGGTCTGGGCCAGCTCGATGGTATCGAGGTAGGAACCAGCTCCAGCCAGCAGCTCCTGGAGGCGCTCCGCCGAGAGATCGTAGCGGTGCTCCAGCCAGCGCCACCAGAGGGCGTCGCCGAGCGGTCGCAGACCCCTCAGCGCCGTTTCCATCAGCTCCAGCTCGAGCTGGGCGCGCCGGACGGGCCCAGCGCTCGAGATCAGGAGCAGGCAGCCCTCAGCCTGGCCTTGGAGGACTGAATCCGCCTCGTCATAGAGCCGGCCCACGTAGAGGTTGAGGCCTGCCTGGGTCAGCAGTTGGAGCGCCGCCAGGCCCTGCTCGACGCTCTCTGCGGCGTAAGCCGTGCCGAGCACCGCCTCCGGCAGCCGGTGGAGCTTGAGGCTCGCCTCGACGATGACTCCCAGGCCGCCCTCGGCGCCGCAAAAGAGCTGATGCAGCGCCGGACCGCTGGCGGACCGAATCGGGGGTCGGGCGGCGACCAGCCGGCCGTCGGCCAACACGGCGCTCAGGCCGAGCAGCATGTCCTCGATGGAGCCGTAGAAGCTGGAGAGCTGGCCGGAGGAGCGGGTCGAGATGAGACCACCCACCGTCGCCACTGGCAGGGAGGCGGGATGGTGGCCGAGAGTGAGGCCGAGCGCGTTCAGCTTCTGTTCCAGCTCGCCGAGCACGACGCCGGCCTGGGCCCGCACGCAAAGGTTGGTCTCGTCGATCTGAATCTCGCTCAGCCCTGTCAGATCCAGCAGCAGGTCGCCGGCGCTGGGACTCACTGCACCGCAGACGCCACTGCCGCCGCCCCGCGCGACAATCGCGCCCGAGCGGGTCGAGCCCAAGATCTCCTGCAGCTCAGCGACGGAACCTGGCCGCCGAGCGTCCACCGCCGGCGGCCGGTGGCCGGCGCGGCGCCGCATCAGCCCCAGCGGCCAGAGATCAGACTCGGAGACCGGCATGTGAGCAATCATCGCTGCAGGCCGATGTTCGCGTCCCGCTAGGCGGCCCCTCGACGCCCTGAGCTCCGAGACATGGCCCTTCCGGCTGAACAGGAAACAAGTGTCCCGCGCCAGAGATTCGGCGCAGGACACTATTTCAGGGGATGAGCGTCAGTGAGCCGGCGGGTCTCCGTGACGTCCCTGGCGATCTGGCTGCTCAGCCTCCCCGGGTCAGGAAACTTGGCCTCCTCCCGGATCCAGGCGGCAAAGCGCAGCTCGACCCGGCGTTGATAGAGGTCGCCTTCGAAGTCAAGCAGGTAGGCCTCGACGCGCAGCTCCGTCTTGTCGAAGGTCGGCCGGTAGCCGACGCTGATCGCGGCCCGAAAGTCGCCCAGCGGCGTGCGGGCCCAGCCTGCGTAGATGCCCCGCGCCGGGACCAGCTTCCCGGGCGGCACAGCCACGTTGACAGTGGGCCAGCCCATCTGCCGACCAATCTTGTCGCCCGGCTCAACCAACCCGCTGAGACTGAACTGCCGGCCCAGCATTCCATTGGCCGCTTCCAACTCGCCCAGAGTCAACAGCCGGCGGACGGCCGAGGAGTGGACGGTCTCGCCGTCCAGCTGCAGTGGCGGAACTACCTCCACCGCATAGCCGTGAGAGCCTCCATGCTCGCGGAGCCAGCCGACATTGCCTGTCCGAGACCTGCCCAAGGCGAAGTCGTAGCCGACCACCAGGCAGCGCAGGTCCACCGCTGCGAGTACGCGCGCCATAAACTCCTCAGCCGGCAGTCCGGCCAGCGCCCTGTCGAACGCGACCACTATGGCCTCGTCCACTCCCAGTTCCCTGACCAACTGCAGGCGCTCGTCCAAGGTGGTGATCTGGGCCGGGCAGTTCGCGGGGTCGAGGACGCAGCGAGGATGGGGATCGAAAGTAATCCAGGCTCGGCCCAGGTCCCGCCGAGCGGCCTGGGTGCGCAGCTCCCGCAGCACAGCTTGGTGGCCCAGGTGGAGGCCGTCGAAGCTGCCGACCGCCAGCGCCACTCGCTCCAGCGGCGGCTCAGGGAGGCCGAAATGCGCCCTCAACCCAGGACTTTGTCAGGCACGAAAGTGCGCCGAAGCAGGTCGGCATGGCCGAGAGCCACCAGGCGGCCGGATTCGTCGTGTGCCCTGAGCAGACCGGGGCCGGGCTCTGGCAGAACACGGACCGCCCGCCCTTGGCGCACCTGGGCTTCCTGCTCGACAGTGAGGCGGACCAGCGGCATCTCCGGCAGCAGCACCTCCGAAGGTAGCAGCCGGGCCTCCAGCGCCGCTCTGTCTAGAAGCCGCTCAAGCTGCACCGCGTCAGCAACCTTGAGGGGTCCATAGGCCGATCGGACAAGTGCGCCAAGATAGCCGCCACAGCCCAGCTTCTCGCCCAGATCGCGCGCCAGCGAGCGGAGATAGACACCACTCGCGCAGACGACCCGGACCATCGCCACTGCCGGCGGCCCTGGACCGAACTCCAGCAGCTCGGCGGAGTGGATCTGCACCTCGCGTGCCGGCGGCCGCGCCGGCCTTCCCTCCCGCGCTCGGCGGTAGGCGCGTCGGCCCTCGACCTTGACGGCAGAGAAGGCTGGTGGTTCCTGCTGGATGGCGCCCACGAACTGGCGCAGGCTCTGCGCGATTTGCACCTGGTTCAAGCCGGCAGTGCTCCCGCCCGGCTCGAGCTCCGCTTCGGCGTCGTCGGTGGCGCTGCGAAAACCGAGGTGAACTGCCGCGTCATAGGTCTTGGGCAGTTGGTGAGCCAGATCTGAGAGCCGGGTGGCGGATTCGAAGAGGATGGGCAGGACTCCGCTTGCCAGCGGGTCGAGCGTGCCGGCGTGGCCAACCCGCCGGGCGCTCGTCAGCTCGCGAAGCCGGCGCACCACTGCGAACGAACTGGCCCCAACTGGCTTGTCGACGTTGAGAACGCCGGCCTTCACACCCCAGCCCCGGCTGCGCTCGTTCCGGCGCCGGATTTCTCCTCGAGCTCCCCGATGGTGTGCCTGACCACTCGGACCACACGCTTCACAGCTTCCTCCAGCGGCAGCCGGATCTCCGCTCCCGCCGCCCGCACGTGACCACCGCCCCCGAAGTTGGCGCAGAGCGCGGCGGCGTCGACTGGCTCCCGGCTACGCAGGCTGATCTTGGTGAGCCGGTCGGACACCTCTTTGAACATGATCGCGACGAGCTCGCCTTCGATGCTGTTGAGAGTGTCGATGATGCCCTCCGACTCGGCCATCACGGCCCCCGCCCTGTGCAGCATCTGCCTGGTGACGCAGGCGTGGACCAACCTGCCCTTCATCTCCACCCGCATGGTGGCCAGCGAAAGTGCCGAGAGCTTCAGGGTCGACAGCGGCCGCGACTTGTAGACGAGAGTGGCGCACTGGCTGGGATTGGCACCGAGCGCGACCAGCCGGGCCCCGTCCTCCAGGGCGCGGGCGTTGGTGTTCTCGTGACGAAAGCCGCCTGTGTCAGTCATCAGGGCCGTGTAGAGGTTGGTCGCCATGCTGGGGGTGATCGCCCAGCCGTAGGCGCTGAACATGTCAAGACACATCTGGCCCACGGCCGCCGCGTCCGCGTCGATCCAATTGAGATCGCCGTAGAGCGTATTCGACGGGTGGTGGTCGATGTTGACTATCTGAACCTCGGGAGGAAGGTTCTGAGCCACCGCTCCGCTGCGTTCCCGGCTGGCGGCGTCCAGAAAGATCGCCAGGTCGGGGGTCGCACCCGGAGGCAGCCGCGAGCCGGCCTGGGCGAAGCCTGGCAGCCACGAGTACTGAGCCGGCAATGGCTCCGGCAGCACTATGTGTGGAGTCTTGCCCAGCTGTCGCAGGGCCTCGGCGAAGGCGAGCACGCAGCCCAGCGCGTCCCCGTCAGCATCCTTGTGGCTCAAGATCACAGGTTCCTGGCTGCCGTCGATCAGGCGCTTCAGCTGGCGCAGCTGTCGGGCCACTTCTTCGGGACTCAAGGCCGCCTCTTACTGAGATCGTCTGGCGCCGCCGGCTCTGTCGATTCTGCGGCAGTTTGGGGCAGTATCTCCCGGAGGCGCTCGGCGATGTGAGCCGAGTATTCGATGGAGGGATCCAGCTCAAAGCGCAGCTCAGGCGCTACCTTCAGGTTTTCCAATCGCCGGCCCAGCTCATGGCGGATCACGCCAACCGCGCTGCGCAGTCCGGCCAGAGAGGAACGCTGCTGCTCGGCGTCGCCCAGCACACTGACCCGCACCCGCGCTGAGCGGAGGTCAGCCGACATCCTCACCTGCGTGATGCTGACGAATCCGATCCGTGGGTCCTTGAGATCTCGGCGGATGATGGCCATGACCTCCTCCTGAAGCTGACCGCCGACCTGTTCGGCGCGATGACTCACCACTTCACTGGCCTCGGCCCGGCCGGCCTTCTCGGAGACTGGTGTTTGCGTCCGGGCGACCGGACACGGCCACTAGATCTCTTCCAGTTCGAGCCGATAGGTCTCCAGCACGTCCCCAGCTTGGAAAGCGTCGAAGCCCACGAGGCCTACACCGCACTCCTGGCCCTCAGTCATCTCCCTCACGTCGTCCTTGTAGTGCTTGAGCGAATTGATCTTTCCTTCCCAGACCTGCTCGCGGCCGCGGAGCACCTTGGCGAGGCCCTCCCGGGAAACCTTGCCCTCGACCACACGGCAGCCGGCGATGAGTCCGAGCCGAGGGATCCGGATGGGCATGACCACCTCCAACCTGCCCTCGCGGACCTGGCGGTAGGTGGGCTCGCGCAGGCCCTTGGCTGCCCGCTCCACGTCCTCGGTCAGTTGGTAGATCACGTCGTAGTACCGGATCTCGACCTTTTCTCGCTCGGCTGCGCGCTCGGACGCTGGGGCGCTCTTGATGTTGAAGCCCAGAATGATGGCGCTGGATACCCCCGCCAGCAGTACGTCTGGCTCGTTGACGGGACCGACGCCCTGGCCCACCACCTTGATGCTGACGACCGGGTCCTCGATCTTCTGCAGTGCGCTGAGGACCGCTTCCAGGGTGCCCTGCGCATCCGCCTTGACCACCAGGTTGAGATCCCTGACCTCGCCTTCCTTGGCCCGACGCGCCAGCTCTTCCAGCGTGAGCCGGGGAGTGCCGCTGACGGCCGCTTCCTGGGCCCGCTTGTCCTGCAGCTTGGCCAGGGCGATCTGGCGGACAGTCTTCTCGGAACCTGCCACTTGGAAGATGTCGCCGGCGCTGGGTACCTCGGAGAGGCCGCTCACCAGCACAGGGGTGGCGGGCCCGGCCTCGAACACGGATTCTCCGCGATCATTGCTCAACGCGCGAACGCGGCCGTAGATGTGGCCGCACACGAAGGGATCGCCGATCTTCAGGGTGCCGTTCTGGACCAGGATGGTGGCCACGGGGCCGCGCCCTCGCTCCAAGTTGGCGTCCACGACTGTCCCCAACGCAGGTCGATCGGGATTCGCCTTCAGGTCCAGGATCTCGCTGGAGAGCAGGATGGTGGTGAGCAGGTCGGCCAGTCCCTCCCCGGAGCGGGCCGAAACGTGCACGCATTCATGTTCGCCACCGTAGTGGCGGGTGACCAGGCCCTGCTCGGCAAGCTCGGCGTGGACGCGATCGATGTTGGCGTTCTCCTTGTCGATCTTGTTGATGGCCACCACGATGGGCACGTCCGCAGCGCGGGCGTGCTGAATGGCCTCGACTGTCTGGGGCATCACTCCATCGTCGGCGGCGACCACGAGCACCGCCACGTCGGTGACGGAGGCGCCCCGCGCCCGCATGGCTGTAAAGGCCTCATGGCCGGGGGTGTCGATGAAGACCACCTTCCCGCCCTCGGCCGTCTGCACCTTGTAGGCGCCTATCCGTTGGGTGATGCCGCCCGCCTCACCCCCGGCCACGTCGGTCTTGCGAATGGCGTCGAGGATTGAGGTCTTGCCGTGGTCGACATGGCCCAGCACTGTGACTATCGGTGACCTTTGGCGGAGCTTGGCAGGGTCCTCGTGCTCGACCGAGAACAGCTCTTCCCGGGTGGTGGTGACTTCGCCGACTCCGCCCTCGGCCTCGGTCTGGACCAGGTCCTCCGAGGCGATCGGCTCGACCTTGTAGCCGAAGTCGTCGGCCACTATCTCGGCGGTGCCATAGTCGAGGGCCTGGTTCAACGTCGCCATGACGCCGCTCTGGAGCAGCTTCTTGATGATCTCAGGCGGCGCCACTGCCAGCTTGTCGGCCAGGTCCTTCACTGTGATCGCGGGTGGCAGCACAATTGTGCCTTCGCCGTTGACAGGCACCGGGCGCGAAGCCGTGGTGGTGGTGCGGAACTGACCCCGGGCGGCGTCGATCGCTTTGGGCATCAGCGGAGCTGACGGGTTGCGCGTCAGCCGGCGCTGCTGGAGAAAGTTCAGCAGCTCCTTGTGGCTGATGTTCAGTTCGCGCGCAAGTTCGTGTGCTTTCATCTAGTGTCCTGTCTCAGGGGTTCGGCGAGCAGATTGTGGCAGGCAGCCGGAGGCTGCCGGTCCGGGCGAGGAGGCGCAGGAAGGGGTGGAACTAGGAGGAACGCATCTTAGATGCGTGACAACGACGGTACGGGCCCCATGACGCACGCATCGTCGTCTGGAGCCGCAAGATGCCGACGAATTTCTGAGATAGGACACTGAGAACAGTTGATTATGCCCGACCGAGGGCTCCGCCAACCTCGGCGCCCCCGGGCTCAGCGCCGGCGAAGCAGCGGCAACACCTCTTCGGCCACGCGCTGGATGATCTCGCCCTCGAAGGCGTTGGGCATCGAGACCAGCAGGTAGTCGACGCCCGCATCGAGCAGGCCTGACAAGTGCTCAGTGACCTGCTCAGCTGGGCCGTGGCAGGGAAAGTTATTGCGCATGGTCGCCTCGTCAGCCCCGGTCTGCCGGGCTGTCTGTTCCCATACGCGGCGCACCTCCGTCTCATCGCCCAGGATCACCGGCGAGTGGCTGGACTTGATGATCTCATCGTAGTTCCGGCCGACCGTTTCGCAGTGCTGGCGCAAGACGTCCAGCTTGTGGCGGACGACCTCGGGCGTCGTCCCGATGTTGCAGGCGTCGCCGTACTGGGCTACCAGCTTTAGCGTGACCTTCTCGCCACCGCCGCCGATCCAGAGCGGCGGATGCGGCTTCTGCACGGGCTTGGGTTCGTTGATGGCTCCCCGGACCTGATAGAAGCGGCCTTCGAAGCTGGCCCTGGGCCCGGTCCACATCCTGTGCAGGATCTGGACCGACTCGCGCAGCATCCGGAGCCGGTCGGGCATCTCGCCGAACTGGTAGCCATAGGCGTTGTACTCGTGCTCATACCAACCGGCGCCGATGCCGACGATGAGCCGCCCGTGGCTCATCACATCGATGCAGCTGGACATCTTGGCCAGCAGCGAGGGCGGCCGGTAGCTGTTGCACGTGACCATCTGGCCGAGCCTGATGGTCGTGGTGTCCCTCGCCAGGCCTGCCATGCTGGTCCAGCACTCAAAGGTGGACTCCAGTTCGGGGGTCGGCACTGTGTGGAAGTGGTCGAAGAGCCAGAGCGAGTCGTAACCGGCTCGCTCGGCTTCCTGGGCGCAGCGAACCATTGTCTCGTACTGCTCGATGGGGTCCTTCAAGTCGACGAATTCGAGCTTCCAGCCCTGGGGCACGAAGACGCCAAACTTCACTTCTCGGCTCACTTCACTCCTCCACTCTCATCTGCCTGGCTGACGACGGCCAAAGTCTGCCAGAGGACTTGGTCCACTCTCGCCTTGAGCGCTCGCTCCAGGGCCCGGCGCTGGCGGGCTAGAGCCAGGCAGTCCTGCGCGTGGTGCAGGTAGGCGCCGCGGCCCGGTGCGCGACCTCCGGCGTCGTGCCCGGCGCTGCCGTCCGGCAGACGCACCAGCCGTATCAGCCCGCGCTTGCCGGCCTCCTGGCGGCAGGCTACACAGGTTCTAATGGGCTCTCCCCGCTTCATGCCTGGATGTCGATGCGCCAGCCTGTCAGGCGCGCCGCGAGGCGGGCGTTCTGGCCGTCCTTACCGATGGCCAGGGAGAGCTCGCCTTTGGCCACCCTCACGTGAGCTGTCCGGCCGTCCGGGTCGAGCTGGACCTCCAGGACCGCTGCCGGCCGGAGTGCGGAAGCCACGAAGCGCTCGGGCTCTGCGTGCCAGGTCACTATGTCGACGTGCTCGCCACCCAACTCCTGGAGTAGCGAGCGATGCCTGACCGCCTTGGGCCCCACGCAGGCGCCGACCGGATCGATGCCGGCCTCGCCGCTCGCCACCGCCACCTTGGTCCGCAATCCGGCGTCCCTGGCGATTGACTTGATCTCGACCACCCCAACCGCTATCTCCGGCACCTCCGCCTCCAGCAGCCGGGCCACGAACATTCGGCTGGCCCGGGAGACCAGAACCTGCGCGTGCTTCGGCGAAGGCAGCGAGTCCAGCACCAGGACTGTCAGCGGCCGGCCGACTGACAGCTGTTCGCCTGGGATCTGCTCCTCCGGCGGCAGAAAGCCCTCCACCTTGCCCAGGTCGACGAAGACGTTGCCGCCCGTCAGGCGATCGACGAAACCGCTCGCCAGCCGGCCCCGATTCCGGCTCATGTCGGAGAGAGCGCGGTCTCGCTCCAGGTCGCGCAGCTTTCTCAAGACAGCGGTCCGCGCTGTCTGGGCGGCCAACCGCTTGAAGTCGGCCACTGGAAGCTCACGCTCGACGACCTCGCCGGCGGCGTCGACGAAGCGCTCGGAGACTGACAGTTCAGCCGTCTCGGGATTGAGTCGGACGATTACGGCGCCCTCTGGCGTGAAGGCCCGCTGATATGCCATCGCCAGGGCCCCCTCGACAGTCCTCTGCAGCTCGTTCAGTGGCACGCCCACGTCCCCGCTCAGCTGTTCCAGCGCATTGAGCAGGTTCTCGGGCGCCGTGCTCACGAGCGTTTGAGGGAAGCTACGAGCCGAGTACTGATGACCTCCGACCAGGCCAGCCGCAGCGGCTCGCGCTTCGGCACAGCTACCTCGATGCCTGCGTCGTCCACTGTAGCCAGCAGACCCTCGATCACAGCTTCGCTGTCGCCCAGCCGGTAGCGGGAGTTGACGGTTCGCCCAGCATGGCGTTCATACTCGGCCCGATCTCGCAGCTCCCGCTCCGCGCCCGGTGAGGAGACCTCCAGCAGGTAGCGCTCCGCTATCAGGTCCGCCTGGTCGAGCAGCGGTCCGGCCACCCGGCTCACCGCCTCGCAATCATCGATGCCTACAAAGCCTGCCTGCTTGTCGATGGCTATCCGCAAGGTGCGACCGCCTTGGCCGGTGCGCTGCAGGCTGTAGATGCTGTAGCCCATGTGCTTCAGGGTTGGGCCGAGCAGGCTTTCGATCCTATCCAGCGGCCAGGTGGTCATATGGCAAGTCTGCGCTCCGGCAGCCGGTGGACTTACCGGCCCTACCTGACCGGCTGGACCTTCCGCCACACGACAAGCAGCTGGGAGGCGTTGAAGATCGAGCTGTAGGTGCCGGAGAGGATGCCTATCAGGAGCGCCAGGACGAAGCCCTGCAGCGTCTGCCCACCGAACAAGAGCAGCGCGGCGAGCACCAGCAGCACGGTGAAGCTGGTGATGATGGAGCGGGCCGCCGTCTGCAGGATGCTGAGATTCACAACCTGCTCGAAGGTCAACCGGCTCGCCCCGAGCCGGTCGGAGAGCACAAGGTTCTCGCGAATCCTGTCGAAGACGACTATCGTGTCGTGAACCGAGAAGCCCACGACTGTCAGGGCGGCGGTCAGGAAGAGGCTGTCGATCTCCCCTATGCGGAGGTTCAGCACCTTGCCCAGGATGGAGAAGATGCCTGTCAGGAGAAAGACGTCGTGCAGGAGCGCCAGCAGGGCGCTCCCGCCGAACTGAAAACCCGCGCGCCAGCCACCCCTCACCCGGCGGAAGCGGAAGGCGAGATAGAGCAGGATCAGGATGGCGGCGGCCAGAACGGCCAGCAGGGCGGAGGTGACAATCTCGCGGGCGACTGAGGGCCCTACCTGGTTGGCTTGGATCTGGCTGCGGTCGATCGGGGCCACTTTGCTGTCCAGGTCGTCGACTATCTTCTTTTGCTGGGCCGGGTCAAGCGCACGAGTGCGCACTATGTAGGTGCCGTTGGCGCCCTTCTGAACAGTGCCGTTGACATTCTCGGAAGCGACGACCGCCTCCACCTGGGCTTGGTTGGCCGGCTGGCTGAACTTGAGGAACAGCTCGGTGCCGCCCTGGAAGTCGATGCCGAGCAGGAAGCCGCGCGTAAGCATGGAGATGATGCCGGGAACGATGATGAGCAGAGAGATGGCGAAAAACACGTTCCGGCGGCCGACTATGTCGAGCCGGCGGCTCGGCGTGGCTACCGGCTCCCCGGTTACTTCTTCGCCGCTCAGCGGCCGGCGAGCGGCTCCGGGGCGGCTAAGCTCGGCCACGGCGAAGGGGGAGCGTGACGCCCATCAGGAAGCTGTGCTCGGCGTTGTGGTTCTCGACCACCAATGCCATCAGGTTGTGGGTCACGATGATCGACGAGAACATGCTGACCAGCACGCCCAGGAAGAGGGTGATGGCGAAGCCCTTGACAGGTCCGTTGCCGGCCAGATAGAGCAGGCCGGTGGTGATCAGCGTGGCTGTGTTCGAGTCCCGGATCGCCGGCCACGCTCGGCCCACCGCTGTCTCGACGGCGGCCCCCACTGAAACGCCTGACCGGACCTCCTCCTTGAAGCGCTCAAAGATGAGCACGTTGGCGTCCACTGCCATGCCCACGCTCAGGATGAATCCTGCCAGGCCGGCCAACGTCAGCGTGACGGGGATCATCTTGAACACCGCCAGCGTCAAGCCGGCGTAGAAGAGCAGAGCTACGCTCGCGACCAACCCGGGCAGGCGATAGAAGAAGATCATGAACACGATCACTATCAGCAGGCCGAGCACCCCCGCCGCGAGACTGCGCTTGATCGAGTCGGCACCGAGCGTGGCCCCCACCTCCGTCGATTGGATCACCTGGAGGTTGCCCGGGAGGGCGCCAGAGTTGAGCAGGATGGCGAGATTCTTGGCGCTGTCAGCTGTGAAGTTGCCGGTGATCTGCGACTGCCCGCCGGTGATCGGCTGGATGATGCGCGCGTCGACCAGCAGCTTGCCGCCCTGGTCGAACGGCAGGGTCAGCTGCGCTGCCCGCTCATCCCAGTGCACGATGTCGTCCTGGGTGAGATTAAGCCAGTTGGTGATCCGGTGTTGAGGGCAGTCGGTCGCCCCGTTGGGACAGGTCGCGTTGAAGGCTTCAGTCGAGAGCTGGCTGAAGATCGCCGCGCCCTGCGAGTTATAGGTGACGTTGATCACCCACTGGTTGCCGTTCTGAGGATCGAGTGAGGCGTCCGCGCCCGTCAGCATCTCCGAGGTCAGCGGCGTGATCTGGGGCCGGCTGCCGGGAAAGGGGCCACCCTTGACGTTCGCATCGGCCACCCATTTGGTGGTGACGAGCCGGGCCGTGTTGCCGATGGTGGCCTGGGCCTTGGCGGCGGAGACGCCTGCCAGCTGAACCTCGATCCGATCCCTGCCGACCGGGTTGATGACGGGCTCGCTGACGCCGAGTTTGTTGATGCGCTTGGAGATGACGTCGATGGTGTCCCGCTGCACCTGGTTCATGTCGCGGCCGGGCGGAACGTCGGTGATCTGCAGCAGCAGGTCGGTGCCGCCCTGCAGGTCCAGCCCGCGATGGATGTAGACCTGGTTGCCGAGTAGCTGGGGCGGCATACCGCTCACCTGGCCGGTCAGCGGCTGGTGGTTCAGGATGCGCTGGATGTAGCCCGCGCCGTCCACTGCAATCGAGAGGATGAGCAGGCCGACCACAAGGAGGCGGACCGGCCAGGACAGGAGGTAGTGCAAACCTGTAGCAGTTTATCGACGCATGTTCCTCCTATGCCGGATGGATACTTGTTGGAAGCGGCGAGGGTCCTGCCAGAGATCACCGGGGGAGAGCCTGGCCCGGCGCGGCTTGGCGTCGCTTGTCGATGGAAGCGCCTCCTGCGGCCGAGCGTACCCGTCTCGCCGCACGTGCGAGCTAGCGCTTCGATGATCCTGCACCCGTCTCCGCCGAACTCGACCTGTCCCTGGTCTTGTACGGGCGGCCGACCGGGGGGCGGTCCAGAATAACGACTCACAGTACCCAGAACAGGTACTCAGCTCGGTTCGGTGCCATGGAGCTTCCCTCGGAGTCTCGTCTTGGTTGTGGATGAAGTAGCAGTCGAGCGTCTGGGTTATTGAGTGAGCGGCGGGTTCAATCCCCTCAACGTCAATTCGTCCGTCGACGGGAGGATCCGCCGCACAACTAGGCACCCAGGCCATCGACAGCAACCTGAACTACGAAGCGGGCGGAGGCCTTGGCAAACGAATACCGTAAGTCCAAAGCCGTCCAGCCGCAGCTGTGATTACCGACTCACCTATGAGATTGCATGACACGTACATGTTAGCTGGCGCTCTAGTTAGACAGAGTGCCCAATCGGATTCCACTCCAACGTATGTAGACCCGTCCAATCCGCGACGCCACCGGCGATCAGAGCCTTCATTCCTTGTTTGCCTTCGAGCTTGACGACATCTACAAAACAGGCGCAGCTAGTTAGTGACCGCCCGTCGAGACAACAGGCAACAATACCAATCAGCTGCAAACCGCGAGCGGTGGCGATCAGCTTGTGGTCAAACGGCAACGGAAGGGTCTTGATCAGATCCGCGAAAATCAGTCTGGGCAGCGAGGGCACTCCGAACAACACTAACCTTGCGTTACGAGTGCGGCAAGAGCCCCATGGATCATGCTCTTAGCCTCCAAGATGCTGCGCGCAATTCGAGCCAATGAAACGCAATGGCGACCGTGCCAGTCAGCCACAATACGCCTCCAGGTACGATCACTCACATACTCAATCGCACGATCTTGTATCGCCGCAATTAACCCATCGCGCTGCAAGGTGGCTGACCATTCTTGCGCTGCTTGCTCGACGGCCTTGGCCTGAGCCGCCTGCTTTCGGGCACGCACGCCCTGATCTCGCTCCTGACTTCGCTTCCAAACCTTGAGGCCGTGCACGATTCGTCGTCGCACCAGCGCAACCGATTTGCGACTGCGTCGACTTCTCCGCTTGCTGCCGCGGCCTTTGACCTGCTCCCTATGTTGCTCCACCGAAGGATCGCCCTTGTGGAAACGGCACCGTTGCCCCGGCCAACTGACTTTGATTTGACAAGGTGTGCCATCGACGGTCCGAGCACGGCACTTCGCCATCCGCTGATTGTCCCTCGACTACCACCTCGCCGCAAGCGCCCCCCGCTACTGTGGTCTGGTCTTTTCCGGAATCGGCCAGCCCTTTGGTGCAGTACGAGCGTTTGATAAGGCACGGGTGCCTGTCTCTGCACCACACACGAGGACCCCGAACGTGGGCCCACTCCTTACGGGGGAGATGGCGCTGACAGCGGACTGCAGGTATTCAGTCGGATTCCCCGCCCAGATCGGACCTTGCTGTGCGTTGGTGGACGAGCAGCCGGTCATCGAGACCTACAACGCATCCCTTCTGGCGCCCACTGGTCGCTCCGCAGTCAGGCAGCTCGGTGGATGGCAGGCGCCGACAAGCGCGCCCTTGTTGTGGTGGCTGTCGGAGGATCACGACTGACCGCTCGTCGCCTACCCACCAGTCGCTCGGCGGAGACAAGCCGCCACCCACGAACAGCACCTCCGCGCGCGACGGCCTTTGCTCCGGTGTCAGGCTCGCCGTCCGGCTGAAAGCCGGGCCCTCTTTCCCTTCTAGAGCAGCGTCTGCTGGGCCGGGTTTGAGGCGGGTGGCGTGAGTCCGAGGTGCTGGTAGGCGAGCTCGGTGACGACGCGCCCGCGAGCCGTGCGGGCGAGCAGACCGCACTGGATGAGGAACGGCTCGTGCACGTCCTCGATGGTCTCCGGCTCCTCCGCCAGAGAGGTCGCGATGGTGTCCAGGCCCACGGGACCGCCGCGGAAGTTGTGGATCACGGTTTCCAGCAGTCGCCTGTCGAGCGCTTCCAGGCCCAGTTCGTCGACATCCAGCATCTCCAACGTCCTGATCGTGACCTCCTGGGTCGCGACCCCCTCCGCCCGGACCTGGGCATAGTCCCGCACGCGGCGGAGCAGGCGGTTGGCGATGCGCGGCGTCCCTCTCGAGCGGCGGGCCAGTTCCGTCGCCGCCGAGGGCTCGATCTGGAGCTCCAGCAGTCGGGCCGAACGGCGCACTATCCGCTCCAGCTCCGGTTCGCTGTAGAACTCGAGCCGAAAGGCCGCGCCGAAGCGGTCGCGCATGGGTCCGCTCAGGAGGCCCTGCCGCGTGGTGGCGCCGACGCAGGTGAAGTGCGCCAGTGGCAGCCGGGCGGAGGTGGCGCCCGCCCCCTTGCCCAGCACGATGTCGAAGGTGAAGTCCTCCATCGCCGGATAGAGCGCTTCCTCGACCACCTTGTTCAGCCGGTGGATCTCGTCCAGGAAGAGGACGTCGCGATCGTTCAGGTTCGTGAGTATCGAAGCCAGGGCACCGGCGTGATCGATGGCAGGCCCCGAGGACGTCTTGATGCTGACGCCCAACTCGTTGGCGATTATGTTCGCGAGAGTCGTCTTGCCGAGTCCAGGCGGTCCCGAGAGGAGCACGTGTTCCACCGGCTCACCCCGGCGTCGCGCCGCCTCAAGCAGGATGTTCAGGTTGGCCCTGACCTGCTCCTGGCCTATGTAATCCTGCAGGGTGCGTGGTCGGAGCGTGCGGTCGAGCTGCTCTTCCTCGCTCTGCACTGTCGGGTCGACGACGTTCTCAGGCTCGCTCACCTACCTAACGCCTTCAGAGCCGCCGCCAGGGCTGCCTGCGCGGCGGGCTCTGCCTTCCAGTCGACTGAGTCAAGGCCCTGTTTGGCCTGCTGAGCGCTGAAGCCAAGTGAGCGCAGGGCGGTCTCCACCTGGAGCTGAGCCTCTCCGTCCGGACCGCCTCGGGCGGTGCTGGGCAGGGCCAGGAGCGCAGCCTCCGCCTGCAGCTTGGGCTTCAGATCGATGATCACCTTCTGGGCAGTGCGAACGCCGACGCCGCTCGCCCGCCTGATCGGCGCCACATCATCCGCCAGGATCGCGCGCTTCAGGACGTCCCGGCTGGCCGCGCTGAGAATGGCCAGTGCCACCTTGGGACCCACCCCATCCACCTGGATCAGCATCTGGAAGAGCTCCAGATCGTCAGCGTTGGCAAAGCCGTAAAGAGCCAGCTGGTCCTCACGAACAACCGTGTGGATGTGAAGCGCCGCCTCCTCCCTCGCTCCCACTGCCGGAACTGATTCGCGGGCCGAGGTGGGCAGCGAAACCAGATAGCCCACACCGCCCACGTCCAGCACCACCTGGTCTTGGGTCGCCCGGATGACTCGGCCCCGCAGGTAGCCGATCAACGCGGCTGCCGACCGACTGCGCCGGGTACGCCTTCGGCCACCCGTCGGGTCCGGGCGTGGCAGACGGCGATCGCCACCGCATCGGCCGCATGGTGGTCACCGGTGCTGCCGGAAAGCTGGAGGCTCAGCATGCGGCCCATCTGGGTCTTACTGGCCAATCCGTATCCGGTGATCACCGATTTGACGTGGCTTGGCTTGTACTCATGCACGGTTACGCCCGCCTCGCCCAGGGCGGCCAGCACGGCACCCCGGGCCTGAGCGACGCCGATGGCGCTGCTGGCATTTCGACCGAGGAAAAGCTCCTCCAGCGCCGCCTCCTGAAGCCGGTAGCTGGCCAGCACCTGACGCAGCTCGCCGACCAAGACCACCAGCCGAGGAGCCGGCGGTCCGGGCTTGGTCCGGATGGTGCCGCTGGCAACCACCTGCTGGCGCGCGTCCACCACCGCCCAGCCCGTATTGGCCAGCCCGGGGTCGATCCCCAGGAGAAGCGGCGGCTCCCAGACGGCCATCTGCCCTTAGTTGCCTGTGACGGCCGGCTGAGTTGCGGCCTTTTCGGCTGGTACAGGCAACTAGACGCTGGCTGAGACCCGTTCGAGAACTTCGGCGGGGACGTCGAAGTTGGCGTAGACCGCCTGGACGTCGTCGTCCTCTTCCAGGGCCTCCAGCAGCCGCAGCATCTGCGGCACCTGCTCCTCCGGCACCGGGACCGTCTGGCCGGGCTGCATGGTGATCTCGGCCTCCTCGATCCTGACCCCCAGCGCTTCGACCGCCGACCTCACAGGTTCCAGAGAGTTCGGCTCGGTGGTGATCTCGACGCTGCTGCCCTCGACCTTAATGTCCTCGGCCCCTGCTTCGATCGCGGCCAGGCCCACCTCGTCCGGGTCCAGTTTCCCAGCATCCAGGCTCAGCACCCCCTTGCGGCTGAACATCCAGCCCACCGAGTTGGCCTCGGCCAGATTGCCGCCGTTCTTGGCGAAGATGTGCCGTATCGACGGTGCCGTGCGGTTGCGGTTGTCGGTGACCGCGTCTACCATCACAGCCACCCCAGCTGGGCCATAGCCCTCATAACGAACCTCGTCCAGGGCGTCCCCCTTGCCAGCGCCGGCACCACGGTCGATGGCGCCCGAGATCTTGTCGGCTGGCATGTTCGCCTCGCGCGCCTTCTGCACCGCCAGGCGAAGCCGGAAGTTGCTTGTCGGATCGGGCCCACCCTCGCGCGCGGCGATGGTTACCTCCCTGGTCACCCGGGTGAAAGTCTGGCTCCGCTTGGCGTCAACTATCGCCTTCTTGTGCTTGATTCCCGCCCACTTGGAGTGACCCGACATTTCAGTCTCCAGCTCCAGACTGTTGCAATGCTGCGAACATGCTTTCGGGCATTTTAGCCAACGCTCAGACGAACGAAGTTTCGCTTGCCGGCTTTGACCATGCCCCCATCCTCGACCAGGTGATCGGAGGCCACCTTCTCACCGTTCAGCGAGAGGCCGCCCTGCTCAGCCAGCCGCCGGACCTGGCTCAGACTGCCATATAGACCGGCCGCAACCAGCGCCGCCGCCACTGTGGTCCCGGCCCTGACCTGGAGCAGAGGAATCTCGGTTTCGTCCAGATTGCGGCTCCTGAACTTCGCCTCGAAGTCGCGCTCCGCGGCTGCTGCCGGCTCCTGACCTGCCAATCGGGTCACCACCGCGCGGGCCAGCGCCGCCTTGGCGTCTCGCGCGGGCAGCCGCAGCGCAGCCGTGATCTCGTCGGGGGCCAGACCTGAAACCAGGCGCAGATACTGCTCGATCAGCGTGTCGGGCAGAGACATGACCTTGCCATAGATCTCCGGCGCAGGCGCCGCCACGCCTATGTAGTTGCCGAGCGACTTGCTCATCCGACGTCCGTCGGGGCCGACCAGGAGAGGGAAGATCATCACGTCCTGCGGCGGCTGGCCATAGGCGCGCTGAACCTCCCGGCCGAAGAGCAGGTTGAAAAGCTGGTCGCTGCCGCCGATCTCCACGTCGGCTCGGACTGCCACCGAGTCATAGCCCTGGCTGAAGGGATAGAGAATCTCGTGGGCGCCGATGGCTGCACCCGACTGCAACCGGTGGCTGAAGTCCTCTCGCTGCAGCACCGACTGCAGCGTCTGGGTTCCGAGCAGGCGGAGCACGTCCGCAGCCGTCATGCGGCCCAGCCACTCCGCGTTGCCATGGACCTCCGCCCGCTCCAGATCGAGAATGCGGCCCGCCTGCTCGAGGTACGTCTGGGCGTTGACCACTACCTGTTCGGCGGTCAGCATCGGCCTGGTCTCAGAGCGTCCGCTGGGATCGCCGATCTGGGCTGTGTAGTCGCCAACTATCAGCACGGCCGTGTGGCCCGCGTCCTGGAAGGCCCGCAATGCACCCAGCTGGATCGTGTGGCCGAGGTGGAGATCGGGCGCCGTCGGGTCCAGCCCCAGCTTGACCTTGAGCCGATCCCCCCGCCAGAGCCGCGTCTGCAGGTGCTCAGCGCTGTGGATCTCGACGGCTATCTCCTGCAATCCCTCCCAGAGCAGCTGCGCCGCTCTGGTCTCAGTCACGGAAGCTCGCCGCAAAGCGCTGGCTGAGCACTGCCCGAATCTGCTCCAGCCGGGTGTCCACCTCCTCATCCGTCAGCGTGCGCGCGGGGCTGCGGAACGTCAGCCCGAAGGCGACGCTCTTGCGACCCTCGGTCACCTGGCTGCCGCGGTAGTCGTCGAAAGCCACTGCGTCGGTCAGGAGCTCGCCACCCGTCGAGCGAATCGCCCCGGCGAGAGTGGCAGCCTCCAAGTCCACGGGCACTACAACAGCCAGGTCGCGGGTCACGGCCGGATAACGCAGCAGGGCCTTCACCTTCCGGATCGGATCCAATTCAAGCAGGGGCGCGACATCCAGCTGAGCGGCGACCGCTCGCCCCGGCAGGCCAAACGCTTGAGAGGTGGTGGGGTGCAGTTCGCCGATGCAGCCGATGGCCTCCCGGCCGGACAGAATGCGCGCGGTCCGGCCAGGGTGATAGAGCCGGTCTTCGGCCCGCTCGAAGCGCAACCTCGCGGGCGCCAGGGCGTTCACCGCGCGTTCCAGGCCACCCTTGAGCTCGTAGAAAGCCTTCCGAGCGGCGTCTGCTCCTTCGTGACCTGTGCTGAGGACGCCGAGAAGCTGCGGTTCGTCGGGCTGCTCCTCCGGTTCTTCCGAGTCTTCCCGACTCCGCAGATAGGCCCGGCCGATCTCGAAGAGCCGGCTGGCCTCGCGACCGTGCTTCCGCTGAAGCTGCGCCACCTTGAGGAGTGAGGGGAGCAGGGATGTCCGCAGCGTGTCCTGGTCGTCACTGAGCGGGTTGACCAATCGCAGCGCTCGCCCGTCAAGGCCCAACCGGCGCAACATCTCGCTCGCCACCAACGTCGGCGTCACCACCTCGTCGAAGCCGGCGCCGGCGAGCACCTGCCGGCAGGGGTCCAGCCGCCGCTCCACGCTCGGCGTGGCGGCTCGCCAGGAACTGCGCCGCCGGCCGGGCAGCGTGGCCGGCACGTTGTGGTAGCCGTAGATGCGGCCCACCTCTTCGGCGACGTCCTGCACAGTTGTCACGTCCAGCCGGAACACTGGCGGCAGCACGTACCACTCGCCCTCGGTCTCGACGCGGACCTGAAAGCCCAGGCGATCGAGGATCGCCTCCATCTCCTCCAGCGGCACGTGGACGCCGAGGATCGCGTCGATGCGCTCAGGCCGGAAACGCACAGGGACCGGCTCCTGCGGCCGCGGATAGGCTTCAGCCCAGCTCGTATGGACCTTGGCGCCGCAGACCTCCCGCAGCAGCTCCGCCGCGCGCCGCGCGCCGGCCAGCGCCAGCTCCGGCGAGATGTTCTTCTCGAACCTGCCCGACGCCTCCGTGCGCAGCTTCAGGCGCCGCGACATGCTGCGTACAGCGATGCCCTCGAAATTGGCGGCTTCCAGCAATATCTGCGTGGTGCCGACCTGTACAGCCGTTTCCGCGCCGCCGATGAGACCCGCCAGCGCCACCGGTTGGTCGCCGTCGGTGATGACGAAGCTGTCGGGCGCGAGCTGCCGGTCCTGACCGTCCAGGCAGAGCAGATGCTCGGCCTCCCGGGCCTGGCGCACACCGATCCTGCGCGCGCTCAACCGGTCCAGGTCGAAAGCGTGAAGAGGCTGGCCGTACTCCAGCGCCACATAGTTGGTGATGTCGACGACGTTGCTGATCGGCCTCACCCCCACCCCCCGGAGCCGCCGCTGCAACCAGCGGGGTGATGGACCGACCCGGATGTCACTCACGACAGCGCCTATATAGCGCCGGCAGAACCGCGGGTCTTCGATCGCGATGCTGACGAGATCTGTGCCCGGCGGCTCGATGCCGCCTGTGAAGAGCGGCATGAAATCGTGCTTCAGGCGCCGGCCCCGGGCGGCTGCCAGCTCCCTGGCCAAACCCAGGTGGCAGAGACAGTCAGGCCGGTTGGGAGTGACCTCCACCTCCAGGATGGCGTCGCTCGGCACTATCGCACTGAGCGGCTGGCCCGGCTCCCCGGAATCCAGCAGCATGATGCCGTCGTGTTCGTCCGAAAGCTCCAGCTCAGCCTGCGAGCAGAGCATGCCACGGGCTTCGAAACCGGCGATGCTACCGTCGCGGACCTTGACTCCGCTAGGCACAGTGGTGCCCGGCAGAGCGACAGGGACCAGTGAGCCGACGACAGCGTTGGCAGCGCCCGCGACGACCTGCCTCTGCTCGTCACCCAGGTCGACCATGTGCACCCAGAGCGGTTTCTTGGAGGCGGGGTGCGGCTCTTGCGAGATGATCCGGCCCACTCTGATCTGGGACAGGTCGATCAACTTCAGCTCTTCCACAGTCCAGCCGGCCATCGTCAGCGTCTGGGCGACCTCCTGGGGCGTCAGATCATCGATCCCGGCCAGCTCACACAACCACTGAAAGGAAACCCTCACTCAGCGCCCAGAGCCCCCAGATGCGCCCTTTTCGACTGGTACAGGCACTAGAACTGCTCCAAGAAGCGGTGGTCGTTCTCGTAGAAGAGGCGCAGGTCCTCCACGCCGTATTTCAGCATCGCGATCCGCTCGATGCCGAAGCCCCAGGCGAAGCCGCTGTAATGCTCGGGATCGATGTTCCCGTTCCGGAGGACTGCCGGATGGACCATGCCGCAGCCGCCCGCCTCCAGCCAGCCGTCACCGCCGCAGCTGCGGCAGCCCCGACCGCCGCAGACCATGCAGGAGACGTCGAACTCGAAGCTGGGCTCCGTGTAGGGAAAGTAGCTGGGCCTGAAGCGTACCCTCCGCTCCTCATCCCAGAGCGACTGTGAGAAGTACTGCACAGTGCCCTTCAAATCACCCACAGTGATGCCGACATCCACTGCCAGAGCCTCCACCTGCATGAACTGAGCCAGGTGGCTGGCGTCGGTCGCCTCTTGCCTGTAGACCCGGCCCGGCATCGCCGCATAGATCGGCGGCTCGCCATATTTCAGCATCGTCCGGATCTGCATGGGTGACGTGTGGGTGCGCAGGACCAGCGTCTCCGACTCGTTCAGGAAGAAGGTCTCCTGCATGTCGCGGGAGGCGTGACCGCGGGGGAGGTTCAGCGCCTCGAAGTTGTACCAGTCGGTCTCCACCTCGGGGCCGATCTCCACCTGATAACCCATCCTTTCCATGACCGTCTCGATCTCTCGCTGGACAACCGTCAGCACATGCAGCCGGCCCAGCTGTGGCGGTTGGCCGGGCAGCGTGACATCGATCCTCTCCATGTTCGCCAATCCGGCCAGCTGTCGCCGCCGCAGCTCATCCAGGCGTTGGGCCAGGGCCTCCTGAAGCGAACGCTTAGCGAGGTTGTAGGCCCTGCCGGCCGCCTGCCTCTCGCCGGTCGCCAGCTGCGTGAAGTCCGGCGGAGCGAGCACTCCGCGGGCGCCCAAGTAGTGGATGCGCAGGCGCTCCAGCTCAGCGGCTTGAGAAGCCTCGGCGATCAGGTTGCGCGCTTCCGCCGCCGTCTGCTCGAAATCGATCATGAAAGCCTTCTGCGCAGCTCGAACAGCAGCACAGCAGCGGCCGCCGCCACGTTGAGCGATTCTGCCCCCGGCTGCATGGGGATGGTCACAGGTCCAAGTCGCGGGTTGCTGAGCCCGTGCGCCTCGCTGCCCAGCGCCAGAACGTCCACTCCGCCGAGGTCTAGGCGGCGGATGTCGGCGCCACCCCGGGGAGTGGCGCCCAATCCCCTCACAGTGGCGAGCTCAGCCCAGGTGCCTCGAGCTACGCCCAGTCCGAACACGGCCCCCGCCGACGCCCTCACGGCCTTGGCGGAGAAGGGGTCGGCGCCGCCGAGCACGGCGATCGCCGGTGCGCCGGCCGCGACAGCGCTGCGGCAGATGGTCCCCACGTTGCCGGGATCCTGCACGCCGTCCAGGACCAGTAGGGGCCAGCCGGCTGCCCGTGCCGCCGCCAGGGCTTCAGGGACGCTGAACTCTCTCACAGCGCCAATCGCAAGTACGCCCTGCGGGCTGACCGTCTGACTCAGGGCGCTAAACACGCGGGGAGCTAGCTCGATCACACGCTCGGCTGGGATGCTTGACTCGCTGCCCTTCCGCAGGGCGAGCAGTTCCAAGCGCACTCCCCGTGCCGCGGCCTCCGCGACCACCCGGGGCCCCTCGATCAGGGTCAGGCCCGGTTCTCGCTTCTTGGCCAGCTGGCGCAGCCGCTTGACAGCCCGGTTCTCAGACGAGAGAACGGCTTCCGGCGCGGCCGGGGCAGCCCTACTGGCTCTGCTTGGCAACCTCGACCAGCCGGGCGAAGGAGCCGCTGTCGGCGACAGCCAGGTCGGCCAACACCTTGCGGTCGATCTCCACTCCGGCCTGGCGGAGTCCGTGCATGAAGCGGTTATAGGGCATGCCGCTCTGGCGGGCGGCAGCGTTGATGCGAGCGATCCAGAGCCGGCGGAAGTCGCGCTTGCGCTGGCGCCGGTCACGGAAGGCATAGGCGAGCGAATGCAGGACCGCTTCGTTGGCGGAGCGGAAGAGCAGCTTCTTGGAGTAGCGGAAGCCCTTGGCGCGCTCCAGAATTGCCTTGTGCCGTCGATGAGCGCTGACTCCTCGCTTGACTCTCGCCATGTCGGCTGCTAGACCCCCAGCGCCTGACGAACCTGGCGCACGTCGGAGGGGTGGATCAGCGGCGAGCTCGCGTAGCCGCGCTTGCGCTTGGCGGACTTGTGCTCCAGCAGGTGGCTCTTCCAAGCGTGCCGCCGGACCAACTTGCCGTTTCGGGTCACCCGCACCCGCTTGGCCACGTCTTTACGGGTCTTCAGCTTGGGCATCAAACTCCTTCCTTGACGGGCACTGGGGCGGACGGCTGAGGGTGCGGACGGTGATTGGGCGCCAGGATCATGAAGAGGTTCCGCCCCTCCATGATGGGCGCGCGCTCAACTGTGGCGATTTCCTTCGCCGCGTCGGCCACTCGGTCCAGCAGGCGCCGGCCGATGTCCTGATGGACCATCTCACGACCCCTGAACATAATCGTCACCTTGACTTTCTCACCTTGCTCGATGAACTGGCGAACACCCTTGAATTTGGTCTGGAAATCGTGGTCGGCCACCTTCGGTCGGAGTTTCATCTCCTTCAGCTTGGTGGTGTTCTGCTTCCGCCGCTGATCCTTCTCCCGCTTGATGGTCTCGAACTTGTAGCGCCCGTAATCAAGCAGCTTGCAGACCGGCGGACTTGCCTGGGGAGCCACCTCGACCAAGTCGAGGCCCTTCTCCCCCGCTATGCGGAGCGCCGCCGCCGTACTGAGGACGCCGAGCTGGTTGTTCTGGTCATCGATCAGTCGTACTTCCTGGGCGCGGATCTGGTCGTTGATACGAAGCTCTCTAAACGAGATGAGACGATCCCTTGGTCAAATTCAGTGTCGCTTTGTTCTCCTAACTAAAAAACGGACGGCCACGCAGGTGCCATCCGCCAGTGCCGAACCTCTTAAGAGCCATGCTGCCCGCGAGGTGAGGGGCGGATACCCCTGCTTCAAAGACGTGTCGCATGTTACCAGGTCGGTCCTACGAGCGCTCAGAGCCGTTTTTGGCGGACTTCGGTCGCGACTCGCTCGACAAAAGGCTCCAGCTCCTCGTTGCTCTGCTCTCCGGCCCGGTCGCGGATCTGGACGCTGCCGGACTCAACCTCTCGCTCACCGACCACCGCCAGGTAGGGCAGGCGCTGGTTCCGGCCCTCGGCAATCTTCTTGCCCACCCTCTCCGGCCGGGCGTCGACCTCCACCCGCAGGTGCTCCCGGCGCAGCCGCTCAGCCACCTGCTTCGCGTACGGAACGTGGGCGTCGGTTATGGGCAGGACCCCGACCTGGACCGGCGCCAGCCAGGTTGGGAAAGCCCCCGCGTAGTGCTCGATCAGATAGGCGGTGAAGCGCTCGAGTGCGCCCAGGGCCCCCCGATGGACCATGATCGGCGTCTGCCGGGAGCCATCGGCGGCGATGTACTCCAGGCCGAAGCGAAGCGGCAGCTGGAAGTCCACTTGGACTGTGTTGTTGGTGAACTCCCGCCGCTGCGCATCCAGGATCTGGAAGTCGAGCTTCGGCCCGTAGAACGCGGCCTCGCCGCGCCCCACCTCGTAGCGCTCGCCGCTGGCGTCCAAGGCCTCCGCCAGCGCCGACTCGGCGTGGCGCCACTGTTCGTCAGCACCCACCCACTTCGCCGCCTGATCGTCGCGGATTGAAAGCCTGTAGCGATGGATCTGCACGCCCAGCGTCCGCATGAAGTACTGGGCCAGCTCAATGGCGCCACGGAGCTCCTCCTGCAGCTGGTCGGGGGTGCAGAAGATGTGAGCGTCGTTCAGCGCGATGGAGCGCACCCGGATCATGCCCATCAGTTCGCCCGACTTCTCCCAGCGGTACATGTTGCCGATTTCAGCGATCCGAAGCGGCAGGTCGCGATAGCTGCGGGGCTCAGCCTCATAGACGAGGATGTGATGAGGACAGTTCATCGGCCGCAGCTCCAGCTCGTCGCCGTCGGGAGTCCGCATGGGGGGGAACATGGTTTCCTGGAACTTCTGATAGTGGCCACTCTGGCGGAAGAGGTCGAGCTTGGCGACGACAGGAGTGACGACGTGCTGGTAGCCACGGGCCAGCTCCTCGTCCACTATCCAGCGTTCCAGCTCGCGCCGAACTGTCGCGCCGTGAGGCAGCCAGATAACCATGCCCTGACCCGTCCGTTCGTCAAGCCGGAACAGCTTCAGTTGCGGGCCGAGCCGCTTGTGATCGCGCTTTTCCGCCTCGGCCAAGGCCGCCAGGTAATCGTCAAGCGACTCGCGGTCGGGCCAGGCGGTGCCGTAGATCCGAGTCAACTGGGCGTTCTTCTCATCCCCCCGCCAATAGGCTCCCGAAACCCTCGTCAGCTTGAAGTTGGCCAGGCGTCGCGTCGAATCGACATGGGGTCCCCGGCAGAGGTCGAAGAACTCTCCTGTCGCGTAGCAGCTGATCTCCTGGTCGGCCGCCGCCTCCCCCGCCAGGATCTCGAGCTTGAAATCCTGGCCGAGCGCCCGGAATCGCTCGATCGCCTGCTCGCGGCTGAGCACGACCTGCTCGTAGGACAGGTTGCGCCGGACCAGCTCCTCCATCTTCTTTTCGATCCGGCGGAGGTCCCCCTCCCGGACCGCATCCGGAAACAGGAAGTCATAGTAGAAGCCGTTCTCGACCGGAGGACCTATCGTGTACTTGGTGCCCGGCCAGAGCTGGGTCACTGCGGCCGCGAGCAGATGCGCTGTCGAGTGCCGCAGCACATAGAGCGGCTCGGAGCGGAGTTCTAGTTCTTCTGCGGCACTGACCAATTGGTCTCCGAGGATAAGGAACGCGACTGCCGTGGCACCCAGGGGAACCGGGTGCGGGCTTTCAGGCTGGTGGGATTTGCCGGTGTTGCGGTCCGGCTGCAGGTCGCGGCGGCTTGGCGGTGGCAAAGACGCGCCGGGCGTAGCCGGCGGTGAACACTCCGGCCGCCGCCAGCAGCAGGCCGAGTGAGCCGATCACCCGGTCCGGACCCAACACGTCCGAGAGCACCGCGCCCAGCAGCACGGGGATGGCACTGACGCCGTTGACGACCATGAAGAGCAGTGCGAAGACCCGACCGCGGACACTCTCGTCGGTCCCCTCCATCAGCGCGCTGAGCGCCGGGATCATGAGCATGCCAAACTCCAGCCCGAGCAGCAAACTCGCTGTGGCGCCAAAGGTGCGCGTGAACGGCTGCAGCTCGACGAAGTTGCGCAAGACGGCAGGCAAGAACGCCAGTGCAAGCAGGGTGACTCCGGTCGCGATCAGCGCCGCCAAAAGGAGCCGGGCCCGGTTCCAGCGCCGGCCGAGCTGACCGAGGGTGGCCGCGCTGAGCAACGTCCCGATGGTGGCCGGCACCACTATGAGATAGGTGTCCTGCTCGGCCACACCCAGGACGCGGGTGACGTAGCCGGGCGCCAGCGTGAACATCATGAACATGACGAGGACGGCCAGGGCCAGCTCGGCGAAGGCCAGCAGCAGCACCGGCGAGCTGGTCAGGACGGCCATCCCTTCGCGCAGCTCCAGCGCCAGCTGCTCGAAGGGGTGGCGTTCGCCCGCGTGCTGGATCCGTTCGGGATTGGGAATCCGCGCCCAGGCGATCAGCCCGGCGGCCGCCAGGAAGAGTCCAGTGGCGATCCAGTACGGCGCATAGATCTCGACCCGGGAGACGATCGGAGCGAGTGGCGCGCCCAGCACCAGCGTGATGACCATGGTGCCCAGCACCATGGAGTTGGCCGTGATGAGCGCCTCCTTGGAGATGACAGTCGGGATGGCGGCGGCCTCGGCGGGGCTGAAGAGCTGGCCGACGGCGGAGAATGCAAACGTCAGCACGAGCAGATGCACGTACTCGCCCCGCAGCGCCGGAACGAGGCTGGCCACCGGGATCAGAGCTATCAGAACTGCCCTGATCAGATTGGTCCAGACCATCAAGCCCTTGCGGTTGTGGCGGTCGGCGAAGACTCCCGCCAGCGGCGCGATCGCCACCGCCGGCAGCGTGTAGGCGAGAAGCGTGATGGCCACCCCTGTGTTGGCACCGGACACCCGGTAGGCAAGGATGATGAGCGAGAACATCAGGAACTTGTCAGCCAGCTGAGCGGCTATCTGGGCGAACCAGATCAGGCGAAAGTCGCGCTGGCCGAGTAGGTAGCGAAAGCCACTGCGTGCGGCCGGCGGCGGCGGGGAATCCGTCAACTTGGCTGAAGCTTAGTGCTCCGCACCGTAACTAGGGGGTCCTGGGAGCACCCGGAGGGTGCTGGTCCGGGACCGAGGCCAAGGCAGGGGTGGAACGAGGCGGAGCGCACGTCCACCCGGGGGCCCCGCCCAGCGGGGGCGTGCGACGAAGGGCCGGGCCCCTGACGCGGGCATCCGTTACCGGAGCCGATGAGACGAGGCAGTAATTACCGGTTGGGAGCACATGGGCGACCCGAAGGCTTCGTGCAGGACCTCCCACTCTGCCAGCCGGAGCGTTTCCGGTCGCCGGCTGGGCTCGATGCATAGAGATCGCAGCCGCGCAGCCACATCAGCGGCGGGCAGGCCGCTCAGCCTGGCCAGGCTGCCCTGCAGCTGCTTGCGGCGGAACTGGAACAGCGAAGCGGCGAACCTGAAGAACCGCGCCGGATCCGGTACCTGGAGGGCCGGCCGCGGCAGCACTTCCAGCACCACCAGGGCTGAATGAACCTTGGGCGGCGGCCGAAACGCCGCCGGCGGCAGCGTGAAGGCGAGCCGGGGCCGGCTGAAGGCATGCACCACCACTGTCGAGAGGCTCCAGCCGTCCTCACCGCACCAGCGCTGAGCCACCTCGCGCTGCACCACGAGGCTCAGGCGCTTCGGTCGCGGCTCCGGCTCCAGCAGGCGGCGGAGGAGCGCACCGCTCAGGTAGTAGGGGATGTTGCCCACCACCACTTCCCCTCCTTCCGGAAAGAGCGTGCCCAGATCAAGCTCGAGGATGTCAGCGGAGAGGACCTCGGCCTCCGGCGCGGCCGCCCTGAGGCGGGACAGGAGGCGTTGATCGACCTCGACGGCCACCACTCGGCGGGCAAGCCGCACCAGATCGGCGGTCAGCGTGCCAGGGCCGGCTCCGACCTCCAGCACCTCATCCTCCGGCTGGATGCCAGCCGTCTCGATCACCCTCTGCAGCAGCTCGGGATCGACCAGCCAGTTCTGGCCCAGGCTCTTCCTTGCCCGCGGCCCTGACTCTTTGGTCAGTGGGCGACCGCCGGCTTTGCAGCCTTCAGCTTGGGAAACAGCGCCTCCGCGTTGGCGCGTTCCAGCCGGGCGAGCTCGGCCACCTCCAGACCGCGCAGCCCTGCCAAAACTACTGCGGTGTCGAGCAGCCAGGCGGGTTGCATGGAGCCGCTCCGCCCGCGAGGAGTTCCCCAGGGCGCGTCAGTTTCGAGCAGGATGCGGTCACCCGGGACGCTCGCCGCCACCTGCTGCAGGTCAGCCCGGCTGGCGCGGGTCAGGATCCCGGCGAAGGAGATGTAGAGGCCGAGCTCCAGGAAGAGCTCCGCCCAGCGCCGATCGAGCGTCCAGTAGTGCATGACGCCGGTGATGCCCGCATGGTCCCGCAGCAGTTCGTAAACCTGCTGCTCGCAGCCACGGGTGTGAACCGACACGGGCAGACCCAGCTCCAGCGCCAGCCGGCACGAGGCTCGAAACCACTTGGCCTGCTCGTCGTGTGGCCCCCGGTGCTCATCCACGTGGTCCAGACCCACCTCGCCGATCGCGACGGTGCGCGGGTTTGCGGCCAGCTCGCGAAGAAGGCCCAGGTCAGGGGCCTGTTGGTTCAAAGGATGATGCCCGACGGCGGCCCAAACACCTTCGCCGGCGGAGGCCGTCGCCAGCGCCTGGCGGCTGGTCTCGCCGTCGACCCCCATGGCTATGAAGTCGCTGACCCCGGCCAGGCGGGCTTCGCGCAGCGCCTGACCAGGCTCGGGCAGGCTCTCGAGGTGGAGGTGAGTGTCGACAAAGCCAGATTCAATCACCGCCAGCCAGCCTCGTCAGCTCAGCCGCCACGATCTTTGGTTCGAGCTTCTTGAACAGCGGCTGGGGCACAGGCAGGCGCCGGCCTGACTCGATCCGGCTGGGCTGCCAGCGATCCTGTTCCTCATACCCTGCGCCTCCGCCCAGCACCAGATGACTCCGCCCGCACTGCTCCAGCTGCTCAGAGAGCTGGGGCTGAGGCGCCAGCACGTCTTCGTAACCAAGCAGTTCGTGGAGGCGCTGGCAGGTGAAGGGCAGGAAGGGAGTGAGGAGCGTCTTCAGGCTGTCGACGCAGCGGACCGCCACAAAGAGAGTGGTCGCCGCTCGGCGCTGATCCGACTTCAAGGTGTGCCAGGGCTGCTCCTCGCCCAGGTACTGGTTGACCAGGGCCGCCAGCCGCATTGCCTCAACCAAGGCCGCTTTGAAGCGCGCGGCTTCCAGGAGCTCCGCCACCGAGTCAAAGCCGGCCTCAACTTCGTTCAGCACCCTCTGGTCGCGCTCGCTCAGCTGACCTGGTTCAGGCACGCCGCCAAAGTTCCGCTGCGCGTTGACCAGCGTCCTATGCACGAGGTTGCCCCAGGTGCCCACCAGCTCATCGTTGTTGCGACGCAGGAACTCCGCCCAGGTGAAATCGCTGTCGGAGGTCTCCGGACCGGCGCTGATCAGGTAGTAACGAAGCGGATCGGGATCGTAGCGGGAGAGGAAGTCGCTCACCTCTATGACGTGGCGGCGAGAGGTGGAGAACTGCTTGCCCTCAAGTGTCAGGAACTCGGTCGAGACGACGTCGTAGGGCAGGTTCAGGTCGCCGACGCCCAAGAGGATGGCCGGCCACATCACCGTGTGAAACGTGATGTTGTCCTTGCCCATGAAGTAGTAGCCGCGCGCAGCAGGGTTCCGCCACCACTCCTGCCAAGTCTCGGGGGTCCCTCGGTTGTGGGCCCACTCGATGGAGGCCGAGAGATAGCCCATCACTGCGTCGAACCAGACGTAGATGCGCTTGTCAGGGCGTTCCTGCCAGCCTGGCAGCGGGATGGGTACTCCCCAGTCGAGATCCCGGGTGATCGGTCTTGGCTTCAGATCCTCCAACAGCCGCAAAGTGAAGTTGCGAACGTTCGGCCGCCAGTGCGTCTGGCGCCCGACCCAGCGCTCCAGTTCCTCCGCAAAGGCGGGCAGCTCAAAGTAAAAGTGTTCGGCCTGCTTGAATTCCGGCACCTCGCCGTTCAGCCGGCTCCGGGGGTTGATCAGGTCGGTGGCATCGAGCTGGTTGCCACAGTTGTCGCACTGATCGCCGCGCGCTTCGGGGAAGCCGCAGATCGGACAGGTGCCTTCGACGTAGCGGTCGGGCAGCGTGCGCCCGGTGCTGGGCGAGAAGGCGCCGAGCACGGTTTGCGGCTTGATGTAGCCGGCTTCGTAGAGCCGGCGGAAGAGGTCCTGCACCACTCGCTCGTGGTTGCAGGTGGTGGTCCGGGTGAAGATGTCGTACGCCAGTCCGAGCGCTTGCAGCTCCTTGACGATGATCTCGTTGTTGCGATCGGCGAACTCCTGGGCCGAGATACCCTCGCTGTCGGCGCCGTAGGTGATGGGGGCGCCATGCTCGTCGGTGCCGCTGACCATGAGCACTCGGTTGCCGCGGAGCCGGTGATAGCGAGCAAACACGTCAGACGGGACCCCGAATCCGGCGACGTGTCCCAGATGGCGGGGACCATTCGCGTAGGGCCAGGCGACGGCCACCAATATGTGGTCAGGCACCTCTGGACTGTAGCAATCGGACCAGGGGCAACCGGACCGCAGCCAACCTGGTTTGCCGCTGCCCTTTCAGGATTCGCTGCCGCTGATCACGACAGTGAACTCACCTCGCGCCCGGCCGCCGAGCTCCTCCAGCACCCGGGCTGCGGTCCCGCGCCGCAGCTCCTCGTGCAGCTTGGTCAGCTCCCGGGCGAGCAGCAAGGGTCGTTCGGGCAGCGTCTCGGCCAGGACAGTCAGTGATTTGAGGACCCGGTGGGGGGATTCGAAGGCGACAGTCGGCTGCCGTGTCTCGGCCAGGCTGGCGAAAAAGCGCCGCAGCTCGCCCGGTTTGCGCGGCAGGTAGCCGACGAAGCTGAAGCCGGTACCCGGAAAGCCCGCCGCCGACAGCGCGGTGGTGACGGCGCTGGGACCGGGCAGCGGCACCACTGTATGTCCGTCGCGCCAGCTCGCCGCCACCAGCTGCTGGCCGGGGTCGCTGACCGCCGGCGTGCCGGCGTCACTGACCAGCGCCACATCGCCGGCTGCCAGCGCGGCGAGAACGCGTGGCAGGCCGCGCCGCTCGACCGGCGCGCGGTAACTGACCAGCGGCTTGCGCAGCCCGTGACGAGAGAGCAGCCGGCCTGTCAGGCGGGTGTCCTCAGCAGCCACCGCGCTCACCTCGGCCAGGATCCGCAGGGCGCGCTGAGATAGATCCTCCAGGTTCCCGATCGGAGTCGCCACGACATAAAGCGTGCTCATTGGGTGGTGGCCGCGCGGGTGAGCCAGGCCTCCACTCTCTCCCCCACTTGGGCCGCGGGACCTATGAACCGCTCAGCCGGTGGCAGCGCCGCCAAGAACTCCCGGCCATATTCACGCGTCACCATCCGGCTGTCGAGGATCACCGCTGCGCCGCGGTCGGCGCGGCGTCTGATCAGGCGGCCGAAGCCCTGCTTCAAGCGCAGGGCGGCCAGCGGCAGGGCCGCCTGCAAGAAGGGGTCTCGCAAGCGCTCAGCTCGGGCTGCGTAGAGAGGGTCGGTTGGCACTGGGAAGGGCAGGCGCACCACCACCACACAGCTGAGCCGGTCGCCAGGCACGTCGATACCCTCCCAGAAGCTGGCGGTCCCGAGCAGCAGCGCTCTCTCGCTGCCCTCGAACGCTTGGAGAACGTGGCGCCGGCTGCCGTCCAGGCCCTGGCCCAAGATCAGCACTTGATCCAGATCCCGCCGCTGCTTCAAGGCCCCGTAGACGTCGCGAAGTTGGGTGTGGGAAGTGAAGAGGGCCAGCGTCCGGCCGCCCAGGCGCCCGGCCAGCTCAGCCACGAGCTCGACCACCGCCAACTCAAAGCTGGGCTCCTGCGGCTCGGGCAGGTCCACCGGCAGGCAGACCAGCGACTGCTCCAGATAGTCGAACGGCGAAGCCAGTAGCAGTGTCTCGGCGGCCGGGCTAACGCCGCAGCGACCCAGAAAGTAGTCGAAGCTGCCGGCCACTGCCAGGCTGGCCGAGGTGAGCACGACGCTCGTCAGTGGCGCGAAGAGGCTGTCCGCCAGCAGCTCGGCCACCTCTAGCGGCGCCGAGTGTAGGGTTGGCCCGCTTTCGCGGAGGCTCAGCCACTTCACGCTTTCCGGCGAGCCGCCGGCAAACGCCGACTGGAGCAGGCTTGCCGCCGCCCAGAGCTCGCCGCGGCTGGTCTCCAGTTCGCGGATGCCGGCGTCCGGCTGCTCGCCGCCCACTTCCTCTCGGCTCAGCGCAAGGCTGCGGCGGAGTTCGGCGTCGAGCGCGGACAGCGCTGTGGCGGCATCCCCGGCCAGACTTGACAGCTGCTCGAAACCTGGCTCTACCCTGACGGTGTCGGTGAGCCGGACCTTCTTCTCCCGTTGACCTTCCTGCTCCTCGCGGTGGTGGCTCCATTCGAGCAGAGCCGACCAGAGCTGTTCGAGCCTGAGGCGGCTCTGCAGCGCAGCCGGTCGCGCGGCCTCGAAGTCGGCGCCCCCGACTCCCAGCCCAGGAGAGGCCGCGAGCTCGGCCAGCAGCCCAGAGGGAGACTCTGAGCCGCCAACCAGGCGGGAAAGAAGGGCGGTGGTCTCGGCAGCTGCGAAGGTCCGACTGCCCTCCTCGGTGGCAGCTTCCTCCAGGTGGTGTGCCTCGTCCACCACCAGGTGGGCATACTCCGGCAGCACCTGACCCTGCAGGGCCGCGTCGGCGAGCAGCAGGGCGTGATTGACTATGACCAGATCGGCAGCCTCGGCCCGGGCGCGAGCCCCATGAACGAAGCAGTCGGAAGGGTTGACCGAGAGACCGTCCGTCGCCGGCGTGCAGCGCCAGCCCAGGCAGTCGAGGCGGTCAGATGCAACCCGAGTCCAGAGCAAGTGTTCCGCGTCTTGCAGCTTCAGCTCAGCCTGATCGCCGCTCGCGGTGGTGGCCAGCCAGACTGCCAGCTTGAGCCGAAAGGCGAGCTCCGCCTGGTCGCGGCAGGGCTCGGACACGTAGCGGCGCCACCGGCGCAGTGAGATGTAACTGGCGCGCCCTTTCAGCTGGTGGGCGCTGAAGCTCCAGGGCAGCCAGCTCTGCAGGGCCGGGATGTCGCGCCCCATCAGCTGCTCCTGCAGGCTGTGGGTGTGTGTGGCGATCACCACCCGTTCCCGCCTCAAAACTGAGCGCGCGGCGGCCGGGATCAGGTAAGCCAGGCTCTTTCCGGTCCCGGTTCCCGCCTCCACCACCAGGGTGGAGCCCCGCAGCATTGTCTGTGCCACCGCCAGCAGCATCTGGACCTGCGCTTCCCGGGGCTCGTAGCCCTCCAGGTGCGCTGCCAGTGGGCCATCAGGCGCCAGCAGGGCGGCCAGCGCTGTGGGGTCGTCAGGCGGCTTGGGACGCTGCGCGGCAGGCGCCGAGCGGGCAGGCCGACCCTTCGGGGTCGACTTGGTGGCCGGTGGCTTCGGCAGGGGTGAGGTTGCGAGCGCCTCAGCGACGAACCTGGCGAGCGGCCAGCCGTAGGGCCGACAGAGATCCAGCAGCGCCGACCTCACAGCTGGCGGCAGGATTCGAACCTGGTCTCGGAGCCTGAGCAGCAGCTGCCGGGTCGCGTCAGCGTCGTCAAGAGCTCGGTGCGGCCGAGGTTGGTCAAGACCGAGCTCGGCGGCAAGCCTGGGAAGGCTGTGGCTGGCCGCCGCAGGCAGCAGGATGCGGCCGACATCCAGCGTGTCGAGAACCTCCTGCTCATCGGGCCAGGCTCCGTTCTGGCGGAGAAAGCTCAGGTCGAAACCACCGCCGTGGGCGACAGGGATGCGGCCGGCGAGAAAGCTGCGCAGCCTGTCCAGGGCCAGCCCCGGCTCAGTGCCCAGCGCAAGCGCGGCGGGGTCGATGCCTGTCAAGGCCAGGACCTCCGAGGGGACCTGACGGCCGGGCCGGACCAGCGCCTCGTAACGCTCCTGCACGCCGTCTTCATCGAAGCTGACGGCGCCTATCTCGATCACCTGGTCGAGCGCGGGATCCAGCCCGGTCGTCTCCAGGTCGAATGCGGCGTACTGCATAGGCGGGCCGCTCCTAAGCTCTGATTCCAGGTGGGGCCTGGATGACGCCGGCCAGCTCGGCGCGGAGCCCATCCAGATCTGAATAATCGCCGCGCAGTTCCGTCGGCAGCAACTCCGCGATGGCCAGCATGATGGCATCCACTGCCTCCTGGTACTTGACCGGCCTGCCGTCAGGCCGGCGCGACCGGATGTGGAAGGGAGGTCCGAAGCGGACTTCGACCCGGACCCGGCGCGGCCAATGAGCCCCTGTCGGAAAGCACTCGCGGGTGCCGATCAGCCCGACCGGCTGAACAGCCACCCCTGTCGATCGGGCAAAGAATCCAGCTCCCGGCTCGGCCCGAATCATCCCCCCTTCCCGAACACGTGTCCCCTCTGGATAGACGACCAGCGCCTCCCCCGCCCGCAGCAGGTCGAGCACCCGCCGCACCGCGCGACGGTCGGCCCGGTGCCGCGCGACAGGAATGGCCCCGTAGCTGCGGAACAACCAGGCGGTGAAGCGAGAACCCTGGAAGTACTCAACCTTCGCCAGGCTCCAGGCTCGTCGCCGCGGCAGAAAGGCTGGCACTAGCGGCGGATCAATCGTCGAGCGGTGGTTGGCGCAGACCAGAAGACCTCCCTCCGCCGGAACCAGGTTCTGGCCGGAGGCGGTAAAGCGCCGGCCCAGGTAGACGCTGACTGCAAGCCTCATCATCGCCCGCAGCAGCCGGTACATTGTTCAGCTTCTACGAACGCTGCTGAGGATGGAACTCACCACTTGATCCAGGTCCAGCCGGTCAGTGTTCAGGGCCTGCGCATCATGGGCCACCTTGAGCGGCGAGGAGCTTCGCTCCCGATCGCGACGATCGCGGTCCTCGATCTCCCTCCGCAACGCGGCGGCGTCAGGTCTCAGGCCGCGGCCGTGCTGCTGGAGCTGCCGGCGCCGCACCCGTTCTTCCACGCTGGCGTTGAGGAAGAACTTGTGCCGCGCCTCAGGGAGCACGACTGTGCCGATGTCACGGCCGGCCATCACCGCTCCGGAGCGGGCGAGCCGGCGCAGCTGAGGGAGCAGCGCAGCCCTCACCTGGGGTACCTCGGCCACGCGTGACGCCGCCTCGCTGACGTCTGGCGTATAAAGCGCCGGCCCCACCTCCAAGCCATCGATCGCCAGCCTGTCTGGCAGCAGCTCGAGGCGCAACCGCTCCGCCAGTCGGGCCAGACAGTCGGCCTTGGCCGTCGACGTGTCGGTTCCCCTCTGCAGTGCCACCAGAGCAACTGCGCGATAGAGGATGCCGCTGTCGATGAAAGGCAGGCCAAGCTCCGCCGCCACCCGGCGGCCGACGGCTGACTTGCCAGATCCGGCCGGACCGTCGATGGCTACCTGCTGCGATGCCGGCAGGCTAGTCAACCGCCAGGCCGGCTGCTTCGCGCAGCGCCTTGAGTTCCGGGGGACGCAGCCGGCGCCAACCGCCCGGATGGAGCCGGCCGAGCCTGATGGGCCCGAATGCCTCGCGGGTCAGGCCCTCGACCGGGTGTCCGACAGCCGCAAACATGCGCCTGACCTGGCGGTTGCGGCCCTCTCTCAGAGTCACTCGCAACTGGCTGTACTGGCCGCGGCTGGTCAGAAGCTGGACCTCCGCGGGTTGAGTCACGCCGTCGGAAAGCTCGATGCCTTGCCGAAGCTGGCGCAAATCCGATTCTCCGGGCACCCCCCGAACCGTGGCCAGGTATTCCTTGGCCACCTTGTGCTTGGGGTGCTGGACGCGATTGGCAAGCTCTCCGTCGTCGGTGACCAGCAGCAGGCCTGTCGTCTCGGCGTCGAGGCGGCCCACCGGGAAGAGACGCCTGGACTGATGCTCTGGCGGCAGCAGATCCAAGACAGTCGTGCGACCCTGCGGGTCGCGAGCCGTGACGACCACCCCAGCCGGCTTGTGGAAGGCCAGCCAGCGCCGCTCACTGATCCGCTCAACGGGTCTGCCCTCGATTTCAACCCTGTCCAGCTCGGGGTCTATCAGACGCCCGGCAGCCGGCGCCATGCGGGCGTTCACCTTGACGAAGCCGCCGGCAATGAGGCGATCGGCCTCGCGCCGGGAGGCGATGCCCGAGCGGGCCAGGAAGCGGTTCAGGCGTTCCGTGATGCCGTCCGTACCCGACCTGACAAGAGCAGCGCCCGCTGCTCGGAGACCTCGACCGGGCCGACTGGGGAAGCGTCAGGCTCGGCGCCCACAGAAGGTGGCACCGGCAGCTCCTGGAGCGATTCAAGGCCAAGCAGCTGGAGAAAGCGCATGGTGGTGCCGTACAGCTTGGGCAGGCCCGGCGCCTGCGCTCTGCCGACTTCGCTGATAAGGCCCCTCAGCTCCAGGTTGGCCAGAACGCCTTCGCAGCTGACGCCCCTGACCTCTTCGATTCGGGCTCTGGTCACCGGCTGCTGGTAGGCGACTATGGCAAGTGTCTCGTAGGCGGCGGGCGAGAGCCTGCCCGCCACCTCTGGCCGAAGCGCGCGGCGAACTTCTGCGGCCACCTCCGGACGGGTGACGAGTTGGACCTGGTCCTGCTGGCGCTGCAGCATGAGGCCCCGCGTCTCCAGTGATTCTCGCAGGTGGCCGAGGGCCACCTCCAGGTCCGGCCGCCCGGCTTCAGTCGCCCGCTGCAGCTCGCGCAGGTCGAGCGGCCGGGTGGAGGAGAAGAGGATCGCCTCAATGGCCGCCGAGAGTCGCTGGCGCTCCCTCACGCCGGCTCGACCCAGATCCGCTCAAACCTTTCGCGCTGCCTGACCCGGATCTCCCCTTGGCGCAGCAGCTCCAGGATGGCGACGAAGGTGACAACGGCTTCCAGGCGGTCCAGCGATTCCAGGATCAGCTCGGTCAAATCAAAGCCGCCCTGCGCCAGCCGGGAGTGCAGGACCTCCAGTTTGTCCTCCAGCGTCCAGGTGTGGCCAGTGAAGACCAGTGGCCGGGGTGGCAGGCGCGCCAGCGCACTCTGGAAGGCACCAACCAAGGCGTCCACCCGCAGCGGCTCCTCCTGGCCCTGCGTCTCGATCTCCCTGACGGGCGGCGGGAAGCTGGTTTCGTCGCGCTCGGCCCGGCGGCTGAGCTCGTGCGCCATTTCCTTGTAGGCCCTGTACTCCAGCAGCCTTAGGCGGACCTCCTCCTCCCAGTCGAGCAGTTCGGTCTCCTCGGGTTCGGGTTTCTCGCCGGGCAGCAGTCGGATCGACTTCAGGAGCAGGAGCCGAGAGGCGAGCCAGAGGAACTCGGCCATCTCGTCGACGTCTGTCGTCTCCAGCTCCGCCACCTGCGCCAGATAGGCGTCGGTCAGGTCAGCCAGCTCGAGTTGAAAGATGTCGATCTCGCTGCGCTCGACCAGGGCCAGCAGGAGCTCCAGCGGTCCCTCGAAAAGGGGTGACTTGACCCGGAGTTGCGGGGCCACCTCGACCGCGCGGGCCTCGTCGTGCATCGGCTGGCAATGTTAACCGGCCGGCCGGGGGAGCGACAAGCCAGGAGTGGAGAGACGGTGGCGACGGCTCCTGCGCTCGGAGCGAAGTACCCCCTCAGCCGCCGCGCAGGTTCGGTCTGCTGATCGCCCCCAACTCCAGCGGTCGGCGAGCCTGGACGGCCTCTGGAGCGAACTGCGGATGCCGTCAGGCACGCCGCTCAGCCAGTCCAGCGCCACTCCTACGTCCGCCGAAGCGCCTTCAGCCGCCCGGTCGCCGGCGCACCTCGCCCATCACACCGGCTGAGCCTCCTGGATCAGCTCTCGCGCTCGCGCCAGCGCCTTCACAGTCACGCCGCCAGACATCATGCGCGCCAGCTCGGCGGCTCGCTCCGCATCACTCTTGAGCTCGCGCACCTGCACGACGTTGCGGCCTGAGCCGCCCAGAGTCTTCTCCACCAGCAGATGATGATCGGCGTAGCAGGCGATCTGGGCCAGATGCGTCACCACCAGCACTTGATGCCCCCGGCCGAGGCGCTGGAGGCGCAGACCCACCTGGCGGGCCGCCTCTCCGCCGATGCCGGCGTCCACCTCGTCGAAGACCAGCGTGGGCAGCCGGTCCGCCTCGGCTGCCGCAGTCCGCAGGGCAAGCATCACGCGCGACAGCTCACCGCCCGAGGCGACCCGAGCCAGCGGTGCCAGCGGCTCGCCCGGATTGGCGGCAAACAGCATCTCAGCCTGCTCGGCACCGTCCGCAGCCACAGCGGCCCTTCTCGCCAAGCGGATCTCGAAGCGAGCGCCCTCCAGGCGCATCCCCTCCAGCTCCCCCGCCACCGCCTGGGCAAGCCGCTCTGCGGCCTCCGCTCGGGCTTCGGTCAGCACTCTGGCTGCGGCTTCAAGCTCCGCTCGACGGGCGTCGACGGCGTCGCGCGCCTGGCTCAACGCCGCTCCCAAATCGCCTGTCGTCGCCAGCTGGGTCTCGAGCCGAGCGCGCTCCTCGATCACCGCCTCAAGGCTGCCGCCATAGCGGCGCTTCAGCTGTTCCAGCGCCGCCAGCCGGTCCTCGATCTCGGCTAGACGGCGAGGATCGCTGTTGAGCGAGTCCAGGTAGTGGCGAAGCTCGCTGCCCACTTCAGCCACCTCCTCCGCGAGGAGCGCCAGGCGCTCCGGCAAGCCGGCCAGACGTGAGTCCAGCGCGGTCGCCGAGCGCAGAGCGGCAACAGCCGCGGCCAGGGTGCCGTCGCCACGCAGATTGTGGCCTGCGTCACCGACGAGCTCAGCGAGCCTCACGGCGTGCCGAGCGGCAGCCCGCTCGGCACTCAGCTCCTCATCCTCGCCCCGTTGGGGGTCGGCGCTGCGGAGCTGGTCGAGCTGCCAGCGCAGATACTCCTCGTCCCGCCGGCTCCGAGTGGCGATCGTCTCCAGCTCCTGCAGGGCGGTCAGGCCCTGCAGCGAGGCAGCGAAGGCTGCGGCCACAGCGATTCGCGCCTCCTGGGCTCCGGCGAACTCGTCCAACAACTGCGTTTGCGTTTGCGGCTCCAGTAGCAGCCGCTGATCGTGCTGGCCATGGACGCCCACGAGGCGGCTGCCCAGCTCGCGCAGCTGGGCAGGGTTCGAGGGCCGGCCGTCGAGCCGCGCCGCTGCCCGCCTGCCCACCTCCCGGCTGAGCGTCAGCTGCCCCTCCGGACGGAGGAAGAGCGCGGACACAGCCGCTCGCTCGGCGCCTTCCCGTACCTGGTCCTGACCGGCCCGGGCGCCCAGCGCCAACCCCAGAGCGTCAACCAGCAGCGACTTCCCGCTGCCAGTCTCGCCCGTGAGCAGGTTCAAGCCCTGACCGAACTGAACAGTGGCCCGTTCGATGAGCGCCAGCTCCTGCACCTCCAACTGAGCCAGCACGGCCGGCTTCAGGGGGTAGGCACCAGCGGCAGGCCCCAGCCGAGCTTCTGCTGCAGCAGTCCGTAGAAGCGGTCAGCCTGGCTCAATCGCACCATCTGGAGACGCCGGGGATGGGCTGCCACTTCGATCCTGTCGCCCTGGGCCAGCCGGCGGGCTTTCTGCCCGTCAACTGCCAGCAGGCCGGCGGCGCGGCTCAGCTGCAGGCTCAACTGATGGCGGCCCGGGAAGACTATGGGGCGCACTGTGAGCGCGAAAGGATTGATGGGCACCAGAAGAAGGTTCTCGACGCTGGGCTCCAGGATCGGACCCCCGGCCGCCAGGGCGTAAGCGGTTGAGCCGGTGGCAGTGGCCACGAGGAGGCCGTCCGCGTCGATCACGCCCACCTGTTCGGAATCCACCCCGATATGGAGCCGGAGCAGACCGCCGTCGGCGCCGCGCTGAATGACGACTTCGTTGACGCCCACCTGCCGCTGCGTGGCGCCGTCGTGCCCGGTCACCGACACCTGCAAAATTGTGCGCTCCTCGAGTCGGAAGCGTCCGGCCAGGAAGGCCTGCAGACCGCGCTTTAGCCCCGCCGGCTCAAGCTCAGTGAGAAAGCCGAGCCGGCCCAGGTTGACGCCGAGCAGCGGCACCCCCGCCGGCGCCGCCAGCCGTGCGCCGGAAAGCAGAGTGCCATCCCCGCCCAGAGTCAGCAGGAGGCGCGTGCGGGACCTCAACAGGCGGCGGCTGCCGCCGCGGGGCGCCTCCCAGCACTCAAAGCCCGATCCGACCAAGAGCCGGCGGGCCTCGACGATGGCCGGTAGGTCCCGGTCAACACCTGGATGGAAGAGGATGCCGACTGCTTCTTTCACAGGATCATCCTAATCATGCTGGACATTCGCCGGACGCGATTCGGCAGGCGCCCCCGGCCGCTGCGGCGCACGCAGATGGAGGAGTCTTTCCACATTTCCCTCAGCTCCGGGGAGGCTGGAGACGACTTCGCCCAGGACCGGTATGCCCTGTCCCCCGCACCAGGCCCGGAAGCGAACGAGAGCTGCAGCGATGGCAGCTTCGTCGCGGACAACACCGCCCTTTCCCACCTCGCGCCGACCTACCTGAAACTGAGGTTTGAAGAGCACCACCAGCTCTGCGCCCGGGGCACAGCGACAGAGCGCTGGGAGGACCAGCTCCAGCCCGATGAAGGAGACGTCCACGACGACCAACTGCGGCTGCTCAGGGAGTTGCTCCAGCGTCCGGGCGTTGACGCGCTCGAGCACGATGACGCGGGGATCCTGTCGCAGCCGCCAGTGCAGCAGCCCCCTGCCCACGTCGATGGCGTAGACGCGGGCTGCTCCGCGCTGGAGCAGAACGTCGGTGAAACCACCTGTCGAAGCGCCGACATCTGCACAGATTCGGCCTGCCGCTCGCACCCCGAAAGCCTCCAAAGCTCCGGCCAGCTTGGCGCCGGCCCGGCTCACGAACGCCGGTGGCGCCACGACTTGCAGCGGTTGAGCTCCCACCAGCCGATCGGATTTGCGCACAGTCTCCTCCCCGACCTTGACCTTGCCGGCCAGGATGAGAGCCTGGGCCTGGCTGCGCGACTCGGCCATTCCCGCTTTGACGAGAGCCAGATCCAGCCGCTGTCGCGACCCAGTCACCACTGGCAACTAAAACGGCAGCAGGCCGATCCCGATGCCCAGCGCCGCGCCCACCAGTACCTGAACCGGAGTGTGGCCCACCAATTCTCGCAGCCGGTCCTCGCGGATGCCCCGCTGAGCCATCAGATCATTTACCAAGCGGTTCAGCACCGAAGCCTGCAGGCCGGCCGCTCGCCGCACACCCTGCGCGTCGTACATGACGACTATCGACAGCACCAACGCGACAGCGAACACCGCTGAGTTCACGCCGTTGACGCGGCCGAGTGCGGCAGTCAGCGCCATGACCAGCGCCGAATGGGAGCTCGGCATGCCGCCCGTCTCGGCCAGAATGCGCAGGTCCAAGCGCCGGCGCCTGGCTGTGTGTAGGCCTAGCTTCAGGCTCTGGGCGATGAGCCACGCCACGGCTGCCGGTAACAGGTAACGCTGCACGCTCTAAGCGCCTGACCGACCGTGACCAAGCGAGGTCCGCGCCTGTTCCAGTCTGACTTCCGCCTCCCTTAGCAGGCGCTCCGCCAGTTCGTAATCGGCGACAATTTGCTGCACAGGCGCTCGGGGATCGTTCAGGCGCTGCAGTGCCGCCTCCAGCCGATCGAGCAACGTATCCACCGGCTCAGGTCCGGGGGCGGCCTCAGCTGGGGACCTCACGCGCGGCCCCCGCCACGATCCGGCCCAGCACTCCGTTGACGAAACGGCCCGACTCCTCGCCTGCGAATGTCTTGGCCAGGTCGATCGATTCGTTGAGCGCTGCCCGCAGCGGCACCTCCCCGCCAAAGCGGATCTCGAAGACGGCGATCCGCAGGACCGTGCGGTCCACCCTGCCCATCTGCTCAGGACTCCAGTTGGTGGAGGCTGCTCGGATCAGGCTATCGATCTCCTCACCATGCTCCAGCACCCCCGCCACGAGCCGCCAAGCGAATTCCCGCTCGGCGGGCTCGGAACCCTGTTCTCCGGCCACGTACTCGACAGCGGCCAGGGGCCCTTCGGGGCTGCTCTCGAGTTGAAAGAGAGCTTTCAGCGCGAGCTCTCGAGCACGGTGGCGAGAACCTGCCACGAGCAGCAATCAGAACTGTCGAGGGGAACCTGATGCCCCCTTCACAAGCTCGATCTGGCGTCTGGTCAGGGCTGTGGCGGATGACATCAGAAGGCGACGCTGGAGACGAAGACGCTCACCTCGGCGACCTCCAGGCCCAGCATGCGTTCCACAGCTTCCACCACATTCGCCTGCACACGCGCGGCGACCACCTGCAGCGCCGCGGTTGAAACCACTGTCAGAAAGACGTCGAGATGGAGCTTGCGCTCGCCGTCCAGCGCGACGCGCACGCCGCTGTGCACAGTCTGCCGCTTCAGCCAGTCCATCAGCTGCCTGGCGCTGGACTGATCCACGTCCTGCACGCCCTCCACCTCTCGGGCAGCCAGGGCGGCGATGCTGGCGATGACCTCGTTGGCCACTCGCACGCTGCCGGAAGTCGCCTGCGCCACCGCCCCGATGCTACCTGAGGGGACCGCCCACGGCTGCCCCCCAGGCCGGCCCTTTCAACCGGCCGGCAGCCGCCGGGACGCCGGGTAAGGAAAGATGTCAATGATCTCGGCGCTGCGCACCAAAGCCTGAGTGGACTGCCAGAAGGTGACGTCGTAGAGATTGCGGTGGAGCACCTCCAGGGCCTTTCGCTGCTCGGGCGTGAGACCGAGGAAGCGTCCGAACTCCTCAGGAAAGAGGTCTCTCGGACCTATCCCGAACCACGCCTCGTCGGCGAGTTCATCCTGGTCGTCGACGGCGGCGGGCAGGGGCCGGAAAGTGAACTCTGAAAGCAGACCGAGCTCGTCGTAGTCGTAGCAGACCACTCGTGAGTGACGTGTCAGCCCGAAGTTCTTGGGCAGAAGCTCGCCAGGAAAGATGCCGCTGGCCGCGAGGTCCTTGATAGCCTGACCGAAATCGCTGATGGCGGCGGCAGCCGCCGCCGGGTCGGCCTGGCGCAGGTACCAGTCGAGGGGCGTCACCCGCCGCTCGAGGTAGGCGTGGTGGACGACGACCCGATCCGCTTCCAGCTCGACAGTGCGCTCGGCGTCGCGCCGGAACTCCTGCAGCAGCTCGGGGGCGAACCTGGCGCTGTCGAACTGCAGATGCTCGAACTCCTGGGCCTCGACCAGGCGGCCGGCTCGGTCGTGGTGGAAGACCAGCCTGTACTTGTCACGAATTTGCTGCGGCGTCACCGGCTTGACCACCGGAAAGCGATCGCGGATCACCTTGAAGACCACGTCGTAGCCGTCCATCGCGAAGACCAGCATCACAGTGCCGGGTGTCCCCGGAGCCCGCTCGAAGCGGCGATCAGAAGTAGCCAGATGGCGCAGCAGGTCCCTGTACAGCTCGGTCTTGCCGTGCTTGTGATGACCCAGGGCGATGTAGAGCTCAGCGACTGGCTTCTTCGGCATCAGCTCCTTTAGGAGCGTGACCAGCTGGTGAGGCGGCCCCAGGTCGATGAAGAAGTGTGAGCGGGTGAAACTGAAGACGATGCTGATGTCGTCCTCCCCGGTCAGGACGGCGTCCAAGGTGACGCCGACCGCTGAATTGAGAAAGGCGAGGCCGAACGGCAGGCAGCGGTCCCCGACGGTGAGCCGGCCGATCAGATAGGCGCCCTTGCGCCGGAAGAAGGGTGCCCTGATCACCTCCGCGCGTCGGACCAGATCCCCGAAGCCGGCCGACCGCACTTGTTCGAGCAGCAGGGCGCCGCCGCGACGGACGTCGCGCTCTGGATCGGCGAGCGCGCAGTTGAACCACAGGTCTGTGAGCAGGGAGCGCAAGATTGCCGCGCATTCATCACCCTCGTAGGTCCTCCAAAGCGCCGCCCCGCGCGCCTCGTCGGGGACCGCGAAGTCGGAGTCGACGAACTCGATGTTGGCGTCCACGCCCTCGGTGGCGAAGACTCGCCTCGTCACTGAGTTGAAGAACGTTTCGGCCAGCTCCCAATCCTGCCGGCCCGCGATGAGACCTGAGTAGACGGCCTTCATCCCCGCCCAGACCAGGCGCTCGGCCGAGCGCTCGGCAAGCATGTTCTCCACCTGCCTCTGGGCACCGTCCACCGCCCCTGTGTATAGATCGAGCCGCTCGGACGCGTCGGTAGCGGCGCCCGGCCAATCCCGCTCGACGAATCTCTCCTGGGCGCGGCGCGTGATCTGCTCGAAGGCACCGGCGTAAATGACGAACGCGCTGAAGACGGCGTTGGCGACTATATTCGCCAGCCGGCTGGCGGAGAGGCTGATGGTCGGCTCCGCCATGTCCCGCAGGTTAGGTTAGGCTTTTGCCCCCGCGGGCTGCCTCAGGCACGGGAGATCGGCCTCCACTAGGCGCGTTCGAGGTAGTGGCCGGTGCGCGTGTCCACGCGGATTCGGTCGCCACGGTTGACGAACAGCGGGACGCTCAGCTGGGCGCCCGTCTCGAGAGTTGCGGGCTTGCTGGTGCCGGAAACAGTGTCCCCGCGCACGCCGGGCTCCGTCTCCGCCACGATCAGTTCCAGAGTGATCGGCAGCTCAACTCCTATCACTTCGTCCTCATAGCGCAGGAGGCTGACCGAGTTGCCCTCCTTCAGGAAGGGCAAGACGTCCGCCAGCTTGTCCTTGGCCAGGGCCAGCTGCTCGTAGTTCTGGGCGTCCATGAAGTGGTGGTTGTCCCCGTCCCCGTAGAGGTAGGTGGCTTCCAACTTCTCGATTCGGACAGTCCTGTACTTATCCCCGCTGCGGAAGCTCTGCTCGTAGATGGAGCCGTCGCGGATGTTTTTCAGCTTGGCTTTGATGACTGCGCCGGCTCGAGCCATCTTGATGTGCTCCACACTGACCACTGTCAGCAGCTTGCCGTCCATCTCGAAGGCCGTGCCGTTTCGGAAGTTATTCGTCTCGATCAATCAGGTACTCCATGGCGTAGATGTAACCGCTCGCACCCAGCCCTGCCACGACGCCCAACGCTGCTACCGCTGTGATGCTGCGAGACCGAAACTCCTCTCGAGCGTGGATGTTGGAGAGGTGGACCTCAACTGTGGGAAGGGCGAGCGCCCTCAGGCAATCGTAGAGGGCCACCGAGCTGTGGGTCAGGGCGCCCGGATTGAGAACCAGGCCCTGAGCGGCGCCGGCCTCCGCCTGTATGAAGTCAAGAATGGCGGCTTCCGAATTGGACTGGAAACAGCGCAGCTCGCAGTCTCTGGCCCGTGCCCACTCCTGCATCCGGGCCTCGATTTGGGCGAGGGTGAGGGAACCGTAGATCTCCGGCTCGCGAGCGCCCAGCAGGTTCAGATTGGGGCCGTTGACGACGAGGAGGCGCTTCATGAGAGGACCTCGTGGACCACGCGCTCGACTGTCGCCGCAGGCACCCTCACGCCAACCTGAACCTTGCCCAGCTCTCGGGGCAGGACCCAGCGGAGCCGGCCCTCGCGGGCCTTCTTGTCTCGGAGCAGCGCCGCCAGCACTTCATTTTCTCGCACAGGCGGCAGGTCGCCGGGCAGGCCAAAGGCTGCCAGCAGCTCGTCCTGGACCTCTACCACTGATTGGGGGCAGCCACAGCACTCGACGCCCAGGCGAGCAGCCGCCCGCAGGCCCAAGGCGACGGCGCGGCCGTGGGGCACGGCAAAGTTGGAGGCGATCTCCAGCGCATGCCCGACAGTGTGGCCGTAATTGAGGACCTCGCGCGGGCCGGCCTCTCTCTCGTCAGCCGCGACCACCTGGGCTTTCAGCTCGATGCCGCGCGTCACCACCGACTCCAGAGCTGTCTGGTCCCGCTCTATGAGGGCCGGCGCCTGGTGTCTCAGAGTGCCGGCCAAGTGCCGATCCAGGCTCACCGCGTACTTGACGATCTCGCCGAAGGCGGTGAGATACTCGGCTTCGGGCAGCGTGCGCAGTGTGGTCAGATCGGAGAACACCGCGAGCGGCTGCCAGACGGCGCCTATCGAGTTCTTGCTTCGCTCGCTGTTGACCCCGGTCTTGCCGCCGACACTGGCGTCGACCATCGCGAGCAGCGTGGTGGGCACCTGGACGTAGCGAACCCCCCGCAGCCAGATGGCGGCGGCGAAGCCTGCCAGGTCGCCCACGGTGCCCCCACCCAGAGCGACGACCACGCCCCGCCGGTCCAGGTCGAACGCCTCCAGGAAGTCCAGTACGCGGCTCAACTCGGAAAGGGATTTGGCCTGTTCACCAGGTTGTACCGCGTGGAGTTGCGAGCGGATCCCGACCCCTGTCAGGCCTGCCAGCACAGCTTCTCCCCACTCGCCCGCGACATTGCTGTCACTCACCACTACTGCGCTGGACACAGCCTTCTCCCGCAGCCGCCGAGGCAGCTCCAGCAAGGCGCCGGAACCTATCAACACCGGGTAGGCACGCTCGGCCAGCTGCACAGTCACGAGTCCCAGAGCGCCAGCACCTCCTCCGCCACTTCTTCGACCGGCCGCGCGGCATCGACGCGCCCTTGAGCCGCCTCATAGCGTGGCAGCCGGGCGCGCCAGAGCTGCTCCAGCTCCTGCCGGCTTCGCCCCAAGAGAAGCGGTCGGGTGGCCTGGCTTCCAGCCCGGGCGAGCAACACCACCAATGGCGCCGCCAGGTAGACGGTCCTGGCTCGCTCCTGCAGCAGGCGCCAGTTGGCTTCGGGCACAGGCGTGCCACCCCCCAGCGAGGTGACGGCTCCAGGCTGGAGTACCTCGGGCAGCAGCCGTGCTTCGAGCGCCCGAAATGCCGCCTCGCCATGCCGCGCGAAGTAGGTGCCGACGGTCAGGCCGGTGGAGTCTTCGAGCATCTGGTCCAGGTCAAAATACGGCGCCGCCGCCAGCTCGGCGACCCGGCGGCCGACTGTCGATTTGCCGCAGCCCATGAAGCCGATCAGGGCCAGGGGCGGCCGCCGGCTCAGGTCCGGCCCGCGCGCCGGCTCGCGCCCGACTGCACGAAGACCTCATCCCGCAGGCGCTCGGGGCCCGGCACATAGGGCACGAGCTCCGTGCCACTGGCGCCCATAGCGTCGATCTGCACAGTCCCGTAGCCGAAGAGCCGGCCCCAGGGAGACTGGCGGGTGGCGACGTCCTGGACGCGGTCCAAGGCGATGACCTTGCTCGCGCGGCCGATCACCCCGCTCTCCAAGATCACGCGCTGATCGGTCAGAGTTAGGCTCACTGCCGTCCAGCGCAGCCAGGCGACTATCGTCCACAGGCCGAGGGCCGCCAGGGCCAGCAGGAGCAGGAACAGCTTCAAATCACCTGGCATACGATCCCCGGCCACATAGAGGGCGAGGCAGAAAAGCGCCAGCAACATCAGCGGAAGTCCCAGCCAGCGGCCGAGCAGAATCCAGTGCCTGTGCAGCCGCAGGACCAGATCCTCACCTTCGAGCAGTTGGCGCGGCATCGTCGAGGATTCTAGGTCCGCCCCGGGGGCAGCAGGAACAGGGCAAGTAAAGAGCCACCGGCCAGAAACGGTCCGTAGGCGAAGTGATCGTGGCGCCCCGCCAGGCCCGTGACCAACAGCACGGCGGCGGCCACGCCCCCGGCCAGCACCCCGGCGATCACCGCCCAGACCACCCCCGGGAAACCGAGGCAGAGCCCCATGAAGGCGCTGAGCTTGACGTCACCCAGACCCAGCGCCTCCGCCTTGAAAAGAGCCTGGCCGGCTCTGGCTACGGCGAGAAAGGCTAGACCTGTGAGCGCGCCGGTGAGTAGCGACTCACGCCAGCTGAGGCCCGGCGTCAGCCAGCTCAGGAGGGCCGCCAGCAGGCCTGCCGGCAGCAGCACTCGATCCAAGATGAGCCCGTGACGAAGATCGAAGACGACTATCTGAATCAGGATCAGGGCCCAAAGGCTCCGGCTCACCAGCGACCAGCCGGTACCCAAACGCCAGGCCAGCGAGGCGAGAAACAGTGCTGAGAGCAGCGGCGTGGCGATCCGCTCCCAATGCGGAGCTCGCGCGACCAAGCCTTGGCCGGCGGCAAGGTGGGCGGAAACGATCGTCAGTCCGGCTCCCGCCAAGGCGCCTAGACCGGCGACGAGCGGGACCAGCAGGGTACTCGGGACGCTCACTGCAAATCAAGCTCGCCCGCGGCCGCGATCGCGCCTGGTGGCAGAGCCGCCCGCATCGCGGAGAGTGGAGCCTCCCGGCCGGTCCAGGCCTGAAAGGCAGCCGCGCCCTGGGCCAGCAGGATGCTCCAGCCGTCGACGCAGCGCAAGCCAAGTCGGCGCGAACTGCGGACCAGCGGCGTGCCACCCGCCACGTAGACAAGGTCGATCACCGCTCCCGAAAGAGGCAGACCGCCGGGTCGGATGGGCATCTCTCCCTGGCGGCCCAGCGGCGTGGCGTTGATCAGCACGTCCGCCCGCCGCGCCAGCGCCTGCCAGGTGGGGTCGCCCCAACTCAGCACGGTCCCCGGCAGTCCGACGGCGCGTGAGGGCTCCCGCGCGACGAAGGTCACGCCCGCTCCACTCAGGGCCAGGCCACAGGCTCGCGCTGCCCCACCGGCGCCCAGGACCACGGCTGCGGCGCCGGTTGCCTCCACGCCGGCCGCCCCCAGCGCGGCCCTGAGTCCCGTGACGTCGGTGTTGGAGCCGATCAGCCGGCCACCCTCGCGGCGGATCGTGTTGACGGCACCAGCTCTTCGGGCATCCGCCTCCAGTGCGTTCAGCATCGGCAACACAGCCACCTTGTGCGGAATGGTGACGTTGGCGCCCCGGTAGGGATCCTGGCGGAGGTGTTCGACAGCAGCTGCAAGCTCAGAGGGCGGCACGTCCACCAGCTCGTAGCGCCAATCAAGGTCGGCGGCCGCAAACGCCGCCGACTGCAGCGCCAGGCTCGCGGAGTAGGCGATGCCCTGCCCGAGCAAGGCCACTATTCCGGTAGCCATCCCGGGGGCGCCAGTCCTAGCCGCCGGCGACGCCGAACTGCCGCTTCAGACGCTCGAATTCGTCGCCGGTCGTGGCGTAGTGAGTGGCTCCACTGGGATCGGAGAAATAGAACAGGTAGGTGGACGGCTGCGGTTCGACGCAGGCCTTGAGCGCAGCCTCACCCGGGTTGGCGATCGGTCCTGGCGGCAGGCCCTGGTGCAGGTAGGTGTTGTAGGGCGTGTCCTGGCCCAAGTCAGCCTGCGTGAGCTGCCCGCCAAAGCGGCCCAAGCCGTAGAGCACAGTGGCGTCGATCTGGAGTGGCATCCCCTGCTGCAGCCGGTTAAAGATGATGCCGCAGACTATCCGCCGATCCGGGTCGCGGTTCACCTCGCGCTCGACTATGGAGGCGGCGCTGACCAGTTGGTAGAGGCTCAGCAGAGGACGACCGGCGGCGGGCGCCTGGATCTCGTGGCTCAGGCCCGCGCCCACGATGCGTCCGAAGCGGTCGAGCTGAAGCTGAACCAAGCCCCTCGCCCCAGCGCTCGGGGGAAGTTGGTAGGTGTCGGGAAAGAGGAAGCCCTCCAGCGTCGGCGGGGCCCCCTGGGGTCGGCCCAGCAGGAAGCTCTCCTGGTGGCCGGCAAGCTGAGCTGCGGCGGTGTACTGCTGCCCGCTGGCCAGGCCGGAAACCTGGACCGCCTCCGCCATCTTGGCCAGCGTCAGCCCCTCGGCCAGTCTGATCTGGAGGGTGTTGGTCCCGGACGTGAGATGGTCGACGATGGCTGCCATCGACATGCTCCGGCTCAGCTGGAAGTCGCCAGCCTGAATGTTGGCACCATTGCCCCGCGAACGAAGGTAGACGAGGAACACTTCTCGATTGCGCACCAAGCCCTTGGCGACTAGGTCGGCGGCGATGGCGTCCGGAGTCTCGCCGCTGTCAATGTGCACAGCGACAGGCCTGGTGTCGCCTCCGACCGGGTCGTTGATCTGGCTCTGATACCAGCCATACCCCTGGCTGCCGGCGTACCCCACGGCGACCAGCAGTACCAGCACCACCAGCAGCTTCTTCATTCGCTGTCCTGGGAGTCATCCTTTTCGAGGAACGCCAGTAGGCTCTGGAGCTCATCTGGATCGACCGTCTCAAGGGTGCCGTCGGTCTCCTTCAGAAACATGACCTGCTCAGGATCATCGGCGGCTTCCACCAGGTAGTACGAGCGGCCCTCCAGGTCAAATGCGTCGTGGACCCTGAAGGAGCGCTGCCTCCCCGCCTCATCGATCAGCACCACTGGCTGTTCCTGGTCGGGCTGGGTCACTCCTGCCTTCGCCTGGAGTCGAGGTGTCCCTGCAGGATCACGGCGGCCGCCACCCGATCGGAGAGGTCCTTGCGACGATCGCGTTTGCGTCCGTTTGCCAGCAGAGCCCGCTCAGCGATGACGCTGGTCAGCCTCTCGTCCACCAGCTTGACCGGCAGCCCGCTCTGCGCCCGAAGGTCAGCGGCCAGCCGGCTCGCCGTGTGAGCCGCGGGTCCTGAGCTGCCGTCGAGCCGGCGCGGCAGGCCCACTACCAGCTCAACCGCCTGGTGGCTGGCGGCCACTGCCAGCAGTCGGTCGACAAGTGTGGCGGCGGGTTCGGCGGGAAGAGTCAGCAGCGGCGTAGCCAGCACACCGCCCGGGTCGCTCAGCGCAACGCCGACTCGCTTGCTACCAGGATCGATGGCTAGGACGCGGCCTGCCAGAGCCATCACTTCGGCGTCTGGCCGGCCGGCGCTACAGTCACGTCGTACTCCACCTCGATCCGGGAAGAAGAGAGCGGCATGAACGGCAGCCGGAAAGGATGCTGTTCGATGACCACTGACTGGATTGGCAGGTGCTTCAGGTTCTGCTGGGCCTGCGCCACTGACTTGCCTGTCACGAGCGCGCTCACCGCGCTGCGATCGATCTTCGGTGCGGAGAAGCCTGACGCCTTTCCGTTGAAGGTCAGCTGGCCGCCGGCGGTCGCTGTGGGCTGGTAGCTGGCGGTGGACTGACCGGCGAGTTGGCGACCGGCGGGCACCTTCTGGGCCAGCATGCCGACAAACGCCGCCGTCACCTCGTCCGGCCGGTAGTAATCCCCCTCAGCCTGCAGATCCATTGTCGCATTGAAGCTGCGCACCTCATCCCCCACCTTGTGGTCGGTGCTCAGCTGAGCATCCCTGAACTGGATTTCATCGTTGATCTTCTCTCCCTTTTGCACGCCGGCGCGGAGGTCATTGCTGAGCTGGGTCTGGAGCTGGGCGTTGAGCTGGCTACGTGCGTTGTCGACGTCCGGCTGCCCTACGACTGTCTTCTTCACCTCGTCCTGACCGCCGCTGGTGGGACCGCCACGCGCCACCAGGCAGCCGCCCGTGTTGCCGGCGTTCTCGAACGCGAACACAGTGTCGGCCGGAAGGTTGCCGTTCTGACCTGGCGAGGTGGCCACGATAGTGGTAGCGGCTCCGGCGTCGGGCCGGATTGTCAAGTCGCCGCCGTTGGTCGCGAATTGGACGCCGGTGGAGGAGCGCAGCCGGGTTCCGTTGGGCACCCGTATCTCGCTCCCTTCTGATTGGTTGCAGCCGCTTCCATCGAAGGCGATGCCGCCGGTAGCTGGCTGGCCGGGTGTCGTCTTCACAGCTGTCGCCTTGAAGCTCTGAGTGGCCTTCTTGCCGGAGGTGGCGGTCCGCACGCGGATCGGAGCGCCGCTGGGAGCCGCCGTGACAGTCAAGTCGGCCGAGAAAGGCTGCGCCTGCGCCACCAGCGTGACCTTGGCCGAGGGCACGAAAACCAGGAGACCGACGAGAACAACCGCCAGAACTAGTGCCACCCCACCGTAGAGAATCGCCCGGGAGGGCTGCGGCTGGCTGCGGCCAGCGGACACCGGTGGCGCCGCCCGGATCCGTGGACCAACCGCCGCACCGCTGGACTGCGGAAGCACAGCTGGAGTGGGGCTCGCAGCAACAGCCGCAAAAGCGGCGGGGTCGAGGAACGCTGGCTCTGGCGGTGGCACGGCGGCCTGGTGCGCAGGCGGCGCCGCCGGCTGCGGGACCGCTCCCGAATCGAGACTGTCCAGCGAACCTGCCGAGCGGAAACCTGCCTCCTGCGCCATCTGCTGTACGGCCGGATCAGGCGAGACAAAGCTCAGCCGCTTGCCCGTCTGGCGGGAGTATCTGCGCAGAAGCTGAAAAGAGAACCTGCTCCGACCCACCCGGGAATGATCGGACAGGACCAGTGGCACCTCTTGGCTCCCCACCTGCTTCAGTCGCTCGATCACTGTCGGGAGTTCCTCTTCGCCATCGACGAAGATCGGTTCGAGTCCCATCACCCTACTCCCGGCTTCCGGCGGCCCGGGGCCGCTGTGAAAACCTCAAGTCCGCCTAGAGGCTACCACGCGTCCTCCGCCGCTCCTGCTGAGTCTGGAGGGGGAGGTGAAATAAGCCGGCAGCCTAAAGCCGAAGGCCCTTCACCACGCCCTCCATGACCGAGTTCATCAGCTCGTCCTGCTCCGACCCCTGATGAAGGAAGTGGTTGGCGAGCGACAGGGGCGTGACGTCCTGCGGGCTCTGCAGCAGACCTGTGGCGTCGGTCACGTTGCGCACGTCCGCCGGCCCCAGCCGCCGCACGTCGGGTTCCCGGACAAAGCTCAGACCCTCCCGCCAGGCAGGCTTCACCAGCTCCCGCCCCATCTCCGGCAGCAGGCTGGCCCCCCCGCTGATGTAGAGGTTGGCGGGTAGAAGCTCATCCCGGGCCATCTCCACCAGGCTCAGGTGGAGGCCCTGGAGCATGACCTCCACGTCGCCTGTCAAGAGCCCCGAGATCCGCTGCCGTTCAGCCGGGCTCAGAACCCCCTCTGAATGTCTGAGCTTGCGCGCCTCCGCATCCTGGAAGGAGAGACCGAACTCGCCTGCAATTCGGCGGGTGAGCGCCTGACCGCCGAGATTGAACATGCGCGTGCCCTCGACAGTACCCTCGCGCAGCAGCGCCACGTTGGTGGTCGCGCCACCCATGTCGATGAAGATGCCGCCCTCCTCCCAGGCGTCGTCGCCGGCGCAGGCCCGGGCGACCGCATAGGGCTGGGAGACCATGCTGACCAGATCCAGGTCCAGGTCCCGGGCGACAGTTTCCACGGCTCCGACCTGCATTAACGGAGCAAAGGTATTGAAGACAGTCAGGTCCATGTGCCGGCCCTCGTAGCCGATCGGATTGGCCACCGGGTAGCCGTCTATCCGCACCCTTGTGATGTTGGATTGAATCAGCCTGGCCTCCAGGTTGCCGTAAGCCCGCTCCAGCTCGAGCAGATGCTCGGCTTCGTGCAGCGCCCGCCGCTGGACGAGCTGCAGCATGTTTCGAAGCTCGGATTCCTTCACTCGTGAATCAGGCCTCTCTCGGGGATAGGCGACTGACGAAGAAAAGCCTTTGACCAGCTCTCCGGCCAGGCCGACGGTCGCCAGCCCCGGAATTACGCCCGCCATGTCCTCGGCTGTCTCCAGGGCGCGGTTGGAAGCTTCGATGACTCTGTCCAATTCGATAATTGCGCCGTTCTCGATCGAGGCTGGGGCCTGTGGCTCCTTAGCTACGCCGAGAACCATCGCGTCGGATCCCTGCCGAGTGAGGATCAAGACTTTGACGAACTCGCTGCCGAGGTCCAGGACCGTGAAGTGCTGGTAGTAGTCAGGCTTGTGCTTCTGGCGGAAGAGCGGGCTCATCGAAGGCGTGCCTCCAGTACCGCGAAGGCTTCTTCCACGTCCCCTGCCAGGCGGCCCTGGGCCAGCTGGGGCTGACCGCCGCCTCGGCCCAGCACCTGCGCGAGCTGGTTGGCCGGATTCTCCTGGGCCAGGTCTCGGGAGACCTTGATCACGAAGCTGGTGCCGTCGGCGACCACCACCACGCCGCTGCCTCCCAACTGCTCCAAATACCGATCAGCCCAACCGCGCAGGTCCTCCATCCCATCTGCGCTCACCTGCTCCATGACCAGCGGCAGCCGGGCTTGGCGCCGGCTGGGGCGACTGGCGCCAGCGCCCCGGATGCTGACGGTTCGCAGCTCGTCCCGCAGCCGAGCCATCTCCCGCTCCAACCGGCGCTGCTCGCGGCGCAGCTGCTCGGCCTTGTTCGCGACGTCACCCGGGGCCACGCCGAGGACTCGGCCTGCCTGCTGCAGCTGGCTCAGCCTGAGCCGCACAAGCTCTTCGGCTGACTCGCCGACGGTGAGATCGATGCGGCGCAGCCCCTGGCCCACGCTGGCCTCGCCGGTCACTATCGCCATCCCCACCTCCGCTGAGCTGCTGCAGTGGGTGCCGCCGCAGAATTCGCAGCTCCACTCCCCAAAGCAGACAACGCGCACCTGGTCGCCGTACTTCTCATCGAAGAGGTGGGTGGCCCCGGTCCCCACAGCTTCGGCGTATGGAAGCACCCGGGCCGTCATGGGCAGGGCGGCGCGGACCTGGGCGTTGATTCGCCGTTCCAGCGTGGCCAGCTCGTCGGCGCTCAGTGCCCGGTCGAGCGGGAAATCGAAGGTGGTGTGGTCGGGGCCCACCCAGGAGCCTCGCTGCAAGTTGGGCCGCTGGAGCGCCTCCTCCAAGGCGCGGTTCAACAGGTGCGTGGCTGAGTGGTGGCGCATGATGCGCCGCCGCCGCTCGGCGTCCACCACCCCCCGCACTTGATCGCCGGTGCTGAGTCGGCCGACCAGCACCTGACCCAGGTGTGCTATGACTCCGACGCGGGGTCGACGGGTGTCTTCCACCAGCACCTCACCGCCAGGACCCTGGATGCGACCAGTGTCACCAACCTGGCCGCCGCTCTCTGCGTAGAAGGGGCTGCGGTCCAAGTAGACCTCCACCTCCTCGCCCTCCCTGACCGCCACCACGTCCTCGCCCGCCCGGCGCAGGGCCAGCACCCGGCCACTCTCCTCCAGGCGCCCGTAGCCTGTGAACTCGGCCTCGGGGAGACTCTGCAATCCGCTCCAACCATGGCTCAGGGCGCGCCGTGACCGCTCGCGCTGACCAGTCATGGCGGCCCCGAAACCGGCCAGATCGACTGTCCTGCCCCGTTCCTGGGCGAGCTCGAGGGTGAGCTCGCGGGGGAAGCCGAAGGTGTCGTGGAGCCGGAATGCGTCCTCCCCGCTCAGCTCCAAGCCGGGCTGCTCTACAAGGCGCTCGAAGAGTTCCATACCACGCTCCAGCGTCCGGTTGAAGCTCTCCTCCTCGGCTCGGATGCTTTGCTCGATCTCAGCCTGGCGCTGAGCCAGCAGCGGATAGGCCTCCCCAAAGGTCTCCAGCACCGACGGCACGCCGGCCGCCAGACCGTCTCGCAGACCGAGCCGGCGGCCGTGCAGCGCGGCGCGGCGGATCACTCGGCGGAGCACGTAGCCGCGACCCTCCTTGGCCGGTAGCACGCCGTCGCTGATGAGAAACGTCATCGCCCGCAGGTGGTCGGCCACCACTCGCTCCGAAACCGTGGCCGAGACGCTGGACGACTGGCGGATGTGGTCTTGGATCAGAGCAAACTGATCCGTCTCGAAGACCGTCTCGACGCCTTGCAGAATGCTGCTGATCCGATCCAGGCCCATGCCTGTGTCGATGGCGCCGCCGCTGGGCAGTTCGGGCAAGCTGCCGTCCGGCCGCTTGTCGAACTGCGGGAAGACGAGGTTCCAGAACTCCAAGAATCGCTCACAGTGGTCGGGATAGCAGTCGTCCCGGCCGCAGCCAACCGCCGGGCCGCGGTCCCACCAGAGCTCCGAGTCGTAGCCGCAGGGCCCCAGCTCCTGGCCCCACCAATTCTCCTGGTTGTTGTAGACGAAGTCCGCTCGGAGATCGGTTTCCCGGCGCCAGATCTCGCGCGCCACGTGGTCCTCGGGATGGGTGGTGACGCGGATCCGCTCTCTGTCCAGACCCAATCCCACGCGCTGATCGACAGCAAATTCCCACGCCCAAGGGATGGCCCTCTCCTTGAAGTAGTCGCCTGTCGGGGCGAAGTTGCCCAGCATCTCGAAGAACGTGCAGTGCCTGTCGGAGCGGCCCACGTCGTCGAGATCCACTACCCGAAAGCACTTCTGGCAGCTCACCAAGCGGCCATGCGGAGGCTGCCGCACGCCCCTGTAATAGGGTTGAAGCGGCTGCATCCCAGCCGAGTTGAAGAGCGTGGTCGGGTCGTCTACAGGGACGAGAGAGGCGCTCTGGATGATCAGGTGATCGCGGCTCTGGAAGTAGCGAAGGAAGCGGGCACGGATCTCGGCTCCGGTCACGGAACTGGCTGAGTCTACCTGCGGCGCTGGTGTTGCGCAAACCCAACGTCAGCTTCATGCCAGCGGCACGAGCGACTTGATGGTGACAGGCAGCGCCGTGATGGTTGAGCGTCTCGTGTCCATCCCTAGGTCGATCGGCCGGGTTCATCCCGCCGGTACACGACGTCCGTGGCGACAACAGATGATGGATTTCAAAGACTCTCGTGCGGCTCTGACACGAGCTTGCCTACCACACTGACCGGGAGGGGTTTTGGAAGGGGAGGCCTGCCTCCCCTTGCCCGTCACCCCAGCGATTCCGTAGGCAGTAGCTGCTTCAGCTGTTCGGTGGCCGCGCGCTGGAGCCGGGAAACGTGCATCTGGCTGATGCCCAGCTTCTTGGCCACCTCCGACTGCGAGAGCTCATCGACGAAGCGCAGGATCAGAATGCGGCGTTCGCGCTCAGTCAGATGCTGCATGGCTCGCTCCAGGGCCTCCCGCATCTCCACCCGGGCGAGGTTTGCGTCTCTGGCTCCGATCGCCTCGCCGAGCTGGCGCCCACCTTCTTGGGATTCTCCCCCAATCGTGGCGTCGAAGGACGTGGGCGCCATGGCGCTGGACATCTCCATCGCCTCCAGCACATCCTCCGGCTGCAGGCCCAACCGGGCGGCCACCTCGGCCACGGTGGGCTGGCGCCCCACCTCCTGGCGCAGCGCCTCATTTGTGCGCACCACTTGCTGGTAGGTCTCCTGCAAGCGGCGGGGAAAGCGGATCGCCCAGCCCTTGTCCCGGAAATAGCGCTGGATCTCGCCCTTGATGTAGGGCGTGCCGAAGGTGGTGAATTCGTTGCCCAGGTCTGGGTCGAAGCGATCGATCGCCTTGATCAAACCCACGTAGCCAACCTGGAGAACGTCGTCCAACGGCTCACCGCGGTTGGCGAACTGCCGCGCTAAGAAATGCACCAACCCATCGTAACCAGGCACCAGCCGGGATCGAATCCGTTCCCGCTCTGCTTCGGAGGTCGCCTGACTGTACTCACGGTGCAACTGCCGCAGCTCCTCGCGCGCCTGGCTCGGAGTCGAGCTCAACTGATGAGGTACTTGACCATCCGGTAATGCGCTTCGCGCCGGCCCTGGTTGACATGCTCGCGAAAGTCGTCGACAAAGACTCTGATCATTGCCTTGGCGAGCAGTCTTTGGTCGGCTGCCGCATCAGTGGCCGCAACCAGCTCCTCTCGCTCTCGGGCGTCGCTGGGCGGCAGAGCCAGGGCCCGGGGCGAATCCGGCGGCAGCACATCGACGTCCACCCGGATGCCGATCTCAGTGGTCATGAAGCTGAGCTGCAGAGTCGCGCCCTCGCCCCAGAAGTCCTGAGCGTCGGAGATGGAGTTGGCGCACGCCTGGGCGACAGCTATGTTGAGCTCATCGATCTCGTCCAGGCTGAAGCCCAGCTGTCCGCCCAGGGAGCTGGCGACCCGCTTGGCCAGCCCTATGAACTCATCTCGAGCCGGGATCTTCAGCTCAACTGGCGTTCCCGGCAGCAGCTCAGGCATCGCTGACGGTCCCCTGGATGTCCCCGCCAAGCTCCCGCTGACCGGCGGTTTCTGTCGAGCCCTTGGCCGTCGCCGCCGCCTGCTCCAGCTCTTGCCGTCGGCGGCGGGCGGCCGCCACGCCGTCGGCGATCGCGCGCCGGACGGGACTCTCGGGATCAACCGCCGCCTCCCGAGCGGTCCCCCTCAGCTCAATGGTGCGCTGGCGCAGCTCAGCCACCTGCTCGCGAGCGGGACCTGTGGCCAGGTAGATGGCCCCGCCTGCCCCGACCACGAGGCCGAGGAAGAAGCCGAAGCTGAAGCCACCGCCAGAATTGCTGTCGCTCATGTCTTTTCTCCTTGTTCCAGATGTTCAGTCGGACTCTGCTAGGTTGCTCGGAGGAGGCTTTCGATGCCCACTCGCAGCCCGTGCAGGATGGCTGCCGCGCCGCGGGCCGAGCGAGCAGTCACTTGACCCACCTCACCGCCCATCCTGTCGGCCTGCGTCCCGGCCACATGTAGGGCCACGTTGACGCCTCCGGTGATGGCGTTCACGTTGCCGAGGCTGGCCCGCACCTCTGGCACAACCTCCTGGAGGGCTTGGTCGGCGCTGATCAGCGTCAACTCAAGCACCGCCAGCGTGCGATTCAGTCGCAGCAGCACCAGCACGATCGCCAGCGCCACCAGTAAGGCCGCGATGCCAAGCGCAATCCATAAGAATCCCTGTGCCATGTGTTCCTTTGCTTCGCCCCGACCAAACCACCGGCGCGCTTCAGATCTTAGGCTTTGCCCGCCTGGCCAGACCGGGAGGCAGAGGCAGTCGTCCTCCCAGCGGCTGCAGCGCGGCGGCGAAGAGCAGGCCGGGCACGAGGTCCAGGTCGCCCACGTGGAGCGAAGGCAGCTCAAGCCAGAACCAGCCCTGGCCGAGAAGGACGCCGGCGGCCGTCAGCAGCAGCACATGGATGAAAACCCGCCGAGCGTAGGGCCAGAGGCCATAGAAGAGCCCGGTCAACAGCAGTGTGAAGAGCAGACCGGTGATCAGAACCGGCGGTACGCCCGTCAAGGAAGGCATCCCGCCGGAGCAAGAGCGGTGGATTGTCCTGAGTTACTCAGGTGGGTCCCCTGCCGCGGGCTTTCCACTTCCCGTCTCAGCGGGCTTGTGGTCCGGACGCGTGACTCCGGGGTCCCTATGTGATTTGTATTGGGCAACGCGCACGTATGCCCTCGCTCCGATCGGGACGATTTGATACTACCGGCCGCTCTGGCGGCTTGTTCCAGGCAGCGGCGCGAACCTAAGACCGAGCTCCGCCATGAGCTCAGGATCGGGCGCGCTGGGGGCGTCCATCATCAGATCTGTCATCGACTGAGTCTTGGGAAAGGCGATCACGTCGCGGATGTTCTCAGTGCCGGCAAGCATCATGACCACCCGGTCCACGCCCCAGGCGATGCCACCGTGGGGCGGGACACCGTAGTTGAAGGCCTCCAGCAGGTAGCCGAAGCGCTCGCGAATCGTGGATTCCGGCATCCCGAGCAGCTTGAAGACGCGCTCCTGCATCGCGGGATCGTAGATTCGCAGGCTGCCGCCACCCAGCTCGTACCCGTTGCAGACGATGTCGTAAGCGTGGGCGCGAACGTCGTAGGGGCGCTCCTCCACGAACTCCAGGTCCTCCGCCACAGGCCGCACAAAGGGGTGGTGCGCGTAGGTGATCCGGCCCTCGTCGTCCTCGTCGAAGAGGTAGGTGGGATTGATCCAGAGAAAGCGCCACTCGTCGCGCCGGATCAGATCGCGGCGGCGGCCGACTTCGGAGCGGATCAGGCCCATCACGGTTTCGGCCCGCCGGCGACGATCGGCGGCGATCAACACCAGGTCGCCTTCGGCCGCGCCTGTCGCCTCTTGGATGCCCGAGATCTCGGCGGGTGTGAGGAACTTGTCGAGCGGGCCGCCGGGCAGCCACGCCAGGCCCTTGCCGCCCGCTCCTCTGGCCAGGACAGCCAGCTCGTCCAATTCGCGCCGGCTCAGGTCGCTGCCGCCTGGCACTGCCAGCCCGCGCACTACGCCGCCGGAATCGAGCACATTCCTGAAGACCTTGGCCTCCGTCCCGACCAGCACGGGACCCAGCTCCGCGATCTCCAGTTCATAACGCAGATCGGGCTTGTCAGTCCCGTAGCGCACGAGGGCGTCGCGGATGTTGAGCCGCGGAAAGGGCAGCGGCAGCTCCACGCCTATCGTCTCCCGCCAGAGCCTGGCGAACAGTCCCTCGACCAAGTTGAACACGTCCTCCTCGTCACCGAAGCTCATCTCGATGTCGAGCTGGGTGAATTCCGGCTGGCGGTCTGCCCGCAGGTTCTCGTCCCTGAAGCAGCGGGCAATCTGGTAGTAGCGCTGGACGCCGGCGACCATGAGCAGCTGCTTTTGCACCTGCGGCGCCTGGGGCAGGGCGTAGACCTGGCCCCGGTGGAGCCGGCTGGGGACGAGGAAGTCACGAGCGCCCGACGGCGACGTCTTGCTCAGGATGGGTGTCTCCACCTCGATGAACTCGTTCTCGTCCATGTGGGCGTGAATGATCTTGTTGACGCGATGCCGCAGCTCCAAGATCCTCAGCATCTCGGGCCGGCGCAGATCCAGATATCGATAGCTGAGGCGCGTCTTCTCGTCGGTGTCGGCGGAGCTGGCGTCCTCGAGTTGGAACGGCGGCGTCAGGCTTTCACTCAGCACCTGGACGCGCTCAGCGGCAATCTCCACCTCCCCTGTAGCAAGGTGAGGGTTCCGCATCCCCTCCGGCCGGAGTCGCACCTCGCCGGTGACCTTGATGACGAATTCGGCCCGCAGCCCGGCTGCGGCGGCGTGCGCGGCCGGCGCCAGCTCGGGGTTGAAAACCACCTGGACGGTGCCCCAGCGGTCACGCAGGTCCAAGAATGTCAGACCACCATGGTCGCGGCGGCGACCCACCCAGCCGTAGAGCTCGGCCGAGCGGCCGCTGTCGCCAGCGCGCAGCGCACCGCAGTGCGGAGCGCCGAACCCACTCACGACGAAAGGCTGCCGGCAATCACCACCGCCAGCTGATCCCAGGGCACCTCTCGCTGGTCGCCACTGCGCATGTCGCGCAACTGCACGGCCTGGCGCTGAGCTTCGTCGGCTGCCATGATCGCCACCCAGCGACTGCCCGCGCGGCCGGCGGCGCGCATCTTGGCACTGAGGCTGCGGCGGCTGAAGTCGACCACCGCGGGCAGCTCTGCTCGGCAGAGCCGGCCCACCCGGGCAGCCTCGGCCTCCAGCCCCCGCTCCACCGGCAGCACCCAGAGCTGAGCCGGCCCGTCTCCGTTGCTTTCCGGCAGCCCAAGCACTACGCGATCGATGCCACCGGCAAAGCCGACAGCGGGGGTATCCGGATAGCCCAGGGCTGCGGCCAGGCCGTCGTAGCGACCCCCGCCACCGAGGGCATTCTGCGCTCCGCCGAGCGCTGCGTGTTCAAACTCGAACACCGTCCGTGTGTAGTAGTCGAGGCCGCGAACCAGGTGGGCATCCAACCGGTATTCGATCGCTGCCAGATCGAGCAGCGAGCGGACCTCGGCAAAGGCCTCGGCACACGGCTGGCAGAGGTGATCGGTTATCCGCGGCGCAGCAGCCTTGAAGGGCTGGCACTGCTCTTCCTTGCAGTCCAACAGCCGGAGCGGGTTCGCCTCCAGCCGGCGCTGGCAGTCGTGATGCAGCCGCCTCTTGAGCGGCCGGTAGTACTCCCTCAGCTTCTGCAGATAGGCGGGGCGGCAGCGGCCGTCACCGATGCTGTTGAGAACCAAGCTCACCCCGCTCAAGCCCAGGCTGCTCAGCCATTGGCGGCTGACCTCGATCACCTCAGCGTCATAGGCCGGCGAGGGGTCGCCGATCACCTCGAGGTCGAACTGGTAAAACTGGCGGTAGCGGCCGGCCTGCGGGCGGTCGTGCCGGAACATGGGTCCCGTGGTCGTCAGGCGGACAGGTTGAGACAGCTGATTCAGGCCGCCCTGGAAGTAGGCCCGCACCACTCCCGCGGTGGCTTCCGGGCGCAGCGCCAGCAGGCCCTCCCGCTCCCCAGACGCATCACCATGGCCCTGAAGTCTGTAGATCTCCTTACGCACCACGTCCGTATCGCCGCCCACCCGCTCGATCAGCGCCGCCGGCTCGATGATGGGAACCTCGATCTCCTCGTACCCGTAGCTGCTGGCCGCCGCCTCGCCGGCCATCTCCACCCGCCGCCACAGTGCCCGCTGCTCCGGCAGGATGTCGCGCATGCCACGGGCGGCGCGGATCGGCTGGCTTCGGCTCACGGCCCCCAAGTTTAGGTAGCTGCGCCCAGGGGATCCTGGCTGACTAGAGAAACGGGTTGTAGCGGCGCTCTTGGCCGATCGTCGTGACCGGACCGTGCCCGCTGAAGACCAGGAAGTCGTCCGGCTGCGACAGGAGCTCGCGCTTGATCCCCGCCAGCAGCGCCTCGGCGTCGGAGTTGCTGAAGTCAGAGCGGCCTATGGATCCCGCGAAGAGGGCATCGCCTGTGAAGAGCGCGTTGCCGATCCGCAGCGTGACGCCGCCCGGACTGTGGCCTGGCGTGTGGAGGACGTCGAAGGCCAGTGAGCCGACCGTATAGGGCGTACCGGGAATCAGCTCTCTGATCTCCTCCAGAGTACCCAGGCCCACGTCCCAGTGGCGCCGGAGTGGCACACCCTCGGTGAGCATGGCCAGCTCAGTGCCGTGGACGGCGATGGGCACCTTACCAAAGGCCGCCCGATAGCGCGGCAGGCCTGCGATGTGATCGCCGTCGGTGTGGGTGAGCAGAATCCCGCGCACATTCGCTCCGTTGTTCCGGGCCAGCTCCACCATCAGCTCCGGCTCCAGGTTGGAGTCGATCACAGCAGCGTCGCGGGTCGCCTCGTCCAGAACCAGGTACGAATTGGTGGCAAAGCTGCTGTCGGCAGTCGACAGCACTTGGAGCTTGGCGGACCTATCCAACTCCGCCCTCAGGTCGCCTCGCGGGCAACCGTATGGACGTCGCGGACCGACTCCAGCCGCTCCATCAGCCGCGAAAGCTGAGCCAAGGAGTCGATCTCCACGGTGGTGGAGACCACAGCCGTCTTGTCGTCGTAGACATGCACAGCGGCCGCTGACATGTTGACCCGCTGCTCGGCCACGACTGTGGCGATGTCACGCAGCAGCCCAGTCCTGTCAAAGGCCTCGATCTTGATCCCTACCGGGTAGATGCTGGTCGCCTCTACGTCCCAGTCGACTGGCACCACGCGCTCAGGATCCTGCGCATTGACTGCGTTGACGCAGTCGCGGCGATGGACTGTTACGCCTCGGCCTCGGGTGGTGAACCCGACGATGGCATCGCCCGGGACCGGCTGGCAGCAGGGCGCCATTCGGCTCAGGATGTCCTTCTCCCCCCGCACCAGAACTCTCGGGGTCGGCACGGTCTGGGGAATGAGCGGGATGGCGGTCAGCTCGTCGCCGTCGGTGCCCCTCGTCAGCGCCATGCGCATCACCACCGCGTGGGGCGAGACGTCGCCATAGCCGATCGCGGCCAGGAAATCGTCGGCGCTGGAGTACTTGTAGTGCTGCGCCATCTCCTCCAGCTTTCCGTCAGGCAGCTGAACCAGCGGGATGCGGTGCATTCGGTGGAGCTCCTTCTCCAGGAGATCCCGGCCCTTGGCCACGTTCTCCTCCCGCCGCTGAGACTTGAACCAGCGCCTGATCCGATCCCGGGCGGAGGCGCTCTTCACGAAATTCAGCCAGTCGCGGCTGGGGCCGTGCGGCGCCTTGGCGGTCAGGATCTCCACGATCTCACCGTTCTTGAGCTCGTAGTCCAGCGGCACCATACGGCCGTTGACCTTGCTCCCCACGCAGCGGTGGCCGACCTCGGTGTGGATGCGGTAGGCGAAATCGACAGGCGTCGAGCCTGCCGGCAGGTTGAGCACGTCGCCCTTGGGCGAGAAGACGAAGACCTCGTCCTGAAAGAGATCGATCTTGACGGCGTCGACAAAGGACTCGGCGTCGACCACTTCTTTCTGCCATTCCATCAGCACCCGCAGCCAGCCCAACTTAGAATCCAGCCGGGGATCGGCGCCCCTCTCCTTATAGGCCCAATGTGCTGCCACTCCGTAGTCGGCGATCTGATGCATCTCGTGGGTGCGGATCTGGATCTCGATCGGCTCCCCGCCGTGAGAGATGACGCTGGTGTGCAGGGACTGGTAGCCGTTTGACTTCGGCATCGCTATGTAGTCCTTGAACCGGCCCGGCAGCGGCTTCCAAAGCGAGTGCACAACGCCCAGCACGCCGTAACAGTCTTTAACTGACTCCACTTGAACCCGCAGCGCCAGCAGGTCATAGATCTGGCTGAAATCCTTCACGTCCCTGGTCATCTTTTGCCAGATCGAGTAAATGTGCTTCGGCCGGCCCGAGAGCGTGGCGGTGATGCCGATCTTGGCCAGCTCTCCCTCCAGTATTTCGGCCAGATCCGCCACCAGCTGTTCGCGGTCCTGCCGCTTGCTGTTGAGCTGGCCGACCACCGCTTGGAACGACTCCGGCTCGAGGATTCGGAAGGCGAGATCCTCCAGCTCCCACTTGATATGACCGATGCCCAGTCGGTGGGCCAGTGGAGCGTAGATGTCGAGTGTCTCCCGAGCGATCCGCCGACGCTTGAGTTCCGGCAGAGCATCCAGAGTGCGCATGTTGTGCAGCCGATCCGCGAGCTTGATCAGTACTACGCGGATGTCCTCCGCCATCGCGATCAGCATCTTGCGCAGGTTCTCCGCATGGCGCTGCTGGTCGGAGCGAAAAGAGATCCGAGAGAGCTTCGTCACTCCCCCCACCAGCTGGGCGACATCAGGACCAAACTCCCGGCCGACCTCCTCCAGCCCTAAATGCGTGTCCTCGACTGTGTCGTGGAGGAGGGCGGCCGCGAGGGTAGTTGCGTCAAGCTTCAGGTCCGCCAGGATGGTGGCCACCTCGACCGGATGCTCGACGTAGTCTTCGCCTGAGAGCCGGTGCTGGCCGGCGTGGGCATCCACGGCACGCTCGTAAGCCCGCTCCACGACCTCCCGATCTGCGGGCGGTAGGTGGCCGGTCAGGCGCAGCAGCTCCGAGATGCTCACGGTAGTTGGTTCATACCAAACAGCCGCACACTTTCCTCGCGATTTTGAGTGTCACGCGAGGAAAGCGCCATGGGAAGCGCTAGCGAGCGGTGGAGGAGCGGCCGGGCCGTCGCGGCTGCCAGCGCCCGCGCCGGGAGTTGTGGCCGGCGGGCCGCTGGGTGCGGTTCTCGCTCACCACCGGCTCGGGTCGGCCTTCGTGGTAGCGCCAGCCGCCCTCGTCAAGCAGATGGTCGACATCCAGCACCGGCAGCTTGGGCGCGCCCAGATGCTGCAGCTTTCGCCAGCGGGGATGGTCCTCGGGTGACAGGAACGTAACTGCCCAGCCCTTCTCCCCCATCCGGGCGGTGCGCCCTATGCGGTGCGTCAGCCACTGCGGCGTGTCGGGCAGCTCGAAGTTGACAACCAACGTCACAGCGCTCACGTCCAGGCCACGCGCCGCAACGTTGGTCGCGACGAGCACGGGCGTGCGCTTGTCGCGGAAGGCGGCCATCGCCCTGTCTCGGGCGTTCTGCGACAGGTTGCCCTGCAGCTCAGCGCAGTCGATGCCCATGCGGCGCAGGTCACGGGCCAGGTCGTGGACGCCGTGCTTGGTGCGCCCGAACACGATGGCCGTCCCCTGCAGCTGCTGCAGGAGCTGGCCCAGCACTCGCAGCCGGTTGGCCCGTTCCACCTGGACCAGGCCGTGCTCCAGGGTGTTGTCATCAGCAGTCGCCGCCACCTTGACCCTCACCGGGTCCTGGAGGTGCTTTGAGATCAGCTTCTCCACCCATTCAGGCATCGTGGCGGAGGCGAGGATCGTCTGCGGGTTGTAGGTCATGCCGATGATCCGCTCGACGTCGGGCGCGAAGCCCGCGTCCAGCATCTCATCCGCCTCGTCCAGCACAAGGTACTCGACCCGGCTCAAGCTGAGCAGCTTCTTTCCGATCATGTCCAGGAGTCGTCCAGGCGTACCGATGACGACATCCACGCCTTTCTTCAAGGCGTTGGTCTGGGTCGCGTAGCCGACGCCTCCATACAGCGTGGCCAGTCTGACTCCGTGGTCAAGAGTTTCCAGCACCTCGGCGATCTGAAGCGCAAGCTCTCGCGTGGGTGACACGATGAGCGCTCGCGGACCTATCCGCTGAGCGCCGATGCCCTCCACCAGCGGGAGCAGGTAGGCCAGCGTCTTACCTGAGCCGGTCGGCGCCTCGATGACGCAGTCCTCTCCGCGCAAGATGGCGGGCAGGGCCTCGACCTGAACTGGGACGGGGATGTCGATGTCCTGAGCGCTGAGGGCTGTCAGGGTGCGGGTCGATAGACCCGCTTCGGCGAATGTCTGCAAAACGTGCTCCTGGGGTTGTCCCTCTCTCTTTGGGGGGTTCTTTGGCGAGACCAGGACTACCGTTCAGCGACGGGGAGAGAGGACCCAGAATGCGCGCTACGACCACCGTGTGATCGAACTGTTTCAAGCTTACCCGATTCCCGCGTTTGTGAATCCGCCCCGCACTCAGTAGGAGCGGGCGAAGTTGATCTGATACCTGGCCGGGCGGCCGCAGACCAGGCATTCACCTTCGGCCTCGCGGTCCGGGTCATAATTGCTGCTCTTCACGCCGCCGGTGGCCTCCTTGACCTTCGCCTCGCAGTCTGCCTCTCCGCACCAGGGCGCATTTACATAGCCCGCCCAGGCGCTGAAGTGGTCGACCAGCTCAGCCAGACGCTTCACCTGAACTGTGTTCGCCTGGCGGAACTCCACCGCCCGTTGGTAAAGCCGCGCCTGGAAGCCGTTCAGCTCCGCCGAGAGCTGTTCGGCCAGCGCGCTGACGCCGAGCGGCCGCTTCTGCCTCGCCAGCCGGTCGACGGCTGTTACCTGGCCACCCGCCACGTCACGAGGCCCGACCTCAAGCCTGAGCGGCACACCTTTCAGCTCCCAATGGTTGAACTTGGCCCCGGGCCGTTCATCGCTCCAGTCGACCTTGAGGCGGATGCCGGCGGCGCGCACCCCCGGCTCCCAGCCGGCGATGAACTCAGCCACCTCACGGCGCGCCTCGTCGGTCCGGTAGATGGGGACCACCACCACCTGCACCGGCACCAGCTTGGGCGGCAGGATGAGACCAGAGTCGTCGCCATGCGCCATGATCAGGCCGCCGATCAACCGGGTGGACATGCCCCAGGAAGTCGTGTAGCAGAATTCCCGCTCGTTTTCCCGGTTGGCGAATGAGACGTCGTAGGCGCGACTAAAGTTCTGTCCGAAGTAGTGCGAGGTCCCTGCCTGCAGTGTCAGACCGTCTCGCATCAGCGCTTCGATGCTCTTGGTATGCACAGCGCCAGGGAACGTCTCTGAGGGCGTCTTCTGTCCTGTGAACACTGGCATCGCGCACCAGTCCTCCGCCACAACGCGGTAGTACTCCAGGATGCGATCGACCTCTTCGATCGCTTCCGCGGCGTTGGCATGAAACGTGTGTCCCTCCTGCCAGAGGAACTCGGCGGTGCGCAGGAAGAGGCGAGTGCGCAATTCCCAGCGGACGACATTGCACCACTGGTTGGTCAGCTTGGGCAGGTCTCGGTGGGATTGGACATAGCGCCGCATGAGCGTGCCGATGATGGTCTCACTGGTTGGCCTGATGGCCAGCCGCTGATCCAGCTTGCCGTGGCTGCCGGCTTCCGTCACCCAGGCCACCTCCGGGGTGAAGCCCTCCACGTGCTCCGCTTCCTTGATGAAGAGCTCCTCGGGGATGAGCAGCGGGAAGTACCAGTTCTCGTGGCCGCTGGACTTGATCATGTCGTCGAAAGCGCGCTGAATGCCCTCCCAGAGGGCATAGCCGTAGGGCCGGATGACCATGCAGCCGCGCACGGGCGTGTAGTCGGCCAGCTCTGCTTTGCGGACGACATCCGTATACCAGCGGTCGAAGTTGTCAGACATCCGAGTCAGCTCTTTAACGAAGGAGTCGTCGTAGGTTTCGGTCATGGTTGGTCCTGCCAGATGAGTGAGAGAGCCGTGCCCCAAACGGCACGGAGGGCCGGTTGACGGAGCCGCTCAGCGCGGCTCTGTAGGGGCCGGAGCCTCCCGGCCGCCTCTGCAGGCGCTCCTCACTTCAGTCATTGGAAGGTTCAATTATTCATGAAGCCCAAGTTCATCCGGCCAACCCGCGCTGCTCTGGCCCTGCGTGGACTGGTCGGGCTGGCAGGTATTGCACTGCTGGGCTTGGGCTTGGAGCAGGGCCTGGGGGGTCAGGCGCTGATCGGGCTGATCACGGTGGGCGCCGGCGCCTACGCGGTGATGGAGGTGGTGAGGACACCGTTCTCCATCGAGTTGGAAGGTGGCTTCATCCATCTGCACGGCGTCGTCGGCCGGCGCTGCCGGTTGAGGGAGCTGAAACTGGTGGTGTTGCAACCGAAGGGACGACTGCTCCTGCCCACCTACCGCTTCCTGAAGGCCGACGACAAGCTTGCTTTTGAGACTGACGCCACGCTTTGGGACCGCGCTCAGCTCGAGCGCCTACTGGCCGGGGTGAAGCTCCAGGTGGTGCGCCGCCGCTAAACCGGTAAGGGGGAGGCAGGTTTCCCGCCGCGCGACTGGCGCCTCGTGGATCGGTTACGCCGGCTCGGGGATCGGTTCCAGCGCCGCGCGCTCAGCGGCCAGTGCGTCGATCTCAGCCAGCAGCACGGAGAGCAGGTCGGCCTGCGGCACTGTCTTCCAAAGCACTCCCTTCTTGAAGATGACGCCCTTGCCCCGGCCGCCGGTTACACCGATGTCGGCGTGGCGAGCTTCCGCCGGCCCGTTCACAACGCAGCCCATGACCGCGACAGTGATGGGCACCCGAATCTTCGCCATGTGCGCCTCAACCGCCTTGACAGTGGGCACCATGTCGTACTCCAGCCGACCGCAGGTGGGACAGGCGATGAGCGTGGCGCTCTGGGTGCGAAAGCTGAGCGCCTTCAGCACCTCGTAGCCGACCCGGATCTCCTCGGTCGGATCGGCGGTCGCCAGCGAGACGCGGATTGTATCGCCTATGCCTTCGCTGAGCAGGATGCCGAGGCCGACAGCGCTGCGGATGCTGCCGGCCTCGACAGGTCCTGACTCGGTCACACCGAGGTGGATGGGATAGGGGCGCTTTTCGGCGAAGAGCCGGTTGGCCATCACATTGGTCCAGACGTCAGTCGCCTTGAGGGAGACCTTGATGTGACCGGGTCCGTAGTCGAGCGCCTCCAGGATCTCGCAGTGGCCGAGGGCGACCTCCACCATGCGCTCAGCTGTCCTGACTCGATCGTCTCTGTCGATGGCGTGCGCCTCCCGCAGATTGCGGTGCACCTCCTCCGGCAATGAGCCGGCGTTGACTCCGATCCGGAAGGGGATGTCCCGCTCCTTGGCTGCCAGCACAACCTTCCGCACCTTGTCCGGATCGACTATGTTGCCCGGGTTGAGACGCAGTCCGTGGACACCAGCCGCGATCGCCATCAGGGCCAATTCGTGGTTGTAGTGAATGTCGGCGATTATGGGCAGCGACGAGCGCGGCACTATCTCACGCAGCGCTTCGGCGGCGTGATGGTCGATCACCGCCGGCCGGACGATCTCACAACCTGCCTCCTTGAGCTGGGCGATCTGGTTCAGAGTCGCCCGCACATCCCGGGTGTCGGTCTTGGTCATCGTCTGGACAGCTATGGGCGCTGCGCCACCCACCACAACGTCACCCACGCGGACGGGAATCGACCGCCGCCTGGTTGCCAGCCCCTGCTGGGCGGTGAGACTCATCGAAGCGTCAGCTGGCCCAGCAGCAGCCTCTGCAGGTCCAGGTAAACGACCACCAAGCCCAAGGCTAGCAATGCGACCAGGCCTGCCCTCTGCACCGCCGCCTCTCGGGCCCTATCGAACGGCTTCCGCCGGAGCGCCTCGGCGATGGCCACAGTCATGTGACCGCCGTCCAAGGCTGGTAGCGGCAGCAGGTTGGCGATGCCCAGCGCCACCGAGAAGTAGGCGGCGACCGCCAGGTAGTTGAGCAGCGACTGGTTGGCCGCCTGGTAGGTGATGGCGCCTATGCCCACGGCTCCCGTGACGCCGTTGGGGCCCGAAACGCCGCCGGAGATCTGGCCATTGAACAGCTCGGCGAAGTGCTGGAAAGTGAGAGCGACTATGCGCACCGGAAAGCTGACCCCGGCTCCTACCGCGTCGGTGACCGAGACCACAGGTCGGGGCGAGACACCTATCAACCAACGGGCGCGCTGGTTGTCGTAGGCAGGTTGAACTGTGAGTGAGGCGCGAGTGCCGTTCTGATGCACTACATCCAGGGTCAGTGGCTGGCCCGGTCGGTCGTTCTCGATCCTGAGCAGGTCGTCGCTGCGCTGAAGCGGCTGGCCGTTGGCAGTCCGGATCCTGTCGCCGGGTTGCAAGCCCGCCTGCTGGGCGGGACCGGCAACGGTGACGGCATCGACCAGGCCGGGATCACTGTTGATCTGCGTCAGGTAAATGCCAGTCATCAGGGCGGCGGCGACCAGAAAGTTCACCACCGCCCCGGCGACCAGGATGAGGAGCTTCTTCCAAACCGGGACTCTGTAGAAACCCCGGGGGTCTTCGTATTCCCCCGACTGCATCCCTGCCAGGCGGACGTAGCCGCCGATGGGCAGAGCGCGGAGGGCATACAGCGTCTCACCCCGCCGGAACGAGAAGAGTCGCGGCCCCATTCCGACTGAGTACTCATGGATCCTCACGTTGACCAGCTTGGCGAGGCTGAAGTGACCGAGCTCATGCGGGATGACCAGGATGAGGAAGACACCGACGATGGCGACTACGCCTATCAAGAGCGAAACAGCGCTCACCGGCCGGCTCTCAACATCTGGGTCATGTGCTCACCTTAACGAGCCGCTCTCGGAAGTGATTCCGGGCGAATGTATCAGCCGCCAGGACGGCCGCCAAGTCCTCCCCACCACCGGGCCACGCGGCCAGGGCCGACTCCACGGCGGCCAGGATGCCAGGGAACCCGATGCGGCCGTCGAGAAACGCTGCCACCGCCTCCTCGTTACTCGCATTGAGGACGGCCGGATAACCGCGGGCTCGATCTGCCGCCTCCCGGCAGAGCTCGACAGCTGGGAAACGCTCGCTGTCCAGGGCTTGAAACTCGAGACTCTCGAGGCTGTCCAGCCGGGTCGGCTCGACCACGCCCGGCAGCCGCTCGGGGTAGGCGAGGGCAAGGCCGATCGGCAGCCGCATGTCAGGATTTCCCAGCTGCGCCTTGAGGGAACCGTCAACGAACTCGACCAGCGAATGCACGACGCTCTGCGGGTGGATGACCACGTCTATCCTGGCCAGACTCACCTGAAAGAGGTGATGGGCCTCGATCAACTCCAGGCCCTTGTTCATCAGGGTGGCCGAGTCGACGGTGACCTTGGGGCCCATCGACCAGCGCGGATGCTTCAACGCCTCTGCCACAGTCACCTGCTCGAGCTCGAGCTCGGGCCGGCTCCAGAACGGGCCTCCGCTGGCGGTCAGCAGCAGGCGGGAGACGCTGGCCGGGCTCTCACCCCAGAGGCACTGCCAGAGCGCTGAGTGTTCCGAATCCACCGGGCGGAGCTGATCCGGCCGTTTCACTGCCGCTATGACCGCCCGACCGGCCATCACCAGCACTTCCTTGCTCGCGATAGCGACTGTCTTGCCGGCCGTTAGGGCTGCCAGGGTGGGCTTGAGTGAAACGGCGCCCGGAATCGCCACCAGCACTATGTCGCAGCGAGGATCCGTCACCAGCGCTTCGAGGCGGACGTCGAAGTCAGGCTCGCCGGCCGCAATGATGACCTCGGCCGGCCGGGGCGCCGGCCGCCGGCCGCACACGAGGCCCAGCAGCTGGAAGCGGTCGGGATAGCGGTCGATCACCTGAAGGGCCTGGCTGCCGACAGAGCCGGTCGCACCCAGGATGGCTACGCGCTGCACCCGGCTGGTCACAGCAGCCCCTGCGCCTGCAGGTAGAGGTAGACCACTATCGGGGGGAAGAAGATCGAATCCAGCCGGTCGAGCAAGCCGCCGTGCCCGGGAATTAGTTGCGAGGAGTCCTTGACCCCTGCCAGCCGCTTGAGCTGCGACTCGACCAAATCGCCAAACTCGGCGCTCAGCCCGACCAGCAGGCCGAGCGCGATTCCCTGCCAGGGGCCGATGTGCAGCAGTAGCGCCGCGGCCAGGGCCATGACGGGGGCGCAGAAGACGACTCCCGCGATGGCACCCTCCCAGGACTTCTTGGGACTGATCGCAGGGAAGAAAGGATGTCGGCCGAAGGCTCGGCCGATCAAGTAGGCGGCGCTGTCGCTGACGACCACCGTCGAGATGACGGCCACCAGCCAGAGCTGGCCGATGAATCCCGCGTGCGCCTCATAGAGCTGCAGGTAGTAATTGAAGGGCAGGCCCACGTAGAGGGCGCCCGCCAAGGCGAACGCCCAGCGGCCGAGCCCGTCCCGGCGCGGCGGCAGGAAGAGCAGAGCGGTCAGGCCCGCGACCAGGGCGACCGCCAGGACGGCAAGCACCGGCACCGGCTTCAGGACAGTCCCGCTCAGGGCGAAGTAGGCCGCCAGCGGATAGAGCAGCCAGAGCGGCGCTTGGTGTCCGATCAGACCGGAGAGGCGGCGGAACTCCCAGAGCGAGATACCGCCTAGCAGTGCCGCCAGCAGCCACAGGCCCGGCCTCCCGAGGGCCACCAGCGCCACAACGACAGCCAATATGAGGAGGCCGCTGACGGTTCGAATCAGAAGCTGGCTGCGTGGACGCCGGCTCGCCCCGGATCCGCGCGGGGCAGCCGTAGTGGTCATCCCTCCGCCGCCGCCCTATCCGGCCGGCCGCCGAACCGCCTGACCCGGGTCGAGAAGTCGGCCACCGCGCGGGCTAGGTCCTCTTCGTCGAAGTCCGGCCAGAGCGTGTCAGTGAAGTACATCTCGGCATAAGCTGCCTGCCACAGCAGAAAGTTGCTGATGCGGCGCTCCCCGGCAGTCCTGATGATGAGGTCGGGTTCGGGCAGCTCCGGGTGATAGAGATGCCCCGCTATGGCGTTCTCGTCGATGTCGGAGGCGGCTACACCCTCCGCCGCCAGCGCCCGCACGGAGTCCACGAGCTCTGCCCGGCCGCCGTAGTTCAGGCAGACGTTGAGGACGCCCTGCCGATTGCCCGCGGTGCGCAGCTCGGCGTCACCTATTCGTTCCTGCATGCGCTGGGAGAGCTCTGCTCGCCGACCGCTGACAACTATCCTGATGCCGCGCTGACTCAGCTCCTCGAACTCGCGCTGTATGGCCTCGTGGAAGAGGCGCATGAGCGCTCGCACCTCAGCCCGCGGCCGCGTCCAATTCTCAGTGGAGAAGACGTAGATGCTGAGGATCTCGATCCCCATTGATTCGCAGGCGTACATCACCTTCTTGATGGCCCGCACCCCGGCTCGATGGCCGAAGGTGTGGGGGCGGTTGTGGCGCCGCGCCCAGCGCCCGTTGCCGTCCATGATGATGCCCACGTGCCGGGGGACGGCTGCCGCCCGCTCTTGCCTCAAAGTGGCGCTTCAGGTGCGCGGTCGGCCGGATCCATCGCCGGAGGTCTTAGACCTCCATGACCTCGGCTTCCTTACGCTGGGCGATCCCCTCGATCTTCGCCACGTAGGTGTCAGTGAGCTTCTGCAAACGTTCACCGGCGCGGCGCGCCTGATCCTCGGCAATCTCCCCCGCCTTTTCCTGCGCCTGGACCCTGTGCAGTTCCTCCCGGCGGATGTTTCGAACAGCCACTCGCGCTTCCTCCGCCCGCTGTTTGGCCATCTTGACGTACTCGCGGCGGCGCTCTTCGGTGAGCGGCGGGATGGGCACCCGGATCACCTGCCCGTCGTTGGCGGGGTTCAGACCCAGGCCCGACTCCCGAATGGCCTTCTCAGTCACTCCCAGCTGGCCGCGGTCGTAGACCTGGACCACCAGCAGGCGCGCCTCGGGGCTGGAGACCTGGGCGAGCTGGTTCAACGGCGTGGGGGTGCCGTAGTAGGGAACCTGGACCCTGTCCAGCAGGGCCGGGTTGGCCCGCCCGGTCCTGATCGTCAGCAGCTCATGTTCCAAGTGCTCGAGCGAGCGGCCCATCTTGGCCTCGGCGTCTTTCAGGATGCCGTCTACGGCCATGGCTCAATGTCCTCCGGTGGTCGCTGCCGGCGACTGTTCAACTCGCGCCCCTGGCGCCCCGACGAAGGTGCCTATGTTTTCGCCCCGAATCACGCGCTCCAGGTTCCCGGCTTGAAGCAGGTCGAAGACTATGATGGGCACCCCGTTGTCCATACAGAGGGTGAGGGCTGTGTTGTCCATCACCTCGATCCCTCGGTTCAGAACCTCCAGGTAATCGAGTCGCTGAAACCTCTCAGCGGTGGGCTCCTGCAAAGGATCGGCTGAGTAGATGCCGTCCACCTTGGTTGCCTTCAACACCACCTCCGCCTCCAACTCAACGGCGCGGAGGGCGGCAGTAGTGTCGGTTGTGAAGTAGGGATTGCCGCTGCCTCCGGCCAGGATGATCACGCGCCCTTTCTCGAGATGCCGGATACCTCGGCGGCGGATGTAAGGCTCGGCCACCTGCGGCATCTGGATGGCGGTCATGGTTCGCGCATGCAGGCCCACCTTCTCGAGGCCCTCCTGCAGAGCAAGCGCGTTGATCACTGTGGCCAGCATTCCCATGTAGTCGCCGGTCGCCCGGTCGAAGCCTCCCTCCTCCGCGTGGCGCCCGCGAAAGATGTTGCCGCCACCCACCACCAGGGCTACTTCAACGCCAAGCTGGTGGACGCGGGCGACCTGCTCTGCGATGACACTGACCACCTGGAAGTCGAAGCCGTATTCCTTCCGGCCGCCGAGCGCTTCACCGCTGAGCTTCAGCAGCACGCGCCGCCAACGCGGTGTACTTGCGGTCAAGCTAGCCCTCTTTGATGCTGAACCGCTGGATGCGACGCACTGTTATGTTCTCCTGCAGCTTCGCAACTGCCGAGGCCACCAGCTCTCTCACAGGTGTGGCGGGATCGCGCATGTAGGGCTGGTCCAGCAAGCAGGAGTCCTTGTAGAACGCCTCCAGCTGTCCCGCGACGATTTTCGGGATGGCTTGAGCGGGCTTTCCGTCCTGCTCGGCTCTCAGCTGATACAGCGTCCGCTCCTGTTCGACCAGCTCCGTAGGCACCTCGTCCCGGCTCACCCAGCGGGGTGCGGCCGCCGCCACATGCATCGCGAGCTCCCGTGCGAGAGTGCGGAAATCAGTGCCCTTGGCGACGAAGTCGCTCTCACAGTTCAGCTCGATCAGCGCCCCGATCTGGGGCGGGTAGTCCTCACTCGTTCGATGCAGATAGGCCTCGACCACTCCGTTGGAGGTGACGCGATCCGCACGCTTGGCTGCCTTGGCGATGCCGCGCTCGCGAAGGATCACAACAGCCCTGTCAAGGTTGCCCTGGGCATCCTCCAGCGCTTTCTTGCAGTCCATCATGCCGGCGCCTGTCATGTCTCGCAGCTGCTTCACGTGCTCCAGCGAGATGTCTATCATGCCCGCACCTCCTCGCCGGTGCTCACGAACTCGTCCTCGCTTACGTCGGGCAGATACTCCTCTTCGTCGTCCATGTACTCCTCGAGCAGCTCGTAGCGAGTCGGCTCCAGGAACTCCCGCTCCTCCATCGGGGGCAGGTCGGCGCCGTGCTCGATGGCCAGCTGGCGGCCTTCCAAACAGGCATCCGCCATCTTGCTCGTGAGCAGCTTCACCGCCCGGATCGCGTCGTCGTTGCCGGGGATCACCTTGTCGATCAGGTCAGGGTCGCAGTTGGAGTCGGTGATCGCGACCACCGGGATCTTGAGCCGGTTGGACTCTAGCACGGCTATGTGCTCCTTGCGCGGGTCCACCACGAAAACCGCGCCCGGCAGCCTCTTCATGTCCGCGATGCCATCAAAGTGATACATCAGGCGATCGAGCTCGTCCTGCAGTTTCTTGGCCTCCTTCTTGTTCAGGCTTTCGAACTGGCCTGACTGCTGCATCTTGCGCAGCTGCTGCAGCCTGTCGATCCGCTTCTTGACAGTGCTGAAGTTGGTGAGCATGCCACCCATCCAGCGGCGGTTGACGAAGAACATGCCGCAGCGAGCCGCTTCCGTCTGGATCGTCTCCTGCGCTTGCTTCTTCGTGCCTACAAACAGAACCGGGCGGCCGGACGCGGCCACGCTCTTCACGAAGTCGAGCGCCACGTCGAGCAGCTTCACCGTCTGCTGCAGGTCGATGATGTGAAGTCCGTTGCGGGCGGTGAAGATGTACTGCCGCATCTTGGGGTTCCAGCGACTGGTCTGGTGGCCGAAGTGCACGCCAGCCTCCAGCAGCTGTTTCAAAGAGACCTGAGACATTGAAAGACCTCCTGTTGCCTCCGCCCGCCCACCGTCCGGATCGCGCCGGCAGGGGTCTGAAAGGGACGAGCGTGTGTTACTCGGCCGGCCCCCGGGACCGCACCGGCTCTGCCAATTCTACGCAACCCCGGGCAGGTGGGTAGCGGGCGAACAGCCCCTCGGACCGGCGCCGGCTGGAGAGCTGGAGGCGCCGCCGGCCGGGACAACCACTGCCCGCCGACACGGCAATAGGGCCTGGAACACCATCCGCGGCTGCCGGGCTTCAGTCTCTGGCCGAGCTCAGCCGCGGCGGCAGGAAAGGCAACGGACTGCCTGCCTACTCGGTCAGACCTTGACCTTCTCCCGGCGCAGCCGGGGGCCGGCTGCCTTCTGCGGCCCTTTGCAGCGCGGATAGTCGCTGCACGACTTGAAGGGACCAAAGCGACCCTGCCGCTCGGCCATCGGCTTGCCGCAGACGGAGCAGGTCTCGCTCAGCAGCTTGGGCTCGGCGGCCGTCTTGGTGCCCGCCGCCCGGGCCTTGTTCTGCCTGTACTTGCAGTCCGGGTAGCGGCTGCAGGAGAGGAACTGGCCGAAGCGGCCCTTGCGCTCGATCAGCTCGCCCTCGCCGCACTCGGGACACTTCTCCCCCGTCGGCTTGTTCTGGCTGGGATCGGTGTCGCGCCTGATGTACTTGCACTCGGGGTAGCCGGAGCAGCCGACGAACTCTCCGTAGCGCCCCGTCCGCAGCTGCAGCGGCCGGCCGCACTCAGGGCAGGCTTCCGCCAGCAGCTTGGGCTGAGGGGCCTCGCCGCCTGGCAAGGTCGCCTGCCTGTACTTGCACTTCGGGTAGCGAGAGCAGCCCTTGAACGGGCCGAAACGGCTTGCCCGCAGGACCAGCTGGCCCTCGTGGCACTCAGGACACTCCTCCCCAGTCGCACTGGGCATGGCCTCCGAGGCCTTGCCCAACATCCGCTCCAGTGGGCCAAAGAAGTCACCCACGACGGGCACCCATTCCCGGCGCCCGGCCTCGACCTCGTCCAGGCGCTCCTCCATGGCGGCCGTGTAGCGGTCGTCCACGATCTCCGCGAAGTGCTCGACCATTATCCGGTTCACGCCCTCGCCCAGCGCTGTGGGATGGAGCCTTCGCTCCTTCTGCTCGACGTACGTGTGGTCCTGGATCGTGGCCACGATGCTGGCGTAGGTCGAAGGGCGGCCGATTCCGCGCTTCTCCAGCTCGTTGATGAGCGTGGCCTCCGTGTAGCGCGGGGGCGGCTGCGTGAAGTGCTGCTCGGGCAGCAGCTGGTGGAAGTCCAGCCGCTCGCCCTGCTTCAGGTCAGGCAGCTGTCCGTCCTCGTCGTCCTCGCCGCGCTGCCAGACCCGATAGAAGCCGTCGAAAGTCAGCACCGAGCCGCTCGCCCGCAGTCCGAAGGCGCCGGCTTCGACCTCCGCCGTGGTCAGGGCGTACTGGGCAGGCGCCATCCGGCTGGCGATGAAGCGCCGCCAGATCAGGTCATAGACGCGGTACTGGTCTCCACTCAGGTGCTGGCGCACGTCCTCCGGGCGCCGGCCTGGATCGGTCGGACGGATCGCCTCGTGGGCATCCTGAGCGCCCGGCCGGCTCTTCTCCTGGCGCGGTTTGCCCAGGTAACTCTCGCCCGCGTTGGCCCTGATCCAGGTTTTCGCCTTCTTCTCGGCTTCCTCGGAAACGCGAGTGGAATCAGTCCGCATGTAGGTGATCAGGCCGGTCGCGCCCTCGGCGCCGAGATCGACGCCCTCATACAATTCTTGGGCGAGCCGCATGGTGCGCTTGGGCGCGAACCGAAGGCGGCTGGAGGCCTCCTGCTGCAGCGTGGAAGTGATGTAGGGCGCGGGCGCGCTCTTGGCGCGCTGCCGGCGCTCCACCCCTGCGACCCGGTACTCCGCCCCCGCCAGCTCGGCGGCGGCCGCCAGCGCTTCGGCCTCGGTCTTGAGCTCGAGCTTGACCTCCGGCTCAGCCAGCCGGCGGTGCAGGCGGGCTTTGAAACGCTGCTCGGAGCCCGCCTGGCTCAAAAGCGCGTCAACTGTCCACGACTCTTCAGCGACGAAGCGCCGGATGTCGTCCTCCCTGTCCACTACCAGGCGGAGGGCCACCGACTGAACCCGACCGGCGCCTATGCCCTTCTGGACCCGGCGCCAGAGGAAGGGGCTGAGGCGATAGCCGACCAGGCGGTCGACCACCCGCCGCGCCTGCTGGGCGTTGACCAGCCGCATGTCGATCCCTCGGGGGTGGGCCAGCGCGTTGTTGACAGCCGCGTCCGTGATCTCGTGGAACTCTATCCGCCGCGGTGAGCGCAGCTTGAGCACCTCACAGAGGTGCCAGGCAATGGCCTCCCCCTCGCGGTCAGGGTCGGAGGCCAGGATCACATCGCTGCGCTTGCCGGCGGCCTTCTTCAGCTCGCTCAGCACCTGCTTGCGGCTGTCCACCACCTCGTAGCGGGGCCGGAAGTTGTCCTCGACGTCGACCGCCAGGTCCTTACCCGGGAGGTCGCGCACGTGGCCCATGGAAGCAAGCACGTCGAAGCGATCGCCCAGAAAACGCTTGAGCGTCCTGGCTTTTGCGGGAGACTCGACGATGATCAGACCTGGTGCCACAGCTTCCTATCTACAGTGCCGCCCGGCGGTTTGTTCCGCTCCAGGACACTAGCTCATGACTGCCCGTCGCCGCTAAGACCCCCGCGGAGACTCCCTGGCGGCCTGCCCGGCAGCGGCTAGCGGCGGGCGGATGGGCGGCCCCCACCGCGGGGCAGCCTGACGTAGCCGCCGCCCCAGCGGCGGACCGCCCCCTCCAGCTCGAGCCGGCTGAGCCGCGCAATCGTCTCGGACAGCGGCAGCTGAAGCCGCGCGGCCAGATGCCCTACCTCGGCGGGCAAGCTGTCGGAGAGATACGCCAGGAGGGGATCGCGGCCGAGCTCGCTTTGTCGTTCCAGGCCGAGAGAGGCGGGCGGCTGCAGGGGATCGTCCAGCACCGCCAGGTCGCCGCCCAGCTCGGCGACGACGTCGCGGGCGTTCTGAACCAGCCCGGCCCCGTCGCGGAGCAGCTGGTGGCAACCAACACTGAGCGGCGAGAAGACGCTGCCGGGCACTGCCAGCACTGGCTTGCCCAAGCTCAGCGCCGCTTCGGCGGTGATCAGCGCTCCGGAGCCGAGACCAGCCTCCACCACCACCACTATGTCGACCAGCCCCGCGATAGTGCCGTTACGGCGAGGGAAATTCGCTCGCTGTGGTGGCGTCCGATCGGGGAACTGGCTGATGAGGCACCCACCCTGGGCCAGTATCTGCTCTGCCAAACCAGAATGGGAGCGGGGATAGATCACGTCCACGCCCGTCCCCAGCACAGCGGCTGTGCAACCGCCAGCAGCCAACGCTCCTCTGTGCGCCGCGCCATCGATGCCCAGGGCCAGCCCGCTGAGCACCAACACCCCCAACTGCGCCAAATCTCCGGCCAGCCGCTCCGCCACCGCCTCGCCATACGGCGTCGGCCGGCGGGCGCCGACCACCGCCACGCGATGGCCGGGGGGCAGCGGCCAGCGGCCCCTCACCCGCAGGCCCTCCAGCTCAGGCAGCGAGCTCATCCAGCCGGTAACCAAGGGCTTCCAGGATGTGACCTGAGCGGATTCGGCCGTCGCCTGCCAAGTCCGCGAGCGTACGGGCGATTCGCCAGGCACGGTGGAAGCCCCGCGCCGACAGCGTGCGCTCCGCCGACCAGCGCTGGAGCAGGTTTCTGCTGCCCGGCTCGAGTTCAGCCCAGCGCCGCAGACTGGCACCCGCCAGCGCGCTGTTGAGGCATCCCTGTCGGTCCAGCTGGAGCCGGCGAGCGCCAAACACGCGCTCGCGCACAAGCACTGATGGCTCCGCCTCGGCCGGACGGCCGAGCAGGTGCGGAGGTGTCCTGTGCACTGTGACCTGCAGATCGATGCGGTCGAGCAGAGGTCCCGAGAGGGAGCGCTGGTAGCTCTGGATGGCACCAGGGCCGCAGCGGCAGGGTCGGCCCGAATCCCCCAGATAGCCACAGGGGCAGGGATTGGTGGCGGCCACCAACTGGAATCTGGCCGGATAGGTAACCGCCCCGGCAGACCGGATGAGGGTTACGCGGCCGTCTTCCAAGGGCTGGCGCAGCGACTGCAGGGAGGCCGCTGGGAACTCGGCCAGCTCGTCCAGGAACAGAACTCCATGATGTGCGCGGGAGATCTCCCCCGGCCGCGGCAAACCTGTGCCGCCGCCCAGCAGACCGGCTGTCGAGATGCTGTGGTGAGGGGCTCGGAAGGGACGCTCCCAGCTCAGCGGCGAAGTGCCCTCCAGCTCGCCCAAAACGCTCCTGACGCGCGCCAACTCCAGCGCGTCGGGCAGATCCAAAGGTGGTAGAAGGCCGGGAAGACAGCGGGCCAGCATGGTCTTTCCAGCACCCGGCGGACCCGTCATCAGCAGATGGTGGCCGCCGGCCGCAGCCACTTCGACCGCCCGTCGCGCGGCCTCCTGGCCCTGCACCTCGCTCAGATCCCAGGGGCACTCGACCGCTGCGGCCACCGCCAGCGGCCGGCCCTGGTAGCGGGGGATGGCTTCCCCGCCGAGCAGGTGGTCCAAGACCTGCCTCAACGTGCGGCAAGGGTAGATCTCGAGACCTTCGATCAGCGCTGCCTCGGCCGCGTCCACCTCGGCCACGAAGAGCTTCTCCAGCCCCGCCCGGCGCAGCCCTTCAGCCAGCACGAGCACGCCGTCGACGTGGCGCAGACTGCCCTCCAGGGCCACCTCGCCGATGAATGCCAGCCCAGCTTGGGACGGCTTGCCCAGCGCTGCGAGGCAGATTGCTACCGCGATGGCCAGGTCGAGGCCGGCGCCGTCCTTGCGCAGCTCCGCCGGCGCCAGGTTGACAGTCAGCCGGCGCTGGGGAAAGGGCAGCCCGCTGTTCCGGATGGCCGAGCGGACGCGCTCCTTCGCTTCCCTTACTGAGCCACTGGCCAGCCCCACCAGGAAGAACGCCACGGCGCCAGTGCTCATGTCCACCTGAACCTCGACCGGCCGCCCGGCCAAGCCCTGAACCTGCGCCGCAAACGCCCGTGCCAGCACGACGGGCAGCCTAGCCGGCGGCCGCCGACGGCGGCAAGGTCGCCTGTGAAGAAGACGCGGTCCGCACTCCGCTCCGACTTCGCCTAGGTAGCCGCGGTGTCGGTGCGGCTCAGTCTTCGAGCGTGTCCTCAGGGCTCCAGCTGCCGGCTGCGTCGACGTAGCCAGCCGGCTGTTCAGGCTCGTGACCAAGCACCAGGAGCCAGCGATGTTCGGCAGCCTCGCGCAAGAGCCGCGCCTTCTCTTCCAGGCTGCGAAGCACATCCAGGTCGGCGGCCGGGATCCAGGGCACCCGCAGGTGCGGCCGGAGACCTACCAGGTCGCCGGTCATCACGCAAGCCAGATCCTGGGCGGCTCGGAAAACCACCAGCTGGTGGCCCGGTGTGTGGCCGCCGGTCTGGCGCAGGACCAGGCCCGGCATAACCTCCGCCTCCCCGCTGACGAACTCCAGCCGACCGGCGTCCGCCACCGGCAGGATGTCGTCGTCGTAGTAGCCGGCGCGCGAGCGGGGATCAGGCGAAAGCGCGAAGTCGAACTCCGCCTGCTGCACGAAGTGCTTTGCCCGCGGAAAGGTGAGCTCCACCTCGCCGCTCGGCGATCGGCGGGTGAAGCCGCCCGCGTGATCCCAGTGCAGATGGGTGCTGGTCACCACATCGACCTCGTCGGGCCGCAAGCCAAGCTTCCGCAGTGCGACCAGCAGCCCCTCCGGTTGCCAGACACCCACCTGCCTGGCTCGCTTCTCGCTCAGCTTGCTGCCGATGCCTGTCTCGCAGACGATCACCCGACCTCTGTGCCGCACCACCACCCCTATGCAGTCGGTGCGGATCAGGTTCTGCTCGTCGGCTGGTTTCTGCCTCTCCCAGAGGACCTTCGGCACCACTCCGAAGGTGGCCCCACCGTCGCTGCGCCAGCCACCCGCGCGAAGCAGATGAATCTCGAAGTCGCCCAGCCTCATTGCTGCAACGTTAGCGTCCTGGAAACCGAAGTTCCTTGCATCTGGGCAGGGGGGCGGCCGGGCGCCTGCTGCGCCGAAGCCTGCGCAGCATTCCCCGCTTCGCGGGGCCCCCTAAGCACGGGGCCCGGCACCGCGTCGTCACGCAGCCATCCGAGGCGTTCCTCTTTGCGCCACCCTTTCTTTGGCTCCGGCCACCGATCCCGCGAATATGCCACGGACCTCCGGTTCCAGGACACTAAGGCCTGGCAGGGTCAGCTACCGCCTTCCAACCGATTAGTTGGCGCGCCCGGCTACCTTGAGTAGCCGCAAGCCCCGCTAAAGCAGTAACATCCACCCGCAATGCCTCGCTCGATGTGGAAAGGAACCATCAGCTTCGGGATGGTGAGCATCCCAATCCGCCTCTACGTCGCCACGGAGTCGCACTCCGCCTCCTTCCGTCAGCTCTGCGGCGAGCACATGTCGCCAGTCCGCTACAAGCGCTGGTGTGAGCGGGGCGAGCACGAAGTCCAGTACAGCGAGATCGTCAAGGGCTACCAGGTTGGCGGCGATGATTACGTGGTCATCGAAGACCAGGACCTGGAGAACCTGCCGCTGCCGACAGCGCATGCCATCGAGATCGCGGAGTTCGTGCCCGGGACTGACATCCAGGATGGGCTCTACGTCAAATCCGCCTACTACGTGGAGCCCGAAGACGCCGGTCGCAAGCCCTACCACCTGCTTCGGGAGGCGCTGTCCGCCACCGAGATGACGGCGGTCGCCAAAGTCGCCTTCAGGGATCGAGAGCACCTCTGCAGCCTGCAGCCGCATGAGGAGATGCTGATCATGAACACTCTCCACTGGCCTGACGAGATCCGCTCCACCGAAGGTCTGAAGGGCCTGGCCGAGGACGCTGTGAAGATCAGCCCCAAGGAGCTGCAGATGGCCAAGAGCTTGGTTCAGAGCCTGGCCGAGGAGTCCTTTGACCCCAAGCGCTACACCGACGAGTACCACGAGGCGCTGATGACCATCGTCAACGCCAAGGTGGAAGGCGCCCAAGTGGTGGAAGCGCCCGAACCGTCGGCTGCGCCTAAGGTTATGGACCTGATGGAAGCACTGAAGGCCTCGGTCGATGCAGCCAAGAAGCAGCGCGCCGACAAGTCGCCGCCGGCCGCCAAGCCGGCCGCCCGCAAGAAGGCCTCATAGCCGGCTCAGCCATCGTGGCTGACCAGCTCAGTATCGAGCTGGACGGCTTCCCGGAGCAGATCCGGCCCATGCAGGCTGTCTCCGCCGAAGCGCCCTTCCGCTCTCCCGACTATCTCTTCGAGGTGAAGTGGGATGGCTTGCGCTGCATTCTCTTCGTCGATCCGGAAGGCGCCGTGCGCGTCCAGGACCGGGCCCTGACCGATCTCACAGCTGTTCTGCCCGAGCTGGCCCAGCTCGGCCGCCAGGTGAAGCAGCCGGCGATCATCGACGGCGAGCTGGTCGCCACCGACGAGGAGGGGCGCCCGGATTACGGGCGCCTGCGCCGGCGCCTCGCCGCCGGGCGGCCCGAGGCGGACCAGATTTCGCTGGGCTTCCTCGCCTTCGACCTGCTGTTCGCCCAGGGCCGCTCGCTCCTCCGCCAGCCGCTCGTTCGGCGCCGGGCCAGGCTCAAGAAGGTCGTCACGACGGGTGGCCACCTGTTCGTCCCTGACCACATTGAGGGGGAGGGCGCTGAGCTCTTTGAGGCCTGCCTCGAGCGTGGCTTGGAAGGGATAGTGGCCAAGCACCGCAACAGTCCCTACGTGCCAGGCCAGCGCAGCCCTTTCTGGCTGAAGATCAAGGCTGTGAAGAGCGATGACTTCGTGGTTGTGGCCTCGACTCCCGGCGCGGCTGGCGAGCCGTTCGGCGCGCTTCTCGTCGCCTACCACGAGCAGGGTCGCCTCCTGCCCTGCGGGGCGGTGGTCGGCGGCTACGACGACGCCGCCGCCTCGTTGATCGCCAGGGAGCTCGCTCGGCTTGCCACCGATGAGTGCCCGCTCCTGCCGCCCCCGGTCGTGGCGGGCGCCGTGCGCTGGTGCCGACCCCAACTGGCGATCAGCGTGCGCTACTCGGAGTGGGCGCCCGACGGCACGCTGCGCTTCCCGATCTTCAACGGCCTGCGCCCGGAGGTCCACCCCGCCGAATGCGTGCGCCACCGACCGCGGGTGGTGCTTGCCGGCCGGGCGGCCGCCGACACACCCGCCCACCAGTTGACGAGGTTTCCCTTCTAGGGAACCGGCTGATCTAGCCAGGCATCATCGCAAACTAACCAAAGGTGGTCTCGATCAATTGTGGCCGGCTGCCCGGTTGGACGGCGACGATAGCGAAATCGATGGGGCCGCGCCAGCCGGACAGCGCGCGATACTCGGCCGAGGCGGCAAGCAGTGCCCGGCGCTTGCGGACGCCCACAGCCTCCAGCGGACTGCCGTAAGCCGAACTGTTGCGGGTCTTCACCTCGACCACCAGCAGCCTGTCCCCGCGACGGCAGAGGAGATCGATCTCGCCCCGCCGAGCGAGGAAGCCGCGGCCCAGGATGCTGTAGCCATGGGCCTGCAACAGCGCAGCCGCCGCCTCTTCACCCCAGCGGCCCAGGGCGCGGGCCCGTTCGGCCCGAGCTACGCTGATGGGCTCGGCTTCAGGGTTGGCCATCGGCCCTCCGCAGGGCCAACACCGCGCGGATCGGCGCCCAGGACAGGCGGTGGATGGGGCTCGGTCCGAGCCGCCGCAGGGCCTGGCGGTGAAAGGCGGTGGCGTACCCCTTGTGGACTGCGAAACCGTAGCCGGGGTACTCGCGGTCGAAAGCGACCATGGCTCGATCCCTGTGCACCTTGGCCACTATGCTGGCAGCCATGATCGAGGCCGAGGTCGCGTCGCCCTTGATCACACACATCTGCGGCAGCGGCAGGTCGGGTGCGTCCCAGGTGTCGATCAGGAGGTAGTCGGCGGGGAGAGCAAGCGCCCGCACAGCACCCTCCATGGCTCGCTGCCGGGCCCGGGTGAGCCCCAGCCGGTCGATGTCCGCCGGCGGCACTTCGAAGACTGCCCAGCTCACAGCGCGGCGCCGGATCACCCGGTCCAGGCGTTCCCGCTCTAAAGGTGTGAGCTTCTTGGAGTCGTCGATGCCGCTCAGGCGGTCGCCCACCCGGAGCACGACGGCGCCCGCCACCGCGGGACCCGCCAGCGGCCCCAAGCCCACCTCATCGATGCCTGCCACGCATTGGTAACCCATCTCCCGAGCCATGCGCTCTGAGGCCCAGAGCTCGGGGCGGCGGCGGCGTTTCACGGTCACCCAAGTCTGCCCCAGTGCTGGCGGCGAGGCAACGCCACCTGTGAAGACAGGTGGCCCTGCCGGCCTGTGAGACGACTGTCTCGGGGCCAGCCGTACTTGAACACCCGCCAATCAGCAGGCTGGTTTCTCGGCGTCAACTGGCGGGCGGGCTCATGTTCTCCAAGCTGCGGTTGTTAGGGGACCTATGTGGTCCGTTCGACAGCCGCCCAGGCGTGTAGGTCTTGACCTACTCGGCGTCCTCTTCGGAGGCCGCGCTCGTGGCCGCCGGAGAAGCCGCTTGGCGCCGATTCGTCCGGCTCCGCTGGGCCTCGGCCTTGCTGCCCGTGCCGCCCTCGCGTCGCTCCTTGATCCGCGCGTCCTTGCCGATCTTGCTGCGCAGATAGTAGAGCCGCGCCTGCCTGACCTGACCGTGCCGCATCACCTCCACCCTGTCTATGCGGGGTGAGTGCAAAAGGAACGTACGCTCGACGCCAACACCGTTGGCCACGCGCCGGACAGTGAAGTTGCGCTTCAGGCCACCGCCGGTGACCCGGATGACCAGTCCTTCCAGCACTTGGATGCGCTCCCGGGTGCCCTCCACCACCTTGGCGTGGACTCGAACCGTGTCACCGGGCCGGAGCTCCGGAACATGCTGTTTCAACTGCTCAGCTTCGAGCTGATCGATGACACTCATCTCAACCTCTCAAGTCTTTCATCAGGGTTTCTCTGTAGACGGTACAGGGCGGCGGGCGTGCTGGCGCCGCCAGCGCGCGATGGCCGTGTGATCGCCGGACAGAAGCACCTCCGGCACCCGAAGGCCCCGGTACTCCGCCGGACGGGTGAACTGCGGCCAGCCGCCCGGTTCGGGCGCGAAGGTGTCCTGGTTCAGTGACTCACCAGCGCCCACGACCCCCGGTCTGAGCCGGGCCACCGCGTCGATCAGGACCATCGCCGGCAGCTCGGCGCCGCTCAGCACATAATCGCCGATCGAGACCTCCCGCGCGCCCAGAGACTGCCGGACCCGATCGTCGATTCCCTCGTAGCGGCCGCAGACGATGATTAGACCAGACGACTCGCTCAGCTGAGCGGCCAACGGCTGATTCAGCCGCTCACCCCAGGGCTCAAGAAGAATCACCTGGCCCGAGTTCTCGGTCCGGATCGATTCCACTGCGCTGACGATCGGCTCGGGTTTGAGCACCATGCCGGCTCCGCCTCCGAAGGGTGCATCATCGACCTGCCGGTGCCTGTCTCGCGTGTGGTCGCGCAAATCATGAGTTCGCAGCTCGAGAAGCCCGCAGCGAAGCGCCCTGCCCACCACGCCGAAGCCGGCCACTACCCTGACTAGCTCGGGGAAGATACTCACCACGTCGATGCGAAAAGCAGCTGAGGCGGAAGCCGGATTCAGCACGAGTCTTCGGTCTCCAGCAGCCAGTCGGCGACAGTGACCGCCTTGCCGCTGAGGTCGACTCGCAGGATGGCGCCGGAGGTCGCGGGCACGAGGTGCTCGGCGCGCCCATCCCGCACCACCCAGACGTCGTTGGCAGGCAGCATCTGCACTTCGCTGAGCACGCCCAGTAGCCTGCCCGATTCGGTGCTGACCGCCAGTCCAACGAGATCGTGGTGGTACCAGGTGTCCTCAGCCAATTGGTGAACCGCAGCCTCCGGAACCTCGAGGTAACCACCTCGCAGCCGTTCGGCTGAAGAGCGATCCTCGATTCCCGCCAACTTCACCACGAAGCCTGCCGTGCTTTCGCGACTCCACTCGATGGTTTCTCGGTTGCCCCTGATCAGGAGCTCCGAACCAGGCGAAAAGCGATCGGTGAAATCGGTGAACGACTCAACCTTCACCGCTCCCCGGAGCCCGAAGACGCCAGCCACCCGGCCGACCCTGACCATTTGAAGGCCCTTATCAGCGACCCGTCACCAGGTCCACGAACACTCGCTTGCGCTCGCGCAGCGAGGCGACTCGGATCAGAGTGCGCAGCGCTTCGATGTTGCGGCCGGATTTACCGATCAGCCGGCCCAAGTCCGCGTCCGCCATCTTCACCTTCAGCGCAGTCGTGCCGCGGCCGCGCTCAACAGCGCGCACCTCTACTTCGCCCGGACTGTCGGCGACAGACTGGGCAATGAACTCGACAAGAGCCTTGTAATCGGTCTCCGAGCCGCCGGGAGCGTCATTGCGGCGGTAGGCGCCCTCTCCGCGGCCGCCGAATTCGCGGCCACCCCCGAAGGAGCCGCCACGCCTAAACGGAGGCGGGCTTTCGTTCTGCATGTCGTTCCAGAATCCCCTCTCTCTTGAGGAGCACACGAGCCGAGTCGGAGGGCTGGGCGCCCTGACCGAGCCAGCGCAGCGTCTTCTCCTCGTCGATCTTTACAGTGGCAGGGTCGGTGAGCGGGTCGTAGTAGCCCAACTGCTCGATGAACCGACCGTCGCGTGGCGACCGCGCGTCAGCCACCACAAGGCGGTAGAAGGGACGCTTCTTGGCGCCTCGTCTCGTCAACCTGATTTTGACCAAATCTGAATCCTCCTGAAGATTGCCGAGCCTGAAAGGCCACGCTCAGCCGAATAGCCGGCCCAGGCCGCCGAGGTTGCCCACTCCACGGGACCTGCCGCCTTTCTTGCCAGTCCCCAAACCTATACCCATCTGCTTCAGCACCTGCTGCATCTGCTCGCGCGCTTTCAGCACCCGGTTGACATCGGTGACCGCGGTTCCGCTGCCTGCCGCAACGCGCCGGCGGCGAGAGCCGTTCAGTAGCTGCGGCCGGCTTCGCTCCTCGCGCGTCATCGACAGGATGATCGCCTCCATCCGCTTGACCTCTGCCTCTGGGTTGACGTCGGCCAGCTGTCCCTTCAGCTGGTTGCCACCGGGGAGCATCTCGACCACCGAGGCAACCGAGCCCATGCTCTGCAGCTGCTTGATCTGCAGCAGGAAGTCGTCGAAAGTGACGTGCCCCGTGCGCAGATTCTTCTCGACCTTTTCGGCCGCGTCGCGATCGACGCTGCGCTCGGCCTTCTCGATCAGGCTCAGCACATCGCCCATGCCCAGGATGCGAGAGGCCATGCGGTCAGCTCGGAACACCTCCACATCGCTGGACTTCTCGCCCACCCCGGCAAAGCGCACCGTCTGCCCGGTCGCGTACTTGAGCGACATGGCGGCGCCGCCTCTGGCATCACCGTCCAGCTTGGTCAGGAGAACCCCGTCGACCCCCACCGCTTCGTGAAAGGACTGACCCGTGCGGACTGCCTCCTGCCCAGTCATGGCGTCAGCCACAAGCAGTGATTCGGTGACCGGCACTGCCTCTCGCAGCCGGCGCAGCTCTGCCATCAGCTCTTGGTCCACCACCTGGCGCCCGGCGGTGTCCAAGACCACGAAGTCGTGCCCGGTGCGTCGCGCCTCGCTGAGCGCCTGCCGCGCCAGGTCCTCCACCACTCCCTGGCCGGAGAAGAAAGCTATGCCTTCCCGTTCAGCCAGCACTTGGAGCTGCTTGGTGGCGGCGGGCCGGCGCAGATCGAGTCCCACCACCATCGGCCTGTGCCCCTCGCGCTTCGCCAGCAGCGCCAGCTTGACCGACGTGGTGGTCTTCCCGGAACCCTGCAGGCCGCAGAGCAACAACACCGTCGGGGGCTGGGCGGCATAGCGCAGGCCCGTCGCGTTGCCACCCAGCAGTTCGACCAGCTCGTCCTGAACCGCCTTAACCACCTGCTGGGCAGGGGTCAAGGCTTCCCTCAGCTGGACGCCGACCAACCGTTCGCGGACCCGGGCGACGAAGTCCTTGACGACCTTGAAGTTGACGTCAGCCTCCAGCAGCGCCAACCTGACCTCGCGCAGGGCGGCGTCGACCTCCTCCGGCCGGAGGACGCCTCGCCCGCTCAGGCGCTTTAGGACCCCACTCAGGCGGTCACTCAAGCTTTCGAACATCAGAGCACTTTACCGAGCGCAGGTTCGGCGGCGGCCATGGACAAGGACGGGTGACCCATCGAATCCGCACCCGCCATGGTCTCAGAGCTCACCTGACGTCAGCTCCCGTTCAACGCCTTCCAGGCGCGCTCGCAGCCGGGCCAGCTCGCGGGCGAGCGCTGAGTGCTGGTTCTGCCGCACCCGATCAGCGGCCACGAGGCCGAGTCGGGTGTCGTAGTCCGCCAGTGATTGACTGCTGCGCCTGATCAGATCGTGCACCGCTGCGCGTGAGGTCTCCTGGGTCCGGGCGATTTCCGAGATCGACCAGTCCTGTCTCAGATACAGGTTCAGAACCTGCTGCTGATGCTCAGTCAACAGGGCTCCATAGCGCTCGAAGAGGGCTATCTGCAGTTCACGTGAGGCTAGACTGTCAAGGACCACTACTTGACACAATATCACAACGCCGCTGCCCGTTTTCAGAACGCGAACAAATGTGCGTGAATGGCGGCCATTTCGGTACTGGTTGACACATAGGGTGTAAAGGTGTCATCCTTGCGGTGTGGTGGGTAAGCAAATACTTGTAGCTACGTTCGCATTGGTAGCCGCTGCTTTGGCAGCAGGCGGCAGTACAGCGTCCGCGTACACAGTCCAGCCGGGAGAGGATCTCTGGCAGATCTCCCAGCGCACCGGTGAACCGGTTTCGAGGCTGGTCAGTGAGAATCGGCTGGGAGACGCCAACCAGGTGAGCGCCGGCCGGAATTTGAAGGTGGACGGCAATCCGGCGGGACACCAACCGGCAGCCTCGCCAGCGCGTGGGCGGACTTACACGGTGCGCCAGGGTGACACCTTGTATCGCGTCTCCCGCCGCACGGGCGTGCCGGTGCCACTGCTGGCTCAGCTGAACCACCTAAGTGATCCCAATCACCTCCGGCTCGGTCAGGTCCTGAGTCTGGCTGGCGCACCCGCCCCGGCCTCAAGCCCGGCCCCCAGCAAAAGCCAGCCGAGCGCTAACCCGGCGCCACCGGCGGCAGCACCCCCTCGCGACTCCACCCACGGCGAGCAGGCCAAGCAGATCCTGCGCCGAGCGGCGGCGCAGCTGGGCGTGGAGCCGGCCTTTGTGCTCGCGGTGTCGGAGTGGGAGAGCGGCCGGAACCAGGCAGCCCTATCCCCCACCGGCGCCGTCGGCCTGATGCAGGTGGAGCCTTACACGGCTGACTGGGCAGGGCCGGCGCTGCTCGGCCGCAGGGTGGACCTGAACAATCCGCGCGACAACGCCCTGCTCGGGACAGCCCTGCTCCGCAAGTACCTGGGCGACTTCCACGGCGACAAGGCGCTCGTCCTCGCCTCCTATTACCAGGGCGAGAGCGCCACCCAGAAATCAGGCATCTACCCTGGCAGCCACACGTACGTCGACGGCATTCTGCGCCTCTACCACCGTTACTCCAACAGCTGAGACAGAACCGCGAAAGTAGGGCTCTCGCTGAGCCCTACCTTGTCGCTGGCACCACGCATCACCACCAGTTCCAGCCCACACCGGAGCAGCCGGTGCTCAATCCGCTCCGGCCAGGTCAGCTGCACTTCAGCCTGCTGGGTCCACTGGCCGCCCAGGTAATCGACCTCCAGCCGAACGCTGTCTCCGCTCGTGGCAAGCACCCTCACACCGGGTCCGGGCGAGGCCAGCAGCCAGTGCGGATTCAGCAGCTCGAATGCCAGCCAGTGGGTGCTGAGCAAGGCCGCCCGGCGCAGCAGAGCCTCCGTCTGCAGCAGGCCCGAAGGGGCCATCACCAGCGGAAAGCGAACAGTGAGCGCCAGGTCTTCGAGCCGGGCCTGCAGCAGGCGCAGGCCCGGCGACCGGCGCCGGAGGATGGCCAACATGCCGGGATGGGCGTCCACCCCCACCAATTCCACGCCGGCCCGAAGTAACGGCAGGGCCAGCCGGCCGGCGCCCACCCCGAGATACAGCACCGGGCCGCCGGCCGGGCGGCACCAGGCAAGCCAGGGCTCCAAATCCTCAACCTCCGGCAGCTGGCCGTAAAGCTCGGCAAAGCCCGGATCGGGCGCCAGCGGATCGTCGCGCACGAAGCGGGCGGGCGGCACTGGCTGAAGGTTAGACTTCCAGCGTGCTCACCGCCGTGACCCTGATCCAGGCCACCCGGGAGGGACTCGCCGAACTCGGGCCGGCGCTGGCCGCCGCTCAAGGCGTCGCCGAGGTCTACACGGTGACCGGCGAATGGGACTTCGTAGTGATGATCAGAGTCCGCCAGCACGACGAACTGGCCGACGTGGTGATGCATGGCTTGTCCCCACTCAAGGGCATCGAGCGTACTCAGACAATGGTTGCCTTTCAGCAGTTCTCCCGCCATGACCTGGAGGCACTGTTCGGCGTCGGCCTCGAGGCGGAGCGGTAATAGCCGAAGCCGGCTATCTGCCGCTGGCCCTGGCGGCCGCCCGCGCTGGCGCCGCAGTTTTGCGGCGGGCGGGTCTGAGCCGTCGCACTGCCGATGTGAAGGCGGCCGGGGACTACGTCACCCGGTTTGATCGCGCGAGCGAGGAGGCGATCCTGGAGGTGCTGGCCACCGGCGCTCCCGGCATTCCGGTGCTGGCCGAGGAGTCGGGCGGGAGCCAGGCCGAGACCAGGTGGGCGGTCGATCCGCTGGACGGCACCACCAACTTCACCCGCGGCCTGCCGCTGGTAGCGGTTTCGGTGGCCCTGATCGGGAACGGTCTACCTGAGGTGGGCGTGATCATCGGTCCCTGGCTCAGCTTCGAGGCGGCCGCCGAGCGCGGTGGCGATCTGCTCCTCAACGGAGAGCGCCTGGACCGCCGGCGGGACCCAGCGCCTGACAGCGCCGTGCTGGCCACGGGCTTCCCCTTCCGCCGCAAGGATCGCCTCCAACGCTACGAACCGATGCTGGCCGGAGCTCTGCGGCGCTTTGAAGACCTGCGCCGGCCTGGCGCGGCCGCGCTCGATCTGGGCTGGACCGCGACCGGCGCCCTGGACGGCTTCTTCGAGTTGGGGCTGGGCACCTGGGATGTGGCGGCGGGGGCCTGCCTGGTGCTGGCGGCGGGTGGCCGGGTCAGCGACTGGTCAGGTGGTGAGCAGTGGCTGCGAAGCGGGGACATCCTGGCCGGGCCGCCCCAGGTGCACGAGGTTCTACTCGAACTGGCCCAGCAGTCTTCGCAGCGGTAGGTCGACCAAGCTCCGCCACTGCTGGCGGAGCGCCACTCCAGCCGGCACCGAACCCCGGCGGCCGATGCGGGGCAGCGTCCGGCGCTCCAGCACCGCCTGCCGGAAGTCAGCCGCCGTCCGGCCGGGAAACTCAGTCAGAGCCCGGCCCAGATCGTGCCCCCCGAAGTGGCTGTCACTGGAGCCGATCAGTGCCCCTACGCGATCGCCGTGATCGGCACAGAAGCGCTCCAGCCGACGCCGCCGAGCAGCGCCGAGCGGCGCAGTGTGGAGAAGCTCGATGCCGTCCAGCCGATGCGTCCGGAGCAGGGCGACCAGTGCTTCAGGCTGGCAGGACGCGAAGTACGTAGGCATGAAGGGATGGGGCAGGATTGCCAGGCCGCCCTCATCCTGGATCGCCTCGACGGTGGCGGCCAAGGTCTGGCCGCTTTTCACTGGTGTCTTCAGGAACCAGCCGACCAGGTGGGTTTGGGCCGGCCAGCGGGTTGTCACTTCCTGGCCGGCGACCACCACCAAGCCCGCCTCCTCACCGCGGGACTGCGTCTCAAGCGCCGCAGCCATGGTGTCGTGATCGCAGACGGCGATGAGATCCAGGCCTAACGCCACCGCAGCTCGGACCAGCTCACTCGGGCTGACCATTCCGTCTGAGGCAGTGGTGTGGCAGTGGGGGTCGGCGACTCCCATCAGCCGAAGACCGTCTCGGCAAAGCGCTGAACCTCGAAGGGCCCCAGGTCGGCCAGGCCCTCGCCCACGCCGATCATCTTGGTCGGCACCCCCAGTGCCTGCTCGATGGCGACCAGGGCCCCGCCCTTGGCTGTCCCGTCAAGTTTGGTCACCACCAAGCCGCTGACCGGCAGCGCCTGGTTGAATCCCTGCGCTTGGACCAGATTGGACTGGCCCAGACTGCCGTCCAGGACCAGGAGGGTCTCATGGGGAGCGCCGGGCAGCGCCTTGCCGGCCACCCGGCCGATCTTGGCCAGCTCTTGGAGCAAATTCTGCTGAGTCTGAAGCCGGCCTGCCGTGTCCACCAGCACCACACCGTGGCCGCGCGGGACAGCGCTCTGCAGCCCATCGAAGACCGCGGCGCCCGGATCGCCACCCGGCCGGCCGGCGAAGCAGGGGACGCCGGCTCGGTCCGCCCAAAGCTGCATCTGCTCGATCGCCGCCGCGCGGTAGGTGTCGGCGGCCACCACCAGCGGGTTGAAGCCGTCCTGCTTCAGCAGGTAGGCGAGCTTGCCGATGGTGGTCGTCTTGCCGGAACCATTGATGCCGTAGAAGAGAACGCAGGAGGGCCGGGCGTCGATGAATAACCCGCGCGGGCGCTGTGACATAGCCGCCGCCAGCTCCTGCACAAGTGCTTGGCGAGCGTCCTCCAGCGTCCGGGGCTTGCGCTGCCTGACCCCGGCCGTGATGCGGGCAGCGAGCGCGGGGCCCAGATCGCCGCCCACCAGCAGCTCCTCCAGCTCGTCGTAGAAGCCGGGCTCCAGCGGACTGCCGGCGGCCCGTAAGCCGTCCTGAAAAAAGCTGCGCGTGCGGGTGGCGACGCACTCCCAGATCGATGGCACGGCTACGATTGTGCAGGCAATGGCGGTTCTGGCCCCCGACTCCATCCAGTTCCCAATCGGAATCCCTGCGGTTACCTACCTGAGCTCTTGGAGCGGTTCAGGACACTAAGTTGCCAGGCCCCAAGTACTTCGATCCCAGCCGACCTGCCCGGCGCGAGCCTGAGTTCGGCACCGCCAGCCAGGCGGACCTGCCGGCCTTCCTGGGCATTATGCGAATCGTCCACGAGCCGCCGATGGCAGGCTCCTTCGGCCGCCTGCTCACCGATGAACCCCTCCCCGGGGACCTGGTGCCGCTAGCCCATCTCTTCGAGGAGGTCTCCACCCTGGCGGTCCACCGCTTGATTTCGGAGGATCTGCTCTTCGACGCCTTCGCGATAGATCTCTACTGGGAACAGCTGAAGGCCACCATTCAAGGCGTGCGCGAGAGTTCGAGCAACCCGAAGTTCTGCGAGAACTTCGAGAACTGTGCTGACTTGGCCCGGACCTACCGCGAGCTCCGACCGGCCAAGTCGCCGGACCGCCCGAGGTAAATGCCTGCCTGAAGACGTGAGCCGTGAAACCAGTCGGCTTTCCGGGGCTGCTTTCCGGCCGCCGGGCATCTTACCAAGGTTTTACCTCACGCGTATCCCTTCCTGGCAGACGTAGCTCAGTCTGCTGATCATGTGCCAACGACGCGTCCTTCCGCTCCTCGCCCTCAGTGCGGTCTTCCTGGCGGCCTGCTCGCAGCAGCAGGCGGCGCCGGCGACACCCAGCGGCATCCACAAGATTCAGCACATTGTCGTCGTCATGCAGGAAAACCGCTCCTTCGACGAGTACTTCGGAATGTATCCCGGAGTGGACGGCCTACCCCGCCAGAACGGGCAGTTCACTGTCTGTGCGCCGGACGCCAAGGGAAGCTGCATCAAGCCGTTCCACGACACCAACGACACAAACTCCGGCGGCCCTCACGGACAGGTGGATGCCACCGCCGACATCAACACCGGCAGGATGGACGGGTTTGTGAAGCAAGCGGAGAAGGGGGCACATGGGTGCCAGGATCCTAACGATCCGGCCTGCACCAACGGCGCGCACGAGGACGTCATGGGCTATAAGGACGCCCGCGACATCCCCAACTACTGGGCCTACGCCCAGGCTTACACCCTGCACGACCACATGTTCGAGCCGAACGCGTCGTGGAGTCTGCCCGAGCATCTCTTTCTGGTCTCCGAGTGGGCTGCAAAGTGCTCCAACGCCAGGGATCCCCAGAGCTGCCTCAACGCTCTCCAGAGCCCCAACAACCCAGGAGACTCGACCACCAAGGCCAAGACGCAGAGCGGCCCGGTAAACCCCCTCTACGCCTGGACTGACCTCACCTACCTGCTCCACAAGAACAATGTCAGCTGGAAGTACTACGTCGCCAACGGCACGGAGCCGGACTGTGAGGACTCCAGCCAGAACAGCTGCGTCCAGAAGAAGCAGAACGCAGGCACGCCGGGCATCTGGAATCCCCTTCCCTGGTTCAGCACAGTCCGCGACGACGGCCAGACCCAGAACATCCAGGATCTGAACCACTTCGCGGATGACGCCAAGAACGGCCGACTGCCGGCGGTCTCCTGGATAGTGCCCAACGGCAAGACCAGCGAGCACCGTCCGGCGAAGGTCAGCGACGGCCAGTCCTACGTGACGGGACTGATCAACTCGATCATGCAGAGCTCGGATTGGAGCTCCACCGCTGTCTTCCTCTCCTGGGACGACTGGGGAGGTTTCTTCGACCATGTGACGCCGCCCCAGGTCGACCAGAACGGCTACGGTCTGCGTGTACCCAGCATTGTGATCAGTCCCTACGCCAAGCCTGGCTTCATCGACCACCAGGTCCTGAGCCATGATGCCTACGCCAAGTTCATCGAGGACGACTTCCTGGGCGGCCAGCGGCTCGACCCCAAGACTGACGGACGGGCGGATCCCCGGCCCATCGTCAGGGAAACTGCCAGCCAGCTCGGCGACCTCCAGAGGGACTTCGATTTCAACCAGAAGCCGCTCAAGCCAATGTTGCTCAGCCAGTCACCGCGGTCGGGTCCCGCATCCAGCCCGTGAGACGAGCAACTGCAGTTGCTCCGGCGGTGGCAGTTCTCTAGGGTCCTGCGTCAGAACCTCGTTGAGTAGATTGGAGCAGGCGCCCGGAGGGCGCCGGTCCGGTCGCCGAGGCGAAGGATGGGTGGAACTAGGAGGAGCGCACCTTCCAGCCGGGGGCCCCGCGCAGCGGGGGCGTGCGACAACGGGCCGGGCCCCATGACGCCGGCATCGGTGTCCGGAGCCGCAATATGCCAACGAATATCTGGCGCGGGACACTAGGTGTACTGCTCAAATAGGTTATTGACAAGAGGAGAGCCATCCTGTGGGGTTGAGGTGTCGACGCCCACCCACGCAGGAGGCTCTCTATGCCACATCGTAGAGCGATGCTCACCCCTTTGGCCGGCTGCTCTTGGTTCAGCGA